>NZ_CAFK01000185.1 GCF_000239815.1 Bradyrhizobium sp. STM 3843 | reverse complement strand
CTTCACGCTTATACGCAGTCTCCCTGGTGCGCCGGGCTTTTTGGCCACCATGTCGCGCATGATGCTGACGCATCAGCGCGAGGACACCAGCGTCGGGGTGTCAGGACGCTGCGATTTCACGTCCGCGCCTGCCGTTCGTCCACGCGTCGCAAGACGCGCTGCGGCATGACAGCGGCCATCGCGTCCCCCCTCGCGTGTCGTGACGATCGCGCGCAACGCCCCTCTGCGGTGAGGCGGGATAAGCGGATACAATCATGATTTCGGAAAAAGCGCAAGTAAATTATTTTTTTCCGAAATTCGACCGCGACGGCGGAGACTCCCCTCCCCCCTGCGGGGGAGGGGAGCGGACCGTGATCGCGGCGAGATCATCGACACGACGAGCCGAAAAAAAACGGCGGCCGAAGCCGCCGTCAAGGTGAGGCACCACGCGTGGTGCTCAGGAGGCTCGCAATTGCACCCGTTCGATACGGCCGACGATGAAGAGGTACGACACCGCCGCGACCAGCGCGTTGAGGCCGACGAACACCAGGGCGCCGTTGAAGGAGCCGGTGGCGGCCAGGATATAGCCGATCACGATCGGGGTGGTGATGCTCGAGAGGTTGCCGAAGGTGTTGAACAGGCCGCCGGAGACGCCGCCGGCCTCTTTCGGCGAGGTGTCGGACACGACCGCCCAGCCGAGCGCGCCGATGCCCTTGCCGAAGAAGGCGACTGCCATCAGGCCGACCACCAGGGCCTCGCCGTCGACATAGTTGCAGCCGATAATCGCCATCGACAGCAGCATGCCGCCGACGATCGGGATCTTGCGGGCCAGCGTGAGCGAGCCGGTCTTGCGCAGGATGGCATCGGAGATGAAGCCGCCGAGCACGCCGCCGATGAAGCCGCACAGCGCGGGCAGGGTGGCAACGAAGCCCGCCTTCAGGATCGTCAGCCCGCGCTGTTGGACCAGGTAGATCGGAAACCAGGTCAGAAAGAAATAGGTCAGGGTGTTGATGCAATACTGGCCGATATAGACGCCGAGCATCATCCGGTTCGACAGCAGCTGACGGATATGCGACCAGCCGGGACCGCTCGATGCCGCCTTGGTCTCCTGCACGCCGTCGAGATCGACCAGCGCGCCGCCCTGGCGGATATAGTCGAGCTCGGCCTCGTTGATCGCCGGGTGCTCCTTCGGGCCGTACATGGTCTTGATCCAGATCGCGCCCATGACCAGCCCGAGCGCGCCCATGACCGTGAACACATGGCGCCAGCCGAACTCATGCGCGATCCAGCCCATCAGCGGGGCGAAGATCACGGTGGCGAAATACTGGCCGGAGTTGAAGAAGGCGGATGCCGTGCCGCGCTCGTTGCTGGGAAACCAGGCTGCGACGATCCGCGCATTGGCCGGGAAGGACGGCGCCTCGGCGAAACCAACCAGGAAGCGCAGCGCAAACAGCGTCGCAACGGCGACGCCGCCGGTGACGAAACCGATCCAGCCCTGCATCATCGTGAACAGCGACCAGGTCAGGATGCTCACCGCATAGACCCAGCGCGAGCCGAAACGGTCGAGCAGCCAGCCGCCGGGCACCTGCGCGATCACATAGGACCAGCCGAACGCCGAGAGCACGTAGCCCATCGCGATCGGATCCAGGCCGAGTTCCTTGGAGAGAGCCGGAGCCGCGATCGAGAGCGTCGCGCGGTCGGCGTAATTGACGGTCGTGACCAGGAACAACATGGTCACGATGAAAAGCCTGACCCGCGATCGTCGCGCCTCGGCCACGGACACAATTGCGCTCATGCGCAAGACCTCCCTGAATTTTTCCTCTGTGGAATGTCTAGACAGACGGAGCCAGTGGGTCCAAGCCGAAGCCTGTATCGATCGATGCCGATTTTGTATCGATCGTCGCCCGAAACCGCCGATGAACCTGCGCGGAAGGCGGGGCGCGGGGACAGGAGCGGCGGTCGTTTTGAACGACCCGGCCGTCACTCCCGATCGAGCCAGCGCGATACTAGGTCCGCATGGCGCGATCCAACTGACACCGAAGCTTCACGCCGCGGACATTAAAGGCCGCTAACGTTCGCCTGCCGCGCGGGCGGCGCTGCTGCCCGCAACGCATTCGTTTGCCTCTTCAATTCATCAAAAATCTTCAATGGAGCTGCCATGATTCGTCAGGGAGCAATGATCTTTTGCGCCGTCATGCTGACGGCGGTATCGGCCGACGCGGCCGACCAGACCCAGGTCGGCGCGGGTAATACGCGCGCGCAACAGATCGGCGCCGGCTCGCCGCTGGTCCGCTCTGCGATCGATCTGTTGAAGGAGAACGCCGAGCAGATCGAGGACGCGCAGCTGCGCAGCCAGACGCTCGATTCCTTCCTGAATCCGAACACCTGCATCCGTCACCGCGCCAATGTGAATGACGCCGTCAAAACCCAGATCATCAACGCCCTGATCGCACAGAACCTGGTCAACCCCGCTGATGCCGCATCGATCACCGGCGGTCTGAAGGCCGGCATCTTCCCGCCGGTCGTGCATGACGGCAGCTCCTGCCCGAACCTGCCGCTGACCTTCGGCGCCACGCCCGGCAGCAATTTCGGCGGCCACCATTCCTATCCCGGCGGATTGGCCGTGCATGAATCCTTCAACGACCAGAGCTCGATCAATTTCGCCGACATCTATCGCGGCGAATATGGCAGCCTCGGCGAGCATCGTCTGCCCGTGACCCGCGGCGCGCAGCGGCATGGTGACGTCAGGATCAATCAGGACGTGGTCCTGGCCGCGCCGATCTGGCACGACTGGGCGAAGATGATGGTGTTCCAGTGGAACGGTGACGGCACCGAATTCGCCGAGCTCAATTTCGGTGGCGCCGGCACCACTGACAATTATGGCGCAGCGGGCGATTCACGCACCGGCGGCCATCACATCATCAGCATCGCCGAGACCATGGCGCGGGGCCTGCCGCCGCTGTTCGTGATCACGCAGGCCTCGGCCCATTCGGCGCCGACGCTCGGCAACGAGTTCAAGGTGGTGAACTGGCTGCGCGCGGCCGCCATCATCGCGCAGATCGATCCGGTGGCGAAGGGCTATCTGGTGGTCGACGGCAGCGGCCATCTGCGCCTGCCGCCGCTCGCAGCGCTCGGTGCCGGCGTCAACCTGCCCGCCGCCGGACAAGGCAACGTGCTGGTCGAGTATCAGATCCACAATCTGTCGGATGCTGATTTCGTCAACTCGATTCCTGCCGTGACGCAGGTGCAGGTCATCCTGCAGCAGATCGCGCCGCAGTTCGGCTACGATGCCTCGGACGTGTCGCGCTACAACAACTTCTTCCGCAACGTCGTCCTGTCCTATCTCAGCCCGGAGCGGCTGATGATGGTCTATGACAAGGGCGGCCTGGAAGAGGTGGTCGAAGAGGTGCAGAAGCTACGCCGCCTGCACGTGATCTGAGCGCTGCCGCCGTGCGCTCCCTCTCACGTAGTGGTGGAGCGCTTTTACCCCTTCCCGCTTGCGGCAGAGTGATCGCGTACGACGAATGACATTGGGGCCTCATGGTTCGAGACGCGCGGCTTTGCCGCGCCCTCACCATGAGGGTCTTACTCTTTCTCCGCGACACAGGCCCTCATCCTGAGGAGCCCGCCGGAGGCGGGCGTCTCGAAGGATGGCCGCAGGTAAGACGGCCCACAGCATTTTCGTTTATATGCGATAGCCTTACCGCAAGCGGTGCGCAGTAAGCTCTCCCTGTGAGCTGCGGCGAAATCTTGCTGCATAACGTACGCTAGTTCGCATAATCCGGATCGGACTTGTCCAGCATGCGCTTGAAGGCGGCCCACTCGCTGTCGGGGCGGCCTTCGGTTTCGATCCGGTCAGAGAATTTCGCGTATTGCTCGGCAGTGTGGCGGGCGATGTTGTCGGAGACGGTGTTGATCTCGGCGCCTGACGCCTGGATCGCGAGCTGCGCCTTGCAGGAGCGCTCGAGGTTGTGCATCAGCTTGAAGGCTTCCGCGACCGAGCGGCCGCAGGTCAACAGGCCGTGGTTGCGCAGCACCAGCACGTTCTTGTCGCCGAGGTCCTTGATCAGCCGCGACCGCTCGTCGAGGTCGAGCGCGATGCCTTCGAAGTCGTGATAGGCGACGCGGCCGGCGAACTGCAGCGACCATTGATTGAGCGGCAATAGCCCGCACTTCAGCGAGGAGACGGCGACGCCCGCGACCGTATGCGTGTGCAGCACGCAGGCCACATCCGGCCGCGCCATGTGGATGGCGCTGTGAATGGTGAAGCCGGCCGGGTTGATGCCGAGCCCGAGCGGATCGTCGGTCACGTTGCCCTCGATGTCGACCGTGACGAGGTTCGACGCCGTCACCTCCTCGAAGCGCATGCCATAGGGATTGATCAGGAAGCGATCATGGGTGCCGGGCAGCCGTACCGAGATGTGGGTGTAGATGCTGTCGTCCATGCCGAGCCGGTGAATCAGCCGGTAGGCGGCGGCGAGATCGGCCCGCGCCTGCTTGTTCGCATCCGTCAGAGTGTCGGGCTTCACATGCGTGGTCATCATCTGGCTGGTCCTTCCGCGGTTTGGGCGAACTTTCGTTCAGCGGGGCCGGACGGGCAAGCTCAAACTGTCGACAGCCGGCGCATAGGAGTTAGTCGGATGCAGCGGAGGATGAGGCGGCTGTTCCGCCGGGTGGAAGTCCCCGCACCGGCTGCGGCAGAGGATTGAGCGGTCTGCGCTTGTGCTGTCGGTTCGCTCATGCACAATTCGGCTGTCCTCGAACCGGAGCAGCATCACGTGAAGGCCGTCTACAGCGAGCTGCATCGCAGCCACGATCCGCAGTTCTATCTCGTGCGTGGCGTGGTCAAGCGCACCACCGAACAGCCCGAACGTGCGGACCGTCTGCTGGCGGGCCTGAAGGCCGGCAATCACCGCGTGGTGGCGCCGATCAATTTCGGCCAGGGCCCCCGGGCGCGTGTCCACAGTCCCGAATATCTCAGCTTCCTCGCCGAGGCCTGGGAGGCCTGGGCCGCGCTCGGCGATTCCGGGTCCGAGATGATCCCGAACATCCATCCGGTGCGCAACGCCGGCACCTATCCGACGCATATCGTCGGCCGGCTCGGCTGGCACACGACGGATACGTCGGCGCCGATCGGCCCCGGCACCTGGGCCGGTGCCTGCGCCGCGACCGATATCGCGACCACCGCGGCGCAGCTGGTGATGGACGGCGAGGATGCGACCTATGCGCTGTGCCGTCCTCCCGGTCATCACGCCTATCGCGACATTGCCTCCGGCTTCTGCTTCATGAACAACAGCGCCATTGCGGCCGCGCATCTCCGCCTCACGCATGAGCGCGTCGCGATCCTCGATGTCGACGTGCATCACGGCAATGGCACGCAGGGCATCTTCTACGAGCGGGGCGACGTGCTGACGGTGTCGATCCACGCCGATCCGGTCTCCTACTATCCGTTCGTGTGGGGCTATGCGCATGAGCGCGGCGCGGGCGCAGGTCTCGGCGCCAATCTCAACATTCCGCTGCCGATGAAGACCGGCGACGATGGCTACATGAACGCGCTGGAGACGGCTGCAAAGACCATCCGCGCCTTCGCGCCGGGTGCGCTGGTGGTGGCGCTCGGGCTCGATGCCTCCGAGCACGATCCCCTCGCGGGGCTTGCAGTGACCACAGCGGGCTTCAAACGCATCGGTGCTGCGATCGCGCGTCTTGGCCTGCCGACCGTGTTCGTGCAGGAGGGCGGCTATCTCTCAGATATCCTCGGCCAGAACCTCACCGCGGTGCTCGCGGGCTTCGAAGAGGCGAGGTGACCAACGCCAAGCCCGCCGCAGCCTCGACGAAGCGCCACGGCGGGCTCGCAAGTGTGTGTGTACCTCGGGCCGATCAGCCGATCGGCACCGCGACGAAGTGGGTGTTGTCGGCGGTCTTGACCCGGATCAGCACGTCGTGCTTGCCATCGGATTTCGCCGCCGACAATGCGTTGCGCAGATCGGAGACGCTGCCGACGCTCTTGCCGCCGACATCGAGGATGACATCGCCGGATTTCAGCCCGTGCTCGGCGCCGGGACCGTCGGGATCGACGGCCGTGATCACGACGCCCTTGCTGCCGGCGCCGGCGACCTGATCCGCAGGCGCAACCGACAGTCCGAGATGCGGCACGCCGGGCACCGCGCCGTTGTCATGCTCGCCGGCGTTGGCCTGCTTCTGCTCGCCGGGCATCGTCGCCAAGGTCACGTTGATGGTCTTCGCCTCGCCCTTGCGCAGGATGTCGAGCTTGACGCTGCTGCCGGGGCTCATGCCGGAGATTTCGCGTGCCAGTGAGCGCGAGTCCTTGATCGCATTGCCGTTGACGGCGGTGATCACGTCACCGGCCTGAATGCCCGCCTGTGCGGCCGGCGTATCCGGCTTGGCCTCGTCGACCAGGGCACCTGCGGAATTCTTCATGCCGAGGCTTTCGGCGATGCCGCCGGTGACCGGCTGCACCTGCACGCCAAGCCAGGCGCGCGTGACGGCGCCGTGATCCTTGAGCTGCGCGATGACCTGCTTCGCGGTGGCGGCGGGAATGTCGAAGCCGATGCCGACCGAACCACCCGAGGGCGAGTAGATCGCGGTGTTGACGCCCACCACGTTGCCGTTGACGTCGAAGGTCGGGCCGCCGGAGTTACCCTTGTTGATGGGCGCGTCGATCTGGATGTAGTCGTCATAGGGGCCGTTGCCGATGTCGCGGCCCTCAGCCGAGACGATGCCGGCGGTGACGGTGCCACCGAGGCCGTAGGGGTTGCCGACCGCGACGACCCAATCGCCGATGCGCGGCATCTGAGTCTCGAAATCGACATGGGCGAAGGTGTGGTTGCCCTCGACCTTGATCAGCGCGAGGTCGGTCTTCGGATCGGTGCCGATCACCTTGGCGGTATAGGTCTGGCCGTCATCGGTGGTGACTTCGACCGACTTGGCGTGATCGACGACGTGATTGTTGGTGACCGCGTAACCGTCGGCAGAGATGAAGAAGCCCGAACCGAGGCCGGTGATCATTTGATGCTGGCGCGGCTGCGGGCCGTCGTTGTCGCCATATTGCCGGAAGAATTTCTCGAACGGCGAGCCATTCATGAAGGGCTGCACGCCGGGATCTTCGCCATCGCGGCTGAGCATGTTGGCCTCGGACGCTCCGTCGATGCGGACACGCACCGAGATCACCGCAGGCTTGACCTTGCTGACGAGGTCGGCAAAGCCGCGCGGTCCCTGCTCAGATTGCGCTGTTGGCGTTGCCGCGAAGGCGCTCGTGGACATTTGTCCGGCCAGCGGGCCGGCCAGGATCACGCCCGCGCCGATGACGGCGACCGAGCCGAGCAAAGCGAGCCGGCGCCTGGCCAACGGCCTGCGGCGGGGTGGTTGATTGGTATCTGTCATCCTCGTATCTCCGAAATGCGAAAGCTCAACTGCCCCGCTCTCGAAGTACAACGACGGGATTACCGGGTCCTGTCGGGCAAATTAATTCATCCTGTCCGCGCAATTAATTCGTCGTAATGCATCGCGCCGGGCTTACATCGACCAGCGCATGCAATGACGTCGCGGGTGCGCGCGACTGATAGTGAATCAGCTCGCCAGCGCCTTCGGCGCGCCCGCCGCCAGCTCACGCTCCGCCTCGCGCACGATCTCCATCGTGCGCACAACGCTGGCCGGATTGACGCTGATGGAGTCGATGCCGAGCTCGGTCAGGAAGCGCGCGATCTCCGGATAGTTCGCGGGGGCCTCGCCGCAGATGCCGACATGGCGGCGATTGCGCTTGGCGCCCTCGACCGCCAGCGTCAGCATCTTCAGCATGCCGGGATCGCGCTCGTCGAAATCGAAGGCGACGATGTCGGAATCGCGGTCGACGCCGAGCGTCAGCTGGGTCAGGTCGTTGGAGCCGATCGAGAAGCCGTCGAACAGCTTGGCGAACTGATCGATCAGGATCACATTGTTCGGGATCTCGCACATCATGAAGATCTCGAGCCCGCTGTCGCCGCGCGTGAGCCCATGGCTCGCCATGGTCTCGATCACCTTGCGCGCCTCCTCGACGCGGCGGCAGAACGGAATCATGATCTTGAGATTGGTGAGGCCCATGACGTCGCGCACATGCCGCAAGGCCGCGCATTCGAGCGCGAAGCCAGCAGCATAGGCCGGATGCGCGTAGCGCGCAGCGCCGCGGAAGCCGAGCATCGGGTTCTCTTCCCTCGGCTCGAAATCATCGCCGGCGACGAGGCTCGCATATTCGTTGGTCTTGAAGCTCGCATATTCGTTGGTCTTGAAGTCGGACAGCCGCACGATCACCGGATGAGGGAAGAACGCCGCCGCGATGGTGCCGACGCCTTCCGAGAGGCGCTCGACGAAGAAGTCCGCCGGGGCCTTGTAGCGCGCCGTGAGATTCTGGATGGCCTTGCGCACCTTTGCCGACTTCACCTTCTCAGGCGCGGCCAGTGCCATCGGATGGATGCCGATGTGCTGGCTGATGATGAACTCCATCCGCGCCAGGCCGACTCCCGCATTCGGCATCATCGCGGTCCTGAACGCAACCTCGGGATTGCCGAGATTGACCATGATCTCGGTGCGCGGCTTAAGCAGCGTGTCGATGGCGATCTTGCTCACCTCGAAGGGCAGGGCGCCCTCATAAACGTGGCCGACCTCACCCTCGGCGCAGCAGACCGTCACGGTCATGCCGGTCTTTGCGGTCTTGGTGAACGTCTCGGTACCGACGACGGCGGGCACCCCAAGCTCGCGGGCAATGATCGCGGCATGGCAGGTGCGGCCGCCATGATCGGTGACGATTGCGGCCGCGGTCTTCATCACCGGCTCCCAGTCCGGGCTGGTCGAGGTCGCGACCAGCACCTCGCCGGGACGGAAGGCGCGCAGATCGCGCTCGCTCCTGATCAGGCGGATCTTGCCGGCGGCGATCTTCTCGCCAACGGCGCGTCCGGTCGCGATCGCCTTGCCCGGCTGTTTGAGCGCATAGGTTTCCAGCGCCTCCGGCGTACGCCGCGAGGCCACCGTCTCGGGCCGGGCCTGGATGATGTAGAGCGCGCCGTCACTGCCGTCCTTCGCCCATTCGATATCCATCGGCGTCGGCCGGCCCGCCTTCTGCGAATAGTGATTTTCAACGACGACGGCGGCTTGCGCGAGCTCGAGCACGTCCGCATCGGTGATGCAGAACGCATTGCGCTCGGCCGGAGTGGTAATGACGTTGCGCGTGGTCGCGCCATGCGCCTTCGCGCCGGTCTTCTTGCTTGCGGTCTTGGCGTAGACCATGCGCTTTTCCTTGGCGCCGAGCCGACGCGACAGCACGGCGCGGAAGCCGGCGTTGAAGGTCGGCTTGTGCACGTAGAACTCGTCCGGATCGACCGCGCCCTGCACCACGTTCTCACCAAGTCCATAGGCGCCGGTGATGAAGGTGACGTCGCGGAAGCCACTTTCGGTGTCGAGCGTGAACATGACGCCGCTCGCGGCGAGATCGGAGCGCACCATTTTCATGACGGCGACCGAGAGCGCCACCTTGAAATGATCGAAGCCGTTGTCGATGCGATAGGAGATCGCGCGATCGGTGAACAGCGAGGCGAAGCAGCGCCGGCAGGTTTCGAACAGATCGCGCGGCCCGCGGATGTTGAGGAAACTGTCATGCTGGCCGGCGAAGCTCGCATTGGGCAGGTCTTCGGCCGTCGCCGAGCTGCGCACCGCGACGGCTGTGCTTCGGCCATATTCCTGCTCGAGCTGGCGATAGGCCTCGCTGACCTGTTTGCGCAGATCGGCGCGGTCGGTTGCCTCATAGACGATCGCGCGCGCCTTCGCCGCGCGCTTGGCGAGATCGGCGATGCGGCGCTTGTCGAGACCCTCGAGCAGCGCGCGCAAGCTCTCGTCGGCGCCGGTTGCGCGCAAGGCGTCGCGATAGGCCGCCGCCGTCAGGGCAAAGCCGTTGGGTACCCGGACACCCTGCGGCGCCAGCGCCGAATAGAGCTCACCGAGCGAGGCGGTCTTGCCGCCGACCAGGGGCACATCCTCGATGCGGAGATCCTTGAACCATCGGATGTAACCAGGGACAGAGCCAATTGCCGTCATCGCCGCTTCTCCCGCACTGCAACGTTGTTGAGAACGAGTTTGGCGGGAGATCCAAGGAGTGCCTTGCGCAGGATCAAGCTGATACCAATGATTGGCTCTAACAAGGGGACCGGGAGGAGAAAGGGCCTGTCAACGAGATCAGGGTAGCAATGTGCCTGCTCGGCATGGGGTGGTGTTGTGCCCAGAAGCAGGCACCCATGCTGCGCAAGATGGGTAGCGTGTGCGTTCAATCCGATAGGGCCGTTTGCCAGGATGATGGCTGAAGACAGCGAAGACCGTGGCGATCTCGAATGGTCGCGCTTCTGGCTCACTGCCCGACACTTCTGGTGTGGAGTGAGGGCTTGGCGCGTGTGGCTGCTGTGCGCTTTCCTCGTCATCATCGTCGTGCTGCAGCTCTATGTGCAGTTCCGTTTCAACTATTGGAACAGGGATTTCTTCGACGCGCTGGAGAGCCGCAATCCGGCGCGGCTGCGCGAAGCGGCCTATCTGCTGGTTCCGCTCTGCGTCGGGAGCGTCGTTCTTGCTGTCACCTCGGTGTGGGGCCGCATGACCATGCAGCGCAACTGGCGTGAATGGCTGACCACGAAGGTGATCAATTATTGGGTCGAGAACGACCGCTACGCGCGGCTGGCCGCGGTGGATGGCGAGCAGAAAATTCCGGAATATCGCATCGCCGAGGACGTCAGGATCGCGACCGATGCGCCGGTCGATTTCGCCCTCGGCGTGATCTCCTCGCTGCTGACCGCGATCATCTTCGTGCAGGTGCTGTGGCAGGTCGGCGGCCCGATCACGTTCACCTGGTGGGGGCATGAGCTCTGGATACCGGGCTATCTGGTCATCAGCGTCGCGGTCTATTCCGGCCTGGTCACCAGCGCGATGATCTGGGTCGGCTGGCCGCTGACACGCGTCATCCAGTCCAAGGATCAGGCCGAGGCCGAGCTGATCACGGCGGCCCATCTGCTCCGCGATATCGGCGAAGGCGTCACGCCGAAGCAGCAGGAACGCGGCGTCATCGACGGCCTGTGGCAGGCCTTGCGGCATGTGGTCAAGCAATGGCTGCGCCTGTGCTGGCAGCTGATGCGCACCACATCGGTCTCGCATCTCAATTCACTGCTGGCGCCGATCATCGGGCTGGTGCTATGCGCGCCGAAATTTCTCAACGGCGCGATGACGCTGGGTGAGCTGACCCAGGCGGCGGCTGCGTTCACCCTGGTGCAGGGCTCGTTCAACTGGCTGGTCGACAATTACAGCCGCGTCGCCGACTGGATCTCCTCGCTGGAGCGGGTCGGCGGATTGTTGCTGTCGCTGGACAAGCTCAACCATCACGCGGCAGCGGGGGATGCTCCGCTCACGCCACCTCTACGATCACCTCTGCAGCAAGACGTCTGACGTCGGCGGGATCGCACAGCGCGGTCCCGGTATGTAGCAGAGCCGCGGCGCCTGCCGCCACCGCCCAGCGGAACGCCTCATCAAGGGCTGCGCCAGCCGCGAGCCTGGCAATCAGCACGCCGAGAAAGCTGTCGCCGGCGCCGACCGCGCTGACCGGCGTGATCGGCAGCGGCTGCGCACGCAGCACGCGGTCATGCGTGACCAGCACCGCGCCGAGATGGCCCATCGTCAAAGCCACCGTCTCGACCTTGCCGCTATGCACCAGCGCCCGTGCGGCAGCTTCCCAGGCGAGCGCATCGCCGAGCTCGCCGCCGGCAAGCTCGCGCATCTCGCGCAAGGACGGCTTGATCAGGTCGACGCCGGCGTCGACCGCGGCCGTCAGCGCCGGCCCCGAGGTATCGAGCATGAACTTCGCGCCGCGCTCGTGCGCGAGCTTTGCGATCTGGCCGTAGAAGTCGGCGGGCACGCCGTGGGGCAGGCTGCCGCTGCCAACGACGTAGCGCGGAAAGGGCCTGATGTCGGCAAGCAGCTTCAGGCAGCTCTGCCACTCGGATTCACTGAGTGTCGGCCCAGGCAGGATGAAGCGATAGGGCTGGCCGGTCGCGGCTTCCTGCACGAAGAAATCTTCGCGCGTCTCCTCGTTGCTCGGAAAAGTCAGGCTGGCGACACCCTCGCGCGCGACCAGCCTGTTGAGCAGGGCGCCAGTCGCGCCACCCACCGGATAGACCGCGGTGACGTCGCCGCCGAAGCGGGTGATGACGCGCGCGACGTTGATGCCGCCGCCGCCGGCGTCGCGCCGCGCAGCGCGGCCGCGCAGTTTCATGATCGGCACGATCTTCTCGACCTCGGTCGAGACGTCAACGGCGGGGTTGGGTGTGATCGTGACGATGTCGGTCATGTGTCAGCGCGCCGGCGATGCAGCGCTGGTTTCGAAGAAGGATTTCAGGCCGAGGAAGCTGATGTCAGGCTTGGTGACGATATAGGCCGGGATCAGTCGCAGATAGGCGTCATACCGCCCCTTGTTCTCGAACTGGCGCCGGAAATCCGATCGCGCGAGGTAGTCCGGAAAGCGCGGGGCGATGCCGCCGGCGATATAGACCCCGCCACGGGCGCAGAAGGTGAGCGTCAGATTGCCGGCGACCGCGCCGAGCCAGCCGCAGAACATGTCGAGCGTGGCGCGGCAGACGGCGCAGCTGCCGTCGAGCGCTCGTTGCGTGATTTCGGCAGCATCGCGCTGCGGCACATCAGCGCCGTCAACCGCGGCGATGGCCTGGTAGGTGTGCTCGATGCCCATGCCGGACAGCGCGCCGCGCTCGACCGAGACATGGCCGAGTCGCTCGCGCATCTTGGCGATCACCTGGCTCTCGCGTTCGGTCGTCGCCGGCAGCGTGACATGGCCGGCTTCGGTGACGGCAACCATCGGACGGCCGTCGCCCGGCAGAAAACAGGCCGCGCCAAAGCCGGTTCCCGGGCCAAGCACCACCATCGGCGCGCCCGCAACCGTCTTCCCTCCGCCGAGCGGATAGAGGTCGGCCGGCTGCAGTGCCGGCAAAGACCAGCCCACGGCCTCGAAATCGTTCAGGAGCTTGGCCGAGGCGAGGTTGAATTGTCGCGCAAGGTCTGCGCCGTCAATCACCCAATGGCTGTTGGTCAGCGTAGCGCGATTGGCCTCGATGGTTCCGGCAACGTCGAGCACGGCGGCGGACGGCGGGCCGCCCGGCTGTTGCGACAGAAATGATCTGATCGCGTCACCTATGGTCGGAAAGTCGGCGACCTTCAGATGTTCGATGGGCCCGATCACGCCGCGATCCATCAGCGCAAAGCGCGCATTGGTGCCGCCAATATCTGCCAAAAGAACGCGCTCGCTCATCCCTCAGCCGCTTCCACCGTGTTGGTGCGGCCGACGGGAACCTTCGTGTTCCGCTGCGCCGCAATCATGTCCGCATACCACCGCGCAGATGCCTTGGGAATGCGCCGCTGCGTGGCGAAGTCGACATAGACAATGCCGAAGCGCTGTGAATAGCCCGACCCCCATTCAAAATTATCCAGAAGCGACCAGACGAAATAACCGCGGACATCGGCGCCCTGGGTCATCGCCTGTTCCATGGCTTCCGTATAGGCCTTCAGATAGGCGATGCGGCTGTCGTCCCGGACCTGCCCCGTCGCGTCGAGCTTGTCATCGGCGGCCGTACCGTTTTCCGCCACATAGATCGGCAGCCGAAATCTCGTGTGGATGTCGAGCAAGGTGTCGCGGAACGCCTCCGGCACGATCGGCCAGCCGATCGCGGTGCGCGGCACGTCATCGGGTGGCGGGCCGAAGGTGGCGCCGATCAGGTTGCCGTCGGCCTTGATGTAGTGGGGCGAATAGTGATTGAGGCCGAACCAGTCCAGCGGACGCGCGATCTGCGCCATGTCGCCGGGCTCGACATAGGGCGCGACCGCGTCGGCCAGCGTCGGCGGATAGCAGGCGAAATGCTGCGGCAGCGGAAACGCATCGTTCCAATATTCGGCGAACCGCAGTGCCGCCGCAACGTCCGCCGGGCTGTTGGTGCAGGGATAGCAGGGCTGGCGATTGTGGACCGCGCCGAGCTGGCTGCCTGCCACGCTCGCGCGCAGCACGTCGATCGCCTTGCCGTGGCTGAGATTGACGTGGTGGATCGCCTTGTGCAGCGCGGCTTTGTCGGCCACGCCGGGCGCGTGCCAGCCAAAGCCATAGCCGAACAGCGTGAACACGCAGGGCTCGTTGAAGGTGGCGAAACGTTTGACCCGGTCGCCATACCGCTTTGCCAGCAGCGCGGCGTAATCGGCGAACCAACCGGCGATGTCGCGGTTCTGCCAGCCGCCGAGATCGTCGAGCGCCTGCGGCAGGTCCCAATGATACAGGCAGATCCACGGCTCGATCTCGGCTGCGAGCAGCGAATCGATCAGCCGGTCGTAGAAAGCGAGACCCTTTTCGTTCGGCGCGCCGCGGCCTTGCGGCAGCACGCGCGGCCAGGCGACCGAGAAGCGGTAGGCATTCAGTCCGAGCTCGCGCATCAGCGCGACATCGTCGGCATAGCGATGATAGTGATCGCAGGCGATCTCGCCGCTGTCATTGTTTTTTACCCGGCCGGGTGGGCGGGCATAGACGTCCCAGATGCTGTCGGCGCGGCCATCGACATGCGCCGCGCCCTCGACCTGGTAGCTCGAGGTCGAGGCACCCCAGAGAAAGCCGGGTCTGTTCGGCGCCGCCGCGTGCGGATGAAGCTGCAGATTGCTCTGTGGATTGCTGTTGGGCATGGCCGACGGTCGATTGCCTTTCGATGTCGATGGGGTCGCCACGATGATGCAGTTCCTCCGTGGCCTCCCGTTGACGAGGATCAAAGTGACGGCGCCTCGCATGCGTAGGGTGGATCGAAATTCAACGAAGCCTGCGCGGTCGATCACGCCGCGCAGATCCCGATGCCGCCGAAGATGATGGGACCGAAGATCATGCTGTGCCGCAATCCGCTTCCACTTCCCGATCATCTCGACGACAGGCTGCAGGCGGCGGTTGCGCTGTGGCAGGGGCTGAAACGGGCGGAAAACAGCATGCCCTTCGCCGACGATCTCGCCCAGTCCGCCGTCGGACGGCTGCACAAGGCTTTTCTGCTGAAGGTTTTCACGAAGCCGGAGCGCTTCCGCTTCGAGTTCGCGAGTGCCGGCCTGCCCGAGGCGGTGATCGGCAAATTCGCCGACGAGACCACCCCGGACGCCGCCTTCGGCTATCTCCGCGCGCAGGCGAGTGCCACGGTCGAGGCCGGTGAGCCGACCTTGCTGCGCCTGACCGAAACATCCAGCCGCGAGCTGTCGCGGCTGTTGTTGCCGCTGTGGGAGAACGGCGAGGTGGCCCTGCTGCTCGGCGTCGTGCAGGGGTGAAGCGGGCGTCGCCCCGGCCCCGCCACGGCGCGGGGCTTGATTTGGATACGATCATGTTCTAATTGACCAAATATGGAAACGATCATTACCGAATTGGATCGCCGGCAGCCGGGACGTCCGCGCGAGTTCGACATCAACAGCGTGCTGGACAAGGCGATCACGGTGTTCAGCCGGCTCGGCTACCACGCGACCTCGATCTCCGACTTGAACAAGGCGCTGGGGCTGACGTCCGGCAGCATCTACAAGGCGTTCGGCGACAAGCGCGGTCTCCTGCTGGCGGCGCTCGATCGCTACGTCGACCAACGGTCCCGGCGGCTCGATGAATGGCTGGCCTCGGCCGTGACCGGTCGCGAGCGCGTTGCGGCCGTGCTGAGCGCCTATGCCGAATACAGCCACGGCGACGCCGGGCGGACCGGCTGCCTTGTCGTCGGTGGCCTGGTCGAGTCTGCGTCCTCGGACGCTGGGTTTCGCGAACGCTTGGCGAAGATTCTCGCGACGCATGAGGCGCGGCTGGTGCGCTTCATCCGTGAAGGCCAGGCCGACGGCTCGGTCGCATCGCATGTGGACCCGGAGATCACCGGCCGCCTGATGCTCTGCCTGATTCAGGGCATGCGTGTTGTCGGCAAGACGGGCCGCA
This sequence comes from Bradyrhizobium sp. STM 3843, assembly GCF_000239815.1. Classification (GTDB taxonomy): domain Bacteria; phylum Pseudomonadota; class Alphaproteobacteria; order Rhizobiales; family Xanthobacteraceae; genus Bradyrhizobium. The sequence goes on along the minus strand of NZ_CAFK01000185.1, from coordinate 13,482 downwards.
AGCAGGCCGACATGGTTGCCGTCTGCGAACACGCGCTGCGCCTCCTCGACTGACTTTGGTATCGCGAATTAGGAAACGATTGTTCTAAAATGATGTGCTCAACCGAATCCGACCTGTCCGCTTTCTGGCAAACCTTCCGTCACGGCACCGCGGTCGTGGACGGCGTCCATCTCCATTATGTCGCCGGCGGCAGCGGCGCGCCGGTCTTGCTTCTGCCCGGCTGGCCGCAGAGCTGGTATGCGTGGCGTTTCGTGATGATGCGCCTTGCTGCCGCCGGCCGTCGCGTCATCGCGCTGGATCCACGCGGCATGGGGGAGTCCGATCGTCCTGCGGGCGGCTACGACCTGACAACGGTCGCCGCTGATATCCACGCGCTCGCGGAAAAGCTCGATCTGCTTGCCGACGGCCCCATCGACGTCGCCGGTCATGACGTCGGCACCTGGATCGGCTACGCCTATGCGGCCGACTGGCCTGATGATGTCAGGCGGCTGGCGGTGCTGGACGCGCTGGTGCCCGGCCTGTCGTCGCCGCGCACCGATCTTGCGCCTGACGAGGCCAACCTGCGCACATGGCACTTCGCCTTCAATCGCCTCGATGATCTGCCGGACATTCTGATCGCAGGGCGCGAGCGCGCGTTCCTGACCTGGCTGTTCCGCGCCAAGGCCATCAACGCCTGGGCGATCGGCCCTGACGATATCGATGAATATGCGCGGCAGCTCGCCGCACCCGGGGCGATCCGCGCGGCCACGGCCTATTACAAGGCGGCTTTCAGTCCGGAAGGTCTGGCCGCCAATCGCGCCAGAGGCCAGCGGCCGCTGCCGATGCCGGTGCTGGCGTTGGGCGCGGAACGGGGCGTCGGACAGGGCATGGTCGAGGCGATGCGTTCGCTCGGCAGCGACGTGCGGGGCGGCGTCGTGGCGGGCTGCGGGCATTACATGCCCGAAGAGCGCCCCGACGAGGTCAGCAGCGAGTTGATCCGGTTCTTCAGCGAAGTCGTGCCGGGCGCTCAGTGACAGTGAGGGCGGTCGTCGCCTCTGCTTCGTATCGCCTCAATTGAAGGCCATGCCGCCGCTCATCGCGATGGTCTGGCCGGTCATGTAGGGGTTGTCGAGCAGCAGCATCACGGCTTTGGCCACCTCGTCCGGCTGGCCGAAGCGTCCGAGTGGAATGCGCGAAACCAGCGCCTTCTGATCCTGCATCATGTCGGTGGCGATCAGCGACGGCGCCACCGCATTGACCGTGATGCCGTCCTTGACGAGCCGCGCGGCATAGCCGCGGGTGAGGCCCTCCATGCCGGCCTTGGACGCGTTGTAGTGCGGGCCGATTGCACCGGCGCCGCGCGCCGCGCCGGAGGAGATGTTGACGATGCGCCCCCATTTGCGCGCCCGCATGCCCGGCACGACGGCTTGCGTGCAGAGGAACGCCGATTTCAGATTGACGGCGATGGTCGTGTCGAAATCGGCCTCGGTGAGATCATCAATGCCGCGCGTGATCGCGATTCCTGCGTTGTTGATGAGGATATCGACCGGGCCGAGTTCGCTCTGGACCGCGGCGACCAGCGCCGTGACGGACGCGGTGTCCGAGACGTCCGCCTGGCACGGGATCGCACGGGCTCCTTTGCCCTGCAGCTCCTTTGCCAGCCGCTGGGCCTCATCGCTGCGGTTCCGGTAGTTGATCGCGACGGAGGCACCGGCGGCGGCCAGCGCGCGGCATATGGCGGCGCCGATACCGCGCGAACCACCGGTCACCAGCGCAACGCGCCCGCGAAGGAATTGATCGGCCATGATTGTCTCCATGACTGTTTCGAGCGTTGATGCAAGAGCGAGCTTTAACGCGCCGACGGCCGGTGTGGCCGCAAATCTCGGTGAAGCTGCCGGACACAGGAGCAAAAGGGATGAACGACACGGACGACCAGGAGATCAGCAAGCGGGCCCATCAGCTCTGGGAGCAGGCCGGCCGGCCAAGCGGCCGTGACCAGGAATTCTGGTACGAGGCCGAACGGCAGATCAAGGCGGAGCGGATCCGCCACGAGCTCAAGACGCCGGATAACCTTTGATCCCGCGCCTTCCTCGCGGCGCGTCTGACCCCCGAGGCCGATTGGGCTTTGCTAGGGAGCGGTCCTCCTCGAACGCTGTCGCATATGGCTGGAAAATAGCCTCGGGCAGTCTTCTTTGCGGCCATCCTTCGAGACGCCCGCCTCTGGCGGGCTCCTCAGGATGAGGGCAGTTTTCCGCGGCGAAATCGTAGACCCTCATGGTGAGGGCGCGGCAAAGCCGCGCGTCTCCGGACGATGCTACGCATCGCCGGGAGAACCATGAGGCCCCGAACCGTGACGGCCAAATGCGATTGCCCTGTCCTCGAATGGGCGGCCGCTTCGCCGGCCTTACAGCCTGGCCACGACTCTCTCGGCGCATTTGCGAAAGTTTCGGATCAGCGGGCTGTCGACATCGCGCCGCCAGCAGATCGCGATCTCGAACGTATCGGTCGCGTCGAGGAAAGGTTTGAAGATGATGCCGCGTGGTGCGCCGAGCGCCGCGCAGGCCGGAAGAATTGCGAGACCTTCGCCGGCCAGGACGAGACTCATCGCCGAATGGACGGTCTCGACGCGGCTGGCGATCGGCATCTCGACCTGATGCCGCCGTAGCAGGGCCGCCACCGCGGACGAGGCGGGCTCCTCGCCTGGTCGCGGCAGAGCGATGAGAGGGCGTCCGTGCAATCGGCTCACCGGCACCGCCGTCAGGCGCGCGAGGGGCGACCGCGCCGGCAGGGCCAGCATGAGCGGCTGCGTGCCGATCTGTGCCGCCTGAATCTCCGGATGACGGATGGCAGGCATGCACAGCGCGACCGTCACGCTGTGGTCGAGCAGCCGCGCCTCGCGCGTCGACGCGCTCAGCTCGACGAATTCGAGGTCCGCCCCCGGCAGCGACCGGCGCAGCTCGGGAACGAGCTTGGGCAGCACGGCATTGGCCAGCACGAACATGTAGCCGACGGAGAGCCGTCCGCGCCGTCCGGCTGCGACGGCACGCGCCGATTCCGCGCCCTCCGCCGCAAGGGCGAGCGCTGCTCGCGCCCGCGACAGCAGCGCCTGACCGGCCTCGGTCAGGTCCATGCCGCGACTGCCCCGGCGGAACAGGGCGGTGCCGATTTCGGACTCCAGCTTTCGGATTTGCAGCGAGAGTGGCGGCTGCGCCATCCGCAGCCGCTCCGCGGCCTTGCCGACGCTGCGCTCCTCGGCCACGGCCACGAAGTAAGGAAGCCTGCGGAGGTCCATGGGCATACCGAAAATGTATGGGTTGGCGCTCAAATTCGTATTGGACGGCGAGTTAACCCGGGTGCCATTCTTGCTGTCAATGCGCCTTCGCGGGACCGCGCTGCCGGAGAATGACCTGAAGATGAGCGACGATCTCTGCTTCCGCTCCGCAACCGAGCTGCGCGCGTCCATCGCTCGCAAGCAGATCTCGCCGACCGAGATCGTGAGCGCGGTCCTGGCCCGGGCGGAGCGGCTGCAGCCCAAGCTCAACTGCTTCATCACGATCTGCGCGGACAGCGCCTTGGCACAGGCAAGGGATGCCGAACGCAGGATCGCGCGCGGCGAGCCCGCTCGGCTGCTGGAGGGTCTTCCGTTCACGGTGAAGGACATCGTCAACACCAAGGGCGTCCGCACCACCTTCGGCGCGGTGCCTTATGCGGACAATGTCCCCGATCAGGATGCCGTGGCGGTTGCGCGGCTGCGTGCCCAGGGCGCGATCCTGATCGGCAAGACCACGACGCCGGAGTTCGGCAGCAAATGCCTGACCGACTCGCCGCTGTTTGGCCGGACCCGCAACGCCTGGGATGCGCGGCGTTCCAGCGGTGGCTCGAGCGGCGGCGCGGCGGTGGCGGTGGCGAGCGGGATCGCACCGCTGGCGGTTGCCACCGATGGCGGCGGATCGACGCGGATTCCTGCCGCCTGCAACGGGGTCGTCGGATTGAAGCAGAGCAACGGCGTCATCCCCCACAGCCAGGTGCAGGATGCCTTCGGCAACCAGACCTACGTGACGCCGACCACGCGGACGGTTGCTGACACCGCGCTGATGATGCAGGCGATGGCAGGGGAGGATGCCTCCGATCCCTGGTCGATCGGCATTCCCGTGCCGGATTTCCTTGCTGCGGCCGCGCCACGCGGCGATCTGCGTGGACAGAAGATTCTGTTCTGCCTGGCGCTGCCCGGGCGGCCGGTCGCGGCCGACGTTGCTGACGCCTTCAAGGCCAGTCTCGATCGGCTGGCCGATCTCGGCGCAGAGCTCGAGGAATTCTCCGGCGCGGAATTCGATGTTGAGCCGGTGTGGCGCGCCATCAATCATACCGTCTGGCGGACGCGCTTCGAAAAGCTGGCCGCCGAGCACGGCGATGTCCTGAGCGAGACGTTCCACAAGCAGATCGCACTGGCCGCCAAGGTCAGCGGTGCGGACTACCAGCAGGCCATGTTCGAACGCACGTCGCTGTTCCGCCGCGTGCAGGCGCTGCTTGCGCGTGGCCATCTACTGGCGATGCCGACCCTGACCCGGACCGCGTTACCGATTGACCAGGACCTGTTCGGCACCATCGAGATCGACGGGCAGAGTTTCGATAATGCCCGGCCACACTGGTTTCCCTGGACCATGCCATTCAACATGACCGGGCACCCGGCGGTCAGCCTGCCTTGCGGCTTTGGTCGTGACGGTCTGCCGATCGGCCTTCAACTGGTGGGCCGCTTCCGCGCCGATGCGGAGCTGTTGCGGGTGAGTGCGCTGTTCGAGGCGTCGCACGATCTGCTGGCCCGCAGGCCTTTCTGATCGCGGGGAAGCACCATGCGCGCGGGGCTTGCGTCCGGCAACGGGACATGTTGGATCGTGCCGTGGGGTGGCGTGAGGCCGAGATCATAGAATGAGCGTGTTCGTCCTGCGGCGTTTCCTGACCCTGTTGGCTACCTTGGTCGGCGCGTCGCTGGTCATTTTCCTGGTGCTGGATGCGTTGCCGGGCAATGCCGCGCAGATGCTGATGGGGGCCGATGCCTCGCCGGAAGCCGTGCAGGCGCTCGCGGTCAAGCTCGGGCTCGACCAGCCGCTGGTGGTTCGCTACGTGCATTGGCTCGGCGGCATGGTGGTCGGCGACCTCGGCAACAGCTACGCCTATGGCACGCCGGTCGCCGGCCTGATCGCGGAACGGCTGGTCCTGACCATCCCGCTCGCGATCATGGCGATGGCCATCACCACGGCGCTGGCGCTTTCCGCCGGCCTCTATAGCGCCGCCCATCACAACAGGCTCGGCGATGTCGGCGTGATGTCGCTGACGCAGATCGGCATCGCGCTGCCGAGCTTCTGGTTTGCGATCCTCCTGATTCTCCTGTTCGCGGTGAAGCTGCAATGGCTGTCGGCCGGCGGCTTTGCCGGCTGGGACGATGGCATCTGGCCGGGCTTGAAATCGCTGCTGCTGCCGGCCATTGCGCTTGCCGTCGTGCAGGCGGCGATCCTCGCCCGCGTCACGCGCTCGGCCGTGCTCGAAGTCTCGCGCGAGGATTTCGTGCGCACGGCGCGCGCCAAGGGGCTGACCAGGCGCGAGGTGCTGTGGCGGCACGTGCTGCGCAATGCGATGATCCCGGTGATGACCGTGATGGGTCTGCAGTTCGCCAATCTGCTGGCCGGCACGATCGTGATCGAGAACGTGTTCTATCTGCCGGGGCTCGGCCGGCTGATCTTCCAGTCGATCGCCAATCGCGACCTGATCGTGGTGCGCAACTGCGTCATGCTGCTCGCGGCGATGGTCATAATCGTCAATTTCGTGGTCGATGTGCTCTATGCCGCGATCGATCCCCGGATCAAGGTGCACGAGCTGTGAACACGTCCTCCACGATCGCGCTCGTGCCGGATCGTACGCGCCGTGCGAACGGCTTCTGGCGGCGCGCGCTGCGCCATCGCAGTTTCGCGCTCGGCGGCGCGCTCTGCCTGCTCGTGCTTGGCGCTGCGCTGCTGTCGTTGGCGTGGACGCCGTGGTCGGCCTATGACCTCGACATCGCCTCCAAGCTGAGGCCGCCATCGGCGTCGCATTGGCTCGGCACCGACGTGCTCGGGCGCGACATCGTCTCGCTGCTGCTGGTCGGTGCGCGCGCGACCATCCTGGTCGGCATCATCGCCGTGGGCATCGGGCTCTCCTTCGGCGTCTGCCTCGGGCTGATCGCGGCAGCACGGAAAGGCTGGACCGAAGAGCTGATCATGCGCCTCTCCGATTTCACCTTCGCCTTTCCCGCCGTGCTGTCGGCGATCATGCTGGCCGCGGTGATCGGCCCAGGCATGGTGACCTCGATCACGGCCATCGGCATCTTCCAGATTCCGGTGTTCGTTCGGGTCACCCGTGGTTCGGCGAGCGCGATCTGGGCACGGGAATTCGTGCTTGCCGCGCGCGCGTCCGGCAAGGGCCGCTTCCGCATCACGATCGAGCATGTGCTGCCAAACATCCTGTCGATCCTGATCGTCCAGGCGACGATCCAGTTCGCGCTCGCGATCCTGGCGGAAGCCGCGCTGTCCTATCTCGGGCTCGGCACGCAGCCGCCGATGCCGTCCTGGGGACGCATGTTGAACGACGCGCAGAGTCTCTTGTTCCAGTCGCCGATGCTCGCGGTCTATCCGGGTCTGGCGATCGCCATTGCCGTGCTTGGTCTCAACCTGCTCGGTGACGGATTGCGCGACCTGCTCGATCCACGCCTGTCACGTGAGCGTTGAGCATGAGCGCAGCGAACGATACGCCTTTGATTGAGGTCGAAGGGCTCGGCATCTCGCTCAACACCAGCCGCGGCCGGGCGCAGGCTGTCCGCGAGGTCTCATTTGCGCTTCGGCGCGGCGAGACGCTCGGACTGGTCGGGGAATCCGGCTGCGGCAAGTCCGTCACCGCGCTGGCGCTGATGGGACTGCTGCCGGACAGCGCGATCGTCAGCGGCAGCATTCGGCTCGACGGCCGCGAGCTGGTCGGGTTGTCGGACCCTGACTATTGCCGGCTGCGGGGTAACCGCATCAGCATGATCTTCCAGGAGCCGATGACCGCACTCAATCCGATGCACACGGTCGGGCGGCAGGTGGCGGAGCCGTTGCGCCGCCACAAGAACCTCTCGGCGGCCGAGGCGCGCGAGGAGGCGATCGCACTGCTCGATCGCGTCGGCCTTCCTGATGCATTCAAGCGCGCGGATGCGTATCCGCACCAGTTCTCCGGCGGCCAGCGCCAGCGCATCACCATCGCCATGGCGCTTGCCTGCCAGCCCGACGTGCTGATCGCCGACGAGCCGACCACCGCGCTTGACGTCACCATCCAGCGCCAGATCCTCGACCTCGTAGCTGATCTGGTCGAGGAGCGCGGCATGGCGATGATCCTGATCAGCCACGATCTCGGCGTCATCGCCGAGAATGTCAGCCGCATGATGGTGATGTATGGCGGCGCCGTGGTCGAGAGCGGCACGACGGATGCGGTGTTCTCGCGCATGGGCCATCCCTACACCCAGGGGCTGTTTCGCGCCCGGCCGCGGCTTGGCGCCAAGAAGGGAACGCGGCTGAAGACCATCGCCGGCTCGGTGCCCGAGCTTGCCGATCTGCCGCAAGGCTGCACTTTCGCTGATCGCTGTCCGATCGTCATCGCGCGTTGCCGCGCCGCGCTTCCCGATGCGATCGATATCGGGGGCGGGCATCGGGCGCGCTGCATCAGAACGGACGTGTCGTTGGCGGGAGCCGGCGCATGAGTGCGGCGGATCAGATTTCGTCCCGCGTGCCACTGCTCGACGTGCAGGATCTCGTGCAGCGCTATGCGCTGCCGCGCGAGAGCCTGTTCCGTGCGCCGGGCGAGGTGCTCGCGCTCAACGGCGTCTCGGCGCAGGTGATGGCCGGACAGAGCCTCGGCGTCGTCGGCGAATCCGGTTCGGGCAAGTCGACCTTCGCGCGACTGGTGATGGCATTGGAGCAGCCGACCTCTGGCTCGGTCAAGCTGTCCGGCCGCGATCTCAACGCGATGCCGGCCGATGAGCTGCGCCGCGCCAGGCGCGATTTCCAGATGGTGTTTCAGGACCCGTATGGCTCGCTCGATCCGCGCCAGACCATCGCGCGCATCGTCGCCGAGCCGCTGACGGCGCTCGGCCGGCTCGATCGCGCGAGCTTGCGCGAGCGCGTCGGCACGGTGTTGCGCCAGGTCGGATTGCGCGACGCCGACATGGACAAATACCCGCACGAGTTCTCCGGCGGTCAGCGCCAGCGCATCGCGATCGCGCGTGCCCTGATCACCCAGCCGAAGCTGATCGTGGCCGACGAGCCGGTCAGCGCGCTCGACGTGTCGGTGCAGGCCCAGGTGCTCAACCTGTTGGAGGATCTGCAGGACGAGTTCGGCCTGAGCTACATCCTGATCAGTCACGATCTCGCGGTCGTCGATTATCTCTGCGACGAGGTCGCGGTGATGTATCTCGGACGGGTCGTCGAGCAGGGACGCCCCGAAGATTTGTTCGAGCGATGCGGCCATCCCTATACGCGCGCGCTCCTGGAGGCAGTGCCGCGCGCGCAGGCCGGGGCAATCAGGCGGCGCCGCGCGGCGCCGGTGAACGTCTCGCAATCGGCCACCACCGCCGGCTGCGCCTATGCGCCGCGTTGCCCGCTCGCCGACGGACATTGCCGCGAGGCAGCGCCGGCGTTGCGCGCCATCGGGGCTCAACATCTGGCTGCATGCCACAAGGCTGAAATGGTAATGGCGCAACCTGCGACGGTGATGGGGACCGGCGATGCTATTGTCTCCGATCGGCTTTGATTGATAGTTTGGATTGTTCAGGGAGAGAGCCGATGTTGAAGAAGGTTGGTATTGCCGTCTGGGTCGCCGCAGTCGCTGCGGGACCGTTGTTCGCCTGGTCGGTGCCGGCGCTGGCGCAAGGCAAGAAGGACAGCGTCGTGATAGGCATGACGCTGGAGCCGCCGGGCCTTGATCCGACCAGCGCCGCGGCTGCAGCCATCGCCGAAGTAACGCTCTACAACATCTATGAGACCCTGACCAAGATCAACGAGGACTCTTCGGTGTCGCCGCTGCTGGCCGCGAGCTGGCAGGCGTCGTCCGACTTGAAGACCTACACCTTCAAGCTGGTCAAGGGCGCCAAATTCCAGAACGGTGAGCCGTTGGATTCCGCGGCGGTGAAGTTCTCGTTCGAGCGGGCGGCGGCGCAAAACAGCACCAACAAGGACAAGGCGCTGTTCCAGAGCTTCGAGCATGTCGATGCGCCCGACGCCGAAACGATCGTGATCGCGTTGAAATATGCCGAGCCGAACCTGCCGTTTTTGCTTGGGCAGGCGACCGCCGCCATCATCGAGCCGAAGAGCGCAGCCAGTGATGCGACGCAGCCGGTCGGTACCGGGCCCTACACGTTGGGGGCCTGGGCCAAGGGCTCATCGATCACGCTGAACAAATGGCCGGACTATCGCAACGCCGCGGCGATCAAGCTCGCCAAGGTGACGATCCGCTTCATCTCGGACCCTTCGGCGCAAGTCGCGGCGCTGCTGTCGGGTGATGTGGACGCCTTCCCGCGCGTCGCTGCGGGACGGAGTCTGGCGCAGTTCAAGTCTGATCCCCGCTTCACCGTGCTGATCGGCGGCTCCAAGGCGAAGACCATCGTCACGATCAACAACAAGAAGAAGCCGCTCGACGATGTCCGCGTCCGCCGTGCCATTCTGGCCGCAATCGACCGCAAGGCGATGATCGAGGGTGCAGCCGACGGGCTCGGCACGCCGATCGGCAGCTTCTACGTGCCGGGCTCGCTCGGCTATGTCGACACCACCGACATCAACCCGTATGATCCGGAGAAAGCCAAGAAGCTCCTGGCGGAGGCCGGCATCAAGACGCCGCTCGAGCTCAGCCTCAAGCTGCCGCCGCCGCCTTATGCGCGGCAGGGCGGCGAGGTGCTGGCCGCAGAGCTCGCCAAGGTCGGCATCGTCGCCAAGATCGAAAACCTCGAATGGGCGGCGTGGCTGTCCCAGGTCTTGAATGGTCCCCGCAATTTCGACCTGACCATCGTGTCGCACGTCGAGCCGTTCGACCTCGTGAAGTTCACCGAAGACTATTATTTCGGATATCACTCCGACGCCTTCGACAAGCTCTATCAGTCGATCGTGGCGACCCCGGACGAGTCCGCGCGTGCCAAACTGCTCGGCGACGCCCAGCGCATGCTGGCGACCGACGCGGCCGCAGGGTTCCTGTACCAGCCGCAGTGGATCACGATCGTGAACAAGAAGCTCAAGGGCGTTTGGAAAGACGTCCCGCAGTTCGAGAATGACTTTTCCCGCTGGGCCTGGGAGTAGCAAAGAGAAGGGCGGACGCAGCGGAAACTCCGCTGCGTTCGCTTCATCCTATGCCTGCGGCGCCGATCAGTGCGGCCAGTCGATCGGTGTGAATCGAAGCTGCCGTCGCCGCATCTCCGCCTGCAACTCGGTCGCATATTGCTTGGCGCTTTCCCCGATCAGCCGGAAAGGACCCCCGATCCGACTGTCAGCGGCGACCTGCTTGCGAACGCTTTCATAATAAGCCAGCAAACTCTCATCAGTCGAATTTACAAACCTCATTGACGCCCTCGCATCTATCTACGTCGGCAACCTCACACGAACGCGCCCCCCTGGGCAGCGTCATAGGTTAAAAAGTACCGTTTCAACCACAAGTTTCAAGTAGGATAAAAAGTTCTCTGTGGATGAAGCTCCCTGTACGTCTAGCGGCAGTGGGTTTTCACTGGACCGCGGATTTGATGTACGAGTTCCCCTTGTCGCAACACTGCTACACAGCGTCAGATCCAAAGCTGCACTCCAAATACCCCGTCCAGCCAGAGTTCCATTGGCGCCAACATTCACTCGGGTGACTCCTCAGGGAGGCGAATGTTGGCGCGGAACGCGAGCCGCTCAGCAAGCGCGGCAGCTTGCCTTCCCGACATGAACTCGGCGCCGCGCCGGAAATTCCCTTGTATGCCAGAACTTTTCGCTGACGAACTTCTTAGTCTCTGCGAGGGGCAATCCGGAGCGACGTCGCGTGAACCCATCGCGGCGTGGCCGCTCCACGTGAAGGTCATCCGATGCAAACCGAGGTCTTGATCATCGGCGGTGGCCCCGCCGGCTTGATGGCTGCGATCTATCTGGCGCGCTTCCGTCGCGACGTTGCGATCGTCGACAGCGGCGCGTCGCGTGCCGCTTTGATTCCGCGCAGTCATAATCTGCCCGGATTTCCTGATGGCATTCCCGGACGCGAGCTGCTCGCGCGCATGCAGCAGCAGGTCATCGAACTCGGAGTGCCCGTGATTCGTGGCTCGGTGAGCTCATTGGAAAGGCATGAAGTGGGATTGCTGGCCTCTCACGCCGCCGGTGCCATTACCGCGCAGCGGGTCATTCTCGCGACCGGAATCGTCGACAAGCAGATGCCGCTGCCGGAGTGGGTTGACGCGGTGAGGCGGGGCGAACTGCGCTATTGTCCGGTCTGCGACGCCTTTGAGGCGATCGGTCGCAGGATCGCGGTGATCGGGCCGCTCAGTCATGCCGCCGGCAAAGCGCTGTTCATGCGAAGCTATAGCGCCGATGTAAGCTTGGTCCCGATCGATGACGCGAACGACGATGCGTTGCGGCAGAAGCTGAGCGACGCGGCGGTGCGCGTGACGCCAAAGCTCGATGCGCTCCGTCGCCAGGGTGACGGCATCGAAGCTGTGCTTGTCGACGGCTCGTGCGAACAGTTTGAGATCGTCTATCCGGCGATGGGCGCCGCGGTGCGCTCCGACCTGGCCATGCAACTCGGCGCGAGCCATACGCCGGACGGCTTTCTCAAGGTCGACGACAAGCAGCGCAGCGACATCGATCACCTGTATGGCATCGGCGACGTCGTCACCGACCTGCATCAGATATCGGTTGCGTTCGGTCACGCGGCCGTTGCCGCCTGTCATGCCCACCACTCCCTGCCCATGAGATATGCCTGAGAGCGGGAATAGGAACTCGAAGCCTGCTCCCGGAGAAATCGCGAGCGCGGCAGCGTAAGTTAATGCTGCTGTCACGGACCTGCCGCACCATGGGGCATGGACAGAAGGTCGGCATGTTTGACGGCAGCTACGAGCTGTCGTGAGGAGGCCGAGCGCGATCCGTCGCGTCGTACTCTCTGGCTGCAGGAGGCTGAGAGATGGACGGCACTGGCGCGGGAAAGCGTGGTTGCCGCGATCAGCCTTGAGATCGTCGCCATCGAGACGGTCGAGACGATCTCGATGGCGCCCCGAGCGGGCGGCGCTTCTGCCGGCAGAGATTCGTCCCGCCTCGTCGGTGAGCTATGGACGCAGCAACGCGTCCCCCATTGATTGCTGCCAGCCCAAGGAACGGAACGCTTTCGCCTGCATTGGGGCCAGCGGTGTCCACGCCACCTCGGCGCATGGACCATTTCATGAATGACCAATCACGCCCCTGCGAATGCCCACGAAAGCCAATCAAGCCGAAAAAGAATGGTGGCGAGGCGCGATCATCTATGAGATCGCAACCATCTCGTTTCAGGATAGCGACGGCGACGGCAAGGGGGATATCGCCGGGCTCCTGCAACGCGCCAGTTATCTGCGATGGCTCGGGGTCGATGCGGTCTGGCTGACGCCGATCTACACGAGTCCGTTTCGCGATTTTGGTTACGACATTGCCGATTTCTGTGCGATCGATCCGGCGTTCGGCTCGCTGGAGGAGTTCGACCGGCTGGTGGCGGAGCTGCACGCGGCAGGCATTCGCATCATCCTCGATCTCGTCCCCAATCACACCTCCGATCAGCATCCCTGGTTTCAGGAGAGCCGCGTCAGCCGCGACAATGCCAAGGCGGATTGGTATCTGTGGGCGGACGCTGCTGACAATGGCGGGCCGCCGAACAATTGGCTCAGCCGCTTCGGCGGCAGCGCCTGGCACTGGGACGAGACGCGCCGACAATATTACTATCACTCCTTCCTGCTGGAACAGCCCGACCTCAACTGGCGCAATCCCGAGGTCCGCAACGCCATCGCCGACGTGATGCGGTTCTGGCTGGATCGCGGCGTCGACGGCTTCCGCGTCGATGCCAGCGCGGTTCTGATCAAGGACGATCTGTTGCGCGACAATCCGCCGGATCCGCAAGCCGACGACAGCAAGCCGCCGCCGCAACGCGACACACCCGTCTTCACCGATGACCGGCCGGAGGCGATGGGCTGCATCGAGTGGTTGCGCTCTGTCGTTGACGAGCATGGTGACCGGCTCTTGTGCGGCGAAGTGCAGGGCAAGACCGATCGCATTGGCCATTTCTACGGCAACGACGAGCCGCGGCTGCATCTGCCGCTCAACTTCGCGCTGCTGGATTCGGAATGGAATGCGTTGGCGCTGCAGGCGACGATCGATGCCTACTACAACGCGTTGCCGAAAGGGGCCTGGCCGGTCTGGGTGATCGGGGGCCATGACAAGCACAGGATCGCCAGCAAGATCGGCCCGGCGCAGG
>NZ_CAFK01000186.1 GCF_000239815.1 Bradyrhizobium sp. STM 3843 | reverse complement strand
GCCTCGAGGTCAGCGTCGGCCAGGTCAGGCCGGGGATGCTTTGGGCGTCCTGGAACAGGCGGGGAAACCGGCCATATTCGGAATCCCAATCCTGCTGGCCACGCTCGACGATCAACCGATGCGTCTCCTGCGAGGCGACAATGCCTTGCGCGTGATAGGCCGAAGCGCCGAGCACGCGGACCGCGTGATAATGCGACAGCACGACATATTTAATCGGCTTGTCGGTCACGGCCTTGACGCGCTCGATCACCTTGTTTGCCATCGCCGGCGTTGCCTGCGCGTCGAACACGATGCAGCCGTCGTCGCCAACGATGACGGCCGAGTTCGGATCGCCTTCGGCGGTGAAGGCGTAGAGATCGGGACCGATCTCGGAGAAAGTGACCTTTTTCTCCGCGAGGTCCCCGGTTGACGCAAAACCTGTCGCCATCGTGCATTCCCTATTTTTGCAGGCCTGAAGCAGCCGTCTGCTGCTGATGAGCTTCCATCATGCGCCGCTTGGCGAGCGCAATCGCGTCGCGCAACACGTCGATGTCGCCGACGTGATTGGCGAGGATGAGCACCAGCGCCGCGTCGAGATCGGCGCTCTCGAGGTCCGACAGCCCGCGATGCGCCTCCACGATGGCGCGAAAGGCATCGTCGGGCTTGTTGAAATTCGAACTGGTCGACAGCGTCATGGCACTCACTCAGTTCAACCCGGCGGCACGCGCCATTGCGGCCTCGATCGCAGCCCGCGTCGGATGCCGGAAGCGGGCCGCCACGTAGCCGTCGGGCCGCAGCAGGTAGGACGTGCCCGGCTCGGCACCATAGCGTAGATGCGCAAGGCCTTCGGCATCGGCCAAGCCACGCTCGCGATCGATCCTGATCATCCCGACCTCGTCGGGCACGTCGGGCACCGCTCCATTCTCGAACGACAGCAGCGTGAAGCGCTTGCCCTGGGCCGCGAATGCGTCGGTCAAGAATAGGGGCCGACCGTCCCGATCCTGCAGCGGCGCATCCAGCATCGAGGTCCCGGGACATGGCCCGCTTTGCCAGTTCTCGGCGTCGGCCGTGGACAGCGGCGTAGCGTAGACCGATGGCACCGAAAGCCGGCCACCATTGACCATGCGTTTTGCGAATTCGGTCTCCTTTGCCAGCGCCAGCACCACCTTGCGCAGCCGCGCTTCCTGATGCGAGTTCGGCGCCATGAAGTCGGTAGCGCGGGTGGATTCGCGGATGTTCTCGTCTGCCGCCGCGCTTCGCTCCAAATCATAAGTTTCGAGCAGAGCCGCCGGCGACGAGCCGCGCAGCACGCGATCGAGTTTCCAGGCCAGATTCTCGGCGTCCTCCAGGCCCGAATTCGCACCGCGCGCCCCGAACGGCGAGACCTGGTGCGCGGCGTCGCCTGCGAAGATGACCCGGCCATGGATGAACCGTTCCATCCGCCGGCACTGGAATTTGTACAGCGAGATCCACTCGAACTCGAACTGATCATGGCCGAGCATGCGCGCGATCCGCGGCCGCACGTTGTCCGGCTGCTTTTCGACATTAGGATCGGCGTAGCGGCTGAGTTGCAGATCGATGCGCCAGACGTCGTCCGGCTGGCGGTGCAACAGCGCCGAGCGCCCCGCATGAAACGGCGGATCGAACCAGAACCAGCGCTCGGTCGGAAAATCGGCCGCCATCTTGACATCGGCGATCAGGAACTGATCCTCGAATACCTTGCCGGAAAAATCCGCGCCGACCATCTGGCGCAGCGTCGAGCGCGCGCCGTCGCAGGCAATCACATATTGCGCCGACAGCCTGTATGGACCGTCCGGCGTCTCGATCGTCAGCAGCACGCGATCATTGCGCTGCTCGAGCGCGGTGACCTTGTTGCGCCAGCGCAACGAGATCGCCGACAGCTCGTCGACGCGATCGACCAGATAGGCTTCCGCGTAGAACTGCTGCAGATTGATGAAGGCCGGACGCTTGTGGCCAGGTTCGGGCAGCAGATTGAACTGATACAGTTCCGAGGGACCGTGGAAGATGCGGCCGACATTCCACACCACGCCCTTCGCGACCATCCGGTCGCCGACGCCGAGCCGATCCCAATATTCCAGCGCCCGCTTGGAAAAGCAGATCGCGCGCGAGCCCTCGCCGATGCGATCGGCATCGTCGAGCAGCACCACGGCATGGCCGCGCTGCGCCAGATCAATGGCAAAGGATAACCCCACCGGTCCTGCGCCGACCACCACGACCGGATGCTCGGTCGGCTCAGGACGCTCCTGGTCCGGATGCCGTCGATAGCCGAACTGAACCTTGGCCCTGCTCGTGGTCTCTGCCGGATTGGCCTGCACCATGGCTTGCCCTGCTCGCTTGTTTCGTATCCCGCTGTTGCGGTCGTTGTTGGCGTTTCCCACCGATGCGCAAATCGGCATCTTGCCAGATAGTCGCATCTGCAACTATCTTACACCCGACGGCCTCGGCCGCGTCAACTCAAAAATCGGAGCCCCGCCTTGGCACCTGTCCTGGCAAACATGTCCGCAACCGCCATCCGCCGACAGGCGAAAGCTGGCCAGAGCGCACGGGAGATCGCGGCGCCGCAACAAGCGGAACGGCTCGACCTGTTCAAATTCACGCCGTTCCGGCTCAACCGGCTGGCGGCCGAGGTCAGCGCGGCGCTCGCATCCGAATATCGCGAGCGCTACGGCCTCGACATTCCGGAATGGCGCGTGCTGGCGACGCTCGGCTTTCGCCCCGACGCCTGCAGCGCGCAATATGTCGCCCACTGCACACGCACGCATAAATCCACCATCAGTCGCGCCGTCACCACATTGCTGGAACGGCGGCTGATCGAGCGGGTCGAGAATGCGGACGACCGCCGCGAGTTCCGGCTACGGCTGACCCGCAAGGGCAAGACACTGTATGAGGAACTCATCCCGCGCCTGCAGCACAAGCAACGCGAGATCATGTCGTGCCTGTCGGATCAGGAGCGCAAGACCTTCGATCGCCTGGTCGGCAAGATCGAGGCCAGCCTCGGCCTGATCCGGACCAGCGAAGAGGCCGACGCGAAGGAGGCCTATTGAGCCCATTCATCGCGAGGCCAGGTTCCGCTGGGTGTGGGGTCGGTCAAATTTACCGGTTGAACAGGCGCCGCAGCACGTCATTCATAGGCTGACTATCCTGCGCATCGTCATGCGACACATCCGGCATGGCGTCCTGGCCCTGAGGGACTTGTGCCGCTGGAGGCTGAACGGACGGATCAGCCGGCTGCGGCGGCGCAATGGCGCGCCCGCGGCTGTTCAATCCCTGCTGCAGCCCTTGCTGGATCAGATTGCCGAGAGTGGCACCAAGCTCACCACCGAGCGCGTCCGATGGTCTCGGCGAATCCGGCGCGGGCGGCGAATTCCCTTGTCCGGCGGGCGCATTGGAGGTCGCGTGACCGATCAGGCCACCGATGCCGTTGATCAGGTCGCCCAGACCGGCACCGTCCCTGCCGAACAGCCCCTGCCCCATCTGCTTCAGCTTCGCGTAGGCGGCGTCGGGGTTATCGAGGATTCCAGTGACATCGGGATAGATCCGCGGCTGGCTCCAGGAGCCGTCGATCACCACGGGTATGCCGAGGCCCACCGGATCCGACCTGCGCCCCTGTCCCTCGGTGGTCATGACGAGCTTCGGCTCGACCCGCAGTGCCAAGGACTTGTTGCCGATATCGATCGTGCCGGCACCAGTGACCTTGACCAGCGGCCCGATCAGGTTGAGGTCGCCGGTAGCGGCCTGCCCACGCTCGACGTTGAACGACGCCGAAAGCTGGCTCAGATCCGTCGACAACTCCTTCGAATCCTGCCAGCCCGCGAGCGGATTCGAGGTGAGCGAGCGGATCATCTGCGCGACATTGATGCCGCGGATCGCGCCGTCCTGAAACACCAGGAATGCCGAACCCGCGACGTTCGACAGGATCGCCTGCTGGCTGGCGCCGCTTGATCGCAGTGCGAGCTTCGCCTGCATCCTGGCATCGAGCTTGTCGAAATCGGCCAGGTTCTGCAGCAGCGGCAGCGCCCGCGCACCGACGATATCGCAATGCATGGCATAGGCCGGATGGTCGCCGGACGCATCGACGATGAGTTCGCCGTTGGTCTGTCCATCGTAGAGCGAGAGCTTGTCGACGGTCGCCTTCAGCACGCCCCCGGCGAGCGAGGCGTCGACCGCGGCCGGCCCCAGCCGCGCGCCGGCAACATCGAGCTCGGTGACGGAGAGCTTGGCCTGGACGTCGATGTAGTTCAGTCCCCTCAAGTCGATCGAAGCCGTGCTCCACCCCTGCTGGGGGACCACAGCTGTCCCGTTCGAAGCCGCGATCGCAAGCCGCTGCAGGTCGAGATCGAGCTTCACGAGCGGCTTGCTGGCGATGTCGATCGAGGCCCAGCCATTGAAGGCACCGTCATCGAGCGTGCCGCCGACGTTGCTGATCGTCACGAGCTTTCCGTTTAGCCGCACCTCTGCACGGCCCGATAGTGGCGAGCGTAGAACACCTGGCACCTCGATCTTGAAATCGACCGGAACCGCCTGGCGATCGATCGGCATCGGGTGCGCGTCCGCCGCGATGTCAAACGTCAGCGGATGCTCGCCCGCCCGTGCACGGCCGATGATTGTCATCTTGTTGTCGGTTGACATCGCCGCTGTTGCCTGGATGGCGTCGATGCGCTGTTCCACCCGGTCGTGCGCATTGGATAGAACGACCGCGCCATCACTCACCGTCACCTTGTCGACCAGGATCGGATTGGCTGTGGCGGAGCTTGCGGGTCCAGCATTGCGCGACGGAGCATCGCGCAGCCGCTCCCGCAGCAAGGGCAGATAGAGCGTAGGATTTTCGATGGTGAGGCTGCTGAGCTCCGGCCGGTCCGACCATAGGCTCGACCATGCCGCCTCGGCCTCGACCTTGCCGATCGTCAGCCGGTTGTTGCCGTCCCGATCCTTGGGATCCTGCAGCGTGATCTGGGTCAAACTGGCCTTGAACATTGGCCACAGAGTGATCCTGCCGGCTCCCGCACTGCTCAGCCGATAGCCGGTCTCGCGCTCGACGCGATCCCGAAAGGCAGGCATCAGCACGCTCGCCGGCACGCCGAACGCGAGCAAAGCCGCGAGGATCACAACAAAGAGACCAATCGCGGCACTCGCGATTTTCAATGCTTTCATGCCGATATCTCACTGCACACGCGGGCGAGACAGAACAGATCTGGTCCAACAAGAGGACCGCCTACTCCAATTCAAGCCAACGACTGACTTCGCCAAGACGCTCGTCAAGAGCGCCGAAAATAATAAGGATCGGCCGCAACTTTATGTGACCTATGACACACTTCCGCCGAAGCGGTTTCAGTAACTGATGCTTTCAAGCTGTTTGCAAAGGTATAGTGATGAGCAAGCAGACCGAATTTGCGATCATCCTGAAAACGAACCCCATATTCGCGGATCTCGGGACCGACGAACTGCAGCGTCTTTCCAATTTATATCACACCCAACATCTCGCAGCCGGCGAGATGCTGTTCCAGAAAGGCGATCCCGGCAATGCCTTGTTCGGGGTCCGGCACGGCCAGATCCGCATCGAGACCGGCGCGACTCACGGCACAAGGCTGACGCAGAACTTCATAGGGCCGGGCGACCTGTTCGGAGAGGACGCCGTGCTCGAGGGTCAGGAGCGGACCGCCGACGCGGCAGCGGGAGAAACGACCGAATTGTTCGTTCTCCGGCGCGAGGAGTTCCTCAATTTCCTGGAACGCGAGCCCAAAGTGGCGATCAAGCTCATCCGCTCGCTCTGCCGCCGCATCCGCTGGCAGAGCGAGCGGATGAGCGAATCCGTGCTGCAGCCGCTGCCGATCCGACTGGCGCGGCGGCTCTGCGCCTTGGCCGACGATTTCGGCTCGGAGGTGCACATCTCGCAGGAGCAGCTCGGCATTTTCATTGGGGCGGCGCGCGAAAGCGTCAACCGGCAGCTGCAGGCCTGGCGCCGGAATGGCATTCTCGATCTGCAGCGTGGCCGTATCCTGCTCCAGGATATGACCAAGCTCAACGCGATCGCCCGCAACGATTAGCAACACAGGCAATCACCGGGCTGACGCCAAGGTGCCGCGATTTCTTCAAGCTTTGGACAGTGCTGCGCGCGAATGGAGCGCCTTTTGCTTCCACAGCCGCGCAAATCGGCCTTTTCCAAGTTGCCGAGGTGACCCAAAGCGTCCAACGCGCATCATTTCGTATCTAGGCCGGCCAAACATGATCGCAATTGGGCCACTACTCCTCACAATTTGCGACATGAACTCTTTTTAATGGTTCTAAAAGAAGTAATCCGGCAGCGGTGATGTCCTTCTCCCGCGTGCGCATGCGCGTGGGTCGGGCTTCGTGCGCCCTGCCATAACGGCGAGTAACCAGTGCGATGTGTGTTGGGTTGTCGGCGATCGTGGTGCGTTCGGAATATGGCCATCGCGCCTGGTCCTCGGGAACGACCTGGCGAGGAGCATTTCTGCTCTGGATAGACGGCGTCGAAGAAGGATGGGGCATTCCACTCCTGATCGCGGGTCTTGTCGCGCTCTCCATGGCCTATTTCGCGGTGGCGTACATCCAGGGCGATCTGCATCAGGACGTGATCGAGACATGGTCGCTCGGCCGCAGCTTCGAGTGGGGCTCGTCCAAACATCCGCCGCTCATGGCCTGGGCTGCGCGGGCCTGGACCACGGTGTTTCCGCTCACAAACTGGTCGTTCAACCTGCTGGCGATGACCAACTCCGCGATCGGGCTGTGGTTCACCGATCGCATCGCGCGCCAATTCGTGCGCGGCGACAAACGGCTGACTGTCTTATTGCTGCTGCTGGTCCTGCCGATCTATCAGCTGCATGCGCAGCGCTTCAATGCCAACGCGGTGCTGCTGTCGACATGGCCGCTGGCCACCTTCTGCTTCCTGCGCTCGTTCCAGACGCGGCGCACGAGTTGGGCCATAGCCGCCGGCGCGACCGCAGCGCTCGCCATGCTGGGCAAGTACTATTCGATCTTCTTGATCGGAAGCTTCGCCGTGGCTGCCCTATGCCACGGGCAGCGTAAGGATTACTTCTCCTCCCGAGCCCCGTGGATCGCGGCGGCGACGGGTCTTGCCGTGCTGACACCCCATATCTACTGGCTGGCGACGACCGGCGCACAGCCGTTCTCCTATGCGCTCGAGCACCATTCCGGGAAAGCGCCCGTAGCGGCGCTGGTCGAGGCGATCGGCTTCGTTCTCGCGATGAGCGGTCTCATTGCGATCCCCGGCCTGATCTGGCTGAGCATGGCTCGGCCTCGTCCGAGCCGGTTGCTGGACGACATCTTCGGACTCGACGCCAGATTGCGGCTGCTGCTCAGCATCGGTATCGGAACCGTCGCCTTTCCCGCCCTGACCTCGGCCATCTTTGGCACGGACATGCCGCCGCTCTGGGGCCTGCAGGGCATATTCCTGTTCGTGATCGTGATCGTATGCGGCGCAACCTACCGGGTTCCGCGCGAACGGACGGTCAATCTCGCCGCAACCGTCGTCGCCATAGGAGCGCTCGCCACATTGGTGGTCGCGCCGCTGCATGCTGTGTACCGCAACTCCTTTCCTCTGCATGAAGGCCGCAATTTCTATCAGCCAGCGGTCGCGGAGCTGACCCGGCAATGGCATGCGACATCGGACACGGCTCTCCCCGCGGTCGGCGGCGACGAAGGACTGGCCTTTGCTGCAGCGTTCTATAGTCCCGACCATCCCGTCTTTCAGACGGAGCTGGTGCATCCCAACGAACTGAAGCTGCCGGACGGTGCAGGCTTCAGCGAGGGGTGGGCTGCTCTTTGCTACGACAATGACGTGTCGTGCATCTCTGGCATGGACGCGGCTGCAGCGCGGACGAAGCATGCGATCCGTTCGACCTTCTCGCTGACCACCAGTCTGTTCGGCTGGGAGGGCGCGAGCCAGGGCTTCGTCGCGCTGATCGTACCTCCGGCAACGGACGAGGCACCTCAGCCTGAGGCGAGCCACGGCATTGCGGAGGATCTCAGCTCCCAGCGTCGAAGCCGGCCCATGCTCAACTGATCGGCCTGTTCACACGGACCTCACTCGGCCGCCGGCGAGATTCGCGTCGGCGGCTTCTTGGTCTGTGTACCGTTCGATTGACGTCCTGACGCAGCATCCCCAGCCACGTCATCCGCCGCTGACGAGACGATCAGCCGCCGGCCCATGCGCCAGAACAACGCGCCGATGTCGTCCATGACCATGAACATCGCCGGCACGAAGACCAGCGACAGCACGGTCGAGAAGATCAAACCGCCAATCACGGCGAGCGCCATCGGCGAGCGAAACTCGCCGCCGGCCCCGACCGCGAGCGCACTCGGCATCATGCCGGCCACCATCGCGATCGTCGTCATCACGATCGGCCGCGCCCGCTTCATGCCAGCGTCGATCATCGCCTCCTCGCGCTGACGGCCTGCATGGATGGATTCGATGGCAAATTCCACCAGCATGATCGCGTTCTTGGTGACGATGCCCATCAGCATCAGGATGCCGATCCAGACCGGCGTCGTCAGCTGCTTGCCGGTCAGAAGCAGCGCAGCGATTGCACCACCGATCGACAGCGGCAGCGAGAACAGGATCGTGATCGGCTGCAAAAAGGTGCCGAACAACAACACCAACACCGCATAGACCATCATCAGGCCCGAGGTGATCGCAGTGGCGAAGCCCTCGGACAGCTCGTTGAGACTTTCGGCATCGCCCGACGGACTGACCCTGACGATCTTCGGCAGCGTCTTCATGACCGGCAGCTCGTTGATCTGCCGGGTCGCATCGCCAAGCGCCGCGAAGCCAACGAGGTCGGCCGCCACCGTCGCCTGCCGCTCGCGGTCATAGCGGTTGATGCTGGTTGGCCCTTGATCGAGCTTGATGTCGGCGACCACCGAGAGCGGCACGCCACCTTTCTCGCCGTGCATTCCGAGCGGTACGCGCAGCTGCTCCAATGTCTGCACATTGCCGCGCGCGCCGTCCTCGAGCTGGACCCGGATCGGAATCAGGCGATCGCCGGCATCGAATTTTGCGAGCGCCGGCCCGACATCGCCGATCGTCGCGACGCGGATGGTCTGGGACAGGCTTTCAGTCGAGACGCCAAGCCGGGCGGCAAGATCGGCACGCGGCTGAATCCGCAGTTCCGGCCGGTCGAGCGCGGTTTCCGAGACGACGTTGGAGATGATCGGGATGCGCTTCATCTGCGAGGCGAGCTCGCTTGCGACATTGTCGACGATCTTGCTGTCTGAGCCGGTCACCACCAGCGAGATCGCGCGCAGGCCGTTTTCGTCCAGGAACCAGAAGCGGATGTCGGGGACGCCGTGGAGCTCCTCGCTGATGTCGCGCTCGAGCTCCTTCTGGGTGATCTTCCGCTCCGTCTTCGGCGTATAATTGATGATCAGCGCCGCGCGGCGCACCTCCATGATGCCTGGCGGCGAGCGGCCGCCATCCACGAACACGCTGCGGACCTCCGGCCGTTTGCGCAGCCGCGCGACGATGCCTTCGGTGACCTGCTCGGTAAAGGCGAGCTGTGAGCCGGGCGGCAGCTCCATCGCCAGCAGCGAGCGCGCGGTGTCCTGCGCGGGCAAGAAGCCCTGCGGCAGCAGCTTGATACTCAAGATCGAGGCCGCAAAAACCGCGAGACCGATGACGACGGTGATGAAATAGTGCTTCACCGACCAGCTGACGACCCGATGATAGGCGCCCAGAATGCGGCCGGGCGGCGGCTCCTCATGCGCCTGGTGCCTGAGAAAATAGGCCGCCAGCATCGGGGTCACAAAACGCGCGGCGAGCAGCGAGAAGAACACCTGCACCGACACGGTGATGCCGAACTGCTTGAAGAACTGACCGGCCACGCCCGACATGAAGCTTGCCGGCGTGAATATCGCGATGATGGTGAGGCTGATCGCGATCACGGCGAGCCCGATCTCGTCAGCTGCCTCCAGCGCCGCGCGATAGGGCGTCTTCCCCATGCGCATGTGGCGCACGATGTTCTCGATCTCGACGATGGCGTCGTCGACGAGAATACCGGTCGACAGCGTGATCGCCAGGAACGACACGAGATTGAGCGAGAAGCCGAGGATATCCATCGCCCAGAACGCGGGGAAAATCGAGAGCGGCAGCGAGATCGCCGCGATCACGGTCGCCCTGATGTCGCGCAGGAACAAGAGCACGATGACTACGGCGAGAATCGCGCCCTCGAACAGGGTCGAGATCGCGGCCTCATAATTGCCCTTGGTGAAATCGACCGAGGTGTCGATCAGCTTCAGGTCGACGTCGGGATAGGCGAGTTTCAGCGCATCGATCCGCTTCTGCACGGCGGCGGCGACCACGACGTCGCTCGCGCCCTTGGCCCGCCTGATACCGAGCGCCACCACCGGGTCGCCGTTGAAGCGCGCGAAGGTCCGCCGGTCCGCGATCGTGTCCGTGACGGTGCCGAGGTCGTCGAGCCGGACCTCACCGCCGCCGAACAATGGGATCATGGTGCCGGCGAGATCGTTCAGCGTCTTGGCGCCGGCCAGCGTGCGGATCGCCTGGTCGTTCTTGCCGATCTCGGCGCGGCCGCCGGCGAGATCGACATTGGTTCCGCGCAGACTCTGGCTGACATTGACTGCGGTCAGCCCCATGGCTTGCAGCCGGTCCGGATCGAGCGAGACCAGGATCTCGCGCTCGACACCGCCGATGCGCTCGACCTGGCTGACACCGCGCACACCCTGCAGCGCGCGCTTGACCACGTCGTCAACGAAGAAGGACAGCTGCTCCGGGGTCTTGCCTGGCGAAATCGCCGCATAGGTCAGGATCGGCAAGCCGATCACGTCGACACGCTGGATCAAGGGCTCGGTGACGTTCTGCGGCAGGTTCGCACGCACACGTGTCACCGCGTCCTTGACGTCGTTGAGCGCGCGGTCGGTGTTGGTCTCCAGCGCGAACTGGATGGTGGTCACCGACAATCCGTCGGTGATCGACGAGGAGATGTGACGGACACCTTCAACGCCGGAGACACCGTCCTCGATGGTCTTGGCGACTTGGGATTCGAGCTCCGCGGGCGCCGCGCCGAACTGCGAGACCGCAACCGAGATCACGGGAATGTCGGCGTTTGGCAGCCGGGTCACCGCAAGCTTGGTGAAGCTGATCCAGCCCAGCAGAAGCAGGATGATGGAGAAGACGACTGACGGCAGCGGGTGCCGGATCGACCATGCGGAGATGTTGAGAGCCATCAGCGTACCCGCGTGCGATCGAGATCGTCGGCGAACATGGTCTTGATCTGGTCGCCGTCATGCAGCGAGCTGCCGGCGTCAGCCACCACGATCTCGTCGACGTCGAGCCCCTCCAGGATCTCGGTTTGGGAGTCCGACACCAGCCCAACGCGGACCCTGCGGGTCTCGATCGTGTTGCCCTTGACCACCTGGATGGTGAGATGATCGATCGCCGTGTTGGGAACGGCGACGCCGCAGCTGCGCTTGGCGTCGATGCTGGCGCGCGCGAACATTCCGACCCTCACGGACGGATTGCCGGTCAGCGCGATCCTGACACGGCCGAGCTGAGTGGTCCGATCGATCTGCGGCGAGACGGTCCGCACGAGCCCGATAATATCGGGCTGATCGTCGCGGCTGATCCGAACGGTTGCCCCGGGGTTGAGCTTCAGGAGATGCACGCCCGGTACCTCGGCCTCGAGCTCGAGCTCGTTCTTGACGGCGATGCGGAACATCGGTCCGGCCTGCGGCGAGGCGGGCGCGCCGACCATGGTGCGAACCTCGGTGACGAGGCCGGCCGCTGGCGCCCGCAGCGACACCGGCCGGCCGGCGTTCGCAGCCGGCGCACCCGGCTGCGGCGGTGGCGGCGTCAGCCGCGCAAGCTCCTGGTTCTCGGTGACGACATCACCTTCCTTGACCAGCACATCGATCACCCGCGAGCCTTCCTGATCGACGCCGACCACGGCTTCGCGGCGGGGCACGACAAAGCCAGTGACCCGCACCAGGTCGGAAAAGCAGGCATTGGCCGCTTTGGTGACGACCACTTGCGCCTGCATGCGCGGCTCCTCTTCGACCCGGTGTGAGCGATGTTCGAACCAGTAATAGCCGCCCAACAGAGCGGCGACGAGCACGGCGCCGGCCGCGGGCTTGGTCAACTCAGAAAGCTTCATCAATGGCTCAATCGCCTCATGGCACGCGTTCCGCCGCCGCCGCCGGACACTATTTCGCCGCGGTCGTCTTACTCTCGGTGTTCACGACCTGCACGCGGCGGTTCACGCCGGACAGCGGCTGGCCCGGATCCTTCAGCTTGCTCTTGCCGTAGCCGACCGTCACCAGCTCCGCACCGGCAATGCCGAATTTTTCGATCAGATACTGCTTGATCGATTCAGCGCGCCGTTCCGACAGGTCCTGGTTATAGGCGTCGGTGCCGGCGGCGTCGGTATGACCGGCCAGCACGAAGGTAGATCCCTTCAGGTCCGCGCTGGTCAGCGCGCGGCCGAGCGCCTGCACGGAAGCCAACGACTTCTGGCTGATATTGGCCGAGTTGTAGTCGAAATTGATCTCGAGATCGATATTCGGCTTCGTCTGGGCGATCGCTGCAATCTCGTCGCGCTCCACCCTGGACAGCGAACGAGCGGTCCGGCCGCAAACGCTCTGCAGGAACTTGGCCTGCTCGGACGAGGCTGCCGGGGCTTCCTGCTGCGGCGGCGCCATCGACAGGCCGCGGGTCAAGGGCTTCTTCGGCCCGGCCAGTGCGCGGACGATCTGATCCTCGGTGACGTCGTCGGCCAAAGCCCGGGTGAGCCCGAACGACAATGCCCCTGTGATCGCGACGGTCGCGAGCATCGTCGTCATAAGAGTTGGTCTCGTCATCTGGCAATCCTCCTGGCAAGACGCGCGGCGCTGGGGCTGTCGGTCAGCCGCCTGTCCCACCCGCATGGCTGTTCGCCTTTTTGTCATTCCAGGCCATCCGCGGGTTCGAACGCGCCGGTGTGGCGATCGCGAAATCCCGCTAGCGGACGCCGTAATTGTCGAATTCCTGGACGATATTGGGGTCCATGGCCTTGGCATTGGCGATATCGAGCGCGCCATCCTGAGCTGCGCCGTTGCGCTGCTTGGCGAGCCCTCGCCCGTACAGCGATGAGGTCAGCCGCGGATTGATCTTCAGCGCCGCGTCAAAATCGGCGATCGCATTCTTGTTGGCACCACTCTTGAGATTGAGAAGGCCGCGACTGTCGAGCGCGTCGACAAAAGTCGGCCGCAGCCGCAGCGCCTCATTGCAGTCCCGCAGCGCCGCCTGCAACTCGCCGATCACGGTACGCGCCCAGCAGCGGTTGTTCAGCGCCTCGACATCCTTCGGATTGATCCGGATGGTGTCGTCGAAATCCTTGATCGCGAGGCTGTAGGCGCCCTTGCTGGCATAGACCTGGCCGCGGCGATACAGCGCACTGGCATCATCCGGATTGGCCGCGATCTTGGCGCTCAGGCTCTTGATGTTCGGATCATCGGCAAGCGCGATCTGGGTGTTTGCTTGCGTGTTCGCCTGCGTACTTGTCGAGGTGCTGGCCGGCGCGCCGACCTTGGCCGCCGGGCTCGGGTCGGGACCGGGCGGGTTGCCGGCCGCAGCCGGCGACGCTGTCGGTGTCGGCGATGCAGCTTTCGGCGCCGCTGCGGGTGTCGGTGTCGCTGCCGGCATAGGCGTCTCGACCTTCTGCACTGGAGCGGGCGCTGGGCTCGGGGCCGGCGGAGCGGAAGGCGCGGGGGACGGAGCCGGCGGCGCCACAGCGACATGCGTCGGGCTTGGGGCCGGTGCCGGGGCGGGCGGCGGCGTTACGTTGCTCTCGGTCGCATTGCCGGCCGGGCGGTTCGCTGCAGGACCTGACACGAAGGTGAAGTCCTCGGCGAGCGAGGACGAGATCCACGGCACCTGCTCGTTGCGCGAGGCGCGGGTGACACCGACCCGGGTGTGATTCAGCGTCTCCTCCGCGGAGAGATCGGGAACCCGAATCTCCTTCAACAGCTCCTGCACGAACAGGCTATGGTCGCGCCCGCTGTCCGACACGACCGAGGACAATGCGGCCGAATACATCACCAGCGTCCCGGTCGGCGCGATGACAGGTGCGAGCCCGGCGGAAGCGGTCCGGAACCGTCGCTCATAAGGATTGCGGCGCGACGCATCGATCAGCGCGATCTTGACGCCGGCGCCGCGGCTGTTCATCTCGCCCAGCACGGTTTCCAGGCTGAAACCGTCGCGCCGCACATCGGCCTCCTGCCAGATCTGCGCGTCGACCGGCATCAGATAGCTCTGCCGGTTCGACTGGATGCCGTAGCCCGAGAAGAACACCAACGCCACCGTGCCAGGCTTCACCTTGCCATACAGGCGCTCGAGCGCGCGGCGCATCGCCTCCCCGCTCGCGTTCTCCAGAATATCGACGCTGAAACCGTCGCGCTTCAGCTCGTCGGCGACGTCGCGCGCATCATTGACCGGCTCCTTGAGCGGCACATCGGCGTCGGGATATTTGGCATTGCCGATCACGAGCGCGACGCGGTCAGTGGCGGCGAGGCACGGCACCGAGGCAGCGACAGACACGATCAAGCCGAGCAGAAAGAGCAGGCGAAGCATCATCACTATGGCGGTCCAGAACTGTGTCGGTCCAGACTTTGGGCGGTCCAGAGGGCAGCAGCGAAGGCGCGATACCCCACTTGCGCCGCAAGCGACCTTACCCCACGCAACACGCATTATCAAATCGCGGTGAGCAGTCGGCAACCACTTGGCGCATCAGCAGAAACGTCACGATCAGCGTGTCGCGCAAGCTGACATCTGCCTCCTGCATCGAGACCTCTCCTGCAATCCTGTCGCATGAGCCCGCGTCCACCGTGCCGGCTTGGCGCGATAACGGACGGGACCGGTCGCAGATCGCGACGAACCCGCGGCTTGCGAGCGGTATGATTGACGTCGGCCGCCGGTAATGGCTTGCTCGTCCGCAACCGAAACCACCACGACAAGAGAGACGAGAGCATGGGGAACGCCTACCAGATTTACGCCTTGCGCTATGCGACGATGTCGCCGCGCACGCCGCAGATGAACTATCTGCAGCCGGATCCGCACGAGACCACGGCTCAGGACCTCGACTATTTCGTCTGGCTGATCCGCGGTGACGGCCGCGACATCCTGGTCGACACGGGGTTCAATGCCGAGGAGGCACAGCTTCGCAACCGCCGGCTGACGCGCGATCCGGTCGAGGCACTGGCCGGCTTCGGCGTGGCGGCTGCGCAGATTCGCGACGTCATCGTCACCCATCTGCACTATGACCATGCCGGCAACCTCGATCGCTTTCCGCATGCGCGCTTCCATCTGCAGGAGCGCGAGATGAGCTATGCCACGGGCCGCTGCATGTGCAACGGGCTGTTGCGCCATCCGTTCTCGGTCGACCACGTCACGACCATGGTGCGGCATGTCTACAGCGAGCGTGTCAGCTTCCATTCGGGCGAGGGCGAGATCGCGCCGGGCGTCACGGTTCACAGGGTCGGTGGACATTCAGACGGGCTGCAGGTGGTGCGGGTGGAGACCGCGCGCGGTCCGGTCGTGCTTGCCTCCGATGCCTCGCATTACTACGCCAATCTGCACAAGCGCAGCCCGTTTCCGATCGTCTACAATATCGGCGACATGGCGCAGGGCTGGGAGATTGTGGAGCGGCTGGCCGGTCATCCCGATCGCGTCATCCCCGGCCATGATCCGATCGTCGCCGAGATCTATCCGCGCGTGCCCGAGGCGGTGGATGTGTTCGCCCTGCACGTGGCGCCGTCGCGCTCGTTTGCCAGAGAGGAGCCGCGATGACGGCGTCGTCCAGAACCCTCGGCTTCATCGGTCTCGGCGTCATGGGCGAGCCGATCTGCCGGCATCTCGTGACCAAGAGCGCGGCCCGCGTGATCGCCTATGACCTGGCGCGTGAACCGCTGCAGCGGGTGGAATCCGCAGGCGCTGCGATCGCGGCCTCCGTCGCCGACCTGGTCGCGCAGAGCGATCTCATCTTCCTGTGCCTGCCGAGCGCGTGCCATGTACGCGCGGTGTTCGAGGGCGACGGCATCCTCGCCCATGTCACGCCGCAGCAGATCGTGATCGATCTCGGCACATCCTCGGTCAGGCAGACCCGCGACTTCGCCGCGCAGATGCAGGCCAAGGGCGCGGCCTGGGTGGACGCGCCGATCGCGCGGACGCGGCAGGCCGCGCAGGACGGCACGCTGAGCGTGATGGTCGGCACGTCGCCCGCGCTGTTCGCCGCGATCGAGCCTCTGATCCGCTGCTTCGCCACCGAGGTCACCTTGTGCGGCGAGGTCGGCGCGGGACAGGTGACCAAGATCCTCAACAACATGGTGCTGTTCGAGACCGTGAACGCGCTCGCCGAGGCGGTCGCGGTCGCTCGCCGCAGCGGCGTCGATCCGGAGCTGCTGCTGCAGACCTTGTCGAAGGGCTCCGCCGACAGCTTCGCGCTTCGTAACCATGGCCTGAAGGCGATCGTGCCTGGCGCATTCCCAGAACGTGCGTTCTCGACCGAATATGCGCTGAAGGATCTGTCCTATGCGATCGAGCTCGCTAGCGATGCCGGCGTGACGCTGCGCGGCGCCGAACTCGCCGGCACGGTGCTGCAGGAGGCGATCGATGCCGGCGCGGGCAAGGCCTACTTCCCGGTGATTGCGAAGCTGATCGATCGGGACAGGTAGGAGATCGAGGCGGCGTGGCCTGTGGCGGTGGCGCCTCGCAGTCGCGAGGACCACACCGAATTTGCTGAACGATTTTGCAAACAGCGGACAGTAGTCCCGCGGCGCAGATCGCGCCCGAGTCATCCTGTCGACATCGCCCTCGAAAGACGAGAGGGCGCAGGGAAGGCCGGACCTCGACTGAGGCCCGTGGCCCGCCTGCGGAAAAAATGCAGGCGGCAGGTACCACAGGATCAGCCGGACGACCCGGCCTTCCCTGCGCGATGGTTTTAACGGCTGCTTCGCGATCTCCCCGGTGCGCCGGGCTTTCTGGCCACCGCCGCGCGAGGCAAAGCCTCGTCGCGTACGCGACAACGCGCAAGGCGCGTTGCGCGGGATACTAGCGTCGGAGTATCAGGACCACGCGACTTGACCGTCCGCGCCGGAGTTGTACGTCGGCTCTGCTCATGCAAAGCCCCAACTCCAACGCGTCCACCGCTCCCCGCTGCTACGCCTCGTGACGATCGGCCGAAACGCCCCTCTTCATCACGAACGGGATAGCCGAGATCATCGTTGTGATTTGCCCGACGAGGCAAGCCGACAGGCGTGCGACAGAGTGGCACGACGGGCAATTGGTGCATGACGGGGTTGCGGGGGCTGCCCGTCGGGTGCACGGCGCCTTCCTGAGCCATCGGAGTTCGCGGCAGCTACTTGCCCGTGCGATCCGCAGCCGCAGCATGATTTCGGAACGATAGCCGGCATTGCCGGTTATCTCGAATGCGCGAAGTTGAAATCACAGAACCGCTCGTTCGAGCGATGAGGATCTATCGCCGCGTGGCCAGACACGATCTGGACCAGGGAACGCGGCGCGAGCTCGCGCGGCACATTCGTGGTCTGGCTGAGCAAGGTGTGCGGGATCCCGGCCGCCTGACCGTGTGCGGCCTCAGCTACCTGCGCCAATTGGAAAGACAGCGGACGCCCGAGCGCTCGTCGTAGCTCGCAAGCCGGGGTGGCCGAACGCAACCCGCCAACTTCGTGCGAAGGACGTGGTGGGTTACGCGACCGCGAACAACGCTCCGGGCGAAACCAGCAAGTGCGTGGCGCGTTCGCTAACCCACCCTCCGATTCTTGCTGCGTCACAACCACCGTCATACCGCGGAAGCCCCGCACAAAATGGCGGAGCCATTTTGTGCGGACAGGCGGAACCCGGAATCTCGAGATTCTCAGGTGCGCAATTGCGCACCTAATTCGATGCTGTTGCATCGCCACGGAATGGCGAAATGTGGGGCGGGATTTCGGATTGCGCCATCAGCGCAAGATGGCTTTGTCGCTCAGCCGCGCTTGGACTGACAGAGTGCGGCGCGACGTTTCGTGTTCGACGCTTCCACGCGAGTGACCACGCTCACGTCGTGATCCGTAGTATTACGGCGATCCTGCTTTGTTCATTTTAGAGCAAAATTTAGTTCTTGCACGGTTAATCGATCGTGCGCCACGCCCCGATGACTCAATGACGAGCATCTCATGCGCCCGCCTCAGCTGCGGGCCGTCCCTGGGCTGCCCCGCAAGCCTGGTCCGGGACTTTCAAGCTGGAGATGAGGATGCCGTCATTGTCGAACATATCGATTCGCAACAAAGTTCTCATCGCCTTCGGCATCGTGCTGATCACCGCCATGGGCCTCGGGCTGTTTTCCATCCAGCGTCTTGCGACCGTCAACGGCTCTGCCGCCGAGGTCCGCGACAATTGGCTGCCCGCGACCGGGTGGCTCGGCACCATCTCCAAAGCCGTCGAACTGTATCGCTCGCGCCAGGGACAGATGCTGCTGGCGACCAGCGCTGCGGACAAAGCCAAGCAAGAGCAGTTCATCAAAGAGAGCCTTGAGCTGTTCGATCAGACCTGGCGCCTGTACGAGCCGACAGTGACGACGTCGGCGGAGCTGGCCCTGGTTGCCGCCTTCAAGACGCCTTGGACCGCCTATCTGAGAGACAGCAAGCAGCTCGTTGAGTTGGCACGCAACAACCAGACCGAGGCCGCGGCAGCCCTCTACATGGGCAAGCTGCGGGACGACTTCAGCCTCGTCCGGAAGGCGCTCGAGCGTGATCTCGCCTTCAATGTCGAGCAGGGCAAGGCGGAGGCCGACCGAGGCGCGGAGGTCTATCTGTCGTCCCGCCTGTGGATCCTGGCGACGATTGCGCTGGCCGCCGCGCTCTGCGTCGCGATGGGCTTCATCATCGTCACCGGGGTCTCGCGCCCGATCACGGCGATGACGGAGGCGATGCGCCGGCTCGCCGGCGGCGACATGTCGGCCGCCATTCCCGGCGTCGAGCGCAAGGACGAGATCGGCAAGATGGCCAGCGCGGTGCTGGTGTTCAAGGACAACGCCATCGAGACCGAACGGATGCGCGCCGAGCAGGCCGAGGCGGAGAAGCTCGCGGCCGAGCAACGCAAGCGCGACATGCGTCAGCTTGCGGACTCGTTCGAGAGCGCGGTCGGACAGATCATCGAAACGGTTTCGTCCGCCTCGACCGAATTGGAAGCCTCGGCCACGACGCTCACCTCGACGGCCGAACGCACGCAACAACGAACCACGGCGGTGGCCGCCGCGTCCGGGCAGGCCTCAGCCAACGTCCAGTCGGTCGCGTCCGCAACGGAGGAACTGAGCTCGTCCGTCAACGAGATCAGCCGCCAGGTGCAGGAATCGGCGCGGATGTCGAACGAAGCCGTCGACCAGGCGCGCAAGACCAATGATCGGGTCGGCGAACTATCACAGGCTGCCGCCCGGATCGGCGACGTCGTCGAGCTGATCAACACCATCGCAGGCCAGACCAACCTGCTGGCGTTGAACGCCACCATCGAGGCGGCGCGCGCCGGCGAGGCCGGCCGCGGGTTCGCCGTGGTGGCCTCCGAGGTCAAGGCGCTGGCCGAGCAGACGGCGCGAGCGACCGGCGAGATCGGTCAGCAGATCGCGAGCATCCAGAGCGCGACGCAGGAATCGGTCGGCGCGATCAGAGAGATCAGCGGCACCATCGAACGGCTGTCGGAGATCTCCTCGACCATCGCGGCGGCGGTCGAGCAACAGGGCGCGGCGACCCAGGAGATCTCCCGCAACGTCCAGCAGGCCGCGCGCGGCACGCATGAGGTGTCGTCCAACATCACCGACGTGCAGCAGGGCGCGAGCGAAACCGGTTCGGCATCCTCGCAGGTGCTGTCGGCGGCGCGGTCGCTGTCGCAGGACAGCAACCGGCTGAAGCTCGAGGTCGGCAAGTTCCTGAGCAATGTTCGGGCGGCGTAGCTGGCAGGTGCACGGCGACCCGGCTCGCCACGCGCACCGTTGTCGTCCCGGCCTTGAGCCGGGACCCATATTCCAGAGACGCCGGTCATCGGCGAACTACCGGACCAGTCATCGCAACAATAACCGTTCGGGATTATGGATCCCCGCGTTTGCGGGGATGACAGCGGAGTTTGGAGAGGCTGGTCTCATCAGTTCGAGATTCCGGGTTCGGTCGCTTTGCGACCGCCCCGGAATGACGGAATGCGACGAGAGAATTCGCGCTCGATGCAGCTCCTCCGCATTCAATGCAGTTCGACGGTGGCGCGCTTCTTGATGTGATCGCCGAGGAACTTAGCGTCCCAATTGGTCAGGCGGATGCAGCCGTGCGATTCGGTCTTGCCGACCTTCGAGGGTTCGGGGGTGCCGTGAATGCCGTAGCCCTGGCCGACGGATAGCTCGATCCAATAGGACCCGACCGGATTGTTCGGCCCCGGCTTGATCGTGAACGGCTTTCGCGCCTTCACGCCCTTGAACTCATAGTCCGGATTGTAGCGATAGGTCGGATCGGGATCGGCCGAGGTGACCTTGAAGCTGCCAACCGGCGTCGGCTTCTCCTCGCTGCCGACGGTGGCCGGGAAGACCGCGACCAGATGATTGTCCGCGTCAAACGCCTGCACCGAGCCTTCATCCTTGTTGATATCGAGCTTGACGATCGGCGGCACCTTCTCGTCCGGCTTCATCACATTGGCGACGAAGATCTCGTCGTCAGCCTTGTCGAAGGATTTGCCGGGATTGAGCCCGGCGAGCAGGTCCTGGCTCATGTGGAACTTCTCGGCCAGCTCTTCGCGCGGCGAGGTGTAGCCGAGCGCCGGCAGATCCTTCATGTCCTCCATCTTCTTCGGCAGCTTTTTGAGGAAGGGACCTTTCAAATCCTGTTTGCTGATCTTGTAGGTCACGATGGCTGGCGCCTGATCCTGTTGCATCAGTGCGGCCCAGAGCTCCGGGGTCAGCTTCGCGCCGCTGGTCAGCCCCTTCGACGCCGCAAACGCCGCGAGCGCCTGCTTTGCATTGTCGCCGAACCTGCCGTCGATTTCGCCGGGCGAGAAATGCGCGCGGTCGAGAATGATCTGGGCCCGGATCGCGACCGGGTCCATCCGGTCCTCGCCCGGCGCACGCTTGCGCAACTCGGCGGAATTGACGTCATCGGGCTTGAGCCTGGCGGCGCCCGCAGGCGCGACCGCACCGATGGCAAGAACAAGCGCGATCCAAAACCGAACCATCAGGCGCATCCGTGAAAGGGAAACTCAAAGCCGCTGTCACGGCTTCAACGTGATCATGGCCGGAAAGTTCGGCATTTCTCTGCCGCGCGCTGAACGTTGCGACCGAGCGACGCGACTGAGCACTACGGGACAGGTCGGCTGGCCCTATCAACGCACCTCTGCTATCGGTCGGCAGCGACGACGGGATCAAGGACAGATGAACCTTTTGCGCATGTCTTCGATAGTGGTCAGCCGGGCGGCGGGCGCGGTGCGCCGCGCCATGGTCCGCCCTGCCCGCCTGCTCGTCGTCATCGGCCTGTTCGCGGCGCCCGCTTCCGCCTGGGCCGAGGCAAGCGATGCGCCGAAGGGCGCGGCCGTCACCGTGCTGAAAGCCACCAAATCCTGCTTCGACAATACCGTCGAGGTCTCGGGCCTGATCCTCGCCCGCGATGAGACCGCAGTGCGACCGGACCGGCCCGGCCTGAAGGTCGCCGAGGTGCTGGTCGACCCCGGCGACGCGGTCAAGGCCAGTCAGAACCTGGCCCGTCTCAATTTGCCCGAGGGCGGCTCGACCATGATCCAGGCGCCGGTTGCCGGCACCATCGCCTCTTCCAGCGCGACCATCGGCGCCTTCGCCTCGGGCCGCGGCGAGGCCCTGTTCACGATCATCGCCCGCAATGAATTCGACCTGGTCGGGCTGGTGCCGAGCGCCGAAATCGGCAAGCTCGCACCCAACCAGAGCGCCCGGATTCACGTCGTCGGCGCCGGCGATTTCGACGGCAGCATCCGCCGCGTCGCGCCGACGGTCGAGCCCAACAGCCAGCTCGGCCAGGCCTTCATCGGCATTCACGGTGACCACAGGCTGCTGATCAATTCGTTCGGCCGGGCGGTGATCAAGATCGGACAGAGCTGCGGCGTCGCGGTGCCCTTGACTGCGGTGCTCTATGATCCCGCAGGCACCGTGGTGCAGGTGGTCAGGCAGCAGCGCGTCGAAACCAAGCGGGTCGAGATCGGGCTGATGTCCGGCGGACTGATCGAAATCCGCGGCGGGCTCAACGAGGGCGACGCCGTGGTCGCGCGCGCCGGCGCGCTGTTGCGCGAGGGTGATCCGGTCAGGCCGGTGATGGCGAGCACGGATACCCCGGCGACGAAATAGGCGGGCCTGCTCGCACCCCGCCCCGGATCGTGATCAGGCCGCGCGCACCGAATTCAGGAAGCTGCCGACCTCCTGCTTGAGCCGGCCGCTGTCGTGCGACAGCGATCTTGCTGCCGCCAGCACCTCGGAGGAGGCCGTGCCGGTCTTCGCCGCATCCTGTTGCACATCGCTGATGTTGCTGGACACCTGGTGCGTGCCTTCGGCGGCCTGCTGCACATTGCGCGAGATCTCCTGCGTCGCAGCGCCCTGCTGCTCGACCGCCGCAGCAATGGTGGACGAGATCTCCGACAGCCGCTCGATGGTGCCGGTGATGGCCCGGATGGCGCCGACCGACTCCTGCGTTGCCGCCTGGATGCCGGAAATCTGCTGGCTGATCTCGCCGGTGGCCTTCGCGGTCTGCTCGGCCAGTGCCTTGACCTCGGTTGCGACCACGGCAAAGCCGCGCCCGGCCTCGCCGGCGCGGGCGGCCTCGATGGTCGCATTCAGCGCCAGCAGATTGGTCTGGCCGGCGATGCTGCTGATCAGTTCGACGACGTCGCCGATCCGCGCAGCGGCCTGCGACAGCTCGCCGACCCGATCATTGGTCCGGCGCGCCTGATCGACGGCTTCGCCCGACATCCGCGCCGATTCCTGCACCTGGCGGCTGATCTCATTGACCGAGGTCGACAGCTCTTCGCTCGCGGACGCGACCGACTGCACATTGGCGGACGCCTCTTCCGACGACGCCGCCACCACGCGGGTCAATTGCTGCGAGCGGCCGGCTGTCTCGTTGAGCACGCCGGCGGAGGCCTCGAGCTGGCCCGCGGCTGAAGACACGGTATTGACGATCTCGCCGACCGCGGCCTCGAACTGATCGGCCAGCTGCTGCATGTCGGCGCGGCGCTGCGATGCGACGCGCCGGTCGTTCTCGGCCGCGGCGTCGCGGTCGGCGGCAAGCTTCGCCTGCATGGCCTGCACCCCGCGGGTGAGCTGCCCGAGCTCGTCGTCACGCATGACCTCGATGCGATTGTCGAAGATGCCCCCGCCGATCTTCTCCATCACGGCGTTGAGCAGATTGATCGGCCCGGTGACCGCGCGGATCGCGGACAGGCCCATGATCGCACCCATCGCAATGCCGGCCGCCAGCAGCAGACAGACGGCAATCAGCACGACCGTGTAGCGATATTCAGCCGTCTCGTGAAGATTGTTGGCCTCGGTGAGCTGAATCTTGATCAAGCTGTCGAGGTGCTTCTTGATCTCGGCCAGCGTCTGCCTGCCCGAGCCGAGGATGATCTGGGCTGCCGCGTCCGACTTTTGCTCGTCGATAAGTTTCAATGACGGCCGGATCACCTGATCGCGCAATTCATTCCTGAAACGCTGGAAGTTGTCGGCGGCGACTTTTTCCTCTGACGTGAGGTATGTCGAGATGTAGTCGGCCCAGACCTTGTCGATCGCCGCGACATTGGCTTCGACCCGCCCGCGAATCTGCGCAAGCGATTGCCCTGCGCGCGCGAGGTGACCCGCTTCCAGGATCGCCGCGACATTGTCCTTCAGGCGCTCGTTGATCTCGAACAGCTGGCCGAGACAGACCACGCGATCCTCATACATCGATCGCATCGAGGAATTGCTGTCGCGTGTCGCCAGTAGGCCGGCAACACCGATCACCAGCATCGCGACCAGCAGGGTTGCCGCCAAGGTGATCAGGCGTGCGCGCACCGTCCCGGTGAAGATGGAAAGCAGACTTGATGAGGATGCGTTGCGCGGCGCGTCAACGCGATGAGTCGAAGCAATAACGGCCATGAGGGAACACTTTCAGAAATAAGCGAGACAACAAGCTTCCATGGGCATTGAGAAGCAACGCTTCGTTGGCTAGCTGAGCGCGAGCAGCGCATCGCACGCGATTGTCAAACGGCACTCAGAACAATTCGTCGTGGGTGCAGACAAATCGCCCACGCTCTTTGCACAAGGTTTCAGCAAAGTCAGAACGAGACGTTAATTACAGAGAGGAAGCTTCTGCGCATTAGCTCGGCAGCCTGCTCAATCAGCACGCTGGGCGCAGTCGCAAATAAAATGTGGGCGCGCTTTTGCGCGGTTTCCCGCGGGTTTTTAGGGTTCCGCACGGTGATGCGAATATGCGACTCCGAAATTCCCGTATGATTCCGGAGTAGTTAGAAAATTGTCGAAAAGCACGTGGAGAAGGCCAGCCGGCCTACA
This sequence comes from Bradyrhizobium sp. STM 3843, assembly GCF_000239815.1. GTDB lineage: Bacteria > Pseudomonadota > Alphaproteobacteria > Rhizobiales > Xanthobacteraceae > Bradyrhizobium. The sequence continues at coordinate 3,196 of NZ_CAFK01000186.1, read as the reverse complement.
ACAATACCCTGATGGACTGCGCGAGTCGCGCTTCCTAATCAGCAGATGAGAACTAATAGCAGAAGAACTAATAGCCGGCGCTTAGGTGCCGGCGTCCGGATCGGTTCCCAGACGGACCTCTTCGAGCAGCGAGGAGGAAACCGAGGGCACCTGTTCGCCATCGGAGACACGGGAGACCGCAACGCGGGTCTTGTTGAACACAGCCTCTGCTCCGGCGGACGAACCATCAAGGTTGGACAGCAGTTCGGTGACCAGCACGCTGTTCTGCCCGTTGGAATCATCAACTACCTTGCCGGGCGTCGCCGACGACAGGACCAGCGCATTGGCCGGCGCGCTGATCGGCGCCAGACCGTGGGAGTAGGCGCGGAAGCGGCGCTCATAGGGATTGCGGCGGGAGGCATCGATCACGGCGAGCTTGGCACGCGCGCCCCGCTCGGCCATGGTGTCGAGCACCTTCTCGATGCTGACGCCTTCGCGCCGCACGTCGCGCTCGTTCCAGATCTTGGCGTCGACCGGAATCATGTAGCTCTCGCGGCCGGCCTGGATGGCGTAGCCGCCGAAGAACAGCATCACCACCGCATCCGGCTTGATCCTGGCCTTCAACCGCTCGACGGCGCGACCCAGATCGTCCTTGTTGGCGTCCTCGATCACGTCGACGTCGAAGCCGTCGCGGCGCAACGCGTGGGTGAGCGCACGCGCGTCGTTGATCGACTGCGTCAACGGCGCGTTGGCGTCGGGATAATGACCGTTGCCGATGATCAGTGCGAGCCGCGTCCCCTTGTTGGCGGACTCCACAGGCTCGGTCACGGCCGACTTGGCCTCGAGTGGCCGCATATTCAGGGCAGCGTGCGCGCCGATCGCGAGCGACACCGTGCCGGCAAGCACGGCGGCAATCGCGATCGAACGGCGAGAGAAGGAAGGCTGCCTTGCTGTCATCACGTCTTTCCTGGTCAGGGCCGACTCGGCCGGCGGCAAACCCGATCGGTACCAATGGTGCGCACGCATTGGTCGCGCCAAGTCCATCGAGGTTTATGAGGTTGCGGGACGATGTGTCGTCGGATTGCGCGCAATTTGCGGCGCCGCAACGAGGACAGCCTTAGCCGGATCGGTCCGCGCCGGCAACCTGCAATTCCCCTTGATTTTACAAGTAGTTGAAAGTTCATGAGAAATTAACCATCTTCCCACCTCTGCCGCGCCCTTCCGAGGATGCTTGCGGTGCCATGCTGCCGCCTATCCCCGGCCTCGAATGTGACATTTGTCACATTTGTTTTTCTGTCGGGGCCGTGTCAGGCTCGCACCACGCGCCCCGGCCGACGGACTGATTCTGCGGATGGCCTGCCCACCCGACGGCCAGCCCCAGAAGAAGCCCATAATGAACCTGCACGCCTTCGCCGGTGCCGCCTATCGCGCCCTGACGGCCCGCAAGGACGGACCATCGCTCTATGAGGTCTGCGACCCCATTCTGAACCAGCCGCAACGCGGCAATCCGCACATCGCGAACTTCTACCGCACAGCACTCGGCAATCCGGCGCTGCGCACGCTGTTGCGACGCGCCGGCCTGCCTGAACTGAACGACTCGACGCGCCTCAATGCGCTACGCCAGGCATTGTTTCAGGCCCGCGACGATGCGTCGCCGGATTGGGAGGCGATCGGCCGGCCGGTGGCCGCCCTGATCGACAGTTTCGCGCTGCGTCATCCGCAGCCCGCGCCCGCGCCGCTCCCGCGGCGGCCGCCCGCCTTGGCCGACATCGCCCGCGTGATCCGCGCCTGCGGCGCCGATCTGCTCGGCTCGTTCGCGCGCAACGGCTTCATCCCGACCTACGCCGCGTTCAACCTGATCGGCGACCCCGACCTCACGGGCCGCGAATTCCTGATGGCGCTGACCGGCCTCAACTCGCGCGGCTACAAGAACTCGACGCTGCTGTTCAACCTCGCCCGCGTCTTCATCGCGCGCTCGCCGGCCGCCGGCATCGTCAATCCGTCCTGGAGCGGGATTGCCGAACCGATGTGGGCGCCGGTGCAGATCCGCCACCGCTCGGCCTACTACGATGCGTTCTTCATCGAGGCCCTGCTCGCCTTCGTCGAGACCGGGCTGGCCTCGCCGGGGGAGACGACCGCCGCGCGCGGCGCCATCTCGGCCATGGTGGAGTTCTGCCTGAAAACCAGCCGCGAACAGGTCCGCGGCGCCGATGGAACGGTCTACAATGTCGTAACGGCGCTCGCGCCGGCGCCGCATCCGCGCTTCTCCCGCTTCTTCGCGCAGATCAAGCAGGATCTCGGATTCGGCATCTATGTGCCGGATTGCGACACGACGGCCTGTTCATTCTCGGCCGCAACGCAGGCCGGCGCCGACGATCCGATGCTCGATCAGCCGCTGGTCGATTTCTACGCCGGCTATCAGGTGCGCGCAGGCGTCAACGAGCCGTGCGTCACCGTGCCGATCAACGACACTATCGATTATGAAGGTGGCATCGCCACCTGGATCGACAGCCTGGCCGGCGAGCGCCCGTTCGGCAACGATCTCGATCCCACCCTCAATCTTGACGTCCTCGAGGTCTCGTTCCGCAACCTGTCGCGCTGGAAGATTCTGGAGACGCGGGAGCGGCTCGAGACCATCAAGCGGATCGTCGCCTTTCAGCTGCGCCTGGCCGTCAGTGGCGCCTTCGCCGATCCGCGCTCGCATATCTACTATCTGCCGGAGCTCTATTGCGCCTATTTCGGCCGCTGCTACGCCGCGTTCATGGCATTGCCGCCGCCGGCGCGCGAAGCCATCGATCCCGGCGGCGCCTTCGGCCGGATCCGCGCGCGGGTGCTCGCCTTTGTCGAGGATGATCTGATCAGCCGCGAGATGAATGTGTTCGACGCGGCGCTGGCGCTGATCGCGCTTGGCCATCTCGGCGGTGAGACCGCGAGCTTCGTCCCCGCTTTGCATTGCATTGTCACCCGGTTCGGCGAAGGTGGCCGGCGCCACCCCTACCGCGCCTATGAGTGGAACAAGATGAAGACGCCGACCCGGATCCTGGTCGGTGGTCCGGAAGTGACCTCGGCCTTCGTGCTGATGGGGTTGGCTTTGGCGCGGCGCGCAATGGCGCGGTGACGACAGAAATGCCTGCGGTTGACAAGGCGGTCCGAGCCGCAAACTGACTTCAACCTCGCCCCGCTTGCGGGGAGAGGGAGCATCGCATCGAAAGATGCG
>NZ_CAFK01000187.1 GCF_000239815.1 Bradyrhizobium sp. STM 3843 | reverse complement strand
GGGCGCCTTGGCATCATCCAGCACGTAGGCGAGCCGCTCGGCCGGATAGCCGGGGTCGAGCGGCAGGTAGGCCCCGCCCGCCTTGAGGATGCCGAACAGCGCCACCACCATCTCGAATGAGCGCTCGGCCAAAACGCCGACCACGACATCGGGGCCGACGCCGAGCTGCTGCAGATGATGCGCCAGCTGGTTGGCGCGGCGGTCGAGCTCGCCGTAAGTCAGCGTTGCGTCCTCGAAGCGCAGCGCGATCTTCTCCGGCGTCCGTGCCGCCTGTGCTGCAAACGGCGCATACAGCAGGCTCTGCGGGTACTTCACTGCCGTGGCGTTGAACGCGCTCACCACCTGGTGCCGCTCGTCCTCGCCGAGTGATGACAGCGCCGCCAGCGGCCGCGCGGGATCGGCGACGATCTCACCCAGCAGCCGCGCAAAATAGCCGAGCAGCCGCTCGACTGCTGCAGCCTCGAACCGTTCGCGATCCGCAATCAACCGGAACCCCAGCTGCTCGCCGACCGTGACCTGCAAGGTCAGCGGATAATTGGTCCGCTCCACCGGGCTCACCTCGCTGATCCGGATCGTCTCGGCGAGGCCGCCCAGCGCCGACATCTCGGCCGGATAGTTCTCGAACGCGACGATGCTCTCGAACAGCGGCGTGCCAGCCGGCACCTCGCTCCAGCGCTGCACCTCCGCAAGCGGAGTGGACTGATAA
>NZ_CAFK01000188.1 GCF_000239815.1 Bradyrhizobium sp. STM 3843 | reverse complement strand
TCCGCGGAGACAGACCCCCTCACCCGGCTCAATCTCACTTCGTTCGATTTTGCCACCCTCTCCCACAAGGGGAGAGGGTGCAGTGCGCCGCGTCGCGCGAGATGGAGAGACAGGAATGCCTGAGATCACCGTGAACATGGCCGCCGGCCGCACCGACGAGCAGAAGGCCAACATGATGCGCGACATCACCAAGGCGTTGGTGACGCATCTCGGCGTCGATGCGGAAGCCGTGGTGATCCAGATCAACGAGGCGCCGCTGTCGCACAAGATGAAGGGCGGCAAGACCTTCGTCGAGCGCGCGGCCGAGCAGAAGAAATAAGCTCCGCTGCCGTGCCTGCGAAAGCAGGGACCCATAACCACAGAAATGTGTTGTGACGGCGGGTCGTCGTCCAGCGTCATCTAACGTCGAGGCCGGTGGCTATGGATCCCGGATCGGCCCACGCGTGCCGCGCGCTTGTCCGGGACGACAGCGGAATTCGGAGCAGTCATGGACGCACGTGACATCATCAAGATCGGCCTGCGTGCCGAACGCATCCTGGTGGTGCCGCCGGAGCGCACGGTCGGGCATTTCCTGGCGCACATGCCGATGGTCTATGCGACGCCGATGATGATCCTGGAAATGGAGATGACATCGGGCGATGCGATCAGCGCCGCGTTGCCGGAGGGCTGGGTGACGGTCGGCACCGAGGTCGAGGTCAAGCACCTGGCGGCTGCGCCCGTCGGCGCCACCATCCGCACCACGGCCGAGGTCATCGAGGTCGAGCGCCGCGTGATCCGCTTTGCGGTCACGGCGTTCCATGGCGATCTCAAGATCGGCGAGGGCCGGCACGGCCGCGGGCTCGTCAACGTCGCGCAATTCAAGAAGCGGTTCGGGGTGCCGTAGCGGCAGACAAGCCTCGTCATGCGCGGGCTTGACCCGCGCATCCATCGAATGAATCAACTCAAATAGTTCTTACGAAGATGATGGATTGCCGGGCCTTCGCCTCGCCGAAGCGGCTTCGGCCGCGCAGGCGGGTCAAGCCCGGCAATGACGATGAGGGGCGCGGTTTCTACTTCGCCAATTCCTTCGACCGCGCCGTCGCGGCCGCAACCGCACGGGTCAGCAGCGGACCGAATCCATCCTCGCCCATCAACACCGAGAGCGCCGCCGCGGTGGTGCCGCCGGGAGAGGTGACATTCTGGCGCAACGTGGCGGCGGAGAGATCGGACCGGTGCAGCAGCTCGCCGGCGCCCGACACGGTGTCGCGCGCGAGCTTCGTCGCCAGCGCCTCCGGCAGGCCGGCGGCGACGCCGGCGCGGGCGAGCTCTTCGGCGAGCAGGAACAGGTAGGCCGGGCCCGAGCCCGATACGGCCGTGACCGCGTCCATCAGGCTCTCGTCATCGACCCATGCGACCGCACCGGTGGCGCGTAACAGCGCGTCCGCAGTCGCGCGCTGGGTGGCGCTGACATCGCTTGCCGGCACCGCCACGGTGATGCCGCGGCCGATCGCGGCCGGTGTGTTCGGCATCGCCCGCACGACGGCGCCGCCGCAGAGCTCCTGCAGGGCGGCGATGGTGGTGCCGGCCATGATCGAGACCACCAGCGTTGCCGGTGAAACCCAGCGCTTCAGCGCAGGCGCAGCGTCGCGGAACATCTGCGGCTTCACCGCAACGACCAGCGTGTCGGCGTCCGCCGCCTCAGCTGGATTGAGCCGCACGCCCTTGGCCCCAAGCGCGCTGATCTCGTCCGACGGCGCAGGATCGATCATCACAACGCGCGACGGATCGAGCCCTTGCGCCAGCCAGCCGGTCAGCATCGCGCCGCCCATCTTGCCGGCGCCCGCGAGCACGATGGTGCCAGTGATGTGTTGAAGTGGATTGTGGTTCACGGGTCTCACCGCACATGCCGTTGTCGTCCCCGCGAACGCGGGGACCCATAACCACCTGCGGTTCTAGTGGATCGAGCTATCGGCAACAAGCATCGCGCGCGACATCCGCATCGCTTGGTATGGGCCCCCGCGTTCGCGGGGGCGACAGCAATGGTGGAGGCCTACGCCTCGCCCTCGGTGTCGAACAGCGCCGCGGCCATGGCTTCCTGGGTCGATTTCCCGGCCCAGACCACGAACTGGAAGGCCGGGAAATAGCGCTCGCAGGCGTGGATGGCGCCGTCGAGCATGCTGGCGCACTGGCGCTCCGAGGCGGTGATGCCGCCGGGCAGCACCAGCGCCTGGCGGTGCATCACCATGCCGGTATGGGTCCAGATGTCGAAATGCCCGAGCCAGAGCTGCTCATTGATCGCGGCGATCAGCCGCTGCACCTCCGCGCGCCGCATTTCCGGAATCTTCATGTCGAAGGCGCAGGCGAGATGCAGTGCCTCGATCTCGGCCATCCAGGTGAAGGAGAGCTGATAGTCCGTCCATTGCCCCCTTGAGGCGATCGTTATTTCGTCGATGCCGGAGCGTTCGAACGCCCAGTTGTTGTCGGCAGCAATGGTCTCGACCACGGTCAGCGGATCGTTCCCGGAATCGATGATGCCTTCGAGCAAGGACATGCCGTCTCGACCTCTTGTCTTTTGTTCTCGGTGGTACATACGCGGCGACCCGGCCCCGCGCCCTTAAGGCGCCAATCGCAACCGGCTTGCAGTCCCGAGCGAAGCCCCGGGCGTTGCGCGAACAAACTGATGTGATTTGCGGAATCGGCGCAACTGCACGCTGAATCCGTCCACAACGAAACCCCATTTCGTCCACAGCTCATCCAGCCTGTGGATTTCGGCCCGCCGAGAACAAAACGGAATCGGATTCGCCGAACTTTGCTCGATGTGACCGATTTGACTCGCCCGTCCAGGAACCGGGACGGCCAGAGATGCATGGCCGGTGGTCGGCTTTCGCCGGGCCAAGGAACTTGCCCGGCCCGACGACGCCCGGCATATTTGGGACGGGTCGTCCAGCCGGGCGGCCCATGTTCTCAGGGCGGGGTGGAATTCCCCACCGGCGGTAAGGGCGCCCCCCGGTCGGGGTGCCCAAGCCCGCGAGCGCCTTGCCTGATCTTGCGATCGGGCAAGGGTCAGCAGATTCGGTGCGACTCCGAGGCCGACGGTTACAGTCCGGATGAAAGAGAACGGGTCCCGGCACCTCGCGCGTTCATGCGCGGGGGCGTCGTCGTTCCGTATGCCCTGATTCTGGTCTCAAACGAGGACAACCATGAATCAGATGTTGCAAGACCCCCAAGCTGAAATCGAACAAGCCGAAACCGAAGCCATTGGAGCTGCTCCGCAGGCCGCCGTGCCCGCGGAGCCAGGTCCGCCGGACGAGGCGCCGCCGACGCCGTCGCATCCGCGTTTCACCAAGCCGCAGCGCGTCGCCTTCGTGCAGTCGGCCTGGCATCGCGATGTCGTGGCCGAGTGCCGCATCGCCTTCCTCGCCGAAATCGAGGCGCGCCATATCGCACGCGAGCGCGTCGACATCTTCGAGGTGCCGGGGTCGTTCGAGATCCCGCTGCATGCACAGCTCCTGGCCAAGACCCGCCGCTACACGGCGATCGTGGCCGCCGGGCTCGTCGTCGATGGCGGCATCTACCGGCACGAATTCGTCGCCGACACCGTGATCAAGGCGCTGATGGATGTGCAGTTGCGAACGGAAGTGCCGGTGTTCTCGGCGGTGCTGACGCCGCAGCAATTCCACGAGACGCAGGCGCATTTCGAGTTCTTCCGCAAGCATTTCGCGGTCAAGGGCATCGAGGTCGCCGAGGCCTGCGCCAACACGCTGCTGAGCCTTGAGCGTCTGCGCGGCCAGGTGGCGGCGGGGATCGTGTAGTCCGGCGAAAGCAAGGCCAGGGTCGGTTATGTGCAGCTAGTACGGCAAATGAGGTGTCGTCCCGGCGTTCGCCGGGACGACACCGACGTTTAGGTCGTTACCGAGCCACATCAAAGAAGCTCCTGGACGATGCTTCCGCGCCATCCGGAAGCGCGATCGTATCCCGCCGCGATCATGCCCGGTCCATTTGGTTGTCATCTTCACCGCCGCACCTATAAAGTCGGCGATGGGAGGACGCCGGTCCGTGGCGACGGGCTGGCCAAGCATCATGTTCGACGGACACGATCCCTTTCTTGTCGCGTTGTCGGTGGCGATCGCGATCCTGGGCGGCTACACCGGCTTCAGCCTGACCGCGCGCATTCGTGATGCGGCGGGCGTGAACCGCCGCGTGTTGCTGTCCGGAGCCGCCGTATTTTTGGCGGTCGGCATCTGGACCATGCATTTCGTCGGCGTGATGGCCGCGCCGATTCCGGCTGACGCCGTGTATCTGGTGCTGCCGACCATCGTCTCGTTCCTGATCTGCGCGCTGGTGGTGGGCGTCTCCTTGTTCTTCGTCAGCATCGGCGAGCCGTCACCGCGCCGGATCATTCCCTCCGCCGTGCTGCTCGGCGCCGGCATTGCCAGCATGCACTATGTCGGCATCCACGGCCTCGCGGGGCAGTTCGGCATCACGCATGATCCGCTGATGGTGCTCTTGTCCGTGGCGATCGCGATGCTGGCCGCCTATGGGGGCTTGCGCATCTTTCTGGCGCGACAGGACGGCCTGCGCCTGGCCGCAAGCGCGATCGCCTTCGGTGTTGCCGTCTCCGGCATGCACTATACTGCCATGCTCGGCATGCATTTCGTGCCGCTCACGGCAGAAGCGCATCACCATGTCGCCGCGGGCCTTGCTGCTTCGCAGCAAGTGCTGTCGATCGTGGTCGCCGTGCTGTGCTTTGTGGTCGCGGCCGGCTTCCTGCTCTCCCTCGTGCCCGATCCGCGCCGGCAGGCCGAGGCAGTGGCCGACCCAGCAGCGAATATGGAACCGGCGACTGCCGAGGTCGCGCCATCTGCGGCGCCCGAGGGGCCGGCGGTGCCCCCAAACAGTGTTCGCCTGATGCCGGCGCCGCTGGGCGGCATCGGCCAGCCGCCGCGGCTTGCGGCGTCACGGCTCCCGGTCGAAGGCGCCAACGGCACCCATTTCATCGATGCCGGCGAAGTCCGCAGTCTCCGCGCCGACGCTCATTATACAAGAATACA
>NZ_CAFK01000189.1 GCF_000239815.1 Bradyrhizobium sp. STM 3843 | reverse complement strand
CCGAAGGACGGCCTCAACCGCAACCATGCCATCCTTGGGTTCAGCAATGCCTGTATCGCCACCCATCCGTCCGACATGTGCGTGGCGCTGGCTGCGCTTGACGCCAGCGTGCATGTCGCAGGCCCCACCGGCGCGCGCATCGTCCCGTTTGCCGATTTCCATCGGCCCCCGGGGGACCGGCCGGACCTCGACAACACGCTGCGCATCGACGAGATCATCACCGCGATCGAACTGCCGCCGCAGGGCTTTGCAGCGAACTACAGCTATCTGAAGATCCGCGACCGGCTGTCTTACGCATTCGCGCTGGTTTCGGTCGCGGCTGCGCTCGAGCTCGTGGGCGGTCATATTCAGCAGGCGCGGCTTGCCTTGGGCGGCGTGGCGCACAAGCCGTGGCGCGACAGCGCGGCGGAAGAGGCGCTGCGCGGACAGGCGCCCAGCCGCGATGTCTTCGCCGACGCAGCGGACGTCCTGCTCAAGGACGCCAAAGGCCATGCCCATAATGCGTTCAAGATCCCCCTCGCGCGGCGCGCCATCATTCGCACCTTGACGCAGGCTGCGAATGCCACCCCGCAAATCCAGTCCGTCAAGACGATCCGGTGATCCCATGCCTGACAACATGCCCGATCACACTTCCACCTACATCGGCACCGCGACCTCCCGCGTCGATGGTCGCGCCAAGGTCACCGGCGCCGCCAAATATGCCGGCGAGTTCACTGCACCCGACCTGGCCTATGGCGTGGTGGTCTCCTCGACCATCGCACGCGGGCGTATCGCCTCCATCGATCCCAGCCGCGCCCTTGCCGTCGAGGGCGTGATCGATGTTCTCACCCACAAGAACCGCGTCAAGATGGGGTCGAAGGACGACGACTATCGCGACGATGTCGCGCCGCATGGCGGCGCGCCGTTCCGCCCGCTCTATGACGACAAGGTTCACTTCAACTTCCAGCCGGTGGCGCTGGTGGTGGCCGAGGACGAGGACACCGCGCGCTTCGCCGCAACCTTGGTCGAGATCAACTATAACAGCGAAAGCTCCGCGACCGACCTCCACGCCCGGCGTGAGCAGGCCTTCAAGGTCGACAAGCCGGTGAAGCCGCGCGGCGATGCGCTCAAGGCATTGGCGGGCGCGGCGGTGCGGCATGACGCCGAATATGTCGTTCCGATCGAGTATCACAATCCGATGGAGCTGTTTGCCGCAACCGTGATCTGGCGCGGCGGAAAGCTCATCGTCTACGACAAGACCCAGGGCGTGCAGAACGTGCAGCAATATGTCTGCGGTGTCTTCGGGCTGAAGTCCGAGAACGTTCAGGTGCTGTCGCCGTTCGTCGGCGGCGCATTCGGCTCCGGCCTGCGGCCGCAATATGAGGTCGTACTGGCGGCGATGGGGGCGCTCAAGCTGAAGCGTTCGGTGCGGGTGGTGCTGAGCCGCGCGCAGATGTACGGCCTGTGCTATCGCCCCGCCACCATCGAGCGTCTGGCGCTCGGCGCCCATGCGGACGGCACGCTGGCAGCCCTCACCCACGAGGCCATCGCCATGACCTCGCAGCACGAATCGTTCTCCCGCAACGACATCGGCTGGGGCGACGTGCTCTATCGCTCCGAGACTTCGCGCGCGACGCACCGGCTGGCGAAGCTCGACATGCCGACGCCCGGCGACATGCGCGCGCCCGGCGCGGCCAGCGGGGTCTATGCGCTGGAATGCGCCATGGACGAACTCGCGGTGGCGCTGAAGATGGACCCGGTCGAGCTGCGGCTGCATTGTTATTCCGATCAGGATCAGGACAAGGGCCTGCCCTTCAGCAGCAAGCAGCTCAAGGAGTGCTATCGGCAGGCAGCGAACGCGTTCGGCTGGACGCAGCGCAATCCCGAGCCGCGATCGATGCGCGACGGCCACGAGCTGGTCGGCTGGGGCATGGCCAGCGGCGTCTGGGAAGCGCTGCAGATGCCGTTCGCGACGCGGATCGTGATGACCGCCAACGGCCATGTCGAGGTGGCAAGCGCGGCCTCCGACATCGGCACCGGCACCTATACGATCGTCGCGCAGGTCGCCGCCGAACGGCTCGGCGTGCCGCTCGACAGCGTCACGGTCAAGCTCGGCGATTCCAGTCTGCCGAAGGCGCAGGTGGAAGGCGGGTCATGGACCGCGGCCTCGATCTCGCATGCCATCGTCAATGCGGCCGACGACATCCGCGCCGAGCTGTTGAAGGCGGCGCAGGCGATGCCGGAGACGCCGTTGCAGGGGCTCGCGCCCGACGAGGTCATGCTGGCGGATGGCGCCATCGTGGCGAGCAGCGACCGCAGCCGCCGGATCGCCATGGCGGATGCGATGCGGCATGCCGGCATGGACCGGATCGAGAAGGAGCGCGGCTCCGACTTCGAGAAAGAGCAGAGCCACGCCCACAACACCCATTCAGCGATCTTTGCGGAAGTAAAGATCGACGAGGAACTCGGCGTGATCAGGGTGACGCGCGTGGTCAACGCGGTCGCCGCCGGGCGCATCATCAACACCAAGACCGCGGCGAGCCAGATCATGGGCGGCGTGGTCTGGGGCATCGGCATGGCGCTGCACGAGGAAGCACAGCTCGACCATCGCTTCGGCCGCGTGATGAACGCCAACATCGCCGAGTACCACGTGCCGGTGAACGCCGACGTGCATGACATCAAGGTGATCTTCGTCGACGAGCCGGACAGCATCATCAACAAGATGGGCATCAAGGGCGTCGGCGAGATCGGCATCGTCGGCGTCGCGTCCGCGATCGCCAACGCAGTCTATCACGCGACCGGAAAGCGCGTGCGCGATCTGCCGATCACGCTGGATAAGCTCGCGGGGTGATGGTGCGCGGATTCGTCACGTGGATCAGTCGATGATGAAACCGATGGCGCCGCCGCGTCAGTGGCTGCGCTGCAATACTTCATTACGTTTCGTAATATTTCTTGATCTCGCCGCTCCCATCTATTCACTATTGCTCGCATAGAGGTCGTGCGTCCGCGTGTCGCGCGCGCAACGATGAGAGTGGGGGCAGCGGGATGCGTGATGAAGACGTCGTGCCGCAGTCGGCGGCCGCGGTCGGTATTTGCAGAGTCTCCCGTCTGGCGCGCATCGCGATGCATGGTGCGGGCTTCATCGGTCTCGGCCTGGCGATCATGTTGTGCGGCTGCGCAACGGCGCCGATCACCCAGAGCGGCGCGCTTGCCTCCTATCAGGATCTCGCGCCGTCGAACGGCGTGCTCGCGAAATCGCTGCTCCACGTCGACAAGGACGCCGTGCTGGCCGCGAAGACGCTCCGCATCTCGCCTGCCGCATTTTCGCCGACTGCCGCACCGGCCTTGTCGGACGAGCAGCGCAAGCTGGTTGCCAATGCGGTGAATCGGGCGCTGTGCATGGACTTGAGCGAGCGTTTCAAGATCGTGGGGCCGGGTGAGCCGGCCGATCTGACGACGCGAGCCGTGGTCACGCAGGCATCGCCAACCGACAAGGTGGCTGCCGGCGCCTCGAAGGTGGTTTCGGTGGTCCCGAGTGTGCTCGGTGTGCCGGCGCCGGTGCCGAGGCTGCCGATCGGGCTCGGCAGCCTCACGATCGAGGCCGAGGCGCTGGACCAGTCCGGCCGGCAGCAGGCCGCGATGGTCTGGGCGCGCGGCGCCGATTCCTTCACCAACTCGCCGACCGTATCGAGTGCAGGCGATGCCTATGAGCTCGCGGTCGCGTTCGGTGGCGATTTCGGTCAGCTGCTGGTGACGGGCGAGACGCCGTTCGGCAAGCCGCCGAAATTGCCGTCGTTCGACAAGATCGGGTCCTCGCTCGGCGGCAAGCCGAAATATGCCGCCTGTGAGACGTTCGGTCGTGATCCCGGCCTCGTCGGCATGGTGGCCAACCGGCTTGGCGCGCCACCGGAATGGTCCGACAAGGGCGCGCCTCCCGAGCAGCAGGCAACCGAGGCCGCATCACGACAATAGCGCTGCTTCGTCGTAAGCTTGGGTCCACCGGCGTTCGGATGGAAATGGGCTTTCGTTGATGCTGTACGATCTGGCGGCACTCGCAGCCGCATTCAGTATTGCGCTGAGCAATTTGATCGCTCCCAGCGCCGCTCGGGACGACGGAGGACTGACATGACCAGGAACGAACTCTCAGACATCTACCGCGACTACATCGCCTGCCTCAACCGGCAGGACTGGCCGCAGCTTGGGCAGTTCGTCGCCGACGACGTGCACCATAACGAGCGACCATTCGGGCTCGCCGGCTATCGCGCGATGCTGGAGCAGGATTTCCGCGAGATTCCTGATCTCTATTTCAACGTCGAGCTCTTGATCTCGGATCCGCCTTACATCGCGAGCCGGTTGAAGTTCGAGTGTACGCCTAAGGGACAATTCCTCGGCCTCGCTGTGAATGGGAAGAGAGTCTCGTTTGCGGAAAATGTCTTCTATTTGTTTCAGGACGCCAAAATCTGGCGAGTTTGGTCAGTGATCGACAAGGCCGCGATCGAGGCTCAGTTGTAGCAAAAGCGTGTCCCGGGCGGACAACCGCCACTGCGTTGACTTAACAATGGCCGTGGCGCGGCATGAATGAGCGCGAACTAATCGTCTCAACATTTCGTTACGCCGCCTCGTATTCTTAATCCCGCCGCTCCCATGCACTCACTATTTCTCACAGAGATCGCGCGCTCGCGTGTCAGACGCGCAACGATGAGTGTGGGGGCAGCCGGATGCGTGGTGAAGACGTCGTGCCGCAGCGTGTCGCTGCAATCGGCATCGGCAGGGGCTTCCGCTCAACGCACATCGCGGCGAACCTCATCAGTCCCGCTCTCGCGCTCATGTTGTGCGGCTGCGCGACCGCGCCGATGACGCAGAGCGGCACGCTTGCTTCCTATCAGGAGCTGGCGCCATCGGACGGCGTGCTTGCGAAGTCGCTCCTCCACGTCAACAAGGACAGGGTGCTTGCCGCGAAGACCATCCGCGTCTCGCCGGCGATCTTCCCACAAAACGCGGCGCCGGCTCTGTCGGATGAACAGCGCAAGCTCGTTGCCAATGCTGTCGATCGCGCGTTGTGCGTCGATTTGAGCGAGCGTTTCGTCGTCGTGGGGCGCGGCGAGGCGGCCGATTTGACCACGCACGCCGTGGTCACGCAGGCCTCCCCCACGGACAGGATCGCGGCGGGAGCATCGAAAGTGGTGTCGGTGGTCCCGGCGGCGCTTGGCGTCGCGGCTCCGGTGCCGGTGCCGCGGCTGCCGATCGGGCTCGGCAGCCTGACCATCGAAGCCGAGGCGCTGGATCGGGGTGGCAAGCAACAGGCCGCGATGGTCTGGGGGCGCGGCGCCAATTCCTTCACCAACTCGCCGACGCTGTCGACCGCGGGGGACGCCTACGAGCTCGCCGTCGCGTTTAGCGACGATTTCGGCCAGATGCTGGTGACGGGAACGACGCCGTTCGGCAAGCTTCCGCAGTTGCCGTCGCTGGACAAGATCGGATCCTCGCTCGGTGGCAAGCCGAAATATGCGGCCTGCGAGGCGTTCGGTCGCGATCCCGGCGTCATTGGCCTGGTGGCCAACCGGCTCGGTGCGCCGCCAGAATGGGCCGACAAGGGCGCCCCGGCCGAGCAGAAGGTGACCGAGACGGCCTCGCGCTGACAGCGCAGTTTTGTCGTAAGCTAGACCCATTGGCCTTTGGTCGGGGATGGGCTGCGATCCATGCTGTACGATCTGGCGGCACTCATTGCCGCGTTCAGTATCGCGCTGAGCAATCTGGTTGCCCCAAGCGCCATCCGCCATCTCGGTCCGGTCGTCTTCAATTGCTGGCGACTTGTGGCCGCGCTCATCGTCGTGGTGCTCCTCGTTGTGTTGGGCGGCCATTGGGCCTTGCCCTCCGCGAAGCAGCTTCTGGCGCTCGGTGCCTCTGGGGTCATTGGCATCGTCATCGCCGACTCCTGCTTCTATGCGGCGCTGGCGCGGCTTGGGCCTCGGCAGACCTCGGTGATCTACACGAGCTGGGCGCCCTTTGCTGCGGTCTTGGGCTATCTTCTGCTCGGCGAAACATTGTCGCTCATGAAGGTCGCCGGAATCGGCGCCGTCATTGGCGGGGTCGCGCTCGCCATAATATGCCGACCGTCAGCGAAGCTGACCACGGTGGATGAAGGTCATGGCACGTCGATCGGAGGTGTGGTGTTTGGGCTGGCGGCAGCGGCGGCTGCGGCCGGCGCGGTCCTGATCGCGCGGCCGGTAATGGCGGCTGGCGTCGATCCGGCAACAGCCACCGCCGTCCGTGCCGCTGTTGGACTGCTTGGACTCTTCGTCATGTCACGCCTGCCGGGCTTTCATAGCGAAGCGCCGACCATAGCGGTCGCGCTCCGATCAGCCACGAGCGGCGTGCTCGGCATGGGTGTCGGCATGACGTTGGTGCTGTTTGCGCTGTCCGGGCAGCCGGTCGGCATCGTCTCGACGCTGTCCTCGACCACGCCGGTAGCGATCCTGCCTCTGCTCTGGATGACGAGCGGAGTGCGGCCACCGGCAGCGGCCTGGGCCGGTGCCGCGCTCGCCGTTGCCGGCGTCGCGGTCATCGCCGGCGGATATTGACAAGCCGCCGCTACTCCCTTGCCAGCGCGGTGGCGGGATCGAGCCGCGAGGCATTGCGGGCTGGCATGTAGCCGAAGCCGATGCCGATCGCCATCGAGCTGACGGCAGCGCCGACCATCGCCAGCGGCGAATAGATCAGGCGGAAGCCGACATCGAAGGCGTTGAAGACTGTGCCGAACAGCAGGGCGGCGGCAATGCCGAGCGAGCCGCCGAGCAGGCAGATCAACACCGCCTCGATCAGGAACTGCATCAGGATATCGCTGCGGCGGGCGCCGACCGCCATGCGCACCCCGATCTCGCCGACGCGCTCGGAGACCGAGACCAGCATGATGTTCATGACCCCGATGCCGCCGACCAGAAGCGAGATCACGGCGATCGCGGCGACCAGCAAGGTCAGCACCTGTGCGGTGCTCTGGATGGTCTGGCGGATGTCGTCGGTGTTGAGGATGAAAAAGTCCTTGGTGGTGTGGCGCGCGGTGAGCAGCGCGGTGACGGCGCGCTCGGCGGCATCCATCGGCGTGGTCTCGGCGATGCGCAGGCTGATCGAGCGCAGGATCTGGTTGCCGAGGAAGCGCGCCTCCACGGTGGAGTAGGGCAGATAGACGGTCGGATTGGCGCTGGAGCCGAAGCCGCCCTGCTGCTGCTTGGTCACGCCGACCACCCGGCACGGCACCTTGCCGATCAGGATCACGCGGCCGAGCGGGTCGGCGTCGGGATCGGGAAACAGCGCCTTGCGCGCATTGTCGTCGATCACGGCATCCTGGGCGTAGGAGCGCACGGTGTCATGATCGAAGAAGCTACCCGCGGCCAGCTTGGTGCCCTTGACGCGAAAATAGTCCTCGCTGACGCCACTGACTTGCGCGCTGACCTCGATCGCGCCGAACCGCAGCGTGCTGGTGGTGGACACCGTCGGCGAGATCGCATCGACATAGGTCTCCTGCGCCAGCACGCGTGCATCGGACAGCACCAGCGTCCTGATCTTGCCCGAGCGGGTGTCGCCGAAATCCTTGCCGGGAAACACCTCGAGCGTGTTGGTGCCGAGGCTGTTGATGTTCTCCAGCACGCGCTCCTGCGAGCCGAGCCCGAGCGCCAGCACGCAGACCACCGAGGCGACGCCGATGATGATGCCGAGCATGGTGAGGAAGGCGCGCAGCCGATGCGCGTTCATCGCCAGCAGCGCCATCCGCGCCGCTTCGCGAAAGCGGTCGAACAGGGCGCGCCACGAACCCGACGCCGTCTCTTGTGCGGTCGCCTCGGACGTTCGCGCCAGTGCGGCGCCTACGCGCTCCGGGTTGGGGCGGTCGGACAGGATGCGGCCGTCCTGCAACTCGATGATGCGCCGCGCGCGCCGGGCAACGCTCGCATCATGCGTCACGATGATCACGGTGCGGCCGGTGGCGCTGATCTCATCGAGAATGCGCAAGACTTCCTCACCGCTGCGACTGTCGAGCGCGCCGGTCGGCTCGTCGGCCAGGATGACGTCGGGATCGTTGACCAGCGCCCGCGCGATCGAGACGCGCTGCTGCTGGCCGCCCGAGAGCTGGCCCGGCCTGTGCTCGGTCCGGCCGCCCATGCCGAGCCGTTCGAGCAGCCCGATCGCTTTCCGGCGCCGCGCAGCCGGTGACAGCCCGGCATAGACCGCTGGCACCTCGGCATTGTCGGCGGCCGTGAGCTCGCCAAGCAGATGGTAGCGCTGGAAGATGAAGCCGAAATGCTCGCGGCGCAGCGCCGCCAGCTCGTCCGGGTCGAGCGAGTTCATCTCGCGTCCGGCGATCCGGTAGCTGCCGGACGTCGGCCGATCCAGACAGCCCAGGATGTTCATCAGGGTCGACTTGCCGGAGCCGGAGGCGCCGATGATCGCCACCATCTCGCCGCGCGCGATCGTGATGTCGAGCTCGCGCAGGGCATAGACCGTGTTTTCGCCGGAGGCGTAGGCGCGGCTGACCTTCTCCAACGTGATCAGAGGCTCGGCCACGCTCATGGCCCTCCGGGCGGCGGCGGCATCACCGTCTTCTTGGACGTCGTGTCCTCGGCCGCACCGATGACGACGCGCTCGCCCTCGCGTAAGCCCGACTGCACCTCGGCCGTGATCTTGTTGTTCAGACCGATCTTGACCGCGCGCTTGGCGACCGCGCCGTCGCTGCCGACGACACGGAGGGAAGTGCTGCCGTCCGGGCCAACGCTGCCGAGCGCGGAGGCAGGAATCGTCAGCACATGATGCGCTTCGCCGAGCAGGATGTGCACCTCGGCCGTCATGTAGGTCATCAGGCGGCCGTCGGCGTTTCCGATGTCGAAAACGCCGATATAATAGATTGCCGTTGAGCTGGATGACGACGATGAGGATGAGGAGCTGCTGCTCGACGATGTCGTGGTGCTCGAGGACGAGAAGCTCGAATCGCTCTTGATCGATTCCGGGGCCGGCTCGATATGGTGGAGCGTTGCCTGGAAGCGGTGATCGGGATCGCCGAGGATGGTGAAATAGACCTTCTGTCCTGGCTTCACCTTGACCACGTCGGCCTCGGAGATCTCCGTCCGCACCGTCATGGTATCGACCTGGCCGAGCACGATGATGGTCGGTGCGGACTGCACCGCATTGACGGTCTGTCCCTCCTGGGTGACGATCGCGAGCACGGTGCCGTCGATCGGCGCGGTGATACGGGTGTAGCCGAGATTGACCTTCGCGGTCTCGATCGCGATCTCAGCCTCGATGATCTGCGCATCGAGCTGCGCGATCTGGGCTTCGGTCTGCTTCTGGGTCGCTTCGGCGGAATCATAGTCGGCGCGGGACGAGGCCTTCTGCGCCAGCGTGGTCTGCTGGCGCGCCAGATTGGCTTCGGCGAGCGCCAACGTCGCCAGCTTCTCGTCGCGCTGGGCGCGCACATTGCGCAAGGCGGCCTCATTGGTGCGCAGCGTGTATTGCTGGGTCAGCGAGTCGATCTCGCCGATCAGGTCGCCGGCCTTGACCGTCTGACCGAGCTGGACGTTCAGCTTCACCAGACGTCCCGAGGCCTGGGCGCCGACCGCGACCAGCTTGACCGGCTTCAGGGTGCCGGTCGCGAGCACCGTCTGCTCGACGTCGCCGAGCGTCACGGGCGCGGTCGCAAGCTTCGCGGCGGCATTGTCCGACCATCTGGCGCGGGCAACCAGCCCGGCTGCTGCCACCACGACGGCAACGAGGAGCCATAACAGCCAGCGTCGCGATCGATGCGGCTTCGGCGGCGACGGCTTGCCGGGATCTTGCGGCTGCGCCAGCGGCATTGGTCGCGGCGGATTGGCAAGGGGAGCATTAAGCGGAGCATTCATGCGATCAAACTCTCAACGGCTCTGCGCCAAGTGCGGACCCGTCCCGGTATCCACCACCTCCGGCTTGCTCACGTCGATCTCGCCGTCCCAGCCGCCGCCGAGCGCCTTGGCGAGCGCGACATAGTCCTTCGCCACATTGGCGCGGCTAGCCAACAGGCTGTCTTCGGCGGAGAATTGCGAGCGCTCGGCATCGAGCACGTCGAGGAAGGTGTTCGATCCGGTCTCGTAGAGCGCGCGCGACAGTCGCGCCGCCTCGCCATAGCGCTTCGCCGAATCGGCTAGGCTTCCGATCCGCAGCCGTTCCTGGTCTAGATTCACGATCGCGTTCTCGACGTCTTCGAGAGCGCTCAACACCGCGCTGCGCCAGGCGACGTGATATTCGTCGCGCTGCGATTCTGCGATCTCCACCGCGGCAGCAAGCTTGCCGCCGTTGAAGATCGGGACGCTCACGCTCGGTCCGATCGACCAGCCGATCGTCGAGGTCTTGCCGAGATCGCCGAGCTTCAACGCCGTGGTCGAGACCGAGCCGCTCAGGCTGACATCGGGATAGAGCGCGGCCTCGGCCTGGCCGATCTTGGCGGTGTATTGCGCGAGCTGCCGTTCGGCTTTGCGCACGTCGGGACGCGTCGTCAGGACGTCGGCGGGGATACCGTTGGGCAGAGGCAGCCGCGGCGCCGGAATGGCAGTCGCCTTGGCCATGCGCGCCGCGAGCGCGGCCGGATCGCGCCCGAGCAGCACGCCCAGCCGATGCACCTGCTGCTGATAGGAGGCTTCATAGGTCGGGATCGTGGCTTCGGTAGAGGCCGCGAGCGCATTGGCCTTTTCGCTATCGACCGCGGAGGCCGAGCCGGCGGCGAGCTTGCGCTCGGTCAGGGCCGCCGTCTGACGTTGCGATGCGCCGGTGCGGCGGGCGAGCGCTGCGCGCGCCTGATAGGCGCGGGCATCGATGTAATAGGAGGCGACATCGCCAACCAGCGTGAGCAGTGTCGCACGCAGATCGTCTTCCGCGGCATCGACGCCGTAGCTCGCGGCTTCGACCGCGCGCCTGTTGGCGCCGAACAGATCGAGCTCCCAGCTCGCATCGAAGCCGGCCTGGTACTGGCTGTAGGTGGTCGGACTGACGTCGAAGCCACCGGTCGCGCTCGCCGCAGTACGGCTCTCGGTCGCCGTGCCGGAGCCTGTGATGGTCGGAAACAGCGCGCCCACCGCCTGACGCCGCGTCGCGCGTGCCTCGCGGATGCGGGCCTTCGCCGCGGCGACGTCGAGATTGCCGTCGACGGCTTCCGCGATCAGCGCATCGAGTAACGGGTCCTTCAGATTGCGCCACCAATGCGACAGCTGCGGCGGCTTCGGTCGTGAATGGCGATCGCTGCTCCAGGTCGTGGGCAGCCTCAGCGCAGGAGTCGCATAATCGGGACCAACGGCGCAGCCCGCGAGCGGCAGGCCGGCGAGGCACAAGAGGACGAGAGGAGTCTTCACGTTCGACGAATTCGCCTGCACTCAAAGGATGCCGCGCCGATCATTCAGGCCGACCGCGAAGACATCCCTGTTATCAGTTTGATGAGGCTATAGGCGGAGTGCGGATTGCCGCGGATTAAGATCTGTCAAGAAATGTTTCTACGTTAATAATTCAACTTGATTTCGCCATCATTGGCCGCGGCTCGGCACTGTTCTTTCAGCCGGAAATCGACCATGTTGCGCCCATGATGTCGTCACACAATGCGACCGTTGCTACTGACGCGGCTCTGCCCGGCAATGCCCGCATCCTCTGCGTCGAGGACGATCGGGAGATCGCCAGCCTGATCACCGAAGTGCTGCAGGATCACGGTTTTTCGCCGCGCTTCGTCGCCTCTGCAGCCGCGATGAACGACCTCCTGCAGCGTGAGCCGTTCGATCTGATCATGCTCGACTTGATGCTGCCCGATGAGGACGGCATGAGCATCTGCCGCAGGCTGCGCCAGACCTCGGGCGTTCCGATCATCATGGTGACCGCCAAGGGTGAGGACATTGACCGCATTCTCGGACTGGAGCTCGGCGCCGACGACTATGTTGTCAAGCCTTTCAACCCGCGTGAGCTGGTGGCGCGCATTCGCGCGCTGCTGCGCCGTGCCCAGGGCTATTCCGGCGCGATGGGTACGCGCCGGCTGTCGCCCATGCGTTTCGACGGCTGGCGCATCGATCCCACGACGCGCTCGCTCGCCGACCCCGAGGGCGTCAAGATCACGCTGACCAGCGCCGAGTTCGACATCCTGCTCGCGTTCTGCCGTAACTCAGGCCGCGTGATGTCGCGCGAGCAACTGATCGAGCTCGCCCATGGCGGCCAGGCCGGGCCGGTCGAGCGCAGCATCGATGTTCACATCAGCCGCATCCGGCAGAAGATCGAGCCGGGCGCGAAGAGCTGGTCCATGATCAAGACCGTCCGCCTGGGCGGTTATGTCTTCACGCCACGAGTCGAGACGATCGATGATGGACATTAAGCGGTTGCGGCTGCCGTTCGGCATCACCACGCAGATCGTCGCGCTTGCCTCCCTGTCGGTCCTGCTCGGCGTCGCGCTGGTGATCGCCGCTCTGATGCTCTTCTTCGATCCGCCGAACGAACAGGAATCCCCGGCCTATGGCGTGGTGCGCGTCATCGACATCACCCATTTCGTGCGCGCAGCGAAGGATGCGGATGCTGTCGAGGGCGTGCTGTCCGGGGCGCGCAGCTCCGGCCTCAATGCCGAGATCGTGCCGCTGGCAGCGCTCGCGCAGGCGAGGCGCGGCGACAAGGATGCGCCCTGGACCTCGCAGCTGGCGCGGCGGCAGCTTGCCGCGCAGCGCGACATCACCGTGCTCAACGGCGTGCGCTATGCCGACGGCCCGCCGACGCAGATCATCGTGCAGGTCGATGCCGAGCGCGCGCTAGTGTTCGACGACGTTCCCCGCCCAAGCATTTGGCCGCTGCTCTTGAAGCCCACCGTGGTGGTTCTCATCATCATCGTGTTCATGGCGCTGCTGTTGTCGATCTATGTGGCGCGCGCCATCATTCAGCCCTTGTCGGCGGTGGCGCGTGCGGCTGCAGCCTTCGGCCGCTCGCCGGATGCGCATGAGAGCCTGACCGGAAGGGGCCCGCGCGAAATCGTGCAGGTCAGTGAAGCACTGAACGAGATGCGGGCGCGGATCCGCAACCTGCTGGATGACCGCACCCGCATGCTGGCCGCCATTAGCCACGATCTGCGTACGCCGCTGACCCGGCTCCGGCTGCGCTCCGAGCGCATCGGCCAGCTCGAGCTGCGCAACGCCATGCTGCGCGACATCGATCAGGTCAGCCGCATGCTGGACGAGACGCTGGACTACCTGCGCGATGATTCCAAGGCCGAGCAGCTGTCGCGCATCGAGCTGTCGAGCCTGCTCGAGACCATCTGCTGCGATTTCTCCGACGTCGGTTATGTCGTGTCTTACGACGGACCGGAGCGGTTGGTCTACGAATGCCGGCCGCGGGCGCTGGCGCGCGCGGTGACCAACGTGGTCGAGAACGCCGTGAAGCACGGCACCAGCGTCGTCGTCAGCCTCGCCGCCTCGATGGACGGCGCGATCGCAATCGAGATCGCTGATGACGGTCCGGGGATTCCTGCCGCCTTGCAGTCGCGCGCGCTCGAGCCCTTCGTCAAGCTCGACCAGGCGCGCTCCGCCAGCGGCACCGGCTTCGGTCTCGGGCTCTCGATCGCGCATGAGATCCTGAAGAAGCATGACGGTAGCATCGCCCTGATGCCGAACGAGCCCATGGGATTGCGGGTCCGGCTGTCCTTGCCGCTGCGCGCAGCTGCGCCCGCCGCGACGGCTGAGCGCCCGGCGAAGGTCGCCTGATTTCGACATCGATCAGCGCCGCTATCGGAGGCCGCGCGCCGCAGGTCAGCGTGGCTCGGGCTGCCGCCCGTGCTTGGGGGCTGGGCGCTTGCGCTGCGGCGCCGGCCGCGGCGGTTGGGCTGGCGGGGCAGGCCGCGCCGCGGCGCCAGGATGCATTTTTGCTGGAGGCGCTTGGATTGGCAGCGCTGCGGGTCGCGCCGCAGTGGTCGGTTGCGGCGGCTGGCCCTGTTGGCCTTGCCGGCCCGGCAGCGCCGGCGGCTGTGGTTGGCCTTGCCGCGATGGCTGTCCCTGCGGATTGTTCTGTCGCTCGCCGCGGCGGTCATTCGGCTGCGGCCGGCTCGGCTGTCCCGGCTGGTTCTGCGGTGGACGCGCGCCGGGCTGCTGTGGCTGGCTCTGCCGGTTGTTTGGTGCCGCGGGCGGCTGCGCAGCGGGACGATTGTTGTTCTGGCCGGGGCCGGTATTCGGCCGCTGCGGTGCCTGCGGCGTGCCGCGGTTCGGCGCGAGGCCGGGATTGGCTCTGCGGAAGGCGCGCTGCTCGGTGACGATCTGACGGCCGACGCTCTGCGTCGTATGCACCTGCCGCACAAAGCCCTGGTCGCGCTGGATCTCGCGGGCGGCGATCACCATCGGAACGGCGGCGAAGCGGGCGCCGACGGCGCCCGGGCGAATCGAAAAGCCGCTTGATGCCGTCGTCAGGGCGCCCAGCCGCGCACCGTTGCGGTCGTTGACCTCGATATGCCCGACGCGTCCGTCCGCATCGGGATAGAGCTTGATCGCGACGTTGTTGGTTGCGCCGGCTGCGGCCGAGGCGTTGTCGGGCACGTCGACGACGCCGGTGGTGCCGCGAATGCCGAGCGTGGCGGTCGGCGTGTCGATCTTCATGTCCCCGGTCTTCGCCACCGCTGCCGCGACGAAGGCGACGGTGCCGCGGCCGATATTGAACACCGCGCTATTTTGTTTGCCGCCGTCTTCATAGACGTAATTGTCGATCGTGATTCTGGCATTGGCCGACAAATGAAACGTGGTGCCGTCGTCGAAGGTGATGCCGAGCGAGGAGGCCGCCGAGGTCTGCACGACGTCGTTGAGGAAGATGTCGTCACGCAGCTTCAGCGGCAGCGAATCCTTGTTGCGGATCACGGTGACGGTGCCGCTCAGCGCGGCGACATTGCCGATCGGCTCGGCGCTCGCGGGGGCAGCGGCATTGTCTGGCGATGCGGGCGGAGTGGCCGGTTGCGTCGGCTGGGCCTGCGCCATCTGCGTGCTGGTCGGCGGCGTCTTGGCGGCTGCCGATGACAGCGATGGCGCCGCGCTTGCGGGCGTGCCGAGCAGCGGGGCGCCAAGCAGCCAGGTTGCGAAGGCAAGCCGTAGGATGTTCACGATGAATCCGCTGAGGACGGCGAGGGAAGGGCGACGCGCCGATTTCAGCGGGGCACGGCTGAATGCATGATGAATGCGATCGGGCCCGGCCGGTGGCCGCGCCTTTATGAAGGACCAGCATCAACGACCTGCCTGCTCAGCCGGCGCGCTTCCAGGTCTGGCTGCCGCAGAACAGGGCGCGGCAAACGCGTTCAGCGCGGAATGAGATCAACTTTGCTTGTTCAAAACAGGCCGAGCACAATGGCGCCGACGAATGCAAACGCGAGATAGGCGGCAACCATACTCAGCCGGCCGGCGACGGTCATGGCAATGGCTCCAGGATTCCCCGTCGATTTCGCAATCGATTTGACGATGATAGCGGATCGGGGGCGGCAAAAAAGACAGCCGCGCTGCCAGTTCCGTATCGCGATCGGCCGCGCGGTATCAGCACACGGCATTGATAAGTCTTTAAGCAAATTGCCGCAAATCTCTGGGCATGACGCGCGGAGTTCGTTTGTATCTCGTCGGCTCCATCGTCCTTGTCTCGCTTGCGGGTTGCGGCCGTGGATTTTTCCAGGAGCGCGAGCCGTGGCGGGCCGAGGCCGAGATCGCCTGCCTGAAATCCGGTGCGGTGAAGGAGAGCGCCGAGATCGTGCGCATCGAGCCGATCACCGGCCCCGGCATGTGCGGTGCGGATTATCCGCTGAAGGTGGCCGCGCTCGGCGAGGGCACGGCGTCTTACGGCTTTGCCGACGAAGATTTGCGTCCGCCGGCGCCGATCGGCAATCAGCCGCGCTGGCCGATCAACCAGCCGCCGGCCACCTCGCCGCCGCCGGCCTATCCACCGTCGTCGTCTTATCCGTCATCGCAACCTTATCCGGCGCGGCCACCCACTCCGCAGGCGTCCATCCCGCCGTCATCCTATCCACCGCCCGCCGGCTATCTCAATGACACCACCCGGCAGCCGGCCTACGCAGCGCCGGCGAGCGGACCGCTGTCGCTCAATCCACCCGGGATGGAGCCCGGCGAGGACGACATCAACCTCCCGCCGGAACGCGCGCCGGGCGCCTATCCGCCGGCACAGGGAGCGCCGCTGCGGCCCTATGGCCAGCAGCCTGAGGCGCCGCGGCTCGGGCCGTCGCGTGGCGACGTCGTCGGCGCGGTCGGGCCGGTCGCGGTGAAGCCGACTGCGACCTTGGCGTGCCCGATCGTCTCGGCGCTCGACCACTGGCTCGCCGAATCCGTGCAGCCCGCCGCGATGCGCTGGTTTGGCGCGCGCGTCGTCGAGATCAAGCAGATCTCGGCCTATTCCTGTCGCGGCATGAACGGCAATCCGAGCGCCCACATCTCCGAACACGCGTTCGGCAATGCGCTCGACGTCGCCGCCTTTACCTTGGCCGACGGCCGGCGCATCACCGTGAAGGACGGCTGGCACGGCCTGCCGGAGGAGCAGGGATTCCTGCGCGATGTCGAGGCCGGCGCCTGTCAGCAATTCACCACGGTGCTGGCGCCCGGCTCCAACGTCTATCACTACGATCACATCCACGTTGATCTGATGCGCCGCGCCAGCCGCCGCCTGATCTGCCAGCCGGCGGCGGTGTCGGGCGAGGTGGTGGCCGCGCGCGCCCAGCAGCACCGCTTTGGCTACGGTGCGCGCGATCCTGATCTGACGAGTTCGATTCCAAGCCGCAAGGAGGCCCGCTCGAAGCGGGGGCGGAATAACGAAGAGGACGAGGCCGAGGATGACTGAAGCATATGCTACCACTGCCTCTGGCCGTGCTGCATCGCCTTGGTGCGACAGCGCAAATCCAATTCGTTCGAAGGCCGGCTAACCTCTCGTTTACCAGATCCGCGGTCTGCCTTTGGCCGACACTAGACCTGCCACAGTCGCCAGGAACAAGGCGCGCGGGGTGATGTTGCCGCGGGGGTTGGAGGCGCATATGGCAGGGTATTGCATCACGGCGCTTGGCGCGGGCTTCGCAGTGGGGACCGATGACGGCGCTGTCTTGATCTGCAGGACGATGAAGCTCGCGCGACGTGTCGTGGCCGATGCTGAGCGGCTGGAGCGGACGCCGCCGCGCGCGCGTCCACAGCGTGCGTCAAGCGCCCGCCATGAAGCTCCGGCCGAGGCTGTCGACTTTGCCGAGTTGGAGGGACTGGAGCTGATGTGGCGCACCGCGTGACGCATGCGCGGTGTCGCGCGTTGCTAACTCAGCTGCGGCGGAAGCGGCTGAATTGGAATTGCTGAACCGCATCCCATGGCGTGCGATGGGCTTCAGTACAGCTGTCGAGCAGCTCGAACGGCGGGCCGAGCGTGTCGGCGAGACTTTGCGCGTCGTAGCGCTGCACCGAAAGGCCGCTGCATTTCTCAGGGCCATCGAGCGCGAAGGTGCCGATGATGATCTGCCCGCCCGGGACCACGGCCTCGCGCATCCGCTCGACATAGGCGCGGCGGTCGCGCTCCTCGGTGAGAAAGTGAAACGCCGCCCGGTCGTGCCAGATGTCATAGCGCTGCTGCGGCATCCATGTCGTCACGTCGGCTGTGATCCATTCGACCTCCGCTCCGGCGGTGCCGAGCCGCGCCCGCGCCGCCTCGAGCGCCGCTGCGGAGATGTCGAGCACCGCGAGCGCGCGATAGCCGGCGGCCAGAAGCGCATCGACCAGCCGCGAAGCACCGCCGCCGATATCGATGATGCGCGATGCCGGCGCGGCGTTGGCGTCGCGGATCAGGCGCAGCGAGATCGCCGGATTGTCCTGATACCAGCTGACCTCAGTCTCGGCCTTGCTGGTGTAGACGGCCTGCCAATGCGAGGTGCGGTCGGACATGAGTTGCGTCCGGCTTGGGGAGCGGGCGTGCACACTAGCACGTTTCAGAACGTGCCGGCCACCGTGATCCGAAATGTCAGCGGCTCGACCGGATGCAGCACGCGGTCCATCACGCCGTTCTGGCACACCTGCGTCGGCACCGGCGTTGCCGGCGGCGTGACATAGCAATCCTTGTAGAGCTGGTCGGTGGGAATCAGTGAGCCATAGCCATATGCGATCTGGTTGGCTCTGGTGTTCAACAGGTTCAGCACGTCGAGCTGGATGCGCCAGCCATTGGCGTCGCGAAAGCCGACGCGGCCGTTGAAGATGCTGGTCGCCGTCGAGCGGAAATAATTGTCCTCGGTGAGCGGCGTGGAACCGAGATAGCGCCAGCGCAAGGCCCCAAACCAGCCGGTCTTTTCGCCCAGCGTGATGCCGGCGGACGCCACCATCGCCGGCGCGTTGGGGATGTAGTTGCCAGGTGCGTTGCCGAGCTGCGCTTCTGGATAACCCGCGAGCGAGGCGAAGGTCTCCGCCTGGCCGCTGTCATAGCCGACGAAGCGCGCGTGGGTCATGGCGAGATCGGCGTCGATGTCGATCCAGGACGCCGGGCGATAATGGTTGGTCAGCTCGAAGCCGTAGCGCCGGCTCGGCCGGCTCGCCTCGGTGTCGCCGGCATCGCCCGAGAACAGGATCTCGGAATCCTGATTGAGCATGAACAGGCTGAGCGAGGAGTCGAGCCCAGGGACGATCCGCGTGCGCAGGCCGACCTCCGCGCCCTTGGTGCGGACCAAGAGCGGCGAGGAGTCGAGCCTGGTGCCGGGATTGTTCGGATCATCGGTCGTGGTGGCGCCGCGGGCGTCGTTGCTGTGCATGCCATAGCCGGCGCCGAGGAAGAACTCGGTCTTGTTGAACGGGCCGATGGTCATGCGGAATTTAGGGCTGCCGATACTGGCGCTGGTGTCTCCGCTATTGTTGCCGTCGAACAGCGAATAGACGTGCGCCTGGTAATAGTCGCCGCGATAGCCGACCGTGGTGCGCAGCCAGTCGGTCCATCGCACCGTGTTCTCGACATAGAGGCCGACCGAGCCTTCGCCGACCTTGTCGCTGCGGACGTTCGAGAGGAACGCGCGCTGCGCCGTGTAGCTCAGCGCCAGCCCGATGTCGTCATAGCGCGTCTGCACGCCGAAGGTCGTTTCCATCGGCAAGCCAACGAGGCTGCTGTTCAGCGTGCGCGAGGCGTTGGCGCCGAGCATCAGGCGCTCGTCATGCTGGTGAAACTGATCGCCGTTTTGCTGATCGCGCAGCACATAGGTGAAGTTGTTATAGAGGTCGAGCTGGCTCTTCACCACATAAGCGTTGGCTTTCCAGGTGCCGGCATCGTCGGTGCCGGCCATGCGGCCCGACAGCGCGAAGCGGTTGGTCTTGCCGCCGTCGCTCGGGTCTTCCGAATCAAAGCGCCCGAGTTGTCCCGAAGTCATGGCGCGCTCCGGCACCTGGTCGGTCGAGGTCCAGCGGTTGGCATAAGCCATGCCGGTGATCGAGAGGCCGTCGGTCGCGGTGCCCTGGCTGTAGCGCACCAGGCTGTTGAGCTTCTGCATGTCGTCGGGCGTGGTCCATGGCCCGTCATAATGTGCCGCTTCGCCGGCGATCAGCAGGTTGCCGCTGCCGACCTTGCTCGAATCCATCGCGAAGAAGCGACGGTAGTCGAAGCTGCCGGCCGTCACTTGCGCGATCGCCTTCGGCACGCTGTCGATCAGTCCGATATGGACGCTGCCGGCCGAGGCGAAATCGCCTTCATCGGCGAAATAGGGTCCCTTGCGCACATCGACCCGGCCGATCGTCTCCGGCATCAGCCAATTCAGGTCCGCATAGCCCTGGCCGTGCGCGTGGGTCCGCATGTTGGCCGGCACGTCGTCGACATAGAGCGCGAGGTCGGTGCCGTGGTCGAGATTGTAGCCGCGCAGGAAATACTGGTTGGCTTTGCCCTCGCCGGAGTGCTGGGTCACGATCAGGCCGGGCACGGCTTCGAGCACCTCGCCCGGCCGCGTGGCGGGGCGCGCATTGATCTCCTCGCCCGAGATCGTGACTTCGCTCGCCATGCTCTGGCCGAGCGACGGGCCCGAGGCGACATTCGGTGCGCCGGAGGCGGCGGCCGCCTGCGACGGCACCGGCGCGGCGGCGGTGTGATGGGCCGCGGTCGATGGCTGGCGCTGCGTCTGGCGCTTGATCTGCGGCTTCGGCTTGCTGCTGCGCGCAGGCGCGTCCACGTTGACTTCAGGGAGCGTGGTCACGGCCGCCACGGGCTTGCCTGGCTCCGCCGCCGTTTGTGCACACGCCATCCCGACCTGCTGGACGGCTGACAATGCCAGCACGCCCAGGCCCCACCCACGCAAACTCATTCTCGCAGCCCCAGCCATCCCATGCGGGCATGCGCCATCGTTCGCCGCCGGCCTCGCACAGCCTTCGGCGAGATCGCTTGGAGCGCCCGCTTGTCGAATGTTAAAGAACGCTACGGTGACGCCGGTATGATGTCAATGTGAAAAGATCATACTGCTGCCCAGAGGCCCGCCCGGGAGAGACCTGCATGCAACGCCTGACCATCACGATCGACGACGACCTGCTGGCCGACGTCGACGACTTCATGGCGCAGCGCGGCTACGCGAACCGCTCGGAAGCCTTCCGCGACCTGTTGCGCGGCGGGCTCGAGCGTGCCGACAGCGAAGGCACCGAGAGCCGCAACTGCATCGCGACGTTGAGCTATGTCTACGATCACGCCGCGCGCGAATTGCCGAAGCGGCTGACGCAGGAAGCGCATGATCATTCCGGGCTCGCGCAGGCGACCTTGCACGTGCATATCGACCACGAAAGCTGTCTCGAGGTCACCGTGCTCAAGGGCAAGAGCACCGAGGTGAAGGCGTTCGCCGATCACGTCATCGCCGAGCGCGGCGTGCGCCACGGTCATGTGGTGATGATGCCGATCGAAGCCGTGCAGTCTCATTCTCATTCCCACGACCATTCGCATGATCATGATCACGGCCATGCACATGGTGGGAAGGGTGGGAGGAAGTAGTCGCACCTGAGCAACGAACTCTGCAACGACGCCCCATTAGGCCAATCTCTCGATCGGAAGGCTGACGATGGTCTTGCATCCCCCGTGTGCGGCATCACGTCTCAAATCACCTTGCATCTGAGCCGCCAAGAGCCGCACCAGACGCGATCCCATGCCCTGAGACGGCTCTGGAGGACAACCCACGCCATCGTCCTCGACCACCAGCTCGAGACCCCTCGTGTGACGCGACAACATCACCTTGACCGTGCCGCCCCGGTCCTGGGGAAAGGCATATTTGAAGGCGTTGGTCACGAGCTCGTTGACAATCAGGCCGATCGAAACCGCATCGGACGAACTGACCTCGACGCGCTCTGAATTGACGACGACCGCAATCGGTCGCACATTCCGCAGCATATCGCCGAGCGTATGGCAAAGATCTTCGAGATAGCCGGCGAGCTCCACGGTGCCGCCGTCCTTGTCGCCGCGCAGCCGCTCCTGGGCGCGCGCGATGACAGCCACTCTCGCCACCGCCGCTTCCAACGCGCTTCTGATCCTAGGGTCCTTCTGAGCCCTGGCCTGCAGCTTCAGGACAGATGAGACCATGAAGAGATCGTTCTTGGTCCGGTGCCCGAGCTCCTCCAGCAGCAGGCTCTTCTGCGCTTCCGCGCGACTCAATTTGTCGATCGCCCGGCGCAAGGCCTCCATCACAGCCGAGATGGCGAATCCGATACCAACGAAGATGCTGAGCGGTACAAATTCGCGGATGTAGAGGCCAAAGCTGCCGGCCGGCTCGATGAACAGATAGATAGCAATCAGCGCGCTGACGATTGTCGCGAAAAATCCCGAGCCCCTGTCGAACAGCAGCGCCGACAGGAACACGGCGGGGATGAACAGGAGCACGGGATAGTGTTGCAGCTCCTCAGAGAGCGACAGACGCAGCAGCGTCGCAATGCCCACGATGATGAGCGTGGCGGTGTATCGCACCGCAACGGAGTATCGCTCCCGGGGCAGGAGCGCGATGATCAGATTCTCCATGCAGACTCATGCGCGACCGCCTCCGGGGGTTCCAATAGGAGCCTTGCCTCTCGCTGGTCCGCCACGTCACGGTATCAAGGTAGATGACGGTGTACAACCAGCTCTGCCGGGTGCACTTCCAAAGCCGATGCCGAGCAGACCGCCAGGTCAATCCGCCGAATGCAGAAGCCGGCTTGGGCGCATCGACTCGCTCCGCCTGATCTACGAAGACGGATTCGCGCCGCTGGCGTCGCCGATCTGAAGCCCCTGGACGCTAGGGCACGTTGATCTGCGGCATGGGTTCGGTCGGGCGCGGCACAAAGTCCTCTTGGTGCTGCGCGCGGGCTGCCAATATCATCGTAGCGGCAAGCAAGAGAACCAGGAGGCCTCGCATCTTCAGCTACCAATCAAGGCATGGCCACCATGGTGGCGAGGGCGGCCGGGTCGTTTCCCGGACCACCGGAAGCAACATAAAGCGCAGCAAGCGCGATAGCTGCGAGCAGAGCGTATCCCGCAATGATCCAGCCGTCATGGTTCCGCGTGACCTGCGCCGGAGATGTCGAATGAACGAACCCTGCAATCGCCATGTCGAACTCCTATGAATATCAGTCGGGATAAAAAAGCTGGTTCTTACCGTCTCGTGAACCGCTAGTGCTTTGACAGCACGTCAGAGTGCACCGAGGCATGTTGTTCTGTGCCGCTTGGCGGCGTCACCATCTGACGGATCGCTATCGCTGTCGCACCTCCCAAGAACAGGCTGAGATAGAAGGCCAGAACACACCTTGCCCAACGCCGGTGAGTGATTTCGTCTTCGCGACTGCTTCCCGAAGGTTCGTCGCTGATGTGGCTGGCGATGTGTGCCGAGTCCTGACTGAAAACATCGAGAACATCCATGAGCGCGCTCCTTGAAAATGTGAGAGCCCAATGACGGGCAAATACGATGTCGCGAATGGTCTTGGCCGAATGGTCTTGGCCCGCACGGACCTCAAAAAGGCGTTTCGCAATGAGCAGTTCGGTTTTGCACTTGTCAGAGTAGCGAAGCAGCGTTGCTGCTGCATGACCGGCAGGTCGAAAGGTGCCTGCCGCCTGCGTCGGTTCATAGTCAGATACGCAACCTGGCTGATGGCCCCTGGCGATAGGACCCACATACACTCGCACAGGCATCGACGACTGAGTTGGGATCGAGTTGATTTGGCTTGGGCTCATCAGCCGCGCGCAATCTAGCAGCGCGGCGGCCTGTCGCTGTAAAGCAATTCACATTTTTGAGTCACGAATTGGAGAGTGAACTAACGCGCTCGGCTCTCACACGCTTGTACGGTTTTCGAAAGCCGGTGACCAAGCACCGATGAGTATCGCACGGTCTGTCGATCTGCGGCGGCTTCTGGTATTTTCATGCCGATCAAGCTGCTTTTCCTCGGACCGTGCGGACCCAAGTCATCAGAGAGCTCGATCAGACGAGGTCCGGGTTTCCTCATTGAGGGTCTATCGCAGATCATGGAAGAGCCAAGGACACGATCAGCGCGATCACTGTCCAGGCAACCGGGTTCAGGGACGGCGACGCCTGAATGTTAGCAGCCGAGTGATGCTCGCGATGGGGCGACCCGAATTGAGTAGGACAGTTCAGATCCAAACTACAAACCCGCTCATGTCGTATGTGTATGCCTTGCGGCGGGATGTGTTCGTGGTCGAGCGACGTTTCCCAGAAGAGCTATTGGATTGCGTACGCTCTTCGATTTGATATTCCGGTGAAGAGCGCGCCGACAAGCTGGTCGGACATGAAATTAGCCGCCGGGTGATCTCAAAATGTCTCAATCGTTCCTTTCAGATCCTGTCTCTCGTGCAACCTCAGATAGCACGGGGAATGCGCCGCAAGGCGGTTGGGCCGATCTTGTCCCCGAGCTCAGCGTCTCGAACCTCCAAGACAGCT
Source organism: Bradyrhizobium sp. STM 3843 (assembly GCF_000239815.1). Taxonomy (GTDB): domain Bacteria; phylum Pseudomonadota; class Alphaproteobacteria; order Rhizobiales; family Xanthobacteraceae; genus Bradyrhizobium. Next base: position 1,818 of record NZ_CAFK01000189.1, on the reverse strand, counting down.
TATCGTTCTGGCGGGATCTGCTTGGCTTCGAAGTCGCTTATGATCGCCCAGCTGCCCGGTTTGCATATCTCGTGCGGGGACGTTTGCAGGTGATGCTTTGCGAGCTCAACGGGCGCTGGGAGACGGCGGCGATGGAGCGTCCGTTTGGACGAGGCATCAACTTCCAGATGGTCGTCGATCGCATCGCGCCGATGCTGAAGGCTCTGGAGAATGCAAATTGGCCGCTCTACGAGCAAGCGAGCGAAACCTGGTATCGGGTCGGGGACCAAGAATACGGACAACGTGAATTTCTCGTTCAAGATCCGGATGGCTACCTGATGCGCTTCGCCGAACGCCTGGGGATACGGGAACCCTCCCCACAAGTAAGGTCGGGCGGCGACATCACGCGATGATATGTTGGTCGCACCGCGGCTTCCACATCGTCATGGCCGGGCTTGACCCGGCCATCCATGCTTTTGCTACCCCAAAAAAACATGGATGCGCGGGCCCTCGCCGCGCCGAAGGGGCTTCGGCCCCGCAGGCGGGTCAAGCCCGCGCATGACGGAGCAATCCACTCGATATGATGTCCGGGTCGAGGCCGCTGCTGCGATATGCGATCGTCCTGGGGTTACTGGGGGAGGTCGGAAGCGGATCGGCCAGCGTGTCATCGACGCGCTTGATCCGAAGGAGAACTCAGGTCCATCTGACTATTACGAGCCCAGCAAGTAGCGATGACCGCTCGGCCCCACGAATTGATTGAGCACGCAAGCTTCAAAGGCTGCGGCCATCTGTCGTGCCGACAGATCGGCTGACATTCTGCCGATCGCCGTACATAGTCCAGGGCAAAGGATCGTGCGAATGTCGGCTGCGGGAGACTCGCGATTGCGCAGTTTGACCGCCCGGATCGCGGCTCGAAAGGCCAAATAGGCATTGATCGTATTGGAAACGTTCATCGGCACTCGCATTGTCGGCGCGCTCACAAGATAGGGAATGGTCGCGTCGAATGTCTCGACGATTGTCGCCTGTCCCACTGGCAGTTCACCGTCATGCTCGTCTCTGATGTGAGCCTGAAGCCTTGTCTGCAATTCCCAACCGAAGCGGCGGAGGTAAACCAGATCAATCCCGCCGTCCATGTAACCGAAGCTGTTGGCAGGGCTCACGATTGCATCGGCCGCACTATCGAAGATGTCGCCGTGCGAGATCCGCACGTTGTCGATCCCCTTGAAGTACTTCTGCCAAGCCCTCACCACGCCGGCATCGATGTCGCGCAGTTCGAAGGTGATCGGTTGCATGTCATTTCCTGAGCACTCAATGCTCACGAACATCACTCACTCCCTCAATGTGAGCAAGGGCAAAGCCGACCTTCGGTCCTGGGCAGCGCTCGATTGCTGATGGTGGCGCGTTCGGTGCCAGTGATCGGGCGGGCAGAGAGGTCGATCTCGCTGCCGCGATCGTACGAGAGCTGGAAATCGCTTCCAAAAGCACGTGCGCCAAAACGCGAAGTTCGCCAGCAGTTTCAACGCGAGTCGGCCTGTCCAGTCCCTCGGCGAAAAATATTCCTGTTTCGCATTTTCAGAAATCGTGGTTGTCTATCGGCATCCCGCCTCACTTGCGGAGGGGCGTTGCGCGCGATCGTCACGACACGCGAGGCGGGGAGCGATGGCCGCGGCGAGCCGGAGCGTATCTTTGATGCGCTGACGAACGGTGTTGCTGCGGACGTGAAGTCGCAGCGTCCTGACACCCCGACGCTGGTGTCCCGCGCAACGCGCGTAAGCGCGTTGTCGCGCATGGTGGCCAGAAAGCCCGGCGCACCAGGGAGACTGCGTATAAGCGTGAAGA
>NZ_CAFK01000190.1 GCF_000239815.1 Bradyrhizobium sp. STM 3843 | reverse complement strand
GCATGTGCAGGTCAGGACCGGCGGCAAGCGCAAGCTGTCCTCGAAGCTCTGGCTGGAGCGCCAGCTCAACGATCCCTATGTCGCGCAGGCCAAGCGTGACGGCTACCGCTCGCGCGCGGCATACAAGCTGCTCGAGATCGACGACAAATATCACGTCTTGAAGCCGGGCATGACCGTGGTCGATCTCGGTGCCGCCCCCGGCGGCTGGAGCCAGATCGCGGCGAAGCGGGTCGGCGCCGATGCCGGCCGCGGCCGTGTGATCGCGATCGACCTTTTGGAGATGGGTGAGATTCCGGGTGTCACCTTCACCCAGCTCGATTTCCACGCCAGTGACGCGCCGGACAAGCTCATGGCGATGCTTGGCGGCCGCGCCGACGTGGTCATGTCGGACATGGCGGCCAACACCACCGGCCATCGCAAGACCGATCAGCTCCGCATCGTCGGCCTGGTCGAGCTCGCGGCGCATTTCGCCGGCGAGGTGCTCAAGCCCGGCGGGGCTTTCGTTGCCAAGACTTTCCAGAGCGGTGCCGATGCAGACCTGCTGGCACAGCTCAAGCGCGATTTTGCCAGCGTCCGCCACGTCAAGCCGGCAGCGAGCCGGCAGGATTCCTCCGAGCGCTACGTGCTCGCCTTGGGATTCAGAGGCGGTCAGGCGGCCGACGTCGAGTAGCGGCCTGGTTGCGGCCGATTCGGCGAGGCAGTCGAGCCGCCAAAATCCGAAGGGGATGCTCCGGAACATGCGGCGACAGCAGGAGAGTTCCTATCAGCACCAACATCAATGCAAGCTTCGGTTCGATCATGGCGGGAAACCGTGTTGGATTGTGACCTGATTAATTTGCCCTTCCGGCTCTCGCCGTGTGTTGATACAGCTCAACAATCGCTCGGCGTTCGTCACGCAAGGACGCTGAGCGGGCCATGACTTTTCTTGATCCAAAGCAAAGTGCCAAGTCGATCTTGCCGGCTTGTCTTTTGACGACCGCTACCACGGAGATACCGATGCGCGTTCTGGCTTGGAGCATCCTCGTGTGCGCCACCATCCTGTCCATTCCGGCCAAAGCTCAGACTTATGATCCTCGCTTTCCCGTGTGCATGAAACTTTATGCCGGGCCGCTCGGCGGCGGCGAATGGATCGACTGCAGCTACACGTCGCTGCCGCAGTGTCAGGCCACGGCCTCGGGCCGTCCGGCGATGTGCGTGATCAATCCTTGGTTTCCGCCGGCGCCGCCGCCCGAATGGGCCGGTCGCAGGCATCGCCGCGCCTACTGAGGACGTGAATTCGGCGTTCTCGCCTTCTTCACGTGTTGATACAGGTCAACGGTTGCCGACGAGTGCTGCGACGGAGGTTCTGATGCGTGTCCTGGCCTGGAGCATTCTGATGCTCGCAATCTCGTCTCTTCCAGCGAAGGCCCAGACCTACGACCCTCGTGTCCCCGTGTGCATGAAGGTCTATGACGGGTCCGACGACGGCGGCGGCGAATGGATCGACTGCAGCTACACGTCGCTGCCGCAGTGCCGGGCTTCGGCCTCGGGCCGCGCTGCGATGTGCGTGATCAATCCATATTTTGTGGAAGCGCCGCTGCCGGCGCGCTCGCAGCATCGCCGGCATCGGCACGCTTACTGACCATCGACCTGTTTGTGCCACGTTTCCGTTTGTTTCGGGGCGGACGCGTGGGACTGGCGAGATGCGCGAGCGCAACGGTGTCCCGCAATTTGGTGACTGTTCGTTTCTCGGACTGAGGTGCGCTTCGATTTGAATCGATTTCGGGCCGCCGGCCCGCTATGATGCGCGCATGTCGCGCTTCATCACTGTCTTCAGTGCTCTTCTTGTTGTCCTGCTGCCGGCCATCGCCTTCGCCGCCTCGGCACATAAGAAACCGCAACGCTGGCATGGCTATGGTTTCCTGCCCGGCTACCACCAGCCGCCGAACAATAGCCTTCCGCTCTATGCCGACAAGGACGCGCTGCGCGAGGGGCCGAAGCGCCGGCATTGGTACATCGATCCCACGCCGCGCTACTATCTCTACAATGGCGAGTGGCACTATTTCGGCCGTCCCGGCTTCTACCGCGGCCACTATAATGGTGGCAGCTTCGGCCCGTGCTGGACGCGCACGCCGATCGGCCTGGTCTGGAATTGCGGCTGACCAATTCGAGCGGCTGCATCGTCATCTTGCGATGATGCCGGCCTCAGCCCTGCGCTTCCTCAATCTTGTCGAGCACCCGTTCAGGCGCGATATCGCGCGAGGCTTCGCGCAGCGCCGCCTGCGCATCGGGCTCGATCCCGAGTCGGGATGCCATTTGATTCAGGAGCGTCACCACCTGGGTCAGTTCGTTTTCGGTCAGGAGACTGATCTGCAGATCGAGGTCGGCCCGCTTGTCCGCCTCGGCCGCCATGCGATTCTGTGAGATCAACACGAAAGTCGACAGGAAGATCGCCTCCACCGAGGCGACCATGGCGAGTATCACGAAGCTTTCATCCCACGCCGGCACGCCTGGAACGAGATGCACATTCGCCACGATCCAGAAACCGAACACGAAGAGGTGCAGATAGACGAACGGCATCGAGCCCGTGAAGCGCGTGATCGCGTCGGCGAGCTTCTGTTCGGTGTTCGCCTCAGCTTCCTTACGTTTCCGCCGGTCGACGAGGGCCTTGATGTTCCGCTCCAAGGCCGGTGTCAGACCTTGGCTCGGAGCGGTGTCCGGAGCAAGTTCTCTGGTCATCGAGAGGGCAACGGTGTCTGCCGCGAACCGTTCCCGTGGCGAGTTTGCCGCCTTCTTACAGCTTCAAGCCTCGATCGCCGCCCTGATGCGCTGACGTGTCAATGGGAGATCCCGCAGCCGCTTGCCGATCGCATTGGTGACGGCATTTGCGATCGAGGCGGCAGCGGGGCCCTGGGCGGTTTCACCGCTTCCGAGGAACGGCTCGCCCGGGCGATCGATCAGGTGGACGTCGATCGTGTCGGGGACAGCACTGAAGCGCAGGATCGGGTAGGTCTGCCAGTCGATGCTGGTGATCCTGGTGTCGTCGAAGGTGACGCTCTCATAGAGCGTCCAGCTTGACGATTGCACGATCGCGCCTTCGATCTGGTTGATCAGCCCGTTCGGATTGACGATCTGGCCGGCATCGACCGCTGCGACCGCGCGCACCAGGCGCGCGCGGCCGGTGTCGCTGATCACTTCGATCTCGGAGGCGATCGCGCAGTAGGCAGCGAGATTCTTGTAGCGGGCGAAGGCAAAGCCGTAGCCGCGGCCGGCAGGCGGCTTTTGATCCTGGGCCCAGCCGAAAGCTTCAGCCGCCTTCTGCACCACGTCCCGTGCGCGCTGATCCTTCAGATGCGCCAGCCGGAATTCGACAGGATCTTTCCCGGCCAGCGCGGCGAGCTCATCCATGAAGCTCTCGATCGAAAACACGTTGTGATAGGCGCCGAGCGAGCGCATCGCGGAGATCCGCAGGGGCATCTGGCTGATGAAGTGATGCACCACTTTCGCGTTGGGGAATGCATAAATCGGGATCGCGTTGCGGTCGCCGCCGCCCTCCGGCAGGGGAAGCGGCTTCGGCGCAGGTTCTGCGACCGGCTCCGCCTTGTGCTGGGCGGCGAGCAGGCAGCCGGCACCGCCGGGACGCATGGAATGGGTATTGCTCCAGACCTCGAAGTGCCAATCTGCAATCCGGCCCTCGGCATCAAGCGAGGCCTTCGCTTGCGTCAGCATGGCCGGGCCGAACGGCTCCCAGGCATGCTCCTGCTCGCGCATCCATTGCACCCGGATCGGCCGTCCAGGAATGAGGCTCGCGATCAGCGCGGCATCGGCGGCCGCATCGTCGGCGCCATTGTGGCCGTAACAGCCGGAGCCTTCGACATGGATCACGCGCACGCTGTCGGACGCGAGCTGCAGCATCTCGGCAATGGCCTGGCGGTCGGGATAGACGCCTTGCGTATGGCTCCAGACCGTCATCGCGCCGTCCACCAGCTGCGCGACAGCGCATGACGGGCCGATCGAGCCATGGGCCTGATAGGGCCGCGTGTAGGTCGCCTCGATCGACCGGAGGCCCGAGACCGACGGATCGCTGACATTGAGGATCGTCATGTCCCGCGATGGCAGATTGGTCAGCAGCTCGCGCACGCCGCGTTCGGCCGGCAGCTGCGGGTGCTCCTGCCATTTGGCGGCCGCGGCAAGGGCGAGCATCGCCTTGATCGCCTGGAATTCCTTCTCGGCCACGACGGCAAGGAAGTTGCCGTTGCGGACCACCTTCACGACGCCCGGCATCTTCTCGATAGCGGCGCCGTCCACGTCCGTCAGCGTCGCGCCATAGCTCGGCGGTCGCACGATCCGCGCGTGCAGCATGCCGGGCAGCCGCATGTCCTGCACATAGGCGGCGCCACCGGTGACCTTGGCAGGGATATCGACCCGCGGGATCGGGCGTCCCATCACCTTGAAGCTTGCGGGGTCCTTCAGTTTCGAGCTCGGCTGGGCCTCGACATGCAGAATGTCCGCGGCGATCAGCTCGCCATAGCCGAGGCGCGTGCCATCAGGCGCGATCACCGCGCCGTTCTCAGCCCGCAGGCTGTCAGCCGGCTGGTTGAGGCGTTGAGCGGCCTGCGCGATCAACAGCTCGCGCGCTTGAGCCGCGGCATGACGAATGGCGGTGCCGCTGTCCTGCATCGAATGGCTGCCGGAGGTATAGCCCTCGTTCGCCGTGCGCTTGGTATCGGCCGTGACGAGCTCGACGGCCTCGAACGACACGTCGAGCTCTTCGGCAGCGATCTGCTGGAGAGCGGTCTTGATGCCCTGGCCGAGCTCGGCCTTGCCGGTGAACACGGTGATGCGGCCGTCGGCATCGATCCTGATCCAGGAGTCGAGATAGGGCGTTGTCGCCAGGCTACCCGGTCGCTTCGCCGGGCTCGCGGCCTCCTGGGCCGCTGCTCCGCGCAGCGAGAAGCCGACGATGAGGGCGCCGCCGCCGAGCAGCACCTGCCTGCGATCGAGGGTGAAAGCGGCGATCATAGCGTCCCTCCCTGATCGCCGGCGTCAGCCCTGGTCATCATCTCGGCGGCGCGATGGACCGCGCGCAGGATGCGCATATGGGTGCCGCAGCGGCACAGATGCGGGGCCAGCTCGGCACGGATCTGCTGGTCCGTCGGATTGGGATTACGCTGCAGCAGCGCCTGGGCTCGCATCATCATGCCGGGAATGCAGTAGCCGCACTGCGCCGACTGCTCGGCCATGAAGGCGCGCTGGATCGGCGCCGGCTTCTCGATCGTGCCCAGACCTTCCAAGGTCGTGATCTCTTTGTCCTTCAACAGCAGGATCGGCGTGACGCAGGAGAACACGGCATTGCCGTCGACGATCACCGTGCAGGCGCCGCATTGCCCCAGGCCGCAGCCATACTTCGCTGCGTTCAATTTGATGTCGTCGCGCAGCACGTAGAGCAGCGGCGTGTCGGGCTCGGCATCGACCTGATGGTCCTGGCCGTTGATCTTCAAGCTCATCATGGTTGGCCTCGCGGCGAGGTATGGATGGCGATGTTCGGCGGCTCCGCCGCGGTCTGCAGGAACGCGGCCTGCGCTTGCCGCGCGTCCGCAACGGTCTGCGCGATATTGCTCCAGGGCGGCTGCTTGCTGAATGTGGCCCGGAGATAGTTCAGCAGCGCGGTCACTTGCGCGTCGGTCATGCTGGCGGCAAAGCCGGGCATGATCGGGCTGCGCTCGCCGTTGCGCGCCGCCAGGCCATAGAGAATGGTGTTGGCGACGTTACGCGGATCGGGCGCGTTGATGCCGGTGGAGAGGTGCAGATCGACGCCGACATAGGGCAGGGCGCGGCCGGTCTCATGACAGCTCGCGCAGGCCGCCACGTAGATCGCGGCGCCCTCAGTGCTGTCGGGGCCGCTCGCCTTCGGCGCTGACGTCGAGGCCGATGTCTGCGGTGGTCCTGATCGCGGCTTGGCGGCTTCCGCGCGCACCGCCTCGGCGCCCTGAATGCGCCCGGCTGCAGGTGGTCCGAAAATATCGGCAGTGTAGGCCGCGATGGCCCGGACATCGTCGTCATCGACGAGCGACAGATTGTTGACCACCTGCGCCATCGGCCCGCGCGCGACGCCGTGATCCTTCTGCCAGCCGTTGCGTAAGTAGTCGAACAACGCATCCTCCGTCCACGGCACCGGGGCCGGCGATGCTGCATTGAGCGCGTAGGCGACCCAGTTCTCGGCCTGGCCGCCGGCGAAACTGGCCGCCGTCCGCTCGGCGCCGAGCGCATTGCGCGGGGTATGGCACGCGCCGCAATGCGCCAGGCCCTGCACCAGATAAGCGCCGCGGTTCCAGACCGTGCTCTTGGCCGGATCGGGTGTGACCTCATCGCGCTGCAGGAACAACAGCTTCCAACCGGCGATCAGCGGCCGCTGATCATAGGGAAAGGTGAGATGGTTGGCAGGCGCCGGTGCACGCACCGGCCGGCGCGTCATCAGATAGGCGTAGAGCGCGCGATCGTCGGCGTCGGTGACATGGGTGAAATGATCATAGGGAAAGGTCGGATAGAGATGCTGGCCCGCGCGGTCGACGCCCGACTTCATCGCGCGTTGGAAGGCCTGCTCCGACCAGCGGCCGATGCCGGTCTCCGGATCGGGGGTGATGTTGGTGGAAAACACCGTCCCGAACGGGGTGACGACCGGCAGGCCGCCGGCGAATTCCTGGCCGCCGCGCACGGTGTGGCAGTCGGTGCAATTGCCGAGCGCGACCAGCTGGCGGCCGCGCCTGACAAGCTCGGGGTCAAACGATCGTGGGTTCGGTGGCTCGATCGCCGCGATGGCGGGGCGCCACGCCAGCGCTCCCGCCGCCGCGCCGAGGACGATGAGCGCAGCCGCGATGATGAGGCCGATCCGTGCCGAGAGCGTCATATCGGGTCGTTGTTCTTATGTGCGATCGTCCGATAACGGGCCCCGTCTTAGCCGGTTTCTCCGGCGTCATCTACTCACCACTTATTGACGGTTCCGCAGACCGCTGTGCGGAATAACGTGGATTGAGCAGCGTTGCTGCGAGCGAGCCCGCAAAACGCGTCGACGCCAATGCAATCAGCGCGCTGGCGCCGCCATCGGGGAGTTGTATGCTCGCCGGCACCGCCAAAACGGCCCGGGAGCTGATCTCAGGAGCCATAATCGAGAAGGAGGAAACATGACGACGCGACGTGATTTCATCAAGACCGCCGCCGCCGGTGTCGGCGCCGCGACGCTCGGGACCACCGGTGCTGCGACGGACGCCGCGCCGGCCGCAGGTCCGCAGCAGATGCCGCGCGGGCTGACGCTGCTGTCCATGGTCCAGTCCGACGGCAGCGAGACGCTCGGCGTCAAGCTGCCGAACGGCATTCTCGACGTTGCGGCGGCGGGAAAAGCGCTCAACATGGCCGCCCCGGCCACGCTGGACGCGCTGCTCGTCTCCGGCAGTGCGCAGCTCGATCAGCTGATTGCCGCCGCCCGGGATCGCAAGGAATTCGTCAAGGACGAGGCCTCGATCAAGTTCGGCCGCCTGTTCACCGATCCGGCCAAGATCGTCTGCGTCGGGCTGAATTACAAGGCGCATGCCGAGGAGGCCGGCGAGAAGCTGCCGAAGCAGCCGATCCTGTTCAACAAGTACAACAACACGCTGGCGCCGCACCGCACCACGATCAAGCTGCCGCCGCGCGAGGTGTCCTACAAGTTCGACTATGAGACCGAGCTTCTGGTCGTGATCGGCAAGACCGCGCGCAACGTCTCCGAGGCCGAGGCGCTCGACTATATCGCGGGCTACGCCATCGGGCACGATTTCTCGGCGCGCGACCTGCAGCTCGAGACCGGCGGGCAGTGGATGGTCGGCAAGACCCTGGACGGCTTTGCGCCGATCGGACCTTATTTCGTCTCGGCCGATCAGGTGGATCCGAACAATCTGACGATCGAAACCTACGTCAATGACGAGGAGCGGCCGCGGCAGTCATCCCACACCTCGAAGTTCATCTTCAACCCGCAGAAAGTGATTTCCTACACCTCGCGGCTGTTCGCGCTGGAGCCGGGCGACATCATCTTCACCGGCACGCCCGAAGGCGTCATCGTCGGCATGCCCAAGGAGAAGCAGGTCTGGCTCAAGGCTGGCGACCGGATCACGAGCCGCATCGAGAAGCTCGGTACCCTGCAATTCGATCTGGCGTGAGGTCACACTGCTGTGCGCGAGGCCGGCACGCGCAACGCCGGCCTCGCGCGCACCCTCGAGTGGCGATTGCGCGAGTTCGACCGGGTTGTCTCGCAGGAGATCAGCCGACGGTGTTGCCGTGCGTTCACAGCTCGACCCGTTCCCTCCGGTAGCCCAAGCCGATGAGACGCGCCGGAATGCGCGCGAGCGCCGGGAAACGCGCGATCAGTCGCAGCGGCAAGGGCGGCTCGGGCGGCTTCGCGCTGCCGAGCACGCCGGAGATGACGCGCTTCTGGATCTGCACCTGCAGCCATTGCACGAGTTGCGTCGGGCGCAGCCGCCGCGCCTGCACCGCCGCAAGGTCGGCCTCGCTGACCTTGCCCTCCTTTAACGGCCGCGCCAGCAGGTTCGCGGCCGCTACCGCATCCTGGATCGCGAGATTGATGCCGACGCCGCCGACCGGCGACATCGTGTGCGCGGAATCGCCGATGCACAGCACGCCCGGACGATGCCAGCTGGTCAACCGGTCGACGCCCACAGTCAGCAGACGGAAATCATCGAAACTCGTGATCTCATGCGTACGGTCTGCCAGGAACGGCGTGAGCCTCGCGATGGCGTCGCGGACGCTGTCGAGCCCGAGCCGCTTGATCTGTTCCAGCGTGCCCTTGGCGATGACGAAGCCGCATTGCCAATAGTCGCCGCGGTTGATGCCGACCAGGATGTGCCCGGCGCCGAAGCTGCCGACCAGATCGTTCGGGTCGGTCGGCTTGCGCGACAGCCGAAACCACAGCACATCCATCGGCGCGCCGATATCCTCGACCGGCAAGTTCGTCTGCTGCCGCACCATGGAATGGCGGCCGTCGCAACCCAGCACGAGGTCGCTCGTCACCTGCAGCGGTCCCGCCGCGGTCTTTGCCTCGACCCCGATCACCTTGCCATCGGCGCGGCGCAACGCGGTTGCCTCGGCCTGCATCATCAGCTCGAAGCTCGGATAGCGGCGCGCGTGGGCGGCGAGGAAGTCGAGGAAGTCCCATTGCGGCATCAACGCCACAAACTTCGCGCGGGTCGGCAGATGGGTGAAATCGGCGAACGTCGCCTCGAGATCGCCAAAACGGCCACGCAGCCGCGTCACTTCGGTATGGGGACGTTGCCGAAATTCCTCGTACAGACCGAGCTCGTCGAGGATTTCCAGGGTCGAGGGGTGCACGGTGTCGCCGCGGAAATCACGCAGGAAATCGGCATGTTTTTCCAGGACGAGCGTCGACACGCCGACGCGCGCCAGGAGCAAGCCAGCCATCATTCCGGCCGGACCGCCGCCGACGATGCAGCAGGTGACGCGGCGGGTGTTTTGGGGGTCGATCGCCATGAGTATCGTCCGGTGCTGTATCGTCCGGTGCTGTATCGTCCGGTGCTCGAATCCGTCGGTGCTGTAAACCATTCGCCCCGGTGCGGTTCCTGCCAATTTGCAAATTAGCTCGGAATTGGTTTGTAGTCTCGGCAGATCGTAGCGCGGACAATAAGGCAGGGCGCGACGCATCCCTGTGGCATTACTCCGAAGCAGCTTCCGATCAATGGGATGTGAAGGAATAACGAAAGCAGCTCGACCTGAGATCGTGCCGTCAATTTGTCGCGACCACCGGACCGAAAGCGGATATGGTGGAGCTTGCCGCGTACGACCGGCGCGGATTGTTCATGGGAGGACTCGTCGTGATCAGTCTCGATCGTCGTCACGTCCTGGTCGGACTCGGTGCGGGCCTCATCGCAGCGCGTTCGGCGCATGCGCAATCCGTCTCCGCCGACATCGCGCAACGTCTCAGCGAGGCCGAGCAGGCCGGCCGCGTGTTCGGCCTGCATGCATTGCTGGTGAGCCAGGGCGGCAAACTTCTCGTCGAGCATTATGAGAAAGGCAATGACGAGGCCCGCGGCCGGCCGCTCGGTGAGGTCGCGTTTGCACCCAACGTGCTGCACGACCTGCGCTCGGTATCCAAGAGCATTGTCGGGCTCGCTTATGGGATCGCGCTTGCGGAAGGCAAGGTGCCGCCGCCGGAAGCCAAGCTCTACGAACAGTTTCCGGAATATTCCGACCTCGCCAGCCAGCCCGGCCGCGATCGCCTGACCATCCACAACGTGCTCAGCATGACGCTCGGATTCGAATGGGACGAAATCTCGATTCCGTATGGCAGTCCGGCCAACAGTGAGAACGCCATGGACGACGCGCCTGATCGATTCCGATTCATCCTCGAACGTCCTGTCGTCAGTGAGCCCGGTGCGAAATGGATCTATTGCGGTGGTGCCACCGCGCTGCTTGGCCGGTTGATCGCGAAGGGCACCGGCGACGAACTGCCTGCCTATTGCAAGCGCGTACTGTTCGATCCGCTGCAATTCGGCGCGTTCGAGTGGCATCGCGACCAGCACGGTGATCCGATCGCGGCTTCAGGCTTGCGGCTGCTGCCACCCGACCTCCTGAAGATCGGACAGATGATGCTCGCCGGCGGCACGTGGAACGGCCACCAGATCGTCCCATCGGAGTGGGTCAAGCGCGTCGCGACACCAACGGTCACGATCGACGGCGATTTCAAATATGGCTATCACTGGTACGTCGGCACGCGTCCGGACGGCGCGCCATCGGATCCGCCGCGCTTCATCGCCGGCATCGGCTGGGGCGGCCAGCGCCTGCACGTCGTTCCCGGCCGCGATGTCGTCGTGGTGATCCACTGCGGCAACTATGGCCGAGCGAACGGCGAGCAGCGCGGCGTGATCAACGCGGTCCTGACCGAAGTCGTGCTGCCGAGCTTCGTGTCGCGAATGTAGGGACCTGTCGCAATGGCTGACATCATCCATCCCTTTTACGAGGCACATCGCGGTGCAATGGAGGCGGCCATGCGCCATCGCCTCGAGCTTGCCGAAGCGATGCTGCGCGAGCGCGCGAATCTGTCCGATCTTGATGGGATCGGGCAGGAGGTGATGGACGAATTCGACATTGTGCTCACCCAGATGCCCTATGTCGGCGGCGCGGAAAATCGCATGAGCGATTTCTTCATGCGTCTGATGGGATTCATGGCCATCAGCCGCGTGCTCTACCGACACGGCGTGCCGTCGCCCGTGATCGGCGAAATCGAGCGAGAGACCTATAAGGCGCAATTGCTTACCATGCCCGAAGCGGAGCGCCTCGCCGCGGGGAATCAATTCATGTCGTCCCAGAACCAGGCCTTGCTGCGCGAGCAGGCGGCAAGAAGCGCGACCGAAGCCCATCGCCAAGAGTTCCCGGACGATTTCGTCTACGATTTCGTCGAGCCGAGCCCGGGCGACAACTTCGAATTCGGCATCAACTACAAGGCTTGCGGCTTTTGCAAATTCGCGGCTCGCCACGGCGACAAGGAAATCCTGCCGAACATTTGCGGGCTTGATTTCGACGCCTATGCCACGCGAGGCATCCACCTGGAACGGACGCAAACCTTGGCTGGCGGCGCCAGCCACTGCAATTTCCGATTCTCGCGGCTGCCGCCGGAGTAGGGCGACGGACGTTTCTTGCTTTGACGATATCCGGGCGGGGAAATGATGAAGTCACTTTCCTATTTGATGTCTGCGCTGGTCTGCCTATCCCTTTCGTTCCCCGTTCGAGCGGCCGTCGACGTACCGCTATCTTCGGACACGTTGCCTCGGCATCCGTTTCTGGGTGTCACAGCCGAGCCTGCGCCCGGCCATCACGTCCGGGTTGCAGGCCTGTATCCCGACAGCAGCGCGGCACGCTCAGAATTGAAGCCGGGCGATATTCTGGTCTCAGTCAACGGCGCAGCTATCGACTCCGTCAGCACATTCGTCGCCAGGGTCCGATCCTTCAAGCTGGGGGACCGCGTTATCTGCCACGTCCAGCGCGGCATAAACGAGATGGATATCGAGATCACTCTGGGCGAGGCCCCTCGGGAGCAGCCTAACGACATTCAGGTCACATATGACACGGTGCGGGCGGGCGAAGCGACTTTGCGAAGCCTGATCACAATGCCGACGGATGGCAGGAGCAAGCGGCCTGCAGTTCTTTTCGTGCAAGGAATTGGCTGCCTCTCGATCGAGGCGCCACTGGCAACGCCGAATCTTACCCGGGACTTCGCTTACCGGCTGACCCGTTCAGGGTTTGTCGTCATGCGCACCGAAAAGAGCGGCGTTGGGGATAGTCTCGGGAGGCCGTGCCGCGACGTTGGCTTTCACGAAGAGGTCGCTATGTTCACGAGCGCCTTGCGAAAGCTCAAGTCTTACGATTACGTCGACAAGGACAATGTGTTCATCTTCGGCCATAGCGCAGGCGGTTGGATCGGCCCGCTGGTCGCGATGCAAGAGCCGGTCAAAGGCATTGCGGTGTATGGCACGGTTGTACGACCGTTCATGGAATATCTGATCGAGAATAGGCGACGAAACGTGTGGCTCAGGACCCATCCCGACCTTGCGGAGCTCGAAGACGAGCAACGTCAATACGCCAGCCTTCTCCACTACGTATTGATCGAGAGACTCTCGGCTGCGGAGGCTATCGCCAAACATCCCGAACTCACGCCAGTGACAAAGAAGGTCTTTCTCCAGGACTTTGATCACCTCTTCGATGAGCGGTCATTGCAATATTATCGGGAGCTGAACGACGAGAATGTCGCGCGGAGCTGGGCCTCTCTAAACCTTCCGGTGTTGGCGATGATTGGAGAATTCGATATCCGAACAACTCAATTCGACCACGAATATCTCGCGGCGATCGTCAACGCGCAGCATCCGGGCAGGGCAAGTTGGCAGGTGGTTCCAAAACTCGACCACGGATTTGTTGCGCATCAATCGCTCGATGATGGCGTCGCGAACGAGTTCGTCGGTCCATTCGGCGAGCAGGTTGTTGAGCGGACCGTGACGTGGATGGAAGCTCAGAGCGCCGCGAAAAAGGCTCTACCCTCTTCCGCAGTTGACCAGTAGTCGAAATTCCGGGCGTTTTGCCCCCCAATGCTTCTTACCTGGTTCACTGCCACGTCCGGAAATGGCCCATTAGCGAAGTGGCGCGCCGCCGCTTTGAGGTCCGCTCTGAGGTGGTCAGCGGACCGGAATTGCTCGGGCCGAGTGTTTCACATTCTGACCCGAAGCCGGCCTTTGCTCTGAAAAGTTTGGCATTCACAACCATCTATAAAGTGTGGGCGTGCGACGGTGACCGCACGGCGAATGGAGAGGCGAATGCTCTGCTTCGAGGTTTGGAGAAATGGTGAGAAACTGACGACGGCTGGCGTCCGTGAAACAGGCGTTCTGTCCGTCATTTTGAGCTGGGCTGGCAAAGAGCCAGATGCTTCATCAGTCGCAGCTTCGTCAGCGGGAGCCATACCAGGGATTAGTTGTGCCGTGGGCGGCATCGAAGGCGTCACCTTGATCGACTGGTGTGACACGGATCAGTTCAAGATCGGCGATGAACTGCGGGTACGTCTAATCTCGTCCGATCACGCCGATCCGCCAATTCGCTCCCAAACACCTCCGCGCGGTAACCCGGATTGGATCAGAAAACATCGTCCGGAATGATTTCTGGTGTTGGCCCATTCCGGCCCTCCCGGATAGCGCTCAGGATGTCCGCTCTCGGAGCATGACCGGAAGTCTGCAATCCGGGACCCATTAGTCGCTTGTGACCCACACCTGCCATTGTCCGACATCGGCTCGAGCTATATAGGTTTGGCATGATCATCCGCTCGGAAAACCCAGCAGACACATCGGCAATTGCATCAGTCGTGACAGCAGCGTTTAGCGATGCAGCGCGCAGCGATGGCAATGAGGCGGATATCGTGGATGCGCTTCGGGCAGATGGTGATTTGACGGTTTCCCTGGTCGCGGAGGACGAGGGGAGGATTGTTGGCCATGTGGCATTCTCGCCGGTTACCGTGAACTCACAAGACGTCGGATGGTTTGGCCTTGGGCCTGTTGCCGTACTCGCAGGAAAGCGTCGCCGCGGGATCGGAGCGGCTCTTATCAAGGCCGGACTGGATCGCTTAGAGCAACGTAAAGCGCGAGGATGTGTCGTCCTCGGTGATCCTGCCTATTACCGCCGGTTTGGATTTCAAAGCGATCCTGGGCTTCGCTTCGGCACCATGTCTTCAGAGCATTTCCAACGGCTAATCATCCGGGGTGCCCCGCTCCGGGGCGTGGTGGACTATCACCCGGCATTCTCCGCGAGCTGATAGCAGCTTCTGGCCCATTCCGACCTTTCCGGACGGCGCTGAGGATGTCCGCTCTCGGAGCATGACCAGAAGTCTGCAATCCGCAAACCGCTAGGCCGCTTGTGACCCATTTCCGACATTGATCGTGTTACAATGGCAAGATGATCGTCCCACCTCTCCGAGTTGCTCACGATAGTGGCTTTCCGCCCTTTGCCGAGGTCAAAGACGGCAAATCGGAAGGACTGGCCGTGGATATCTTTCGCGCGGCCGCCGCGCGGGTGGGCATCGATGTGGAATTCGTGCCCGTATCGTTCGAGCAGAGACAGCTCACCTTGGCTGATGGACGCGCTGATGCATACTTGCCTCTCTCCATCACGCCGGAACGTCTGCAATCATTCGATTTCAGCGACGTGTTGATCGTCACGGGCGGCTCTCTGTTTGTGCGCGCCTCCGATGTCCTTCCTGAGAGCCTTGCCGAGCTGGCTGAGAAGATAGTGGTAACGCCGCGAACCGGCCCGATCGCGCCCTTCATTCAGAAGACAGCGCCAACAATAAAGTTGGTGGTCACCACAGACTACGAAGACAGCCTAGGCCGTCTCGTTCGTGGTGAGGCTGTTGCTGCGCCGCCGAGCTATCACGTGGGCTCGCGCATTGCTGATCGGATTTTTCCGGGCCAAGTTCTCAGGTCGCCTGACATGTTTCTAGAGCTGCCGCTCGCAGTTGCCGTGCCAAAAGGCAAGCAAACCGAACTGCTCACGCGTTTGAACGCTGGAATTGCTTCGATACGCGGAGACGGTACTTGGCAGAAGATCAATGAGGACTGGCGAACGAAATAGCCTCTACGTGAATGTCGGCTCCTGGCCCCAAGGCGATCAAACAATCGAAGACGCCGGCTTCCGTTCTTCAGGAGCAGGCGGACGCCGGTCCAGTGGCGGTTCGAGAGCGCGCCCGCGACAAAATTCATCCAGATCGCGTGCGCCAAAACACGAAGTTCACTTGCGAATTCAATGCGACTCGGCGTGTCCAGTCCTGTCGCGAAAAATTTCCTTGTTTCGTTTTTCCAGAAATTGTGGTTGTCTGACGACATCCCGCCTCATCACGGAGGGGCGTTGCGCGCGATCGTCACGACACGCGAGGCGGGGAGGCGGTGGCCGCGAAACATCGGGAGCGCTCGCTGGGCGCGGACGGACGGTGGTTGCGGACGGTGAAGCCGCGTGGTCCTGGCGCCTCGGTGCTGGCGCTAAGTTCGCGACGATGCAACTCGACATCGCTTTGCGGTGCGAGGGCATCGCGCGGATGACGGGGGCAAGACAGCCGATCCCCGGGGAGAGCGCGGAGTAAGCCGTAAGCCCATCGCGCAGGGAATGCCGGATGTTCGGCTGCACCTGTGGTGACTGCCGCCTGCTTTTCTTCTGCAGGCGGGCCGCGGGTGAGGCCTTCACCCGGCATTCCCTGCGCCCTCTTCGTATTAGAGGGTGTGAGATCGGCAAGACTCGGGCGTGATCACGCCGCGGGATCGCGAACTCATAGCTGCTGTTTGAGACGTACAATGGAAGAACGCCACCTGCGCGCAATGACGTATGGAGACAGCGGCTACGATGTCCGCTGTCATCTCGGGTGTCCGGTTGTCATGCCCGCAGTCTGTTGTGGGGCCTTGCCGCAAGCTCGCCTCCGCGCTCTCACAGCCCTGTCGTGGCCTCGATCTTGAACTGCGCCAGCGCCATCGATGGATCGATCTTCAGGAGCTGCACCAGCTGCAGCGCCGGCACCTTGGCGCGCGGTGTTAGCTTGAGTGTCAGCGTCTGCCGCGGCGTTTCGATGAAGCGGCTGATCGCCTCGATCGCAGCCGCTGCATCAGGATTGCTGGCGGCAAATTGCTGCCCGCTATCCCTGAAGCTGTCGACCAGCGCCTTCTTCGCATCTTCGCGCGTCATCGTGTGCGTGCGCGCATATTGCGCCACCAGGAGGTCGATCGCGCCGAGGTCGCGCAAGGAAAGCTCCAGGCCGCCGGCCTCGATCTGCGTGGCCACTGCAGTCGCCGCTTGGGGGTCGGGCGTGAAGAGCGCGCGGGGAACATGCGCGAGCGAGAGGCTCGCGGAGGCGCCGAGCAGGTTGGCAAGCTCGATCTTGACGGGCGAGAGGGCCACGCTGCTGGAGGCCTCGGTCCAGCCGACGCCGAGATCGGCATCCAGTGCCAGCGTGTCGATGCCGGCCGCGAGCAGCGGCAGCATGGCCGCATTGGACGGATCGACGGGGCCGGCCATCTTGGTCGTGAGGTGCGCCTGGGTCGGGATCGGTCCGACGAACTGGCCCCAGTTCAGCGCGACGTTGTCGATCTTGACCGGCTTGTTCGTGGTCTTGAACGGGGCTTCGAGCGCCTTAAGCTCGACGCCTTGGATGAGCTTCAGTGCGGCCAAAGCCGCGCCGGGCTGCGGCTGCCCCGGCTTGTCGGCAAATTGCGCGCTGAGCCGCATCAGGCCGGCGATATCGAACGCCTTGAGCGCAAAGCGGCCGAGCTTGATCGGTCCTTGCGGAGAGCGCCCGTCGAAGCCTTCCAGTGCGAGGTCGCCCTTGCCGTCGGCGAGGCTGACGCGCAGGGCGGCGAGCTTGAACGGCCCCTCCGGGGTCTCGAGCGCGAGCCCGCGCAGCTCGAGATTGCCGAATTGAAGGCCCTCGTAGAGCGAGGCGACCTTGTCGAGCAGCTCGCGCGACTGCGCCGGCGTCGGCTGCATCCCGGGCTGGGGGATCGCGGCCAGAAGCGCCGGCAATTGCAGCTTCGAGGGCCGCACGCCGACATCGTCCATGCTGATCCCGTCCATCCGCATGCGGACGCCGAGGTCGGAGGTGATCTCGTAGGCGCCAGCCGTTGCCTGCCGATACAGACGATAAATATGGTCGTCCTTGGCTTTGTCCGGATCGAGGATCGCCGCCAATGCGCTCGTATCGATGTCGCTGTGGACGATGTCGACGACGCGGCCGTGCATCTTGCCCGCCTTGCTGTCAGCCTTGCCTGGCGCCGCTGCCGTGGGCGGCAGGTCCATCGTGAACGCCACTTCGTCGAGCTTGTAGCGCGCGATCTTGCCGGCCTTGATGTCGTCGACCATAAAGCCCGAATAAGTGAATTCGCCGCCGCCCGGTGCGGCCGGGTTCGGCGCCATGGTGCCGGTGACCTGCGGCACGGCGATCGAGGCGGCGCTCACGGTCATGAACTGCTCGACCAGCGCGCGGGAGACCTCGACCAGCGATGCCGTCGATGGCGGCCGCTGCAGCCGCGTCGGACCGGAATAGTCTTTCACCACCAGCTGGGGTGCCTTGTAGGTCAGATGCGCGCTCGACGGAGCCGGCAGTTGTGCCTCGACCGTGATGTCCCTCACGTCGATGGTCGCCGCCGAAAAGTGCGCCGGATCACTCTGGCTGACATTGGTCGCCGTCAGATTTCCGATCCTGAGGTTGGCAGGCGATGGCGAGGCCGATTCGGTGGCGACATCGGCAACCGTCAGTGTCCGGCTCCAGATGTCGAAGGCGACCTTGCCGTGCGTGGCCCTCCCGCCGCTCGCGCGAATCTGGTCGAACACGGCGTCAACCTCGGCCGTCGCGCGGTGCTGGACGTACCAGCCGAAACCGAAAAAGCCTGCGATTGCAACTGCAACCACGGCGAGAAGTCCAGCCAAAATCCGTTTCATTCGATGCCCCGCTTACGGTCTAGGCAAAAGCAATGGTCATAGTCTTGGCGGAATGGATCGGGTAGGGATGTGTCTCTGTAGCCTTGAGAAATTGCCGTCCCCGCCTGTCGATCGGCATGGTTTCGGATGTTGCACGAACGCTGTTTCGCGTGCTTCACATGCGTTTCCATTTGCCGGAAAACGCCCTCCTGAACCAAGTTCATGACAGCAATAGTCCGGGGCCGGAAACGCTGGAGCCGTTATGTCGTCCTATTCTGAAGATCTCCATTCCGCAGCACTGGCGTACCATCGGCTGCCTCGCCCGGGCAAGCTGGAGATCCAGGCCACCAAGCCGCTCGCGAACCAGCGCGACCTGGCGCTGGCCTATTCGCCGGGCGTTGCCGCCGCCTGCACCGAGATCGCCAACAATCCGGCGGAAGCGGCCTCGCTGACCGCACGCGCCAATCTGGTCGCGGTGGTCTCGAACGGCACGGCCGTGCTGGGCTTAGGCAATATCGGTCCGCTCGCCTCGAAGCCGGTCATGGAAGGCAAGGCGGTCCTGTTCAAGAAATTTGCCGGCATCGACGTCTTCGACATCGAAATCAATGCCGACACCATCGACCGGGTGGTGGAGACGGTGGCGGCACTGGAGCCGACGTTCGGCGGCATCAACCTGGAGGACATTCGCGGTCCCGAATGTTTCGAGATCGAGGCGCGCCTGAAGGAGCGGATGAAGATCCCGGTCTTTCATGACGACCAGCATGGCACTGCCATCATCGTCGGCGCCGCGATCAAGAACGCGCTCTCGCTCGCCGGCAAGAAGCTCTCGGAGGTCAAGATCGTGACCTCGGGGGCGGGGGCTGCCGCGATCGCCTGCCTCAACCTCCTGGTCTCGATGGGGGCGCAGCGCAAGAATATCTGGGTCTGCGACATCGATGGCGTGGTCCACGAGGGCCGCAACACGCTGATGGACCCTTGGAAGGCGGTCTATGCCCAGAAGACCGACAAGCGCACGCTCGCCGACGTGATCGGCGGCGCCGACATCTTCTTGGGCCTCTCGGCCGGCGGCGTCCTGAAGCAGGACATGGTCAAGCAGATGGCCGACAAGCCGTTGGTGATGGCGCTGGCCAATCCGAACCCCGAGATCATGCCGGAAGAGGCGCGCGCCGCGCGGCCCGACGCGATGATCTGCACCGGGCGTTCGGACTTCCCGAACCAGGTCAACAACGTTCTCTGCTTCCCCTTCATCTTCCGCGGCGCGCTCGATGTCGGCGCCACCGCGATCAATGAAGCGATGAAGCAGGCCGCGGTCGATGCCATCGCGCAACTCGCGCAGGATCCGCCGTCGGATGCGGTCTCGCGCGGCTTCGACACCGGCGAGACGCAAGGCTTCGGGCCGGGCTCGCTGATCCCGTCGCCGTTCGATCCGCGGTTGATCCTGCGCATCGCGCCGGCGGTGGCCAAGGCGGCGATGGACTCCGGCGTCGCGACGCGCCCGATCAAGAATTTCGACGAGTATACCGCACTGCTCGAGCGCTTCGCCTTCCGCTCCGGCCTGATCATGAAGCCGGTGTTCGCGAAAGCGAAAACCCAGCCGGTGCGCGTGATCTATGCCGAGGGGGAGGACGAGCGCGTGCTGCGGGCAACCCAGGTCGTGCTCGAGGAGAAGCTCGCGCGCCCGATCCTGGTCGGACGTCCCTCGGTGGTGGAGGCGCGCATCAAGCGCTTCGGCCTGTCGATCAAAGCGGGCAAGGATTTCGATCTCGTCAATCCCGAAGATGATCCGCGCTATCGCTCCTATGTGCAGACCTATATCGACGTCGCCGGCCGTCGCGGCGTGACGCCGGATGCCGCGCGCACGGTGGTGCGCACCAACGCCACCGTGATCGCGGCGCTTGCGGTGATCCGGGGCGAGGCGGACGCGATGATCTGCGGCGTCGAGGGCCGCTATATGAGCCATCTGCGCCACGTGCGCGAGATCATCGGCTTCATGCCGGGGGTGAGCGATTTCGCGGCGCTGGCTTTGACCATCACCAGCAAGGGCGCCTATTTCATCGCCGACACCCAGGTGCGACCCAACCCCACCGCCGAGGAATTGGCGGAAATGGCCTCGCTCGCGGCCAACCATGTGACGCGCTTCAACATCAAGCCGAAGATCGCCTTTGTCTCACATTCCGATTTCGGCAGCTACGACACCGAGTCCTCGCGCAAGATGCGCCAGGCCACTGCGATCCTGAAGCAGAACCGCCCGGACCTGGAAGCTGACGGCGAGATGCAGGGCGACACTGCGCTGTCGGCCACGGCGCGCAAGCTGATCCTGCCGCATTCCAATCTGGAGGGTGAGGCGAACGTCCTGATCATGCCGAACCTCGACGCCGCCAACGTGGCTTATCAGATGATCAAGGTGCTGGCGGATGCCGTGCCGGTCGGACCGATCCTGATCGGTCCGGCGCGCCCGGCGCACATCCTCACGCCATCGGTGACGGCGCGCGGCATTCTCAACATGACGGCGGTCGCTGCGGTCGAAGCCCAAGAGCGGGCCGGGCGCCAGCAGCCGACGCTGTTTGCGTGATTTGACGACGGTGTGGCGGAATTCGTCCGAGTTCGGTCGCATTCCGCCCGCTATTTGATTGTTTGAAAGACTTGAGGAGAAGCTCCATACTTTCGCCGGTTCCCCGCCAAACTAGCTCATCGTGAGGCCAAGCATGCCAGCATTCATTACGTTCGGGCGCGTCCTGTTCGCCGTGCTGTTCATCTACACGGGCGCGACCAAGCTGTTCGGCATTCAGGCGACGGCCGATTTCATCGCAACCAAGGTGACCATCCCGGAGATTGCAGCACCCTACACGGCGCAGCTCGAGACCCTGACCAAGATGCCGATCGCGCAGCTCTTGGCCATTGCGGTCGGCGCGTTCGAGATCGTGGCGGGGCTGATGATCGCGATCAATTTCCTGCCGCGGTTGTTCTCGCTGTTGATGATCATCTTCGTGGGCGCGACGATCTACTACTTCCACGATTTCTGGAACCAGCCGTCGCCCGACAACGCCAAGACCCTGATCGATGCGCTGAAAAATCTCTCGATCATCGGCGCGCTGTTCATGATCTTCGGCTACGGCCGCGGACCGGCGAAGCCGGCCGAAACGGCCTATGGGGATATCTAGCTCTACAGGTTCCGCCGCCACGCGGTCACGGTCACGTCGAAAGCCGGCTCGAGCACCTCGCTCTCAGTCGGCTGCAGGCCATGAGCGGCGAGCACCTGCTGCGGTGAGCGAGCGGCCGCGACGCCGGGAAAACAGGGCTCGCCGTCCGGCAGGTGCACGTGCGGGGCCTGCGACAGATAGAACGTGTCGTAGCGGTCCAGGAACATGCCGAACACGACCGGCCCGCCGATGATCGCGACCGTGCCGCTCTTGACGCCCGCTGCCTCGGAGGCCGCGTCGAACGGTGCGCCGGCAGGGTTCCACAAGGTCGCCTTGGGGTTGTCAGGATCAGGCGCAAGCGCCTTCACGCCGCGGGTCAGGATGATGCGACTGCGCTTCGGCGAGTTCGGCTGGTCTTCGTAGGAGTTGCGGCCATGCACGATCAGATCGGCACGGTCGAGCGCGGCGCTGAAGAACTTGGCGTCGCCGTCGAATTTGAGGGCGTTGGGCATGACGTTGCGGGCGTCCGCCAGCATGCCCTCAGCCGAGACGATGACATAGCCCTCGATGCGGAGCGGAGCCACGAACGACGCGAACGAAAATTATTCCGCGACCGTGGTCACCACGCTCGACACCGGGCGCTGGCTGACCGTCGGCAGCTTGGCGATCTTGCCGAGGTCTTCGTCATATTGCGGCAGCGACTGCACCGGCGCCTTGGCCCGCATCGCAACGACCTTGTAGCCGCCTGCTTTGAGCCGACGCAAAAGCTCCGGGAGCGCCTCGGCGGTGTGCTTGTGGAAGTCGTGCATCAGGATGATGCCCTTGCCGAGCTTGTCGAGCTTCTTGAAGGTGACATCGATGACCTGTTGGGCGTTGCGGGCCTTGAAGTCGAAGGAATCGAGGTCGCAGGAGAAGATGCCGATGTTGCGGGTGCCGAGATAGGTCACCATCTCCGGCGGATGCTGCAGGGCGGGGAAGCGGAAGAAGGGCGCCGGCGAGACGCCGCCAAGCGCCCATTTGACGGCGCTGATGCCGCGCTCGATCTCGTCCTTGCGCTGGTCCTCCGTCAGCTTCTTGTTGGTCAACGTCGCATGCGACCAGGTGTGGGTGCCGACCGTGTGCCCGGCATTGTACACTTGCTTGAGGATCTCCGGGTAATAGGTCGCGTGCTTGCCGATCGAGAAGAAGATGCCGGTCGTGCACTGATCGGCCAGCGCCTTCAGGACGGCGGGGGTGTTCTCCGGCCAGGGGCCATCGTCGAAGGTCAGCACGACTTCATGATCGCGCAGGAAGTCCAGCTCCTTGAAATGCTCGAAGCCGAAGCCAGGACCGCCGGTGGTGTCGATCTCGACCGTGCGGCCGACGCCGAGCGCCTCCGGGTTCATGCAGGGCGCGCGGGGCGGCTGCTGCTGCGCAACAGCTTGCGTCGCTGCGGGTGCAGGCGCGGGAGCAGCCGCTGCTGGCGCCGGAGCAGCGGCAGTCTTCTGTGCCTGGGCCCACGCGGCTCCAGAGGAGAACATCGACATCGCCAAGAAACCAGCGACGGAACCCGCGACGATCAATCCTGCTGCAACACGCATCTTGTTCCCTCGAATGGTCCGCACCGTCACGGCGCACGCGACGCGCTTCATCCAGTGCCTATCCTGTTGAGGATATTAGCCCAGTCGTTCGACCCGCGGCAAAGGAAACGATCTGCAAAACAGCGCCAAAATTGCGGTCATCCGCAGCAATGTTTCGCAGTGTGGTTTATCGGTCCGGCACAAGCCCGCACGAGCGCCGAATCCCGCGACGATTTTTTCAGCAGCGGCAGAAGGTAACAAAGTGTTGAAGCTGCGGTCCGCGCATCCTGCCTTCGTGTTCCGGTCACGTTTTTGATGGCGGACACCAGGGCAGCTGCAGCAGCGGCATATAGTAGCCATGCCATTCGCAGATCGACTCCGGTCCGGTGCGCTTGGTCGCATATTTCACCGGCTCGGCCTGTCCGATCGCGATGTGGAGCGCGATCAGCGCATAGCCGATCGGCAGCGCAAAGCGATGCGATCCGATCTCGGTGATGCGATCGAGCAGGATGGCGCCGGCCAGGATGATCAGGGGGTCGGTGAAAATGAAGTACTCGGTTTTCAAACCGCGGCGGACGCCGAGCGTGTCGATCCCGATCGCAGCGAGCAGCAGCAGAAGCGCCTGCAGTACCAACAGCCGCTCACCGCGCCGCCATGCCACGATCAGACCCGGAACGATCAGCCAGGTCAGAAATACGGTTGGGCGGGCCGACGAACGCAGCACGAACGTATAACGCGCCAGCACCGATCCCAGGCCTTGCAGCAGCATCAAGAGCGTCGCGCCCGGGCTCGCTGCATGGGCGGCATCTGATGTGCTGGCGTCGGCGAAGGTCAGCATCTTTTCCAGCGGATTGAAGATGGCGATCACGTTTCTGCTGTCGTAGTCGACATCGAGCAGCATGAGCGCCAGCGCCGCGCCTGCGATCACGGCGGCCATCGAGGCGACAGTCTCGGCGGCGCTGATTCGCCAGATCCGGGCGTAGGTGATCATGCAACTCAGAATGAGAAGCATAATGGCGGCCTGATAGTGACCAAAGCCGTTGAACAGGATGGGACGAAGTTGCGCTGCGTCAAGCAGGGCACGATCAAAACCGACGGTGACGAGCGGGAACGCCATCCACACTGCTGCAGCGGCGGCACTCATCGCCACGAAGGCCGCCGCCCAGCCGGAGCCTTGATCCCAGAATGCGACGCTCCGGCTGGCCTCACTGCCGAATGGCAGGATCAGAACGGGCAGGGCGCCGATCAACAGAATGGCCTGCACCTTGTTTTCAAGTCCGATCACGCACAACGCAGCCGCAAGCGCCAGCGCAAACGGACGCAGAGCGCTGGCGCGCCGGCTCATCACGATCAGGATCATCAGCGCAAAGATCACCGGCATCGCCGCGATCAGCTCGCTGCGCAGGATGCGCGAATGCACTGCGACACCGCCGGACAAGGCGAAGGCCAGGGTGGCGAGCAGGGCAACCCGCCAATCGCGGACGATGAGCCGGGTCAGGAACGCGAAGATCGCCACGCAGGCGAGCGCAATCAGAAGTGCGAGCACGCGGCCGGCGCGCACCGCGCCTGTCATCGCTGCATCGAAGGCGGCGACATCGGAGGCCGGCGGAATCGCTGATAACGTCCAGGCCTTGAGCAGACCTGCTGTGTGCAGCAGGCGAAACCAGGATTTAAGGCTGAGAATAGTGAGATAGGCGGGATGATCGAAAAATGCCTGCGGCTTGCCGTCGTTCATGACAAGCGCGTTGTAGATGACCATGAAGTCCATATCCGCATTGCGGAAATAGACGACCCAATATCCAAACAGGACGAACGAAAGCACCAGCCCGGCCAGGATGGCCGCCAAGCCGCCGCGCCAACCGAACATGGTCAGACGGTCAAGCGCGGTTTGGGGGCTCAGGGATTGCGGCGCAGCAGCGCGGGCAGGGGCAGCAAGCTGGGTCATGCGGCGGACTTAGCCCAACCGCCTCGCACCAGGAAGCCAGAACCGGCGTCAGCGCAGCGAAAGGATGAACTCGGTGCCCTCGCCGGTCTCGCCCTGGTTGATGCCCTGGTCGGACACGATCAGCGAGCTGCCGCTCGACAGCGCATCGCCAAGCCATGCCTGAACGTCGGCGGGGATCGTGATCCGGTCCAGCGCCTCGGTCGGGCTGTCCGGCAGGGGTACGGCCTTGGCTTCAATCGGCGCGTCGCCACCCTTCTTATGACTGTGCCGGGCGGTCCGCTCGCCGTCCTCGTTTCGCGCGGTCGCGCGCGCCGAGACCGGAACCGATACCACAGACCAATGCATCACATTGGAATCGGCTTTATCGGCCGTTGCCGTGAACACATGGGTCCCGAGTGGCCGATCAGCCGGTGCAATCGTGACCGCAACTTTGAAGACGGCCGCAAAGTTCTGCCGAACGTAGAGCTTGGAATCCTTGCGGCTAATGAAGATGGCAACCGGACTGTTGCGCTTCAGTTCGGGCTTCGCGAGGGGCGCCTTTTCGCTTTCGGATAATCGGGTCTGATCCTTGTCGGCGGGGGCTGCCGGACCATCCGCGCTCGCCTTGGCAGGCTCAGCCGGCTTGTCCGCAGAGTTGACGTCGGCGGATTTGTCGACATTGGAAGCAGGAACACCAGAAGCCGGCACTGCCGTCACGTCCTGCGGCTTCTCCGGACCCTTGGTCGTTGTCGTCGGCATATCGTCATGTTTGCTCGGCTCGCCATCGGCCGGCTTGCTCTCCGGCCTTGTCCCGGCCTCGGCAGCCGCGCCGGCACCTGGCTTGGTCGGAATGTCCCCCGCCGCGGGGTCGCTTCCGCTTGCGGAGCTCTGGCCGGCGTTGACTGGTGTGACATTCTCGGACACGTCAACGCGCGGTGTCACCTGAACCCGCGGCACGTCGGAGATGGTGGTCGAGCCGGGGGCAACACTGGCGTCCGCGGTATGGGTCTGGCCACGCAGCGGTGCTGCGGGCCCGGCGGAGCCGCTCAATTCATCGTGACCAATCGTCGAGCGCAGGTCGAGATTCGCGTTCACGGTGACGGGAATCAGGGCGGCCCCTTTGTCGGCTTTCGGCGCAGCCGGCGTGGTCGCTTCCGGCAGAGCCGACGCGCTCGGCTGTGGCGCTTTCAAGGACGCGAGCAAGGGATGCGTAAAGTCGGACGGTTCGACCTCAGCCGGCGTGACGAACACGCGGGCCCCGACTCGAGTCCAGCCATACATCTTCACCGCGAAGCTTGGCGGCATGCGGATGCAGCCATGAGAGGCCGGATATCCGGGCAGCACACCCGCGTGAAGCGCGATACCCGACCAGGTGATGCGCTGCATGAACGGCATCGGCGCGCCGCTATAGATATTCGAACGATGAAATTTCTGCTTCTGGATCACGCTGAACACGCCCGTCGGCGTGGAATGACCCTTCATGCCGGTGGAGACCGGCGCCTCGGCGAACAGACCGTTACTGTCGTAGACCTTGACCTGCTGTCTGTTGATCGAGACTGCGACGATCAGAGGCCCTTGCGGCTTGACGGCTTCCTTCTGGGTGACAGCGGATTGCGTCTGATGGTGGCGCGCCTTGGGACGCTGGTGATGAAAGATCTGCCGCTCAGGTCGGTAGAAACTCGGATTCCAGTAGGAATAGCCCTGCGCCGCGGCCTGTGATCCGGCTCCGATCGCAATCGAGCCTGAAAGAATGGCTGCGCAATAAAATCTGCGCCTGACGGCCGAATGAACGCAGAGCATTCCGACAAATCCTCAACAACCAGATGGTGTTAGTGTCGCAGACGGGGTCTGCGTTCACCAGCTTGGGGCTTCTGCCCTCTGCGATTCTCGCCATCAGCGTAGCAAAAAAGCCTCACATCACGTTAAACGGCGGGCGCTCGGGGGGCATCGGGTGCCTTTCTCGCAGGCGTTTGTGGTCCTACATGGGCAGAAGCCTGAAGCTGCCTTGGCTGTGGTAAAAATGGGAGATCGAGATGGCGTTTAAAACTGTCGGCTTGCGTGAACTGAGGCTGAAAAGCTTCACTTTGCTGCTACTTGCCGGCCTGTTCTCACCCGTCTCATCTGCCTCCGCGGCCGACGAACCTGATCTCATCTTCCGGCGCTCCACCGTTTTCAAGCTGCTCAGCCCCAACGACAAGCTTGCAACCTATGGAGTCGACGATCCCGAAGTGGAGGGCGTCGCCTGTCACTTTACCGTTCCGGAAAAGGGCGGATATGCAGGGTGGCTCGGCCTGTCCGAGCAGGTCTCAGACATTTCATTGGCTTGCCGGCAGATCGGCCCAATCAGGTTCAAGCACAAGCTCGAACAGGCGGACGACATGTTCCGGCAGCGGCGCTCGCTGTTCTTTAAGAAGATGCAGATCGTCCGAGGCTGCGACGCCAAGCGCAATACGCTGGTCTATATGGTTTATTCCGACAAGCTGATCGAGGGCTCGCCAAAGAACTCGACATCGACGGTGCCGATCATGCCGTGGGGCAACGCCGATGACGGCGTGATCCAAAAATGTGGCGATTACATCCAATGAGATGCCGTCGAGCGACTCGTCACAGAAGAGATTTAAAACGCCGTTCTAAGTCGCCGCCCTGGAACGGCGAATTTAAGTTCCAGTCAGTCGGTCTACGCACGTCTCGTCTGAATTTCAGATTCAAAGCCGCTCTAGAAACAATGGCTTGCTAGGGACCTTTCGTTTCCGAAATTCGCGCCTGTCATTACTCCGCGCGGGCAACAGATTGGACCTACAACTCGAGAACCGCGCAGCAGCTCTTGGAAGCTCGAGCGCCCGGAATTGTTTCGCGGAGCGGGATCTGACGAAACAATTCCGCCCTGGATGAAACCATTTTCTGCTTGCAACGCAAAATTGCCGAAACCGGCCATGGTTATCACCCTTGCCCGGTACCAGCGCGGACAATAAGAATGTGGCAAATGGCCAGCTCAAATTCCGCTCGGTCAAGGCGGTGTCGACCATGAAAGAACCGGAAGAACAACGGCTCGTCATGCTGTCTCGTCTTGGGCTAGCGGCCCTTGCCCTGTGCTTTGGTCTTCAGCTTGTCTCCGTCGAGGCCCGCCCGACCGCCAGACTTCCGGATCCACGCGGAGACTTCGTTCGGCAATGTGCTCCGCATATGCTCGGCCGCTGGGCCCATCCCGAAGAGGTCTGCTCGTGTCTGCATGATCATGCCGCGGCCGTTGTTGAGGACACGGACATGCGTGAGGCGCTGTTGCGCGGAATCAGCGAGACGGGTGTACCGACCATCGAAACCGACTGGGTGCCGGCCGGGAAGCAGGCGGAAATCGGTCCGACCTTCACGAAGATCGCGAAGCCCGCCCTCCAGTGCATGTTCGATCCCGCGAAATAGCTATCGCGACCGGATCTACCCCTACCTTTATTTCTTGGATCCGAAGCGCGGGACGCATTTCCGCGCACGTTCGACGCCCATCGACGTCATCCTGGCGCCGGAGACCTCCTTGACTTGACCCGCCGGGCAAGTTCCGTCGTCGACCAGGACCCGCTGGCCCAGTCTGAGATCGGCGATGTCTTGCTCACGGCCGGTATATTGCGCCTGCGCGGGCGCGACGACAAAGCCAACCAGCGCCAAACCAACGCACAGGCAGGACAAGGACCGGCTCAGGCGAGCCGTGGACGAGAACGCTACACCCATCACTTGCTCTCGAAGCCTTTTCGCCCGATATTGATCAGCACACCTTCAGGTTGCTGCCCGGCCGCACAGAGATTCCGGTCGGAAACGCAGATGGCTGATGCTGGTGGAGCGGATTTGACCTTCGCTACCTGCCTGAGAACGTTGCGATTGTTGCGCATCAAATGGTCCACCCGGTCGAGAAAAGCATGCGGCACTGTAGGGTGACCTCTGCGATTCTGAAAGCCGGGGCCAAAAACCGTGCCATTGGCGCGAAGTTGTGATTTCATGGTCAGTCGGGACACAGGAATGTTCAATGCAATGATCACCAACGATATTGCGCGGCGCATTGTCGACGCGGTGGATGATGGGTTTGACCGGCAATTGGCCACCACCTGCGACTTCGTCGCAATTCCTTCCACGCGCGGTGCGGAGGGTCCTTGCCAGGACATGATCGGCGATCTTCTGCGCGAGCGTGGCTACGAGGTGGACGACTGGCACATCGACCTCAGTGAGCTGAAGGACTTGCGCGGCTATGGTCCGGTCGAGACCGACGTCTCCAAGGGACGCACCGTGGTCGGGACCTATCGCCCGCCGAGCAGCGTGGGCAAGTCACTGATCCTGCAGGGCCATTGTGATGTGGTGCCGGCTGGTCCGCTCGATATGTGGGAGACGCCGCCCTTCTCGCCCGTGATCAAGGACGGCAAGATGTACGGGCGTGGCGCCTGTGACATGAAGTCCGGCACCATCGGCGCACTCTACGCCTTGGATGCGATCAGCGCCGCTGGGCTAAAGCCCACGGGGCGAATCCATTTCCAGTCCGTCATCGAGGAGGAAAGCACGGGCGTCGGCGCGCTATCCACCTTGCAGCGTGGCTATCGGGCCGATGCCTGCTTCATCCCTGAGCCGACCGATTGCAAAATGGTGCGATCCCAGGTCGGCGTGATCTGGTTTCGGCTGAAGGTCCGCGGCTTCCCGGTGCACGTCTTCGAGGCTGGATCCGGCGCCAACGCGATTACGGCGGCCTACCACCTGATCCAGGCGCTCGAGCAGCTCGAGTCTGAATGGAACGAGCGCGCCCGAAGCGATCGATACTTCAAGACGCTCCAGCACCCGATCAACTTCAATCCGGGGATCATCAAGGGAGGCGATTGGGCCTCGAGTGTCCCGGCCTGGTGCGATGTCGATTGTCGCATCGCGATCCTTCCGGGCTGGTCGGTGTCCGAGTGCCAGAAGGAGATTCTGTCCTGCGTCGCGGCGGCTGCCCGTCACCACCGTTTCCTGTCGAACAATCCGCCGATCGTGGAATGGTCGGGCTTCCTGTCCGAAGGCTATGAGCTCACGAACGCGGCAGAACCGGAGGCCGCCTTCGACCGTGCCTACAATGCCGTCTTCGGCGGCGCTGTCGAAGATCTCGTCTTCACTGCCCTGACCGACACGCGGTTTTATGGACTGAACTACGACATCCCGAGCCTTTGCTTCGGCGCGAGCGGTGCTGCAATGCACGGCTTCAACGAATATGTCGATCTGGATTCGCTGCGCAAATCGACAAAGGCGACCGCGCTCTTTATCGCTGAATGGTGCGGTGTGGAAACGGCGGCCTAGAACGGTCGACCATTGCTGGCAATGACCTCGCAGGTCGTTGTCGCGATGACGCTGCGGGGCCAATCTCCCGAACATCCTTGGCAACAACCGAAGGAGGGGACGGTATGACGCCGCTTGATAAGATCAATGCGCTCAAAATGCCGTTTGCCGAGCTGAAGGGGGTGACTTTCACGGAAGCCACGCTCGACCGCGTGGTCGCCAGCATGACCGTGCGTCCGGACCTTTGCACCCTGAACCACACGCTGCACGGCGGCGCGATCATGGCGCTCGCCGATTCGGTGGGCGCCGCAGCAACCGTGATCAATCTGCCCGAGGACGCAAAGGGCACGACCACCGTCGAGAGCAAGACCAATTTCATCGGTGGTGCAAAGGAGGGAAGCACCGTCGTCGCGACCGCGACCCCGATTCATCGCGGCCGCCGCACGCAGGTATGGCAGACCCGGGTCGAAACTGACGACGGCAAGCTGGTTGCGGTCGTCACGCAGACCCAGCTTGTGCTCTGAGCGCTGAAATCATTCTTTAACCAAGCATTTGTCGCATGGGCTTCATGTTTTCTCAGGAGAGCCGCGGGCTTGAATTTAATGTTGCGATGCACAATATAGCGTCTGTCTAGGGATCGACGCCTCCTCGAGGGCTGCTGCCAAGAGGAGATTTTGCTGTGCCACAGGTAGATGTTTTCCGTCCGCGGCCGGGGTTCGGCTATGTGCGGACGCTCAGCCAGCACGAAGAACTGCCGCTGTTGCGCGACCATCTGTTGCGACTTGATTCGGAAAGCCGTCACGATCGATTCAACGGTTTCCTGGATGACGGTTTCATCGAACGTTATGCCGCCAAATGCGCTGCCGACGGCACTGTGATCGTTGCGTACATGGAAAACGGGATCGTACGCGGTGCGGCCGAACTGCATCCGCCGGAACAGTCCGATGACGGCTTGCCGGAGGTTGCGTTCAGCGTCGAGACGTGCGTGCGTCGGCGCGGCGTCGGCAGCCTGTTGTTTGAGAGGGTGATTTCGGAAGCGCGTTGGAAGGGCTACCGCAAGCTGCGGGTCACGACCGGTGCGCAGAACCACGCGATGCGTGCCCTTGCTGCGAAATTCGGAGCGCATCTGGTCTTCAGCCACGGCGAATCAACCGGCACGATCGATCTCATGCAGCAGCCGCAGGACGAGTTGGCCAAGATCGTGATCGACACCCCGATCGCCGCGGCGCGCGCGATCTTCAACCTGAACCGCGCTTGCTGGAAGCTGGTGAGCCGCATGTACGCGACCAAGCGCGCCGCCTGATCCACACGGCAAATGTCGCGCATACAAAACGCGAGGGCGATCATCGCCTTCGCGTTTTTGTCGAGGAAGGTCTTTCTACCTGAAACGAAGCCTATGATTTGCGCACGGCACGAGCGCCGACGGGCTTCAGGTTCCGGTGCGCTTGTCGATGTTGAAGCGCCTGACGGTGCGGCGTTCGACCACCACGGCGCGCTGCTGCGTACCTTGATCTGCGGTGATGACGCGGGTCGCGGTGCGGGCCGCGACGCGGCTTGCCTTCTTCACTTCCGGCAGAACTTGCTCGAGCGGAAGACCCATCAGCGCCGACGCGATCTCGGCCTGGGCCTGCACATCGTCAGTGATGCCCGCCGCAGCGAAAATCGCCTCCTCGAGGGTCGGCGGATCACGCCGGACGCGCCGGGGGCCATACTTGGTATTCCAGTCTTCGCTCATTGGGGCCTCATGAATGATCCGGGATACCTAGAAGGCTGAATGTTGCATTGCAATATGAAATCGGTGCGACAGGCCTGTTATGCATTCACCATGTTGCGACCTTGCACCTCGGCGTCCTGCATGTGGGTGTGCTGCGGCCATCGCCGCAAGGCGGCGCGGCCAGATTCCGTCAGTGCGTAAACACCGCGCTCGGTGCGATCGAACCAGCCGTAGACATTCCGCAACAAGATTTTGGCTGCGTCCGGAATCTCTGGGCGGAGATCGCGCACCCGCTTCGGGCCCGTCGCCAGGGCCGAGGCACAGGCAAGCGCCTGCTGACGATAGGCCGTCATGATCGGGGCCCGCGTCGAGCCGCCGAGCGCCGGATCGCCCTTGCGGCGCTGATGCTCCGAGACAAGTCGCGAGCGCTTCTTTGGATTGCGACGCGGGGCAGTGGTGGCCGGAGCGACGAGCACCTCGACATCGCCGCCAGTCGTCACACCGAGCATGCCGAAACCGAGCCGTCGACAGAGGTTGCGGTAGCGGGCATCGCCTTCACGGCCCTTGCCGCGGGCGGACAGATTGGCTGCAATCCACGTCTCGTCGCTGGCGCCCGCACGGTCGACGGCTTGCAGCAAGAGTTCGAGATTGAAGGCCTGTTTCAGCTCGCAGATGATCACGATCGGAGGATCATTGCCCTTCAGTGCGACCACGTCGCAGCCGCCGATCTCGCCCTTGACCGAGAAGCCGAGCGTCTCGAGGAAGCGTTTCACTGGCATGTAGAGCGCGGTTTCCAAGGCCGGTCCCGGGCAAGCGACTCAGGTCGCGCGACTCTAGCCGCATGTATCCACCCAGGGCAGCCCAAAAGTGCAGCCAAAGTCTTGGTGCCGCCAACGAATATCTGGGCTCGCAGACGGCGTGCCGTTCGAAGCCGAGTTCCGCTTTGCGAGGCTGCCGCGAAATGAAGCGAACTTCGGAAGGGTAGGAGAGCACGAGCAGATTGTTGCTCCTCGTGCGCCTTGGATTGAGCGCTGATGACGGACGCGCGGATGAAAGTGATCAGAACTTCAAGTCCGCCGCGCTAGACGCGCCCCGCGACTGGAATCAACGCGCCGGTGACGCCGCTTGCAGCGTCGCTCGCCAGGAACAGGATGACTTCGGCGACCTCCTGCGGCGTCACCCATTTTTCAAATTCGGCTTTTGGCATGGCTTCGCGGTTGGCAGGCGTATCGATCGTCGAGGGGAGCACGGCGTTGACCGTGATCTTGCCTTTCCACTCAGCCGCGAGCGCCTCTGTCAGTCGATGCACGCCGGACTTGGAAGCGGCATAGGGGCCCATACCGGCGCCTGCCTGCAGCGCGCCGATGGCGCCGATATTGACGATTCGGCCCGTCTTCGACCGGGCAAGATGAGGGATCGCGGCACGCGATGCATGAATTGCCGTCAACACATTGAGCGCGTGCATTTTCTGCCACGCGGTATCGTCGCCATCGGCGACCGGCTCGAAGGTGAAGGCGCCTGCGATATTGATCAATGCGTCGAGCGATCCGAAATGGGCGGCAACAGCGTCAATCGCCGTCTTGGCCTGCGCCGCATCGGACAGGTCGACGCCGCCCAGTTCAATCCGGTCGTCGCTCGCAGGAATTTCGGCCTGGGCGTGATCGATGCCTGCGACGCGGGCGCCGCGGGCGAGGGCGAGTTCCGCAACGCTCCTGCCCAGCGCGCCGAGCGCTCCCGTGATGACGACCACCGTACCGTTCATCGCACCTTAATCCCAATTCACATGCCCATCGGCGCCAAGGGCCTAATATCGCCAAGCCCGACGGGACTTGCAATGGCCGCCACTTCGCGGCACGAACATGCAACCAAAGATGGCTAGGGGGAACGCAGATGACGGATACGCCAAACTGCAATCCGCACCTTGAACTGGTTAAGTTCAACTATCCTCTCAAGCATCTCTCCGAAAGCCTCAAGCGGTGGCGAAAAACGCGGATCGTTGCGATCGGATCGTCGACGACGGCGGGCGAAGGCGATGTGATCCCGTATCCGGCACGCCTCGAACTTGCGCTGCGCAAGCGCTTTCCGGATCGCATGATCGACGTCGTCAACCGCGGGATCGGCGGGCAGGAAGCACCGGAGGAAGCCGCGCGCTTCGAGGCTGACGTGATCGAGGAGGGGCCGGCGCTGGTGATCTGGCAGGTCGGCACCAACGCGATCTATCACCGGTCTCTCTACGATCCGCATAGAGTGGCCGCGACCATCGCCACCGGATTGAGCTGGCTGGCCAGCCTCGAGATCGAGGCCGATGTGATCCTGATGGATCTCCAATACGCACCGGAGCTGCTGAAGGACAAAGAGGCTGACACGCGCCTCATGGTGTCGTTGATTGCCGAAGCCGCAGTTGCGGCCAAGGCCAATCTGTTTCCGCGCTTCAGGCTGATGGAGCAGTGGGTCAAGGATGGCATTGACCCCGGGAAGCTCATCGCCGGGGATGGTCTGCACCAAACAGAGTATTCGACTGCGTGCGTCACGGCGGCGCTCGATGCGGCTATTGGCGCAGCGGTCAGCGGCGTCCCTGGCGCGGTCGCGTAGCCAGAAAGTTTAAGCGCCCGATCGTTAAAATTGACCGGACATTTGTAATCGGATCGCGACGGAGCCCAGATTACGGTTGGTCCCTGCAGTCGAGGGGTGTTGGAGCCTTATAATGATGAGACATCTGCCGGACCATGGTTTGCCGCTGGTGCAACTCAAGGAGCAGCGGCGCGATCTCGTGGTCGCCCTGCAAAATCGCACCGGTCCGGTCAGCGGCTGGGAATTGATGCAGATCGCGGCCGTTCAGCAGGCCATTTCGGCGTTCGAGGAAGTGATTGCCGATCTGGATGCGATGGAGGCTGCGGAATCGGTGGAATCGGACGAAGCCGCCTGATCTGAAGACAAGCCAACGCGCAGCTTCTAGCGGGTAAACCGTGCCGCAGGCGATCCCTAGGCGGATTCCAGGTATCGCCCTTCGAGCGCGTTGCGCTCCGCTGCACCAAGGCCGATGCCTTCCCGAAGATAGGCATCAAGACCGCCATAGTCTGCCTGGATCGCATCGAATGCCGCGGCCAGGAATGACGCGTCAACGGTGCCGATGGCCTGCCGCACATCGTCCGGCAGGTCGGTGCCGGCCGTCGGATCGCGCCGGTAATACCGGTTGGTGAGCAGATAATCGTCCAGGATCACGTTATCAGCCACGCCAAGCGCATGCAGCACCAGGGCGCAGGCAAGACCGGTGCGGTCCTTGCCGGCAGTGCAGTGGATCACCATCGGTGCGTGATCGTCTAGAAGGTGCGCAAACAACGTCCGGAAGCTCTGCGTGTTATGGCGCACGTAGTTGCGATAGGATTCCCGCATGATCTCGAGGGCGGCCTCGGCGCTCAGCCGTCCCGCAGCGAGCTCGGTCCGGAGCGCCGCCACCACGGTGGGTTCGATCGGCAGCGAGTGGACTGAGATTTCAGCGATGCCACATGGGGCCGCGATGCGCTCCTCGCGTCCACGGAAGTCAAATGCCGCGCGCAGGCCAAGCGCGCGAACGATCGCGATGTCGGCATTCGTCAGCTGCCCGAGATGATTGGAGCGGAAGAGATGCCGCCAGCGCACGCGGCGCCCGTGCCCGGTTGGATAGCCGCCGAGATCGCGAAAATTACTCGCGCCCTGGAGATTGAAATGGCGGGCCGGGATATTTGCCATGGCCGCAATCTACGCCATCGCCAGTCCGTGTGAAACGTTGCTGCGCGCGATCTCGTCCTGCGGTCCCGGTATCGTCGATAATCCAAGGTGAGACGTGATGCTCGCATTCTCCAAGACCGCCTGCGAGCGGATACACAGTATCTTCCTCAAACAAAAAGGGCCGGAACGATCTCGTTCCGACCCTTCAGCACCTGCGGCAACGACTGCTCGCTTTCCCATGACTTGATGGCATTAGTGGTCCCAGCTGGGCTGTGATTTGGACTTGGCTTCCTGGATCGCCTCGTCATGATACCAGCTGCCGCTACAGATCGACGGCTGCACCGCCTGGCTGACCGGCGCAGACGATTGCGTTTCGCCGTAGCGCTGGCCGCCGAGGGCCGCACGGCCACCTCGCGGGAATTGATAGATCCTGGCGGATCCCTCGATCGGGGAGTCTGTGTTCATTCTCGATCTCCTTTCCATCGGAACACAACCTCATGGTGCGCCCGACTCGTTCTCTTGTGGTTACCAAGCTCGATATCGGCGATGCCTCGCGAAATGCAATCTGATGAAAAGAAGATCAGTCTGTGCGCAATTTGGAGGCAATTTTGGCTTTGCCTTCCATGAGGCAGCAGGCAGCTGATTAACGCTTGAGCCGGACTGAAGGTTGCTGGCGGGCGATCTCCTCTTTCCGATTATTTCGGAAAGCTGCCGCCGCGCTGATCTCGGCCTGTGTGGCGGTGCGGAAAATGCCACAGAATCAAGCGGGATTCGGTCACAAAACCTTCGCGGCGCAGCGTGCGTCGCCTGCCTATGTGCGCTGGTTTGCCGCACGCTTTCCTTGCGGTATCCACAGCGCGAGGCAGGGCAATCGCCCCCGTTTGCCTGCGGCGCGACGTCGCGGGGTTGGCACGCTCCATGCTTAAGAGTGCGCTGGCCGATCGTGGCCGGGTAAGCGGGGTGCGCTCGATTTTTGCGCTCCCACCTTTCGATTAGACAGAGAGGCTCAATGACGAAATACAAGCTCGAGTACATCTGGCTCGACGGATACAAGCCGGTGCCCAATTTGCGCGGCAAGACTCAGATCAAGGAATTTTCCTCCTTTCCGACCCTGGAACAGCTGCCTCTTTGGGGCTTTGACGGCTCGTCGACGATGCAGGCCGAAGGCCATAGCTCCGACTGCGTGCTGAAGCCGGTTGCGGTTTTCCCGGACGCTGCCCGCACCAACGGCGTGCTGGTGATGTGCGAAGTGATGATGCCGGACGGCAAGACCCCGCATCCGTCGAACTCGCGCGCGACTATCCTCGACGATCCCGACGCGTGGTTCGGCTTCGAGCAGGAGTACTTCTTCTATAAGGACGGCCGTCCGCTCGGCTTCCCGGAGTATGGCTATCCGGCTCCGCAGGGTCCGTACTACACCGGCGTCGGCTACAAATTCGTCGGCGACATCGCCCGCAAGATGGTCGAAGAGCATCTCGACCTCTGCCTCGCGGCCGGAATCAACCACGAAGGCATCAATGCCGAAGTGGCGAAGGGCCAGTGGGAATTCCAGATCTTCGGCAAGGGCTCGCGTACCGCGGCGGACCAGATGTGGATCGCCCGCTATCTGATGCTGCGCCTGGCTGAGAAGTACGGCGTGGATATCGAGTTCCACTGCAAGCCGCTCGGCGACACCGACTGGAACGGCTCGGGCATGCACTGCAACTTCTCGACCAAGCACATGCGCGAAGTCGGCGGCAAGGAGTACTTCGAGAAGCTGATGGATGCGTTCAAGGAGGCCCGTGCCGACCACATCGCGGTGTACGGTCCGGACAACCACATGCGCCTGACCGGCAAGCATGAGACCGCCTCGATCGACACTTTCAGCTGGGGTGTTGCTGACCGCGGCGCCTCGATCCGCGTGCCGCACTCCTTCGTCAACAATGGCTACAAGGGTTATCTGGAAGACCGCCGCCCGAATTCGCAGGGCGACCCCTACCAGATCGCGTCCCAGGTCCTGAAGACGATCTCCACGGTTCCGACCGGCGCCAAAGCGGCGGCGTAAGGTCGTAACGTCACGACCCCCGGGGCAGGGGGTTCTCCGCGATGATCCGTCAGAGCTCGAACGCTCTGGCGGATCATTCGCTTTGGAGGCGCTTTCCCTCGCTTTGCCGACCGTGCTAACCAGGAGAATGCGATGTCCAGCCGGCAAGGGGACACGGCTGTGTTGAGGGGATTCTATACGAGCAGGTTCCAGCTCGGGCCGACACCCGGCCGCGGCGTGATGTATGCGCGGGACGGCAAGATGCTCGGCGGCAGTTCGGCCTTCGCCCATATCGGCCTTTTTGAAGAGAGCCACGACGAGGTGGCGATCGTCATCAGGACGAGCCGGCATAATCCCGACCCGACCTTTCCAGCGATGGCGGGCACCGACGAGGCAACATTGCGAGCCCGCGGCTGGCCGGACGGCAGCCTTTACCGTTTCGCCGGCGAACTCGATGAGCTGCCGGGCGTGCCGTTTAAATCGACCTTGACCCCGGTCGAGGACCAGCCATTTGCGACCGACGCCATGCCGAGCGAGGCGGGCATCGTCAACGGCCTCTATTCCATTCACATTCGGCTGCTCGACGGGGTCGATGGCGGTCTGTCGGGAGTCATGCTGCTGCTCGACGGGCGTATTCTGGGTGGCGACAATTACTTCTATTACCTCGGCAGCTATACGTCCGGACACGGCCGTTGGAAGGGGCAGATCCTCAACCAGGAGCATTCGCCGGCCCGCGGTGTTGACCTGATCTTCGGAGGCCATGAGGTCGGGATCGGCTTTTCCGGGACCTGCGATGAGGCGGGAGCGCAGCTGGAGGCGACGGCACTGGCCGGCAAACGGAGCTTGCGTCTGAGGGCCGCACTGAGGCTGCTGCAGCGGGCGTGAGGCTGGAAGCCGTCCCCGCACCTGCGCGTCGAGAGTGCTACGATCGCGCTTGAATTTGCCGGCGTGCCGCCGCACCTTCGCGCCATGAGAAAGCTCTTTCCTGTCCTCGGCTTTGCGGTTCTGGCGTTCACGTCCACGCCATCCGGCGTGCATGCGCAATCGGCCGATCTCGTGCTGTGCGATCGCATCGCAGCCGATCCATCCGATCCCGACAAACCGGCCGACGTCAAAGGCGTGACCGAGATCGCACCCGCGGATGTTCCGACCGCGATCAGGTTCTGCAAACAGGCCTCGAACGGTTCGCGGCGCGCGCTGTTCGAGCTTGGCCGCGCCTACGCGGCCGGCAAGCAGATGAGGGAAGCGATCGTGGCATGGCGCAAGGCCGCCGATAAAGGCGCGACCTCCGCGATGGTGGAGCTCGGCGTGCTCTACGCGACGGGCGCAGGCGTAGCCAGGGACGAGGCGCAGGCGCGCAAGTTGTTCGAACGCGCGGCGGAGGCTGGCAACCCGCGCGGGGTCAGCAACCTCGCGGCGCTCGGCGGCGCCAGCACGTCCGCGGCCGATCCGGCCCATGCGCGCGATCTGCTTGCGAAGGCCGCCGAGACCAATGCCGAAGCACAGTATCAGCTCGGTTTGATGCTGGCGGACGGCAAGGGCGGTCCGCAGGATGAGGCGGCCGCGCGAGCGATGTTCGAGAAGGCGGCGGCACAAAATCATCCTGGCGCGCTGGAGCGGATGGGGGCCTTCGCGGAGGAGGGACGCGGCGGCGCGAAGGACCGTGATCTCGCCAAGACCTACTACCAGCGCGCGGCTGATCTTGGCGACGAGGATGCCAAGAAGGCGCTCAAGCGGCTGGAATGCCCGTACGTTCTGAAGGACAAGCGGGGCAATCTCGTCAGCAATCTGTGCTTCTAGAGGGGCTCTCATGGTCGTGAGCGCAGCCTTTGTGCGACTTTGATCAAGCGCAAAGGGCGCCCTTGGCTGTGCGCTAGATGCTCTTCTGTGGCATGGTCGCACCCGCGATGCTGCGCGGCGTGCAAGAAATGGGGAAGTCGGATGAAATGGCGTGGATGGGTTGGTGGCCTGGTGGTTGCCTGCGGTGTGGTCCCGTTGGCTCTCGGGCAATCCGGGCTCGACACGCCCGCCAACGCGCCGCGGCTGAGCGACATGATGACTCGCATTCAGGTTCGCCATGCCAAGCTGTGGTTTGCGGGCCAGGCGCAGAACTGGCCGCTCGCCGCGTACGAGCTGAGCCAGCTCAAGACGGCGCTTGCGGAAGCGGCCGTGCTCTATACCGGAATCCCCGTCAGTAACGTCACGACCATGATGACGCCTATTCAGGCGATTTCCGATTCGATCGATGCGAAGGATAACAAGCGCTTTGCCAAGGCGGTCGGCGATCTCACCGATGGCTGCAACGCCTGCCACGGCTCCATGGAGCGCAGCTTTGTCATGATCCGCGTTCCCACGGAAAACCCGTTTTCCAATCAGGTTTTCCGGCAGTCCGGCAAGCGGTAAGGGCGGAGGCGCAGAGAAAGCGCCTTCCAACCGTGGGCGGCATGGATTAAGAGCGGCGCCAACGCGTCCACGCTTTGAGCCCTTATGATCCGCCTCGATAACGTCAGCAAGCAAGTCGGCCACCAGATCCTCTTCATCGAAGCCTCCGCCGCCCTGCAAAGGGGCGAAAAAATCGGCCTTGTCGGCCCGAACGGCGCCGGCAAGACCACCCTGTTCCGCATGATCGCGGGCCAGGAGCAGCCCGACGAGGGCCAGGTCGCGGTCGATCGCGGCATCTCCATCGGTTATTTCAGCCAGGACGTCGGTGAGATGTCCGGCCGCAGTGCTGTGGCCGAAGTGATGGACGGCGCGGGTCCCGTGTCGGCGGTTGCGAGCGAGCTGAAGCAGCTCGAGGCGGCGATGGCCGATCCCGACCAGGCAGACCAGATGGACGAGATCATCGCCCGCTATGGCGAGGTGCTGGCGCGGTTCGAGGAGCTCGACGGCTATGCGCTGGAGAGCCGCGCGCGGGAGGCGCTGGCCGGCCTCGGTTTTTCCGAGGAGATGATGGACAAGGATGTCGGCGCCTTGTCCGGCGGCTGGAAGATGCGGGTGGCGCTGGCGCGCATCCTCTTGATGCGTCCAGACGTGATGCTGTTGGACGAGCCGAGCAACCATCTCGATCTGGAGAGCCTGATCTGGCTGGAGCAATTCCTCAAAGGCTACGAGGGCGCGCTCTTGATGACCTCGCATGATCGCGAGTTCATCAACCGCATCATCGGAAAGGTGGTCGAGATCGACGCCGGCCAGCTCACGACCTATTCCGGAAATTATGAATTCTATGAGCAGCAGCGGGCGCTGAACGAGAAGCAGCAGCAGGCGCAGTATGAGCGTCAGCAGGCCATGCTCGCCAAGGAGATCAAGTTCATCGAGCGCTTCAAGGCGCGGGCGTCGCATGCCGCCCAGGTGCAGAGCCGGGTCAAGAAACTCGACAAGATCGAGCGGGTCGAGCCGCCAAAGCGCCGCCAGACGGTGGCGTTCGAATTCCAGCCGGCGCCGCGTTCTGGCGAGGACGTCGTCGCGCTCAAGAACGTCCACAAGAGCTATGGCAGCCGCCGGATCTATGACGGCCTTGACTTCATGATCCGCCGCAGGGAGCGCTGGTGCGTCATGGGCATCAACGGCGCCGGCAAGTCGACGCTGCTGAAGCTCGTCGCTGGCGCGGCCGAGCCGGACAATGGCGCGGTGACGGTCGGCGGCAGCGTCAAGATGGGCTATTTCGCCCAGCATGCGATGGACCTGCTCGATGGCGACCGCACGGTGTTCCAGTCGTTGGAAGATTCCTTCCCGCAAGCCGGGCAGGGCTCGCTGCGCGCGCTGGCCGGCTGCTTCGGCTTCTCCGGCGACGATGTCGAGAAGAAATGCCGGGTGCTGTCGGGCGGCGAGAAGGCGCGGCTGGTGATGGCCAAGATGCTCTACGACCCGCCGAACTTCCTGGTCCTGGACGAGCCGACCAACCATTTGGACATGGCGACCAAGGAGATGCTGATCACGGCTCTTGGGGATTTCGAAGGCACGATGCTGTTCGTCTCGCACGACCGGCATTTTCTCGCGGCGCTGTCGAACCGCGTGCTCGAGCTGACGCC
Organism: Bradyrhizobium sp. STM 3843; assembly: GCF_000239815.1. GTDB lineage: Bacteria > Pseudomonadota > Alphaproteobacteria > Rhizobiales > Xanthobacteraceae > Bradyrhizobium. Next base: position 3,230 of record NZ_CAFK01000190.1, on the reverse strand, counting down.
GGACGGCATCCACCAATATGGCGGCGGCTACACCGAATATGTCACGCGCAGCGGACACGAGGCCCCCGGCTTGCGCAGCTGACCAGCGCGCCTCTTTCTCTTTCCCTCTCCATTCAACCCGTTTCGATGGTCCCCGCCGCGATTGGTAGGGACCATCTTTGTGTCATAGGCGACCTTAGCCGCCGGCTTCGCACTTCTTCATGAAGGAGGTCTTGGCGGCGCCGGCGAGCTTCTTGCCGTCGGAGCCGACCGCCTTGGTTTCGCACGCGTCGGCCATGCACTTCTTCATGAAAGAGGTCTTGGCAGCACCGGCGAGTGGCTTGCCATCCTTGCCGACCGCCTTGGTCTCGCAGGTATCCTGAGCGAAAGCGGACCCGGCCGCGAAGGTGGCAAGCGCAGCAACCAGAAACAGTTTTCTCATGGGCATGTCTCCCTTGGGACTAATAACGCGTGGATCGGACCCCCAAATCTTGGCGCGATCAAGCTCAGTTGTGCTTCTGTCACCCGAAATATCGTGTCGTTGCTCCATCACGGTCCTCTGCGCGTTCGTCGCTGCGTCGCAAAGCTGAAGCGCAGGACCAGCGCTATATCCGGCCGAGAATGTCCAGCGTCGCCTGATCTTTCTCGCCCTCATAGTATTTGTCGAGCGCTTGCGCGAAGAGCGGTTGATCCGAGACCGCATCGAACAGCGTCATCGACGAGCGGAATTTCATGTCGTCCGGAGAGCCCAGAATAGTGTGAATGCTCTTGCCGCTCACCTCGACGACGAGTCGGGTGCACTCGACCAGACGCGGTCCGAGAACGGGGTGGGCGAGATAGGCCTCGGCTTCCGCACGCGAGCCGATCGCATAGCGCTGGGCCATGGCGGAGAAGCCGAGACCTGCCAGCTGCGGGAAGATGAACCACATCCAGTGGCTTTGCTTGTGGCCGGCGGCAAGCTCTGCGACCACTTGTGAATAAAGCGGGTCTTGTGCCGCCACAAAGCGGTCCAGGTCAAATGCGAGCATGCTCAGGTCCGGCTCCAAGCCTTTGGGTTAAAAGGAGTTTCCAGGGTGATCGCGGTGAAGACGGAGCTGATCGGCCGCTGACCCCTGTCCATCACTTCGGCAAGTTTCCGTGGTTTGGGGTGGTCTTGGTCTAGATTATGCCGCACTCTTGTCCTTCCTATGTCAAAACGGGTCGAATCTCCCATGGGGTCGGTTGCCTGGTAGGGTGGACCGATGGGAGTACACTGGGGTCGCGATGGCTTCCGACGAAGCAGGTGTAGACGTGCTGCTGACGCGTGATCGGTTCGGGCGTTCCGAAGTGGTCGCGCTGTTGCTGGCTGCGCTCGCCATCTCCGCAGGGGCCGCCGCCTGGATCGGCGCCGATGCCGACCAGGCGCCGCTTGCGGCGGCTGCAATCCCGACTGCCGCTCCGATCTCGTTCGAATCGCGTTTCGCGCCCGCGGCTGCGTCCGCCACCGCCTATTCGGAAAAAGACGCCATCCGGGCGCTCGACCGTTTCGCCTCGCGCGGCATCGATACCCAGCTGCTCGATGCGCGCGCCGCGCTGGTGAAAGGAATGGGATCGCGCGATCCCATGTCGGGCGATGCCGCTAGCAACGACTGGCGGCCGACCCTGACCGAAGGGACCACGGTCGCGATGCCGGCGCCCGGCGTGCCGCTGCCACGGCCGCGACCGGCCGCTGCCAACCTGCCGACGCTGCTGGCGTCGGCCAATCCTGGCGACGTCGGCGGGCGCGTGGACGACCGCTCCTTCCTGCAGAAGCTGTCCGACCTCCTGCCGAGCCCGTCCAAGCTCGCCTCGCTGACGCCGGACAGCGGTATTCGCGCCGGTGTTGACCTCGCAGCCCTCGGCTATGACCGGCAGACCGCGGTCTACGACATCACGGCAAAGATGGTCTATCTGCCCTCGGGCATCGGCCTCGAGGCGCATTCCGGTATGGGCGGTCTGCGCGACGACCCTGATCACGTCAACCAGCGCATGGTGGGCGCCACCCCGCCGGCGACTTACGACCTCAAGCCGCGCGAAAAGCTGTTTCACGGCGTCCGCGCCTTGCGCATGACGGCAGTCGAGGGCTCGACACTCGGGCGCGTCGGCCTGCTCACCCACAGTTACATGCTCGGTCCCGACGGCGACTCCAACGGCTGTGTGTCGATCAGGAACTATGAGCGCTTCCTGAAGGCCTATGATGACGGTGAGTTCAGCCGTCTCATAGTCGTGACCAGGCTCGACGGCGCCACCCTCACCAAGACCGCCTTGAAGTCGGAGTAGCAACGCTTTGCTGCGCCTCTGCGCGACCGCGGCGCTCGTTTCCGGCGCCCATCCTGGAGCATGCCGATGAACGATCCGGCAAGCTCGGAAACGCGGTTGCGCACCACCTTCAACATCAAGGTCAATGGAAGATCGACCGCGATCTCGACGGTGGGGCAGGCTCATCAGTTCCTCACGAGCGTCAGCGCGGTCGAGTGGATGGAGTTCAAGTCCTTGCATGACCAGGCCATGACCGCGCTGCAGGCGGCGGCCGATAACGCGATCATGACCGTGCAGGCTACCAACGCGGTGCGCACGCTGTTTGTCCAGGCCAAGCTCCTGTGACGGGGGATTTGGGTCAGGACGTGCCTGAGACGCAGTGTCTCGTTTGACCTGCCGGCGCTTCTTGCTCCCGCCGTCGCCCGGCTTGACCGGATGATCCCGTAGTCCAGCGCACCAGTGATCCACCGAGGAGTCGCGGCGTACTGGATGCTCCGCGTGCGCGGCACATGAGAGCCGACGGTGGCGCTGCTTGTTTCGCATACAAACACAGTCTCGCGTTCTCGCGACGCTGACGCGTCCGAGTGACTCATGATCGGGACCCTCTAAGAGCGAGGGCGCAGGGAAGGCCGGGTGAAGACCTCACCCATGGCCCGCCTGCAGAAAAATAAGCAGGCGGCAGTCACCACAGGTTCGGCCGATTCAACCCGGCCCTCCCTGCGCGAATGGTTTTAACGGCTGCTTCGTACTCTCCCCGGTGCGCCGGGCTTTCTGGTCACCGTATTGCGCATGATGCTTATCGCATCAGCGCGACATCAGCGTCGGGATGCCAGGACCATACGACTTGACCGTCCGTGCAAGCGCCAGTCGTCCACTGGCTCCCTCACGTCCATCGCAGCCCACCTCCACGTATCGTGACGACGCGTACGTCCCTCTGCATGAGGCGGGATCTCGATAGACAACCACGATTTCCG
>NZ_CAFK01000191.1 GCF_000239815.1 Bradyrhizobium sp. STM 3843 | reverse complement strand
TCGGCACGCGCTGAACTTCGTTGGACGCGTGTGCCCTATATCAGGACGTTATCGTTTGATCGGTGAGGTCTTCCTGGAGTCAGCTCTCCTCATGAAGAGCGCGACTCGTGGACCGCCACCCCCGCCCCCTCCCCGCAAGGGGGAGGGGCTCACCGCCGTCGTCGTGAGAGCTCGGATCCACTCCCGACAACGATTTCGTCATTGGAGCGAAGCGACGAAGCAATGACTCGCCGAGAGATCATCGCCCTCGCATCACGCCCCCGGCTTGCCGCGGGTGACGTAGCGCCCGTCGCCCTTGGCGCCGACCAGCTTGCGGTCGCGCACCACGAAGCGGCCGCGCAGCATCGTCGCCACTGGCCAGCCCGTGATCTCGATGCCCTCATAGGGCGTATAGTCGGAGCCGTGATGCAGGCCGGCCTGGCTGATCTTCGCCGTCTTGGTCGGATCCCACAGCGCGATGTCGGCGTCGTAGCCAATCGCGATCGAGCCTTTGCCCTTCAGGCCATAGGTCTTGGCATGGTTGGTGGCGGTCAACGCGACGAACTGATTCAAACTGATACGGCCCTTGCTCACGCCCTCCGAGAACAGGATCGGCAGCCGGGTCTCGACGCCGGGAATGCCGTTCGGCACCCAGCGGAAGCTGGTGCGCCCCTTCGGCGTCAGCTTGCCTTCCTCGTCGTCGTAGCGGAACGGGCAATGATCCGAGGAGAACAGCGCGAACACGCCCCTTTGCAGCCCCTCCCAGCACGCCTGCTGGCTGACCTTGTCGCGCGGCGGCGGCGAGCAGACATATTTGGCGCCTTCCATGTTGAGGCCCTGCATGTCCTCTTCCGTCAGCAACAGATATTGCGGGCAGGTCTCGCCAACGATTGTCAGGCCGCGCATCTGCGCGCGACGGATCTCCTCCATCGCCTCGCGGTTGGAGACGTGCACAATCACGATGGGCACGTCGATCAGCTCGGCCAGCGAGATCGCGCGATGGGTGGCCTCGCGCTCGACCGGAATGGGCCGCGACCTGCCGTGGAAGTAAGGCGCGATCTGGCCGGCGCGTTCGAGCTTGTCGGTGAGGAAGCGGATCGCGTCGTAATTCTCGGCGTGGATCTGCACCAGCGCGCCGGTTTCGCGGGCGACGTCGAGCACGCCGAGAATCTGGAAATCGCTCAGAGCCAGATCCTGGTAGGTCATGAAAATCTTGAGCGAGGTGTAGCCGTCGGCGACCAGCGCCGGCAGCTCCTGGCCGAGCACGGCCTCGCTCGGATCGGCGATGATCAAATGGAAGGAGTGGTCGATATAGCAGGCCTGCTGCGCCAGCGCGTGATAGTCCTTCAGCGCCTCGCGCAAGGGCTGGCCCTTGGCCTGCAGGCAATAGGGCATCACGAAGGTGTTGCCGCCGAACGCAGCGGCGCGCGTCGCACTCTCGAAATCGTCGGCCATCACGATGCCGGGGCCGGACGGCTGAGAGATATGCACATGGCTGTCGATGCCGCCCGGCAGCACCAGCAGGCCGGAGGCATCGACGATCTCGGCAGCGTCCGTGATCGCCGCGCCGATCGCGCCGATGCGCCCGTCCTTGATGGCGACATCGGCCTGATACGTATCACTCGCCGTGACCACGGTGCCGTGGCGGATCACAGTGTCGAACGCGGTCATCTTTCACACCTCCCCAAAGCACAGCCTCAAGCAAGTTTATGGAACAACGAACCCCATTCGCTGACGCGCCGGGGCTCGACGCCCGCCATCTTCAGGCACTTCCACACCACGGTCGCGATCGTATCGTAGATCGGAATCCCCGTCTCCAGCTCGAGCCGCGGCACCAGCGGCGCCGCCTTCAGATTGGTGCAGATGATCGCGATTGCCTCGGGCTTCTCGGCCGCGACCTCGCGCAGCATGGTCGCAAGCTGCGCCGGCGTCACCTCGGAGAAGGAGAAATTGTCCTGCAGCCCGAGATGTCGCTCGGCCTGGCAGGCGATGCCGAGCGTCTCGTAATTGGCGATGATCCTCGCCTGCACATCGTCGAGATAGGGCGTGACATAGCCGAGCTTCGTCACCTTGGTCTCATGGAGGATCTCGTTCAGCGCCAGCATCGAGGTGGTGGCGGGAATGCCGCTCGCCGCCGTGATCTGTTCGCACAGCTTCACGTCGGCGTCGAAGCCGAGCCAGCCCGAGGACGTGCCGTTCCAGCCGATCACGTCGACCTTGGCATGGGCCAGAAGCTCCGCCGCGCGCAAGATGTTGCTGTTGTCGAACTGGGCCAGCGCCTGATCCGAGAGTGCGATCTCCGTCACCTTGAAGCGCGAGAAGTGCGCCGACACTTCAGGCAGGTTAGCCACCATCGCCGAGGTGATCGGCTCCAGCGCCGTGTTCGACGACGGCGTCAGCATGCCCAATAGAATACGTTTGCTGTTCATTGATTGACCACTTCCAAGGGAGACGGCGCCCGTTCGCCGCGCAGAAGCGCAAGGATATGCCGCTTCAGCGCGTTGAACTGCGGCGAGGTGATGTCGCGCGGCCGCGGCAGGTCGATCGGGATGATCTCGCGGATGCGGCCGGGACGCGCGCTCATGACCGCGACATGGGTGCCGAGCGTCAGCGCCTCGTCGATGCCATGGGTGACGAACACGATCGTGCCCTGGTGCTGCTGCCAGATCCGCACCAGCTCGGTCTGCATGTCCATTCGGGTCTGCTCATCGAGCGCACCGAACGGCTCGTCCATCAGGATCACCTGCGGGTTCATCAGAAGCGCACGCGCAATGCCGACGCGCTGGTTCATGCCGCCGGACAGTTCGGACGGATAATGGTTCTCGAAGCCGGTGAGGCCGACCATATCGATAAAGCCTTGCGCCCGGGCGCGGCGCTCGCCCTTCTGGCTGCCGCTGAGCAAGAGATGAAAGGCGACATTCTCCCACACCGGCAGCCACGGCATCAGATTGGCGTGCTGGAACACGACGCCGCGATCGGCGCCGGGCGCCATGACCGGTTGGCCGTCGACGGCGATGGTCCCGCTGCTCGGTTGCTCGAAGCCCGCGATCATGTTGAGCAGGGTCGACTTGCCGCAGCCGGAGGGCCCGAGCAGGCAGAGGAATTGATTGCGCGCCACCGAGACGGTGATGTCGTCGAGCGCGACGACATCGGAATTGCGCGTCTTGTCGTTGAAGATCTTGGAGACGTGGGAGATCTCGATCGCAGCCATTGTCACGCCCCGCCGCGCAAGGTCGTGTTGCGCTGCCAGTGCAGCACGCGCGCCATCACCATGCGGATGGCGAGATCGCTCAGGAAGCCGAGCAGGCCGATGCTGGCCATCGCCGCCAGCACCAGATCGTAGCGCAGGAAGTAGTAGGAATCCCACAGCACATAGCCCAGCCCGCTTTTCACCGCGACCATCTCGGCCGTCACCGTCAGCATCCAGGCCGAGCCGATGCCGATGCGCAAGCCCGCAAAGATGCTGGGCAGCGCTGCCGGCACTACGATGTAGCGCAGCAGCTTGCGCTCGCTGCCGCCGACCATGGCGCCAGCGCGGATCAGATTGCGGTCGCAGCCCTTCACGCCGTGGATGGTGTTGAGCAGGATCGGGAAGAAGGCGCCGAGGAAGACCAGGAAGATCGCCGGCTTGTTGGCGATGCCGAACCAGATGATGGCGAGCGGAATCCACGACACCGGCGGGATCGGCCTGAGCATCTGCAGCGTGGGCTCGATCACGATCTCGGTGGCGCGCGACCAGCCGATGGCGACGCCGAGCGCCACGCCGAACAGGGTGGCGATGGCAAAGCCGGCGGCGACGCGCGACAGGCTGGCGGCCATGTCGATCAGCCAATGGCCGCTGTAGGTCTGGGTGTTGCCGTCGGTGCCGAACACCCAATCCGCCCAGGCCCAGATCACGGTCGAGGGCGCCGGCAACAGCGCCGCCGGCAGCGCGCCGGAGCGCGAGAACGCCTCCCACCCGGCGAGCACCAGAATGGGAACGAGAGTGCGATCGAGCTTCCTGATGTGAGCGATTGCGCTCATCTCAATAGCCGAGCTCGGTCTTCGGCTTGCCGGTCGCAGCCTCGAGGAAGCGATAGTCCATGTTCTTCTCGACCGCGGCCGTGACGTCGGAGTTGATGTATTTGAGGTCGCGCATCATGGCGGCGATCGCCACAGCCGATGCCCGATACATCTTCGGGTCCGGATCGAGATTGTCGATCGCGCCGGTCGCGATCGCCTTGTCGAGCCCGGTGATCTTGCTGATCACCTCGACCAGCGCCGGCTTGTCGGCCGCGATGTGCTCATCGACCTTGACGACGGCGCGCACGGTTTCTTCCAGCGCCTTCGGCTTGGCGGCGATCACGTCGGAGCGGGTCACGATCAGGTTGGTCAACTTGCCGGCCGCCTGGTCATAGGGGAAGCCGAAGAACTTCGCGGCCTTGGCCTGCATGATCTGGGTGGCGAACGGCTCGACCGTGCAGATCAGCTCGACCTCGCCACGGCGCAGCGCCTGCAGATGATCCGACGGATTCGGGATGTTGACGAACTGCACGTCCTTGTTGATGTCGATGCCCTGCTTGGCGAAGGCGCCGCGCATGTGAATGTCCTGCGCATTGCCGCGCGAGGCCGCGACCCGGAACGGCTTGCCCTCCGCCTTGTACTTCGCGATCAGCGCCTTCAGCGCACCCCAGTCGTTCTGCGCGATGTCGAGGTCATTGGCCAGCAGTAGCGCCGAGCCGCCATTGACCTGGCCGGAGATCGCAACGACATCAAAACCCTTATCGAGCGCGATCGCATAATGCAGATAGGTCACCTGCGCGACCTCGATGTTCTTCGACACCAGAGCGGTCAGGGCGTCAGTGCCGGTGTTGAAGCCGACCGCGTCGATCTCCACTCCTTGCGCGAATTGCGGCGTCAGCGACATCGGCGTGCAATGGGCGCATTTGGCATAGCCCAGCTTGATCCTGGCCTCGTCCTGCGCAAAGCCCGGCATGGGTGCAAGCAGCACGAGCGCGGTCAGGATGGCAAACAGACAGCGTGTCACTTTGATCTCCACGGTCGACGCGAATGGGTCCGCAGCCAGAAAAGGTCAGCAGACAGTTAGCAAGTGACGTGCCATCTGGATGCGGTATGCAATTTTGATTTTCCATAGTATATTCAATCGATAAGATTGATTATCCAGAATCAGAAAACGCCCGATCTGTGGGCACTGCGCCTGCTTTCCAGGCACAGCATCCGGGAGCAGCCATCGCCATCATGAGCGCATCCGCACCACGGACCAGACTGAAGACGCGCTTCAAGCCGGCGCGGCTCAAACTGTCGTCGGACCATTCGAAGCGCCCGCTGGATCGAATGTCGTTGCACGACCAGCTCGTCGCCAAGGTGCGCGAGATGATCGTCGACGGCGAACTCGCCGCCGGCGCGCCACTGCCCGAGCGCATGCTGTGCGAGACCTTCGGCGTGTCGCGCACGCCGTTGCGGGAGGCATTCAAGATCCTGGCGGCGGAGGGCCTGATCGAATTGCGGCCTCACCGCACGCCGGTGGTGGCGCCGATCGACCGCGCCGAGATCGCCGAGATTTTCGACGTCATGGTCGCGCTCGACCGCAGCGCAGGCTTCCAGGCAGCAAACCGCGCATCAGCTGACGACATCACGCGGCTCGACGCGATGCATGCCGAGCTGGTCGAGCTGCATCGTGCTGCGCAGCGTGCGACCTATTTCCGGTTGAACCAGCAGATCCATAGCGAGATCACCAGGCTCGCCGGCAACAGCGTGCTGTTCAACATCTGGAGCATCCTGCAGCGAAGCGTATTTCGCGCGCGGGCCGTGGCGAACTACGACGCCAGGCGCTGGAGCGAGTCGGTCGCCGAGCATGAGGCATTCATGGCGCTGCTGCACGCCGGCGACGCCGAGGGGTTTGCAGATGCATTGAGCTTACATACGCGAAAGACCGGAGATTCGGTGCTGCTCATGCTGGATTAGGCTGCCGACGCATAGACTTTGTTAGCTTTGAACCGGCAATTGCGGTGTGCCGACGAAACAAGCGTGCGACAATGGGGCGCGTTTCCGCCGGGCCTGATCATGATCCTGCAATCGCTTGCCGGGCTGCCGGCGTTCCTGGTCTATTTCTGCACCGCGATCATCGCGGTGACAGCATACCTTTTCGTCTATACGCGCGTCACCCCGCACAACGAATTCCAACTGATCCGCGACAATGATCCGGCCGCCGCGATCGCGCTCGGCCTAAGCCTGCTCGGCTTCACCTTGCCGCTGGTCAGCGCCATCGCCCATTCGGTCAATGTGGTGGACTGCCTGATCTGGGCCCTGATCGCGCTGATCGTTCAGGTCATCGTCTATTATCTGGTCAAGATCCCGGTGCCGAACCTGTCGCAGCGGATCGCGGCCGGCGAGCTTGCGCCTGCGATCTGGCTCGGTCTCGCCTCGCTCTCGGCCGGCGCGCTGAATGCAGCGTCGATGATCACCTGACCATGACCGAGCATCGCACCGAATTCGGCAAGCGCAAGCCGCTTCGGCCGCCGACGCCGTCACCGCCGGCCAAGCGCTCCGGCCATGTTGCGCTGCTGCTGATGGGCACGCTTGCCGTCGGCGGCACCGCCGCGACGCTGATGCCGCGCAGGAGCTGCGAGCCGGCCTCGCCCACCATGGCCGCGCCACCGCAGACCGCCGACGCCTGTTCACGCAGCGGCTCGTCGTCCGGCGGCTCTGGCGGTGGCGGCCATTGGCGATTTGCCGACAGCGATTCCAGCAGAAGCGGCGGATCGGGCGGAAGCTCCGAGAGCTCATCCGGTCATATCAGTCGCGGCGGCTTCGGCGCGTTCGCACATGGCTTTGGGTTTTCCGGAGGCGGCTAAACAAAGGCCCCCGCATCGCCGTGAAATCACCGCCTTTGCGTGGTGATTTGTAAATGGATCTTTGACACAGACTACAAAATCATAACAAAAGAGACGTCTAACTGATCGGGGATAGACCGATGAAACGGTCGCGCCGCGTGGTGCTGACAATGATGGGGACTGCGGCAGTCGGCGCGGTCTCCATGGGCTTCACGCGCGCGCGGCCCTGCGGTCCCGGGCTCGAAACCTTGCCCGGACCGGACGGTCAACCTTATTGCCGAGCGATTCACGGCGGCTTCGGCGCTGCCGTGCACCATTTTCATGGGCACGGTCACGGCGGGCATGGTCACGGCCACGCCGGCGGCTAGTTAGATCGATGCAGCGCATCGCCTGTCCGGAGCGTGACGACTGGCGAGACACCGCCGCGCAATGTGGATTCGACTTCCACACCATCGACGGCGAGCGCTATTGGGACGAACGCGGCTACTACGCGTTCACACTCGACGACATCGAGCGCGACATCGAGGCCCCGACCGCCGAGATCGAGGAGATGTGCCTCGAAGCGGCTGGCCGCATCCTCGATGATGAGCGGCTGCTCCGCCGCCTGCAAATCCCGCAAGCCTTCTGGCCGCTGCTGGCCGCAAGCTGGCAACGCGACGACAAGAGCCTGTATGGCCGCTTCGATCTCAGCTATGGCGGCCACGGCTCGGCCAAGCTGCTCGAATACAACGCCGACACCCCGACCTCGATCTTCGAGGCGGCAGTGTTTCAGTGGACCTGGCTCGAGCAGGCGATCGAGCGCCGGATCATCCCGCAGCGGGCCGACCAGTACAATTCGATCCACGAACGGCTGATCGCACGCTGGCAGGACTTCGGCGGCAGCCATCATCTGCATTTGACCGGCCTTACCAGCGATAGCGAGGATGCCGGAACGCTTGCCTATCTCGCCGACACTGCAAGCCAGGCGGGGCTTGCGACCACCCTGCTCGACATCGAAGACATCGGCTGGCGCGACGACGGCGGCGGCTTTGTCGATCTCGACGGCAACGACATGGCGCTGGTGTTCAAGCTCTATCCCTGGGAATGGATGTTTCAGGACGCGTTCGGCGCGCGATTAGAGCAGGCTGCGACGCGCTGGATCGAGCCGCCATGGAAGGCGGTGCTGTCCAACAAGGGCATCCTGCCCCTGCTCTGGGAGATGTTCGAGGGACATCCGAACCTGCTGCCGGCGTTTTTCGAGGACGATCCGAGGGCGGCCAGTCTCGGCCCAAGCTTCGTCCGCAAGCCGCTGTTCTCGCGCGAGGGCGCCAATGTCAGCCTGGTCGCCGACGGCGTCGCGGTAAGTGCGCAGGACGGTCCCTATGGCGCCGAAGGCTTCATCCGTCAGGCCCTGGCACCGCTGCCGGATTTCGGCGGCGTGTTTCCGGTGATCGGCAGCTGGCTGGTGGCGCATGAGCCGTGCGGCCTGTCGATCCGGGAAGACGAAACCCCGATCACCGGCAACAGCTCCCGCTTCCTGCCGCACGCGATTCTTTAACCGCACCGGGACGCTCCTTCCCGGTTGCGGTTCCCACCCGCGAAAACGGCTCGACATGGCCGGGAGGAGCGCTAGAAAGGCAGGGGCGGAACCGCTCCGCAACGAGACCCTTTACGACCGCAAGATTGAACGCCATGGCGCCGACAGATTCGCCCCTTGCGGGCCTGCGCATCCTGGTCGCCGAGGATGAGGGCCTGATCGCACTCGAGCTCGAGACGATCCTCCAGGACTTCGGCTGTGAGGTAGTCGGGCCGGTATCACGCGTTGACGACGTGCTGCGCGAGGCCCAGCGCGGCGGGCTGGACGGTGCGCTGCTCGACGTCAACCTGCGCGGCGAGCAGATCTTCGACATTCTGCCGCAGCTGGTCGAGCAGAAGCTGAAGCTCGTCATCACCTCGGGCTATGACGACGCCACGCTGTTTCCGCCGGCATTCCGGTCGCTCCCGCGGCTTGCCAAGCCCTTCAACGAACAGGCGCTGCGGCGGATTTGCGAAGAGACATTCTCGAAGAGCCAGGGCGCGAGCTCATAAATTCGGTCGTGTCAGCTTCGCTCTGATCGCGCCCCCGTCGCCTTTCCGACGATCTGTCACCACGATCGTAAGTGGTCTTCGCTCATGGCGCCGGCAGCGGCGGCACAGCCGGTTCTCCGCCATCCGAATTCCTCTGCCGAAAGCGATCCGCCAGCAACGCCACGATCTGCGCGATGGTATTGGCGTTCGTGAACGCCTGGGCCGTGTTCGTGACTGAGTTGTCGCCCAAGCCCTGGATATGAAAATACTCGTGTGTGATCACGTCGCGTTGCAGGTCCAGACCATCGTTTGTGAAGAATATCTCGCACAGATGGGTTTTGGGATCAGGCACGCTGGCACTGGTCCTGGCGTGGTCGCCTGGGTGCCCGGCGCAAAATCCCGTCGTGCCGGCGACCTTGATCGTCTTCGCCTGCGCGAGATTCCGCTCACAAAGCAGGATCACTTTGGCCAGAGCATCCTTGAACGCCTGACTGTTTGGATCCGGCGTCAGCACCAGGCGCCTGGCCAGAACTGCGATGTTTCTCTTGTGCTTGAACAGCAGGTTGACCATCGCCGCGCCAAATGCCGGGTCGGAGCTGGACGGCAGAAGATTGATGTCAGTTCGTAGACTTCTCAGGTGGGTCAAGGCGACGCGCAGTGCGGCGCGGCTCGCTTCGTGCGCGCGATCGGCAACCGCTTCCCGGTCGGAGAGCGGCGTGCCGTTCAAGTCGGCGTCCATCGCCTTGATGGTCATCTGTCCGCAGATTGGATCAACATCGTGCTGATAAGCGGTGTTGATGATCGGTGGAACGTGGGTTTTCTTGTAGTTCAAGACAGCGGCGGCCGTGGTCGGCCCGTACCGCATCGCTCTTTTCTCGGCGTCGTCAATCTTCGGCCCCGTCGGCCGGAGTCTTTCCAAAGCGAGCTGAACCTTCAAAATGTGCGGACCTGGCGGGCTGCCAACTTTCAAATGCGCACTTGGTGTCGTGGCACAAGCATCCAGTTTCGGATCATCCTTGAGTTCATCGGAAATCAGTACACCCACAATCGCCCCCTATCGCCAATTTTATGCGGCGCTGGTCCAACGCCGATCAAGTCGAAGCTGCTGAAATAAGAAGAGCGAGCACCGTAAAGATTTGCATTGGTGCCCGCCCGGATGGCAGCTTGAAGCGTATGCGCTCGCGGCGAAACGTCAAGTTCCGCCACGGGCCGACAGAAGGCATCAACGGTATCTGCTGAAGCTGCGATAGGCTGGCCGCCAGCTACTTGGCCGCTATCAAACTCGCCTCGATCGGGCTATGGCTCGGCGCCAACGAATACACGTCCTAATCCGTCCGCACGGCCGACCCCGGGAGCTCCTCTGGAGAGGTTTCGGCACTGAGCGCAAAGCCAAGCACGCAGCGGAGGCCTTCGGGCGGAAAGTCCAGACTGGCCTCGCCATCCAGGTCGAAGCGCACTACGCGGTCGATCAATGTCGTGCCAAAGCCGCGCGCTCCGCGATGCTCGACCGCAGGTCCGCCGCGCTCGAGCCAGATCAGTTCGAGCCTGCGGCCATCGTCGCGGAGACGCCAGGAGATCGCGACCTTTCCGAACGGCGCCGACAGCGCACCGTATTTGGAGGCATTGGTCGCGAGCTCATGCAGCACCATCGAGAGCGGCAGCACCAGGCGCGCCTCGAGCAGCACGGGTGCGCCTTCCGTGATCAGCCGCCCCTCGCCGATGCCATAGGGCGCGAGCACGGTGGACAGCAGCTCGTTCAGTCCGATGCCGATCCAGCGCGTCTGGGTGAGGATATCGTGGGCGATCGAGACCGCCTGGATTCTGCCGGAGAACGCCTTGTTGAAGGCCGGCAAGGATGGCGAGGTGCGCAGCGTCTGCCCGGCCACCGACTGCACGATCGCCAGGATGTTCTTGACCCGATGATTGAGCTCCGCGACCAGCATGGTCTGCTGCTCTTCGGCGCGCTTGCGTTCGGTGATGTCGATCAAGGTGACGATCGAGCCCACGATCGCCTTGGCATCGTTCACCAATGGGCCCGCGCTGAGCAGGAAGGAGCGCCCGGAAAGGCCCTCCTTGCGCAACTTGACCTCGACGCCGTGAAACGGCTTGGTCGCCAGCGCACGGTCCAGGCTCTCGCGCGAGAAGCGCGCCAATGTGCCCTGGTGTCTTGCGCTCTGCGCATCCAGCGGAAACGCATCCGAGAACAGCTGTCCCACCGGCGAGGCGCCCGCGAGCTGCTCGGCGACGCCGCTGGCATGGGTGATGCGGCCGTCGAGCGCCAGCACCACGATCGCGTCCGTGGCCTGCTCCAGGATCGATCGCGCAAACCGCTCGGCGCTCGCGACCTCCTCGGCATGGCGGTGGATCGACAGATCGGTCAAGGTGACGAGGGTCGCGACCACGCCGCCCATCGTCATCTGGCGCATCCACACCGACACCGGCAGCGGACCGCCATCGGCGCGGATGAGCTGCGCTTCGCTCGCGCTGTCGTCCGCGCTCTGCACCGGCACGGCGCCGGAGAACAACGACGCAAAGTTGCGGCCGACCAGCTCAGCTGTGGTCTGTGCCGTCAGCGCGCACAGCCGGGAATTGACGTAGACGATGCTGCCGCTGCCATCGAGCGTCAGCGCGCCGTCGCTCATGCGCTCGACCAAGACGTGATAGGGCGCGTCCGCGCCCTGTAGCATGATGACCTGCGGACCTTCGGGACCCTGGACGACGACGGCATCGACATTGCCCTGGTGGATCGCCTCGACGGTTTCCTCCGCTTCGTTGCGGGGGCGCTCGTCCTGCACGGTCCTGGTCGATAAGGTCACGCCTGCTCCATCAGCTCGGTGCGATGTCGAGACCGACCAGCACCTTCTCGGCATTGGAGAGGTCGCCGATGATCCGTTTCAGCGGCTCCGGCAATTGCCGGATCAGGGTCGGGATCGCCACGATCTGGTCGCGCTGCGCCAACGCCGGGTCCTTCATCAGATCG
Source organism: Bradyrhizobium sp. STM 3843 (assembly GCF_000239815.1). Classification (GTDB taxonomy): domain Bacteria; phylum Pseudomonadota; class Alphaproteobacteria; order Rhizobiales; family Xanthobacteraceae; genus Bradyrhizobium. Next base: position 5,171 of record NZ_CAFK01000191.1, on the reverse strand, counting down.
ATCACCTCGATCGTGTAGCGCCCGGGCAGATGGGTCTCGCACAGCTTCTTCAGATTTGCGATCGCGGCGACTGATTTGGGGGTCTGACCCGCCACGTAGAGGCGGAGATTGTAGCCGTCTTGTTCGGTCATTGCGGCCGTCACTGCTCGGATATCCTGAGATTGGAGGGCGGGCTAGCTTCGCGGCCGGACGAGCGGCTCCTCGACATCGCGGTGCGGTCGGCAGAGAGCCGATCCTCCCGCGCATTGGCTTCGCGATTGAGAAGTGCAATCTCGTGCTCTTCGGTCGCGAGCTGAGCGTTGAGCGCCTCGATCTGCGCGCTGATTTCGCGGCGACGGCGTTCGACCTCGCGGCTGCGCCGCTCGATCTCCTGATCGCGCAGCATCCGATCCGCCCGGTCCTTGGCCTCCTGCGCGAGCCGCGCCGAGCCGGTGAGCACGCCTTCGGGACCGATATAGACCTCCCGCAGGCGAATGCCTTCGGACGTCATCAGAAACTCGCGCACCTGGTTGGAATGCGCCATGCCGCGCGATTTCAACAAATAGAGCTGGCGGTTGTGCTCGCCATTGCTCTCACGGTTGTAGAGCAGGAGCCAGGTGTCGGTGAGCGATGAGATCTGCATCTCGGTGGTGGCGGTCTCCGCGGTGCCGCCGCCGAGATTGGTGAACAGCGCCGTGACGCCGCGCGCCTTCAGGAAATCGATCAACCGCAAGGTCATCGTATGCACGTCGCCCGCGACCCCGGCCCCCATCAGCGCCGAGATCGGATCGACCACGACGGCGGCGGGATCGAACTCCCTGACCTCGCGGTGCATCGACGCGAGGTGCGTCTCCAAGCCGTAGAGATTGGGCCGACGCGCGGAAAAGCGCAGCAACCCGCGCTCGACCCATCGCTGCAGGTCGAGTCCCACCGACCTCATGTTGCGGATGATCTGCTGCGGCGATTCCTCCAGCGCGAAGTAGATGCAGCGCTGACCGGAGGCGCAGATCGAATTGGCAAAATGCGCCGACACCGTCGACTTCCCAGAGCCGGCCATGCCTGAAATCAGGATGCTGGAGCCCTTGTAGTATCCCGTCCCCTCCAGCATCCGGTCGAGATCGGCGATCCCGCTGGACACACGCTCGGTGGAGGCGCCATGCGCCAGGCCCGACGAGGTGATCGGCATCACCGTGATGCCTTCCTGGTCGATGATGAAGGGATATTCGTTGGTGCCGTGCGCGGTGCCGCGGTATTTCACCACGCGCAGCCGCCGCGTCGAAAGCTGGTCGTGCACGCGGTTGTCGAGCAGGATCACGCAATCGGCGACATATTCCTCCAGTCCATAGCGGGTCAGCGTGCCGTCGCCGCGCTCGCCGGTGATGATGGCGGTCACGCCTTTCGACTTCAGCCACTCGAACAGGCGGCGCAGCTCCGAGCGCAGCACGGCCTGATTGTCCAGACCGCCGAACAGCGTCTCGATCGTATCGATGACGACGCGCTTGGCCCCGATCGCGTCGATCGCAAAGCCGATCCTGATGAAAAGGCCCTCGAGATCATATTCGCCGGCCTCCTCGACCTCGTTACGATCGAGATGAATGTGGTCGATGGCAATCTTCTTGTCGGCGATCAGCTTCTGGATGTCATAGCTGAGCGAGCCGACATTCTTGATCAGATCTTCGGGCTGCTCCTCGAACGCGATGAACACGCCCGGCTCGCCAAATTGAACCGCGCCATTGTACAGGAAGGTCATCGCAAACAGCGTCTTGCCGCAACCGGCCGCGCCGCACAGCAGGGTGGGCCGTCCCTTTGGCAGCCCTCCGAACGTGACCTCATCCAAACCGTCGATCCCGGTCGGGGACTTTTCGATCACGGGAAGATCCCGCGCCACTACCTTCGGACGCACACTCGCCTTCATTGAGCCCCCTGCCAAGGAACGTTCTACCCGTACGGAGGGTGGAAACGGGCAGAACGGGAAAAGGTTCCGCGCCGTCGCGTCTTATTTCGCGACAGCGAATGGCTGGCGTGGCAGGACTTGTGTGACTGGGAACGGAGGCGCAGGCCGGACGCGCTTCCGCGCCCGGCCCGATGCAACGGGGATCAGCGCGCGGCGACGACCTTCAGCCCGAGCGGCATGGCGGCTCCGATCGGCCGCGCCCCGCGCGCCGGATTGAGCTGATAAAGGCCGCGCCGCTCCTGGCTCGGCCGGAACGTATCGGTGATCCCGACCACGGACTCCGCCGCTCCCAGGATCAGCGTGCCGTCGGGCTCGAGCACCTTGGCGAGCCGTTCGAAGATCGCGGCCTTGGTCTCCTGATCGAAATAGATCAGCACGTTGCGGCAGAAGATGACGTCGAACTTGCCGAGATGGGAGAAGTCCTGCAGCAGGTTGAGCTGCCGATGCTGGACCATGCCGCGGATATCGGCGGAAAGCTGCCAGACCTCGCCGAGTTGGGTGAAGTATTTCACGAGCAGCTGAATCGGCAGCCCGCGCTGGACCTCGAACTGGCTGTAGAGGCCGGCCTTGGACTTCTCCAGCACCTCCTGCGACAGGTCGGTGGCGACGATCTCGATGCGCCAGCCCGACAGCGCCGGTCCATATTCGCGCAGGCACATCGCGATCGAATAGGGCTCCTGGCCGGTCGAGCTTGCCGCCGACCATATGCGAATGGAGCGCCGGTTGGCGCGCGACTGGATCAACGCCGGCAGGATCGCGTCCCGCAGATGATCGAACGGAATCTTGTCGCGAAAGAAGAACGTCTCGTTGGTGGTCATGGCCTCCACCACCTCGGAGGTCAGCGCCTCCGCGCCGCTCTTCATCTTCTGCACGAGTTCAGTGATCCCGGCGAGGCCGGTGCGGCGGGCCACCGGCAGCAGACGGCTCTCGACCAGATATTGCTTGTCGGACGACAGGTCGAGCCCGGAACGTTCCTTCAGGAGCTTACGCAAGAACTCATAGTCCAGAGGCGTCACGAACGGTCTCCTGCAAACAATCGGACCAGCTTCGGTGCGATCTGATTCAAGGGAAGGATGGCCGCGCAGATGCCGGCATTGGCGGCCGCGCCTGGCATGCCCCAGACGACGCTGGTGGCCTCGTCCTGGGCGATGACGCTGCCGCCGGCCGCGACGATCTCCTTGCCGCCGCGCATGCCGTCGGAGCCCATGCCGGTGAGGATGACCGCGAGCGTGGTGCCTTGCCAGATCTCGATGGCCGAGCTGAACAGCGGATCGACCGCTGGCTTGCAGAAATTGACCGGCGGTCCGTTGTCGAGGGCGATCACGACATCCGTCCCGTGGCGGGCAACGCGCATATGGCGTCCACCCGGGGCAAGATAGATCTGGCCAGCCTTGACCACCTCGCCATCGACGGCTTCATGCGCCGGGCGCCGGCTCGAGCGCGCCAGATGCTCAGCCAAGATGGTGGTGAAGGTCGGCGGCATGTGCTGGGTGATCAGCACCGGGACACGATCGATCACCGGACCGAGCTCGGTCACCAGCGCCATCAGGGCCTGGGGGCCACCCGTGGACGAGCCGATCAGGAGCACGCGCGGCGTCTGCGAGCTGAACGCGCGCCGGGCCAGCGCCATGGGCGCGGCGGGCTGAACCGCTGGAGGCACCGTGGTCAGCGGACGCACCAACGACGGCCTCTGCCCCGGGACCGGCACCAGTGTCGGAGCCGGCGCATGCATCGGCGACACGTGTCCGGAGCGGCGCGCCTTGCCGCCGAGGGTGCGGATCTTCTGGATCAGATCATGATGGAAGATGTCCGCCGCAGCCGGCTCGCGTGTGCTTTCCGGCTTCGGAATGTAGTCGGCCGCGCCGAGCGACAATGCCTTGAAGCTGATCTCCGCATTGCGGCGCGTCAGCGTCGAGGCCATGATCACGGCGAGGTTGCGCTTCTTGGCAAGCATCTTCGGCAACGCCGCGATGCCGTCGAGCTCCGGCATTTCGATATCGAGCACGGCGACGTCGGGATTGACACGCTCGAGCTGGTTGACCGCTTCAAGCCCCGTCCTGAGCGACGCGACCACGACCATGTCGGGCTCGGACCCGATCCAGCGGGAGATCATGCCGCGAATCACAACGGAATCGTCGACGACCATCACCCGCAGCGGCTCTTGGCTGCTCGAGCCCGGGATCGAAGAACTTGCTAACGCGACGCGCATTGATCACCCAAACAGGCCGGAGCCTCAGCGGAACGGCAGTACCGAACACAAGAACCGATGACGTCCCTTCGCCCTCCGGCAAAACGACTTCAGATCAGTCCGACTTCCATGAATTTGGCCGTCACGATGTCCTTGTCGAACGGCTTCATGATGTACTCATTGGCGCCGGCATGCAGTGCGCGGGCAATGTGGGCGACATCGTTCTCCGTCGTGCAGAACACGACCTTCGGTCCGTCGCCGCCGGGCAAGCGCCTGAGCGCGCCGAGGAATTCATAGCCGTCCATCACCGGCATGTTCCAGTCGAGCAGAACGGCATCCGGCAGACCGCGCTTGCAGATCTCCAGCGCCTGTTCGCCGTCCTCGGCCTCTATGATCTGGAAGTCCAAGCCTTCCAGAATGCGTCGCGCGACTTTGCGGATGACGCTCGAATCGTCGACTACCAAACAGGTTCTCATGTCGGCCTCTCAGGTTTCTGACTTATTTGCTGTTGTGCCCATGGCCTGATCTCGACAGGTCTAGGCGGCCATCTTGTCCTGCGCCAGCTCGAGGACGCGATCGACGTCGAGAATGACCATCAGCTGGCCATCGAGGCGGTGCACACCGCCCGCAAGCTTCGCCATCCGCGGATCGAGATTGACCGGATTCTCTTCGCGGCTCTCTTCGGGCAGGCGCAGCACTTCGCCGATCTGGTCGATCAGGAGGCCGTAGGATTCTCCGCGCAGGTCGACGCCGACTGCCATCGGCGGTCTGCCGTCATCGGCCTTGGCGAGGCCGAGCCGCGCACGCATGTCGATCACCGTGACGATGCGGCCGCGCAGGTTCAGAACGCCCGCGATCTCTACTGACGACAGCGGCACCCGCGTCAGCCGTTCCGGCATGAACACGTCCTGCACGCGCGAGATCGGCAGGCCGAACAGCTGGCCGCCGATCACGGCGGTGACATATTCAGCAACCGCGCCGTCGCTGGTTTCGGTCTTGATGCTCATCTTAACGCTACTCCTGAAACGGCTGCGGTTAGGCGGCCTGCTT
>NZ_CAFK01000192.1 GCF_000239815.1 Bradyrhizobium sp. STM 3843 | reverse complement strand
AGAAGTGTCACGGTCCAATCCTCCAGTAGAGTGGTCTTTTGCGCCGCAGCGGCACAGTCCCCGTGTCTAACGGTGGGAGTAGGAGGCGGTTCCAGCGCTGCAAGGGCCGGCATTGCCCGCTCGGGGTGACGCATGTTTTCCGCGGGCCACAATTGCCAAGCGTCGGTTGAGGTGTGTCGGCGCTGCCCTTGCTATTTGCAGCGCAACCAGCAACATGGAATGCGACCTAGGCGTATGCTTGCGCGCTGCGAACCCCGCGTAGGAGCTGGTGGAGCGGCTGCGAGCTTCGGAAGGCAGAGCAAAGGGGCAGGCTCACATGGTCATATCGGTTTCGCAATCGGCTGCAGCTGCAAAGGTCGAGCTCCAATCGCCGCCGCGCACCAGAGCCCGCAATGCCGCGCTCGATCATGCCCGCACGTTCCTGACTCTCGTGGTCGTGCTGCATCACGCAGTCATCCCCTACACCTATTTCGGACACACGGACCCGAGCTCTTTCATCGGCTTCGACTGCATTGTGCTCGCGACCGACAGTTTCTTCATGGCAATGTTCTTCTTCCTGTCGGGACTGTTCGTATGGCCCGGCTTGAAGCACAAGCCGCCGCAGGTGTTCCTGCGCGACCGCCTGCTGCGGCTCGGCCTGCCGTTCGCGATCGCAGTGCTGACGCTGATCCCGCTCGCCTATTACGCGATCGAGCTGCGCGCCAATCCCGATGCGAGTTTTTCCGCCTTCTGGTGGAAGACCGTGACGGTCGGGCCGTGGCCAAGCGGTCCGGTCTGGTTCATCTGGGTGCTGCTCGCCTTCGATCTCTCGGCGTGCCTGCTCTACCAGCTCTCGCCGACCCTGCTCGATCCCCTCAATCGGCTGTCGCTGCGCGGCTTTGATCGGCCGCGTGTCGTCTTCCTGTTCCTGGTTGCCGTCACCGCGATTCTTTACGTTCCATTGCGGGTCTATTTCGGTCCCAATCACTGGTTCGAATTCGGCGCCTTTTCGGTGCAGTCCAGCCGCGTGCTGCTTTATGCAGCCTATTTCTACATCGGGGCCGGGATTGGAGCGGCCAATTTCGAGCGCGGGCTCCTCGGCGCAGAAGGCCAGCTCTCGCAAGGCGGACTGCCGCGCTGGATCATCGTCACACTGATTCCGTACTGCCTGCTATGGGGGTTGATCGCCGTCAAGCGTCTGGTGCTTGGCAATCCGCCGGTCCAACCGGACTGGTACGAGGCAGCCTACGGCCTATTCTTCGCCGTGTTCAGTGCCGGCATGATGTTCTGCATTCTCGCCTATTTCCTGAACAATCGACGCTCGGAATTCTCCGTGCTCGATCGCATGCAGGCCGACGCCTATGGCATCTTCCTGGTGCACTATCCGATCGTGCTGTGGATCCAGTACTGGCTGTTCGACTTCAACCTGCCGGCCGTCGTCAAGGCATCGATTGCCTTTGTCGGCACCACCCTGCTCAGCTGGGGTGCCACCTGGGTCCTGCGACAGATTCCGGGCGCGAAGAACGTGTTGTAGGGCGATCTACCGCCGCAAAAGCCAGATACAAACGCCGCTGTCGTCCCCGCGAACGCGGGGGACCCATAACCTTAGGGCGTTGTCGTCGGGCGCGATGTTTCGACCAACCTGCAAGACAACTCCGGCCTGGGAGTACGGGTCCCGGCTCGCGCTTCGCTTGGCCGGGACGACGAGCAGGCAATGACGCTTTAAGCCGCCCCGCCCATAAAGGCCGGCAGCCAGCTTTCGAACCGCGTCTTCAGGCTCGCGACCTCGACCGGCGCCTCCCCGGCAATCGCGATCGCATCGCCGCCGGTGGTGCCGATCCTGACGCAGGGAATGCCGCAGCCGCGCATCTTGGCGAGGACACGGCCGGCTTCAATTTCGGGCATCGTCACGATGTAGCGGGCCTGGTCCTCGCCGAACCAATAGGCATGCGGCACGATCGCCGCGGGAGCCGCGAGCAGCCGGGCGCCGATGCCTGAGGCCATCGCCATCTCGGTGAGCGCGACCAGGAGCCCGCCATCCGCGAGATCGTGTACGGCTGTTGCGGTGCCGGCGTGGATCATGCCGCGGACGACGTCGCCATTGCGCTTCTCGGCCTCGAGATCGACCGGCGGCGGTGCGCCCTCTTCGCGACCGCAGATATCGCGCAAATAGACCGACTGCCCGAGCCAGCCATGGGTCTCGCCGATCAAGAGGATCGCCTCGCCTTCGGCCTTGAACGCAAGCGTCGCGGATTTGGTGAAATCGTCGAGCAGGCCGACGCCGCCGATCGATGGGGTCGGCAGGATCGCACGGCCGTTGGTCTCGTTGTAGAGCGAGACGTTGCCGGAGACGACCGGGAAGTCGAGCGCACGACAGGCTTCCGAGATGCCCTTCAGGCAGCCGACGAACTGACCCATGATCTCGGGCCGCTCCGGATTGCCGAAGTTGAGATTGTCGGTGATCGCGAGCGGCCGGCCGCCGACAGCGGTGATGTTGCGCCAGGCTTCCGCAACCGCCTGCTTGCCGCCCTCGAACGGATCGGCCTCGCAATAGCGCGGCGTGACGTCGACGGTGAGCGCCAAACCCTTCGGCCCATCCTGCACGCGGACGACAGCGGCGTCGCCGCCCGGCCGCTGCACGGTGTTACCGAGGATGACGTGGTCGTATTGCTCCCAGACCCAGCGCTTGGAGCAGAGATCGGGCGTCGCGATCAGCTGCTCCAATGCGGGGATAATTCCGATCGGCGCCGTGGTCTCGCGGGCATGGATCACCGGCAGCGCCGGCGAAGCCACGTGCGGCCGGTCGTAGACCGGTGCCTCGTCGCCAAGCTCCTTGATCGGCAGATCGGCCATCACGTCACCGCCATGCTTGACGATGAAGCGCTTGCTCGGCGTGGTGTAGCCGACGACCGCGAAGTCGAGGCCCCATTTGCGGAAGATGGCCTCCGCCTCTTCCTCCTTCTCCGGCTTGAGCACCATCAGCATGCGCTCTTGGCTTTCCGAGAGCATCATCTCGTAGGCGCTCATGCCGGTCTCGCGGGTCGGCACCGCGTCGAGATCGAGGTCGACGCCGAGATCGCCCTTGGCGCCCATCTCGACCGCCGAACAGGTCAGGCCCGCCGCGCCCATGTCCTGGATCGCGATCACACAGTCGGCGGCCATGATCTCGAGGCAGGCTTCCAGCAGCAGCTTCTCGGCGAAAGGATCGCCGACCTGCACGGTCGGACGCTTCTCCTCCGAGGAGTCGTCAAACTCCGCCGAGGCCATCGAGGCGCCGTGGATACCGTCGCGGCCGGTCTTGGAACCGAGATAGACGATCGGCATGTTCACGCCGGAGGCGGCCGCGTAGAAGATCTTGTCGGCATCGGCGAGGCCCACCGCCATCGCGTTGACCAGGATGTTGCCGTCATAGCGGGTATGGAAGCGGGTCTGTCCGCCCACCGTCGGCACGCCGAAGGAATTGCCGTAGCCACCGATGCCAGCGACCACGCCGGACACCAGGTGCCGGGTCTTGGGATGCTCCGGCGCGCCGAACGACAGCGCATTGAGGCAGGCGATCGGACGCGCGCCCATGGTGAAGACGTCGCGCAGAATACCGCCGACGCCGGTGGTCGCACCCTGATAGGGCTCGATATAGCTCGGGTGGTTGTGGCTCTCCATCTTGAACACGACGGCCTGGCCGTCGCCGATATCGATCACGCCGGCGTTCTCGCCAGGTCCCTGGATCACCCAGGGCGCCTTGGTCGGCAGTCCCCGCAGATGAATGCGCGACGACTTGTACGAGCAGTGCTCGTTCCACATCGCCGAAAAGATGCCGAGTTCGGTGAAGGTCGGGACCCGCCCGATCAGCTTCAGGATGCGCTCATATTCGTCCGGCTTCAGGCCATGGGCGGCGACGAGTTCGGGGGTGATCTGCGGTTCGTTACGCATGGAGAGGTGCCTTTGCCCCGTGGGCCGCTATTCCCTAAGCCTGTTTCATAGAAACATAGGCCGGACCGGAAAAGGCCTTTTACGGCCCCGATCCGCCCTGTCCAGAGCTTTGGCCTGTGACCAGGGAACGGGAGATTTGCAGAGCGACGATCAATCGGATTTAAGAAGGTAAATCAGCAATTAAAGGCCCCGCCCGTGCACGACCTCGCCCGCTCCGCCTTCGACAACCGCCCCGGTATCCACATCGCCGCCGACGGCGAATTCGCCGGCTGGCGCACCTGGCTGCGCGACAGCTTTGAAAGCCAGACCGGCCCGTTCTGGCACCGGATGGAGGATGACGGCTCGATCCGCTGCGCGTTCCGGGTGGAGAAGAAACACCTCAACGGCAGCGGCAACGTCCATGGCGGCTGCTTCATGACCTTCGCCGACTATTGCCTGTTCGCCTTTGCCGCACCGATCCTGCAAGGTCCGGCCGTCACCGTCTCGTTCTCCTCCGAATTCCTCGACGCCGCACGCCAGGGCGAGCTGGTCGAAGCCACCGGCGAAGTGACCCGCGCCGGCGCCTCCCTGATCTTCCTCCGCGGCTTGCTGAAATCCGGCGAGCGGCCGCTGTTCTCGTTTTCCGGCACCATCAAGCGGGTCCGGCGGCGCGGCGAGCCCAACGGTCAGTAGAGCTGGACCAGCAGTCTGGTCTGAGACCGGAACAACATGTTGCCGCGCCATTCGAGACTCCGGGCCAGGCGGACCGCCTTTGGCGCGGCGGCCAGGAAGGCCAAGAGCCCCTCCTCGAGGATGCAATGCGCGAGCCCTGCCCCGAGACATCGATGCGCGCCGAAGCCGAAGCTTGCGTGCCGCAAAGCCTGCCGGTTGAGGTTCAGCCGGTCGGGTTCGGCAAACACGGCCGGGTCGCGATTGGCCGAGCCCAGCCACAGCACCAGCGTCTGTCCCACCGAAACCCGCTGTCCCTGCCATTCGAAACAGGCCGTTGCGCGCCGCATCAGTCCCTGGAGCGGCGTGTCATAGCGAAGCAGCTCGTCGATGGCCCCCGTGTCGCAATCGCCATGCCGGAGTTTCTCGAGTTCGGACGGATGATCAAACAGCGCCAATAGCGCATTGGCCAGCGCATGCGTGCTGGTCTCGTGACCGGCAAGCAGCAGCAGCGACGCGGTCGAGATCACCTCGTCCCGGCTCATCACGGCACCGTTCACGCTTGAACCTGCGAACGCGCTGATCAGGCCGGACGCCTGCACGCGGCCAACCTGCTGCGCTAGATAGGCACGCGTGGCCTGCACTGCCTCGATCGCCCGCGACACCTGGCTCGCCGAGCAGCCGCGTCCCGCCCCCTGTTCGATGCACTCCGACCAGTGCCGAAATTGCGCGTGATCCTGCTCGGGCAGGCCGAGCGCATCGCAGATCGCGGCCAGCGCGAGCGGCGCGGCGTAGTCGCTGATGACGTCGATGATTGCAGCGCCGCTGAGCAGCTTGCCGAGCAGCGCCGCGGCGCGTTGGCGCACGAGCGGCCGCATTTGATCGGCGAACCGGTTGGGCATGCCGCGCTTGGCGAGCGCCCGGAGCCGCGCGTGATCGGGACCGTCCATCCGGATCAGCCAGTGCGCGAGATGCTGCTCCAGCATGTCACCCCGCCTGCCCTCGCCCGCCACCGGCTGCGCCAGCGGCAGCCGCCCCACGGACAGCGCCGGATGCCTGATGAGGTCCATCACGTCGGAGTAGCGGGTCAGTGTCCACGCGTTGACGTCGGGATTCCAGCACGCCGGCGCTTGTGCGCGCAGGCCGCGGTAATAGGCATAGGGATCGGCGACATAGGCGGCAGCGCGCATGACCGGCTTACGATTCATGCGGGGCGCCGCATCCGGCACCCCGCGCTCTTGCTTCACATTACATCGCCGCCAGATCCGGCCACGACCATGAGAACGGAAGATTGGCCGCCGCCACTGCGCCCGCCTGATCTTCGTTGCCGAACCAGCCGGGTATCTGCACCGGGCTGCTCCAGCCACCGGTGACGTTGCCGGTGATGTCCAGCTTCCAGCCGATCCGGTAATAGCCGTGATTGCCGTTGGACGGATGATCGAGGTGGAACACGATCAGGTCGGGCCGGCCATCGCCATTCACGTCGGCGACCGCGATGCTGCCGCCCTGGTTTTCATTGCCGAACCAGCCGGGGATCTGAATCGGGCTGCTCCAGCCCCCGGTGACATTGCCCGCCGCGTCGAGATTCCAGCCAACGCGGTAGTAGCCGTGATTGCCGTTCGAGGGATGATCGATGTGAAACACGATCAGATCCGGCCGGCCGTTGCCGTTGATATCGGCGAGCGCAATACCGCCGCCCTGGTTCTCGTTGCCGAACCAGCCGGGAATCTGGATCGGATTGCTCCAGCCGCCGGTGACGTTGCCCGCGGTGTCGAGATTCTTGCCGATGCGGTAGTAGCCGTGATTGCCGTTCGAGGGGTGATCGATGTGGAACACGACCAGGTCGGGCCGGCCGTTGCCGTCGAGATCACCGACCGCGATGCCGCCGCCCTGATTCTCGTTGCCGAACCAGCCGGGAATTTGGACCGGGCTGCCCCAGCTCGCGGCGCGGCCAGCAGGCGTCAGATCCCAGCCGACGCGGTAGTAGCCATGATTGCCGTTGGACGGATGATCGATGTGGAACACCACGAGATCCGGCCGGCCGTTGCCATTGATGTCGGCCGTCGCGATGCCGCCGCCCTGGTTCTCATTGCCGAACCAGCCGGGGATCTGGGCCGCCGTGCCCCAGGCCGCGCCGCCTGAACTGTCGAGGCCCTCGCGTGTCATGCGGCAATAGCCGTGATTGCCGCCGGACGGATGATCGAGATTGAACGCGACGAGGTTCAGTTGCGCGGCCGCGCTGAGCGCGGGAAGCCGGTAGCACGCGAGACCTCGATTGGTCCCGACGAATACGCTGTTCTCGGTGCAGCTCATCGGCGGGTAATGAGGAAGCACGGCGGAGCGATCATTGGGATCCCGCAGTGAGTTGAACAGCTCGGTGCCGTCGAGACCGTTGAACGCCCACAGCGCCGAAGGATTGTGGTCGTCGCCGCCGTCGGTCACCCAGACCAGGGGAAGCTCGCCGAGCCGGTCGGTGGCCGGCGTCGTGATGACGATCGGCGAGCCTGCAGCGTTGGCGAAGGCAACGGTTGAACCGAAGATGTCCTTGGCCTGCCAGAATTCGTGCAGGCCGAAGCGGCCGTCCTGCGTGCCGATCTTGAATGCACAGAGGCCGGGTCTGCCGGCACCGCTCAGATAGACGATACGATCGCCGTTGGCCGCGCGATAGAATGCCGGTGCGCATCTCACCTCGCCGTTGAACGGATGAATGCGCTGAACTTCGCCGGCCCAATGCCCGAGATTTGCGCTGCTGAGCAGGTATACGTTTCCCGCCTTGTCACCGGTGACCAGCAGCCGCGCGATCTCGTCCGACTGAGGAGGCACCAGCAGGGCGCTGGCGCCGCCGAGGTCATGGTCGTCAGCGTTGAGCTGTCGCGTATCTCCGGGGGCATACCAGTCCGCCGCCACCAGGCTGCGCGAGATCTGCAGATCGAAGCCGACCCGGTAATAGCC
>NZ_CAFK01000193.1 GCF_000239815.1 Bradyrhizobium sp. STM 3843 | reverse complement strand
ATCTCGTCCTCTCCCACCCAATAGTGCTTGGCGTCGTCCATCACCGGAATGAGTACATAGAGATGATTGAGCAGCGCGCTCAGCCGCGCGGTGCCGCGTAGAGTCAGTTGCGCGTAGCGGCTGGCGGGATCGCCTTGCGGGCCGCTGACCGGGGCAATCCTCACCTGCCATCCGAGCGGTTCGAACAACTGGCGGAGCACGGCTTCGCCGCCGCGGATAGGAAGTGGCGTCACCACCGCCTCCAATGCAATGGCGCTGTCCGCAAGATCCTGCCGCGCGCTGCTGACCCCGTTCATCGCTGTCCGGAGCGCCTTATTCAGCGCCACCGACAGGAACGACGAGGCGGCATAGGGGCGGTCATTGACATATTGGTCAAGCAGGCCGTTGCCTTGCCCTTTTCCTCTGACCAGGCCGACCGGGTCGACGTCAAGCGCCAGGACTGCCTCGCAGCGGGTCTCGCTTGCCTCGGGATAGAAGATCCAGAGTCTACCATAGGTAAGCTCGAGCTCGTGCAGCCGATCGGGATGCTTGTTCAGCAGAAATCCGAGATCGGTGGCGGGTTGGTGGGTGGTGGCGATGGACAGGAACATGCTGTCAGATAGCGGATCACTACACGGCTATCCAGTGCTCTATCGCGTCGAACGCGAACCTCATGCAGTCACGCCCGCCAATCCGGCCTCCGCCAGCGCGTGACGCAACTCGGCAATGAAGACGCGCACCTTGTGTGGCAGCAGCCGTGTGCTCGGATAGACCGCCCAGATGGTGAACGATTCCGGTGCGGCATCCTTGAGCTCGATCGGGATGAGCCGGCCGCTGCGCAGCTCGTCCGCAACGTTCCAGTGCGCCAGCAGGGCGATGCCGGCGCCGGCGCGGCAGGCGGCATGGCAGCCCTCCGCTGTGCTCGCGTAGAAGCGGGTGCTGAGACGCACCTGTTTTTCCTTGCCGTGGGCAGTGAAGGTCCAGTGCGTTCGTCCCGTGAGCGGCAGGCAGATGTGATCGACGAGCTCGTCCGTCGATGTCGGGGTGCCGTGCTGCGCAAGATAATCGCGGCTTGCCACCAGCACGCGCGGACCGTCCGCGAGCTTCTGCGCGATCAGGCTGCTGTCGCGCAGTCTGGCAATGCGGATTGCCAAATCCGTGCCGGTCGCGACCAGGTCCGGCATGGCGTCGGTGAGGTCGAGCGAGAGCCGGAGCTCCGGATGGCGCGCGAGCAGCCTCGGCACCAGCGGTGCGACGAACTTGATGCCGAACGCAACCGACGCCGAGACGCGCAAGAGCCCGCTGGCCTCGCCGGTATCGGCCCGCAACACTGCCCGCGCTTCCTGCTCGCTCTCGAGCAGGTTCTGCGCATAGGGCAGAAAGGCCTCGCCATCGGAAGTCAGGGACAGCGAGCGGGTTGTGCGATGCAGCAATCGCGCACCCAAGGTCGTCTCGAGATTGGCCAGCCGGCGGGAGGCCTCCATGGGTGCGATCCCGAGCCGCCGCGCCGCAGCAGCCAGGGTGCCCGCACTAACCGCTGCCGTGAAAACTGCCACATCCTCAGTGTTCATTGTATCTGATATCGTTATACAGGAGAAGCAACTGAGCCATCTAAAACGAATATCGATATGAAACTAGCTTTCCTGCTATTGCGTTGCAGCAGGAAGGGATTCGCGACATGGAAGCAGTTGAAACAGGGCAGCCGGCCGGTGCCGCGGGCGGGATCGGGCGGGGAACGCTGCTGGCCATGGCGGCTGCAACGGGGATTGCCGTCGCCAATATCTATTACAACCAGCCGATGCTCGGGCTGATCGAGCGCGATTTCCACGACCAGGCCGCCGCGGGCTATGTCCCAACCGCCACGCAGCTCGGCTATGCGCTGGGCCTGTTCTTTCTGCTGCCGCTCGGCGACATCCACCGGCGCCGCCGGCTGATCATCAGCCAGTTCATCGTGCTTGCCGCAGCGCTGGCCGCAACGGCGGTCGCGCCGTCTGCGATCTGGCTGGCGGTCGCCTCGCTGCTGACCGGCGCCAGCGCCACGGTCGCACAGCAAATCGTGCCGTTCGCGGCGTCGCTGGCATCTCCCCAGCGGCGTGGCGCCACCATCGGCACGGTGATGTCCGGCCTTCTGCTCGGCATCCTGTTCAGCCGTACTTTGTCGGGCTTCGTCGGCGAGCATGCCGGATGGCGCGATATGTTCTGGCTCGGCGTGCCGCTCGCGCTGGGTGCGGCGCTGCTGATGGCCGGCGCGCTGCCGGATCATGAGGCCGCGTCGCGGATGCGCTATCACACCGCGCTGCGGTCGCTCGCGACGCTGTGGACGCAGCAGCCCTCACTGCGCATGGCGACACTGGCGCAAGCGGCGCTGTTCGGTTCGTTCAGCGCGTTCTGGACCATCCTCGCGCTCTACCTGCAAGGACCCCAATTCCATCTTGGTGCCGATGTCGCCGGGCTGTTCGGAGTTGTCGGCGCGGTCGGCGTTCTCGCTGCGCCGTTCGCCGGCAAGGCGGCGGATCGACGCGGCCCGCATGTGATGATCTGGCTCGGGGCCGCGTTGGTGCTGGTGGCGTGGGTCATTTTCGGCCTGTCGGCGACGCTCGCCGCCTTGGCGCTGGGCGTCGTGCTGCTCGATCTCGGCATTCAGAGTGCGCTGATTTCCCATCAGCACATCATCTTTGCGCTCGATCCGGCGGCGCGTAGCCGGCTCAACACGGTCTTCATGACCGGCATGTTCCTGGGCGGCGCTCTCGGTTCGGCGGTTGCAACGCTGGTCTGGACCACGCATCATTGGAACGGTGTCGCCTTGCTTGGCGGAGCGCTCGTCGTGGTCGCGCTCGCCGTGAAGGCGCTGGACTATCGCGCGCGTCAGAGCATCGCGGCAGTTCCCGCGGAATGAACCGGCCTTGAGGAGACGTCGATGGCACGCGTGCGCTGTATCACCGAAATGGGCATGGGCGTCGACGTGCATGGACGCGACGCCACCAAGGCGGCGAAGCGGGCGGTGTCAGACGCGATCCGTCATTCAAGCCTGGGCTTCTTCCGCCTGCTAGGCAAGACGCCGCACGACATGTTCGTCGACGTCACCATCGCGGTGCCGAATCCGGAAAGTGTCGACACCGATGCGGTGGCCAAGGAGCTGCCCTATGGCACGGTGAAGGTCACCGCGGTGAAAGGCGGGCTGGAGATTCCCGCCGAGCAGGGCGTCGACGCCATCATCATCGCCAATGCCGCGGTGCTGGTCAGCCTGGATGATGAGAAGGGCGGTTAGCTCTGGCGTCACTCGGCATCTGAGCAGGACACCAAAGCGTTTCTCCATGAACAAGAAAAGCCCGGGCGCGGCGTGCGCGTCCGGGTCTCATTTTATCGATGCCGGGTCGCTTCCGAAGCCGCAATCCGGACCGTTACCGCCTTGGGAGTCGCATCGCGCATTCGAGCTTTGCCGAACGTAAAGATCTAGACATGCGGAAGTATTTGATCTGCGGCAACACACCGGCGGCATAGCCGACGCAGAATTTGCGTCGGTTTTCATCTTCAGCGCGACACCGCATGAACCGACGAACTTTGCTCATAGGCGCCGGCACTCTGATCGCTGCCGGCACAGGTGTCGCCGCCTGGCGCGGTGCAACCGGCTCGATGGCGGACTACGAAGCCTATTCTGCGCGACTTCGCGCCGCGCTCACGCCTGACATCGCCGATGTGATCCGCTATGCCACGCTCGCTCCCAACAGCCACAACACGCAACCGTGGCGCTTTCGGGTGACGAGCGATGCGATCGAGGTCCTGCCGGATTTTGCGCGGCGCACGCCGGTTGTCGATCCGGACGATCATCATGTCTTTGTCAGCCTCGGCTGCGCCGCAGCCAATCTTGCCATCGCTGCATCCGCGAGCGGGCGGCCCGGCGAATTAGTCCTGACCGCCGACGGCGCGGAGGTGCGTTACACCTTCACAACCAATCAGCCGCGGACCGAGCCGTTGCTCGAAGCAATAACCAAGCGCCAATCCACGCGTGCGGAGTATGATGGCCGCGCAATCTCGACTGCAGACGTCACCCGACTACAAACCGCAGGCGCCGCGCCCGGCGTCAATCTTGTGATTGTCACCGCACGCGCGGAGATGGCGACAATCGGCGAACTCGTCGTGGCCGGCAATTCCGCACAGATGGCCGATCCTGCCTTCATGCGCGAGCTCAAGCAGTGGGTGCGATTCAATCCGCGCAGCGCGATGGAGACCGGCGACGGGCTGTTCTCGGCGGCGAGCGGCAATCCGTCTCTGCCGACGGCGCTTGGCCGCATCGCCTTCGATTATGTCGTCAGTGCTGGCTCGGAGAACGACAAATATGCGCGCCAGATCGCGTCCTCGGCCGGCATTGCGGTCTTCGTCGGCGACCAGGCCGATCCGCTGCACTGGATCAAAGTGGGACAGGCCTGCCAGCGCTTTGCGCTCGAAGCGACCCGGCTTGGGTTGAAGCTCGCCTTCATCAACCAGCCGGTCGAAATTGCCGACTTGCGGCCGGAGCTTGCGAGGCTTATTGGCACAACCAAGCGCCCGGATCTGGTGCTGCGCTTCGGCTACGGCCCGACGCTGCCTTATGCACCGCGCCGCCCGGTCGCTGAAGTGCTGGGTTCATGAGTCGTTCCTGTCAAGATTGACGGATCGGCGACGCGATGCATGGTGTGCCCATGTTCGAGAACACGCGATTGGCGCGGATGAGCGATGGGCATTATTGCCTTGTGCGCGACCTTGGCTTGGTCAAGGGCGGCAAGGGGATGCGCTATCATGAGGTGGTGATCGATTTCAGCTTCCGCGGCATGAAGGTGCTGGCAAAGCAGGGCGCGATCGCGGGCACGGGCTGGATCGTCGCAAAGCTCAAGCAGTACGAGGCCACCTCGAAAATCCCGGCGCTCCTGCGTGTGCGTGCGCGAGAGCCGCAATAGGATTCGTTAGGGCCGCCGCGATTTCGCGGGCCGCCTGCGCGGTCGCCTTCGCGGTCGTACGGGTTTGAGCTTGGGCTTAAGTGGGCGCTTGGGTTCGTAGGGGCTGTCCGGGTTCATATCGACGTCGACGTTGTCAATGCAGTGTTGCGGCTTGCGGTGACGTTTGCCGGAGTGCCATCGGCCGCTGCGAAGCTCCACGTGGCTCATCTTAGCCAGCTCCAGGCACTTCCATTCGCCTCCAGGGGGCAGACCTTTACTGGCGCCCCCTGCGAACTGAAAAGCCAGCGTCCGCTCCTGACGCAGTTTGTGACCGAGGATGATCGGGCACACCGCGCGCAAAACCGTTGTATATGCAGAGCACCTGTTTGCGCTCGGCCATGGCCTTTACGATCAGCTCATAAGTCGGGCTTGGCATGGCTCTTCCTCCTGTCCTAACGCCATAACTCGCTTTGTAGTTGTTCCGTTCCGAACATGGTGGCCTTGTCCGTTGCGTCCCGCGTCATAGATTGAACGTTGATCCATTTGCGCGAGCGACAGAAGATGGCCGATCTCTCCAGCTTTCCCATCACCAGGCGCTGGCCGGCGCAGCATCCGGACCGCCTGCAGCTCTATTCGCTGCCCACCCCGAACGGGGTGAAGGTTTCGATCATGCTCGAGGAGACCGGCATCGCGTACGAGCCGCACACGATCGATTTCGGCAAGGACGACCAGAAGACGCCGGAATTCCTGTCGCTCAATCCGAACGGCAAGATCCCGGCGATCATCGATCCCGATGGTCTCGGTCGCAAGCCGCTCGGCCTGTTCGAGTCCGGGGCGATCCTGCACTATCTGGCCGAGAAGACCGGCAAGCTGCTGCCGTCCGATCCGGCGCGGCGCTGGCACACGCTGCAGTGGGTCCATTTCCAGATCGGCGGCATCGGGCCGATGTTCGGCCAGCTCGGCTTTTTCCATAAATTCGCCGGCAAGGAGATCGCCGACAAGCGGCCGCTGGAGCGCTATGTCGCCGAGAGCAAACGCCTGCTCGGCGTGCTCGAAGGCCAGCTCGCCGGCCGGCAATGGATCATGGACGATGAGTATACGATCGCAGATATCGCCTCGCTCGGATGGGTTCGCAATCTCATCGGCTTCTATGGCGCGCGCGAGCTCGTTGCCTTCGACGATCTGAAGCACGTGCCGGCTTGGCTGGAGCGAGGGCTGGCGCGGCCGGCAGTCCAGCGCGGGCTGGAGATCCCGAAGCGGCCGTGATCGTCTCCGAAACCGAGTTCGAGCGTTGCCTGGATGCGGTGCGCGCTGTGCCTGCGGCGTCGGGCGGCGGTATATTCGGACCTGATAGCGCGACCTGGCAGGTCAACCGGGAGGCTGCGATCTTTCTCGGGGCCGGGCGCGCGCTGCTGTTGCAGCTTGCCCATCCCTGGGTGGCTGCTGGAATCTCTGACCAGTCGAACGTGTTTGCCGATCCGCTTGGGCGTTTCCATCGCACCTTCAACATCGTTTTCACGATGGCATTCGGCACCCGCGATCAGGCCATCGCGGTGGCGCAACGCTTGTACCGGCGTCACGCCGCGGTGGCTGGCGAGATGCCCGAGACGGCCGGGCCATTTGTCCAAGGTTCGCATTATTGTGCCAACGAAGTGAATGCGTTGCGCTGGGTTCATGCCACCTTGGTGGAGACGGCCATCATGGCGCATGATTTGGTCCTGCCGCCGCTACACGACGCGGAGAGGGAGCGCTATTGGACTGAGGAGAAGCTGCTTGCGAGCCTGTTCGGCATTCCGCAAGGCACGCTGCCGCCGGACTGGTGCGCGTTTCAGGCCTATGCCGCCGGGATGGTCGAGTCCGATGTTCTTACCGTCACGTTAGCCGCGCGCGACATCGCCCATCGCATCTTCTCCGGTCGAGCGACAAGTTTCGCTATCCCATTCTGGTATCGCGCGCTGACCGCGCAGATCCTGCCGGAGCGGCTGCGCGTGGCCTTCGATCTGCCGTTCGGCGCGGCGGAGCAGCGCAGTGCGGAGCGTGCAGTGCGCTGGCTGCGGCGCATCTATCCCGCACTGCCCGATCGCCTGCGGACCGTCGGGCCGTACCAGGAGGCGCAGGCGCGAATCAACGGTGAGCCGGTGCCACCGCTCGCCACGCGGCTGCTCAATCGCGCCTGGATCGGCCAGCCCGTCATGACCCCCGCATCCGGCCGGAGCCGCCATCGGTCCGCGCCAAACTGAGATCTCGCGGCCATTTACAGCCTGGGATTGAATTTCATAAGCTGGCGGTCTGGCTCGTTGACGTCCCGTGAGCATCCAACAGCCGAACGTCGCGAGCGCGGAAGCAGCGGCAGCAAGAAGGGAGGGGACGATGAACGCTCTGACCATCCTGATCATCCGTCATGCCGAGAAGCCCGACGGCGATGCGACCGGACCGGGGCTCACGCACAAGGGCAAGGAAGACCCCAAGGCGCTGGTGATCAGCGGCTGGGAGCGCGCCGGCGCCTGGACCGCTTTGTTCGGCAGCGGCTTTGGTGGAACCGATTATCCCACGCCCCAGGCGGTCTATGCCGCAGATCCCGACAGCGGCACCAAGGAATCCGAGCCGAGCCGCCGGCCCTATGAGACGGTGGAAACGCTCGCTGTGCGCGTCGGACTCTCCAAGCCGGATATCTCGTTCGGAAAGGGTCAGGAGGCTGCGCTCGTGGGAGCGCTGCTCAATCTGTCGGGCGTCGCGCTGGTCGCCTGGGAGCACAAGGCCATCATTTCCGATATTCTTCCGCGGCTTCCTGTCAGCAACAAGCAGGATCTTCCGACCCATTGGTCGGGCAAGCGCTTCGATGCCGTGCTGCGTTTCGACCGCAAAGCGGGCGAGACGGAGTTCAGGTTCAAGGAGCTGTTCCCCTGCCTGATGCCGGGCGATTCGAACAAGCCGCTGAAGAACGATCCAAAGGACGAGTGAGCAGGCGCGACAAACGACGGGTCGTGACGTCAATCGCGCTCACGCCGATTCGGCGCTACAGCCCCCGCGGCTGATCACGCCACCTCGATCGATTCGCCGTGACGGCTGGCCGCGACCCAGGCGTGGGCTGCGAACCATTCATGATAGATGCGGCAGTGCGGGCAATAGGCACGCGAGAAGAACACCGGCATGCGCTGAAAGCGCGCGGCATCCATTTCCATTCCCGTCTCGATGGCCCGCCCGGTTTGCGGACAGCGTACCATGATCTTGCCCATCGCGGCCTCCTGCTGCGGGCCTGATACGCGGGCGATGCGAAGAAATTGTAATGCTCCGCGGACAGTTTCATGGCAAAGCTCGACCATGATGTTACGCGTGGAACAAGCGACCTTGCGAGCATCAAAAAGCGGGTGAGTTCACGCCTGCGCACCAGGACAAGATGTCGCAACATGTCGCATGCGCCGGCCGCAGCACACTGGATTTTGAGAGCGCGTTGAATGAGCATCACGATTTACGGAATCAAGAACTGCGACACCATGAAGAAGGCGCGCGCCTGGCTCGACACCCACGGCGTTGCATATGATTTTCATGACTACAAAACCGTCGGCATCGACAAGGGCAGGTTGAAGCAGTGGAGCGAGAAGCTCGGGTGGGAGGCGCTGCTCAACCGGGCCGGCACCACCTTTCGCAAGCTGCCGGAGGCCGACAAGGAGGGCCTCAACGAGACCAAGGCGCTGGCATTGATGCTCGCGCAGCCCTCGATGATCAAGCGCCCGGTGCTCGATCTCGGAGGCAAGCTTGTGGTCGGCTTCAAACCGGACGTCTATGCGAAGGAAGTCAAGGCTGCGTAAGCGCGCAGCCCCGCATCTGCTGAGCTAACCCGCCTCGATGACCTCGTCGCCGGCCCGGATCGCGGACTGTCTGGCCGTTTCGAGGCTGATGACGGTGCTGATCACGGGCACCGGCGCGCAAGGTGCATCCGCTCCCATCAGGTTGGCGGCTTGGAAGGCGCCCTCGATGCTGATGGACTTGTAGGAGCCGATGATGTGCTCGACCCCGTCGCCGCCGAACGGCAACAGCAGCCTTTCGAAGGCGACCTCCTTGCCGTCGATGTCTTGGACGACCGAGATCGAATAGGTCGGCCGCCGGTGGCTGACGCAGGCGAGATAGCACGGCACCACGCGGGCGTAGCGCGCGGGTCCGAGCGCTTCATCGAGATAGCGATTGATCCGCTGCTCCGGCTTCAAATGCTCCCCGCCATAGGTCGTGGTGAGGCGTGCGCCTTCCTGCGTGATGAAGAAGCGAAAGCTTTCGCCGCAGGACTCGACCACGAAGCCCATCATGTCGGGCAGTTCGTCGGCGATATCCTCGGGCTGAAAGCGGTCCAAGCCGGGCAGGGGCCGCTCATTCTGGCAGGCTCGTAGCCAGCTGTTCAGCAAGACCCGCTGTCTAATCGATTTGACCACGGATGGATTGGCACTTTCGAATTCCATAGCGGGCAGCCTGAAATAGATAGTTGGGCTCGGGCGCTTCGAGATGGCTCCGGCCTCGCAATTGCGAGAGCACATACATCCTTCAATCCGGGATTCGCAATAATCGGTGCGGCAAAATGATTCAGCGATCGATGCTACGGAGGCCATCGGCCGCGTCGCGGTTGGGCCGACAGCGTGGCGGGATCACATTCCCCGGGAGCGCGCAATGTTGGTCACGCTCAACGAGAGATGTGCGTCGGTCGGGGGCGATGTGAATGCTCACCTTTCCGCCTTGCCTAACTCCCTCGTTTGACGGCATATTCCGCGCTCGGAGGCGGCAGTCCAGGACACCAAAAGGAAATGTCCGGGCATCCATCGGATCTGCCGGGAACGAATAAGAGCCGAGCGCTCACCAAGAGCGCGGGGCCGGGGGGAATTTGTTTGGCTGATGAGTTCATTCTCGAAACCCACGGATTGACCAAGGAATTCGCGGGATTCTTTGCCGTACGCGACGTCTCGCTCAAAGTCCGCCGCGGCAGCATTCACGCGCTGATCGGCCCGAATGGCGCTGGCAAGACCACCTGTTTCAATCTCCTGACCAAGTTCCTGCGGCCCTCAGCGGGCAAGATCCTCTATAAGGGGCAGGATATTACCGCGATGGCGCCGGCGGATGTCGCGCGTCTCGGGCTGGTTCGGTCGTTCCAGATCTCGGCCGTCTTTCCGCACCTGACCGCGCTGGAGAATGTGCGGGTCGCGCTGCAGCGCCAGCATGGCAGTTCCTTCGACTTCTGGCGCTCCAAGACGGTGCTGAACCGCTTCAACGGCCGGGCGCTCGAGCTTCTGAACGATGTGGGCTTGAGCGAGTTCGCCAACACGCCGGCAGTCGAGATGCCCTATGGACGCAAGCGTGCGCTGGAGATTGCGACCACACTGGCGCTCGATCCCGAAATGATGCTGCTGGACGAGCCGATGGCCGGCATGGGGCACGAGGACATCGACAAGATCGCCGCCCTGATCAAGCGGATCTCGGCCAAATACACCATCCTGATGGTTGAGCATAACTTGAGCGTCGTCGCCAATCTCTCCGACATCATCACCGTGCTGACGCGCGGCCAGGTATTGACTGAAGGTCCGTACGCCGAACTTTCCAAGGACGAGCGGGTCAAGGAAGCCTATCTGGGAGCCGGTCATGCCTGAGGTGATGATGGCGACCCGGCAGGCGGGGACAGCTGCGACCCACACTATCCTCGAGGTCAAGAATCTCGAAGCCTGGTACGGCGAATCTCACATCCTCCACGGCATGAACTTCAACGTGAATGCCGGCGAGGTGGTCACGCTGCTCGGCCGCAATGGCGCCGGCAAGACCACGACATTGAAGTCGATCATGGGCATCCTGGGCAAGCGCACCGGCTCGGTGCGCTTCAACGAGCGTGAGCTGATCCGCATGACGTCGGACAGGATCGCGCGGCTCGGCATCGCTTTGTGCCCCGAAGAACGCGGCATTTTTGCCAGCCTCGACGTGCGCGAGAACCTGCTGCTGCCGCCGGTGGTGCGCGCCGGCGGGCTTTCGCTCGACCAGATCTTCGAGCTGTTCCCAAATCTGAAGGAGCGCCTGAAGAGCCAAGGCACCAAGCTCTCCGGTGGCGAGCAGCAGATGCTGGCGATCGCGCGCATTCTGCGCACGGGCGCCAGCTTGCTGATGCTGGATGAACCGACCGAAGGCCTCGCTCCGGTCATCATTCAGCAGATCGGCCACACCATCGCGCGGCTGAAAAAGGAGGGGTTCACCATTCTGCTCGTCGAGCAGAATTTCCGTTTCGCCTCCACGGTGGCCGATCGTTATTATGTCGTCGAGCACGGCAAGGTGATCGACGGATTTTCCAATGCCGAGCTGCCGGCCAATATGGACAAGCTGCATAGCTATCTCGGCGTCTGACGGCGGCCGAGCATCCTTACTTTAAGAAACGTCACGGGAAGAGAGCATATGAAGACCAACAAGTTCATCACGTCATTATTGCTGGGCACGGCGCTCGGTCTCGGCGTCAGCGGTGCGGCATTCGCAGGCGATAAGACGGTCAAGATCGGCGCACTCTCCGACCAATCCGGACTTTATTCCGATCTCGGCGGGCCGGGCTCGACCTTGGCCGCGCAGATGGCGGTCGAGGACTCCGGCCTCGTGGGCAAAGGCTGGAAGATCGACGTGATCTCCGGCGATCATCAGAACAAGCCCGATATCGGCACCTCGATTGCGCGGCAGTGGTTCGACGTCGAGAAGGTCGATGCCGTCGTCGACGTGCCGAATTCCGGTGTGGCGCTCGCGGTCAACAATGTCGTGAAGGAAAAGAACGGCGTCTACATCAATTCCGGCGCGGCCACCTCCGACCTCACCAATGCGCAGTGCTCACCGAACACCGTGCACTGGACCTACGACACCTACATGCTGGCGCATACCACGGGCCAGGCGCTGGTGAAGGCGGGCGGCACTAGCTGGTTCTTCCTCACCGCGGATTACGCGTTCGGCGCGGCGCTGGAGCGCGACACCACGGCGGTGGTTCTTGCCAATGGCGGCAAGGTGGTCGGCGGCGTCAAGCATCCGCTCAACACCTCCGATTTCTCCTCCTTCCTGCTGCAGGCGCAGTCGTCCGGTGCGAAGGTCATCGGTCTGGCCAATGCCGGCGGCGACACCACCAACTCGATCAAGCAGGCGGCCGAGTTCGGCATCACCAAGAGCGGCCAGAAGCTCGCCGCGCTTTTGCTGTTCATCACCGACGTCAAATCGATCGGACTCGATATCGCGCAAGGGCTCAACTTCACCGAGACCTTCTACTGGGACATGAACGACCAGACCCGCGCCTTCTCCGACCGCTTTGCCAAGCGGATGAAGAACGGCGCGCCGCCGACCATGGTGCAGGCTGGCGTCTATGCGGGTCTCATGCATTACTTCAAGGCGCTGGACGCGCTCGGCGAGAACCCGCATGACGGCGTCAAGGTCGTGGAGAAGATGAAGTCGATCCCGACCGACGATCCGCTGTTCGGCAAGGGCGAGATCCAGCCGAACGGCCGCACCATCCACACCGCCTATCTGTTCGAGGTCAAGAAGCCTTCCGAGTCGAAGTCGCCGTGGGACCTCTACAAGCTGGTTGGCTCGGTCCCCGGTGACCAGGCCTTCACGCCGCTCGACAAGAGCAGCTGTTCGCTCCTGAAGAAGTAAGCTGCCCGCGATCCGGCGGCGATGTGCCGCCGGATCTTGTCCTTAAGGAAACGCCGAGACAACGCAGAACACGACGATGCAAGCCCTCTACGCTCAGCTTCTGGTCGGACTGATCAACGGCTCGTTCTACGCGCTGCTCAGTCTTGGGCTTGCCGTCATCTTCGGCATGCTCAACATCATCAACTTTGCCCATGGCGCGCTCTACATGATGGGCGCGTTCTGCGCCTATTTTCTTCTGAACATCGCCGGCCTCGGCTATTGGTGGGCGCTGCTTCTTGCCCCGATCGCGGTCGGCATCTTCGGCATGATCCTGGAGCGGACGCTGCTGCAGTGGCTCACCGGGCTCGACCATCTTTATGGCCTGCTGCTCACTTTCGGCATTGCGCTGATCGTGCAGGGCGTGTTCCAGAATTATTTCGGTTCTTCCGGCCTGCCTTACGCAATCCCCGAGCAGCTGCGCGGCGGCATGAATCTCGGTTTCATGTTCCTGCCCGTCTATCGCGGTTGGGTCGTGATCTTCTCGCTGGTCATCTGCCTTGCCACTTGGTTCCTGATCGAGCGGACCCGGCTGGGCGCCTACTTGCGCGCCGCTACCGAAAATCCCACCCTTGTGCGCGCCTTCGGCATCAACGTGCCGCGCATGATCACGCTGACCTATGGACTGGGCGTCGGCTTGGCCGCGCTCGCCGGCGTGCTCTCGGCGCCGATCAACCAGGTCCGGCCGCTGATGGGTGCCGACCTCATCATCGTCGTGTTCGCGGTGGTCGTGATCGGCGGCATGGGCTCGATCATGGGCTCGATCATCACCGGCTTCGCGCTCGGCGTGATCGAAGGCCTGACCAAATATTTCTATCCCGAGGCTTCCAACACCGTGGTCTTCGTGCTGATGGTCCTGGTGCTCCTGGTGAAGCCGACGGGTCTGACCGGACGGGCGGCCTGACATGACATCGATCACCGACACGACTTTGCCGATCACCCCGCGCGCCATGCGCGACGAGATGATCGTCTTCGTCATCATGGCGGCGCTGCTCGCGATCGTGCCGTGGACGGGCCTCTATCCGTTTTTCGTGATGCAGGCGCTGTGCTTTGCGCTGCTCGCCTGCGCCTTCAATCTGCTGATCGGCTATGGCGGTCTGCTGTCGTTCGGCCACGCGATGTTTCTGGGCACCGCCGGCTATTGCAGCGCGCACGCGCTGAAAGTGTGGGGCCTGTCGCCTGAGCTCGGCATCATCGTCGGCGTCCTCGGCGCCTGCGCGCTCAGCATCATCACCGGCTACATCTCGATCCGACGCCAGGGCATCTATTTCTCCATGATCACCTTGGCGCTGTCGCAGCTGCTCTACTTCATCTATCTACAGACGCCGTTCACGCATGGCGAGGACGGCATTCAGGGCATCCCGCAGGGACACCTGTTCGGCTTTCTCGATCTCTCCAAGCCGACCGTTCTCTATTACGTCGTGCTGGTCGGATTCCTGGCCGGCTTCCTCCTGATCTATCGCACCATCAATTCGCCGTTTGGCGAGGTGCTGAAGTCGATCCGCGAGAACGAGCAGCGGGCGATCTCGCTCGGCTACAAGACCGACCAGTACAAGCTGCTCGCCTTCATTCTGTCGGGGACGCTGGCCGGCTTCGCCGGCGCGCTGAAGGTCTTCGTGGCGCAGAACGCCTCGCTGACCGACGTGCACTGGTCGATGTCGGGCGAGATCGTGCTGATGACCCTGGTCGGGGGACTCGGCACCGTGTTCGGCCCCGTGGTCGGCGCCTTCGTGATCATCGCCATGCAGCAATATCTGGCGGGCTTCGGTCAGTGGGTGACTGTGATCCAGGGCGGGATCTTCGTCGCTTGCGTGCTGACCTTCCGCCGCGGCGTGGTTGGCGAGATTGCCCATCTGTTCAAGCGGTCCCTGTAGACCGTTGATCTACATAGATTTTATGCTGTTCTTATAAAGCGGTGGATGATCCGGTCGCCGCTTCTGCTGGCGCGCGATCCGGGATATGACAGTTTTGTGACGGGTCGGCCTTGGCTCGTTCCAGAACCTATGGACCTCGTCCCATGCTGCACTGGTTTCGCGCCGTCCTCCCCAAGGAGGAGCGCTTTTTCGATCTGTTCGCCCGCCACAACAAGGTGGTCATCCAGGGCGCGCTGGCGCTGCAAGACATGCTGAAGGGCGGCGATGACGTCCTGACCCATTGCCAACGCGTCAGCCAGTTCGAGAACGAGGCCGACAACATCACGCGCGAGGTGCTGACCGCCGTTCGCCGCACCTTCATCACGCCGTTCGATCGCGGCGACATCAAGAGCCTGATCACCTCGATGGACGACGCCATCGACCAGATGCAGCAGACCGCAAAGGCGGTCATGATGTTCGAGGTCAAGGAATTCGAGCCGACCATGCGCGAGATGGGCGTGCTTCTCATCGAATGCGCCAATCTGATCAACAAGGCCCTGCCGTTGTTGCAGGCGATCGGCCATAACGTGCCGATGATCACCGCGATCACTGAAGAGATGACCAAGCTCGAGGGACGCGTCGACGATCTCCATGACATCGGCCTGAAGGAGCTGTTCCTCAAGCACCGCCACGCCAACACGATGGATTTCATCATCGGCGCCGAGATCTATGACCATCTCGAGAAGGTCGCCGACCGCTTCGACGACGTCGCCAACGAGATCAATTCGATCATGATCGAGCAGGTCTAGGGGCGGCCGTTATGGATGCTCCTCTGGCTCTTCCGGTCCTGGTCGGACTGATCGCGGTCGCGCTCGCCTTCGATTTCCTCAACGGTCTGCATGACGCCGCCAACTCGATCGCGACCATCGTCTCCACCAGAGTGTTGCGGCCGCAATATGCGGTGTTCTGGGCCGCCTTTTTCAACTTCATCGCGTTCGGGGTGTTCGGCCTGCATGTCGCCCAGACCGTCGGCACCGGCATCATCGAGCCTTCGATCGTCGATGCGCAGGTGATCTTCGCCGCGCTGCTCGGCGCCATCGCCTGGAACCTGATCACCTGGGCGGCCGGCATTCCGTCGTCCAGCTCGCATGCCTTGATCGGCGGCCTGGTCGGGGCAGGGGTGGCCAAGGCGGGGCTGGCGGCCACCGTCTGGAGCGGCCTGTCGAAGACGGTGCTTGCGATCGTGCTGTCGCCGCTGCTCGGGCTGGTCCTGGCGATGATCCTGGTCGCGATCGTCTCCTGGGCCTCGGTGCGCTCGACCCCCTTTGCGGTCGACCGGGCCTTTCGCATCCTGCAATTCGCCTCGGCCTCGCTCTATTCGCTGGGCCATGGCGGCAATGACGCGCAGAAGACCATGGGCATCATTGCCGTGCTGCTCTATTCGCAGGGGCATCTCGGCGGCGACTTCGGCGTTCCATTCTGGGTCGTGCTGTCGTGCCAGGCGGCGATGGCGCTGGGCACCCTGATGGGCGGATGGCGGATCGTGCGCACGATGGGCCTGCGCATCACCAAGCTGACCCCGATGCAGGGCTTCTGCGCCGAGACCGGGGGCGCGATCACGCTGTTCATGGCAACCGCGCTCGGCGTGCCGGTGTCGACCACTCACACCATTACCGGTGCCATCGTCGGGGTAGGCGCCGCCCGGCGGGCCTCGGCCGTTCGCTGGAACGTTGCCGGATCGATCGTCTATGCCTGGGTCTTCACGATTCCGGCCTCGGCATTGGTCGCGGCGCTGGCCTATTGGCTGGTTTCGGCGCTCCGGCACTGATCCGGGCCGGCGGCCCGCATTTCGCCGGTTGGAGTTGCGGTGCAAAACCCCTATATGAGGGGGTGCGCTGCGGCCGTGATCCGGCGCGCTTTCCCGTCACACATCACGTTCGACGCCTCAAAGACGCTCGCCGCCTCATGTCCGATATTGCCGTCACGACCGAAAGCCCGACCCGCTCGCTGCTCTCCGACGAGGTGGCGCGCCGGCGCACCTTTGCCATCATCTCGCATCCGGACGCCGGCAAGACCACGCTGACCGAAAAGCTGCTGCTGTTCGGCGGCGCCATCAACCTGGCCGGGCAGGTCAAGGCCAAGGGCGAGCGCCGCAACACCCGCTCGGACTGGATGAAGATCGAGCGCGAGCGCGGCATCTCCGTGGTCACCTCGGTGATGACCTTCGAGTTCGAGGGGCTCGTCTTCAACCTGTTGGATACGCCGGGCCACGAGGACTTTTCGGAAGACACCTATCGGACGCTGACCGCAGTCGACTCCGCGGTCATGGTGATCGACGCCGCCAAGGGCATCGAGGCTCGCACGCGCAAGCTGTTCGAGGTCTGCCGCCTGCGTGACATCCCGATCATCACCTTCATCAACAAGATGGATCGCGAGAGCCGCGACACCTTCGATCTCATGGACGAGATCGAGAAGACGCTGGCGCTCGACACCACCCCGATGACCTGGCCGGTGGGCCGCGGCCGCGACTTCGTCGGCACCTATGACATCCGCGACGGCGGCGTGCGCCTGCTCGAAGGCGGTGGTGCCAAGACCGGCGCGGCGCAGCAGATCGAGATCTCGGAGCTCGCCAAGATCAACGCCAATCTCGACATCGGCCAGATCAGGGACGAGCTCGAGCTGGTGAGGGAAGCCTGCAAGCCGTTCGAGCTCGACGCGTTCCGCGAGGGCCATCTGACACCGGTCTATTTCGGAAGCGCGCTACGCAATTTCGGTGTCGGCGATCTCTTGGAGGGTCTCGGCCGCTATGCGCCGTCGCCGCGGGCCCAGGATTCCAACCTGCGCAAGGTCGATGCCGCCGAGCCGCGCATGAGCGCGTTCGTGTTCAAGATCCAAGCGAACATGGACCCGAACCATCGCGACCGCATCGCCTTTGCGCGGCTGTGCTCCGGCAAGCTGAACCGCGGCATGAAGGCGAAGCTGGTGCGCACCGGCAAGACCATGCCGCTGTCGAGCCCGCAATTCTTCTTCGCCCAGGATCGCTCGGTTGCCGATGAGGCCTTCGCCGGCGACGTGGTCGGCATTCCCAATCACGGCTCGTTGCGGATCGGCGACACGCTGACAGAGGGCGAGGAGCTGACCTTCGTCGGCGTCCCGAGCTTTGCGCCGGAAATCGTCCGCCGTGTCAGGCTCACCGACGCGATGAAGGCCAAGAAGCTGAAGGAAGCCTTGCAGCAGATGTCGGAAGAGGGCGTCGTGCAGGTGTTCCGGCCGCGCGATGGCGCGCCGGCCCTGGTCGGCGTGGTCGGTCCGCTGCAGCTTGATGTCTTGAAGGCGCGGCTCGATGCCGAATATTCGCTGCCGGTCGAATTCGAGGTGTCCGAATTTTCGCTCGCGCGCTGGATCTCCTCCGACGACAGGAAGAAGCTGGAGGCATTCATCGCCGCCAACGGCTCCGGTGTTGCCGACGATGTCGACGGCGATCCGGTGTTTTTGGCCAAGAACGAGTTCTATCTCGGCTACACCAAGGAGCGCGCCGAGGGCATCACCTTCTCCAACGTCAAGGACGTGAAGAAGAAGGCGTAAGCTAGTCATTGCGAACGTGAGCTCCGAAGCAATCCTCTGCCTTGCAGAGATAGCGCTCTAACAATCGCTAGGAGCTCTTTCCTCTCGTCATTCCGGGGCATCGCGAAGCGATGAGCCCGGAAACCATCTTGCCTCTTGTTCCGCCTCCCGATGGATTCCGGGTTCGCGCTACGCGCGCCCCGGAATGACGACGTGCCGCGTGCTTTTCGTCGGACCGCCGGTAAGCTACGCTCCCTCTCACAATGAGCGGGGGGAGGAAAGAATGCCAACGGGATCTTTTGGCCGTCAGGTCCGGCGACAGGCGGCCGCACTGTTCGCTGCGTGTTGCTTCGCGTTCGGAACGATCGGAGCGGCGCAGGCCGCGGAGGTCGTGGCGCTCGGGGCCAGCAATACCTACGGCAAAGGCGTCAATCGTGGCGAGGACTTTCCGGCCCAGCTCGAGGCGATGCTTCACGCCAAGGGTCTTCGTGTCAGCGTGACCAATGCCGGTGTCAACGGTGATACCACGGCCGGCATGTTGTCCCGCTTCGACGGAGCGGTTGACGGATCCACCCGCGTCCTGCTGTTGCAACCCGGCGGGAATGATTTTCGCAAAGGCGTCGGCGATCAGCGCGCCGGCAACGTCAGCGCCATTCTGGCCAAGGCCTCGCAGCACCACATCAGGGTCGTGATGGTCGAGAACGGGATGCTTCGCGGCTTGCCGCATCAGATGGATGGCGTGCACCTGACCCCCGACGGCTATCGGATGTTGGCGGCCGCCCTGTTGCCCAGGGTGACGGGCAGTCTGCGCAGGTAGTTGCCGTCGGCGCGTGC
Source organism: Bradyrhizobium sp. STM 3843 (assembly GCF_000239815.1). Lineage (GTDB taxonomy): Bacteria > Pseudomonadota > Alphaproteobacteria > Rhizobiales > Xanthobacteraceae > Bradyrhizobium. The sequence continues at coordinate 39,113 of NZ_CAFK01000193.1, read as the reverse complement.
GAGATGAGTCTTTGCATGTGCCCGCAGCAGGTGGAGATGTCCTGCCGCAGGGGCAGTGCCCGTCGATGCGTCCTCTCCCCCTGTGGGAGAGGGCATCACCGCTATCCGCCACGATCTCGTTTGGGTGAGGGGTTCGTCCCGGATCTCATGATCGTAGATGATTGTTGCGAGAACCCCTCACCCGGCTGCGCTACGCGCAGCCACCCTCTCCCACAAGGGGAGAGGGGGCACCTGCTCCGAGGTTCTAGGTCGCGACCCCCTTCTCGTCTGTCTACGACGTCACGCCTGCTTCCGCTCTACAAATTGATGATCCCGTGCCGCGCGGCGTGCGCCACCGCGTCGGTGCGGCCGGTGGCGTCGAGCTTGTCCAACAGCGAGCCGACGTGGAATTTGGCCGTGTGCACGGAAATCCCGAGGCTGCGGGCGATCTCCTTGTTGGAGGCGCCTTCGGCGAGCAAGGCCAGCACGTCGCGCTCACGCGCGGTCAGCTGAAAGCCGTTCGCCGCGCCGCGCGCGGCGGGTTCGGTCGCAACGACGGCGACATCCGCGCGCTCGCCTGGCGCCGCCAGGCGGAGGCCACTGACAGTCCCGAGCAGCGCGGCAAGCCGATCCGCGAGGTCGGGATCGTCGAGCTCGATCGCGACCACGACCGGCGCTGTCGTTTCCGCCGTCACGCGGCCGGCCTTTCGCCGATGGTCAGGGTGAGACGGATCGGCTCGCCGCCGCGCAAGCCCGCCACCTCGACCACGGCACCGACACTGGCCGGGCCGAGCTCGCGCATCAGCGCGCGCATCCCGCTGAAGGTCTGATTGTTGAGGGCGGTAATGACGTCCCCCTGGCGCAGGCCGGCGGCCGCGGCCGGTCCGTTCTTGTCGATGCTCATCACCATCGCGCCGACGCCATCGTCGAGCTTCACCGGCTGCAGGCCGACACCGAGATAGCCGCGCGCGATCCGGCCGTGACTCTCGAGCCTGCCCGCGACGCGTTCGATCGTGGCCGCCGGGATGACCAGCGTCCGGCGTGGACCCATCACCGCCATGCCGATCGCCTTGCCCTCGGCGCTCAACACCAGGCCGCCTTCCTGGCTGTGGCGCAGCCTGGTGTCGAGCTCGATCCGCGCATCGATCTCCCCGCCGCGCAAGCTGCGCCAGGGTCCGGTGGATTTCGAGATCATCGCGAGCGCCGCGGTCGGCGCGCCGTGATCGGCCGCAGCCACGACCGCGAGCGATCCCAGCGCCGGGAGCTCGCCAGTGAGGCGGGTCGCGCCCCCGGCAATGGCGTCGTACCGGAGCAGGGCAATGTCGGTGGTATGATCGCGACCGGCGACTGTGGCCGGTCGTGTGCTGCCATCAGCAAACACCAGTGCAATCTCGCCTTCGTCGGCCAATCCCTCGTCGGCAGTCACGATGAGGCCGGGCTTCCAGAGAAAGCCGGTCGCGCGCGCGCGGTGGGAATGGACGGAGACGACCGCAGGTGCGGCCTGCGCGACAGTCGCGGTGAGGGCTGACGAGAGCGAGGCGAGGGCTGAAAGATCGGACATGGGACGCTCCAAAATGGTTGGACTCAATGTGGAGCGTCGACGGCCGTTTCGGAACTGCCCGGGTGGGCAGGCGATTCACGAGGTCTCAGAGCGACGACCGCGCCTTCGGCAGCGGAAAAGCGAGATCGCCGTGCTTGGAGGTCTTCAAGCCCAGCCCGACCAGCGCCTCGGCAAAGCGCACCGCGGCGGCGACACCGTCAATGACAGGAATGCCCAGCTCGGCTGACAGATCCTGCGCAAGATCCGCCATTCCGGCGCAGCCCAGCACGATGGCGCCGATCCCATCCTCGCTTAGCGCATTGCGGCATTCGCCGAGCAGAACGCCACGCACATTTGCCTCCGGCTTGTCGAGATCGAGCACGGCGACATCGACGGCGCGCACCTTGCGGCAGATGTGCTCCATGCCATAGTTGCGCACCAGATGCTCGGCAATCACCTTGGTGCGCGACAACGTGGTGACGATGCTGAAGCGCGTCGCGATGAAGCTTGCCGCATGCATGGCGGCCTCGGCGATGCCTAGCACGGGCGCCGCGGAGAGCTCGCGGGCCGCGAGCAGGCCAGGATCGCCGAAGCAGGCGATCACATGCGCGTCAGCCCCGGCTTTGTCGCCCTCGGCAACCTCCTTCAGCATGCCGATGGTTGCCAGCGCCTCGTCATAATGTCCCTCGATCGAGGCCGCGCCGAACCGCGCGGTGCGGCCAACGATGCGCGTCGCCGGACTCGCGCTGGCCTGCGCGGCCTTGGCGATCAGCTCGGTCATCGTCTCCGTCATGTTGGGATTGATGACGTTGATCACGGTCTGGCGTTGCGGCTGGTTCATCTGTCGTCCGTTTTGAGGTCGCTGCTGCCGCGATCTAACCAAGTTCCGGCGCAAGGGTCGAGGGGGGCGAGGCGCCGTGCGCTGATGGGAACGCGCAGACGTGAACGGGATTGGCCTTGTGCGGGTGGTTGCCGGGCCCACCTTGTTGCTATCAGCTCCTTGGTGCCATCCATGCTGCGTGTCAGTCTGATCCTGCTGCTTCTGCTGCCCGCAATCCCGGCCGCGCAGGCGCGCGATCGCCAGACCAATCCGGTGCCGTTTGCGCACACGCCCTGCAGCGTGCTCGACGAAGGGCCGTGCACGCCGTCCTATTGCGGCGTGTTTGGCCCGTGGCCGTGCTTTCCGGAGATGGACTACCCATATGGGGAGAATCTCCAGGTCACGGTGCAGAGCGTGCCGCCAAAGGATCAGGCGGCAAAGTACCAAAAGCCCGACCATGATCTCGACACCATCGGCGATCTGTTCGCAGCGATCAGATCCTGCTGGACGCCGCCGGCTTCGGATGCTGCGCGCGAGGGCATGCAGATGACCGTGCGCTTCAGCTTCAAGCGCGACGGCGGGATGATCGGCTCGCCGCGGCTGACCTACGCGACCTCGGGTGTCTCCGCCGACACGCGCAATACCTATCTGAACGCGATCAATACGTCGCTGCAGTCCTGCCTGCCGCTGAAGTTCACATCCAGCCTCGGCGGGGCACTCGCAGGTCGCCCGATCGCAATCCGCTATGTCGATAATCGCGATCTCGGCAAGACGTCGGACAAGCAATAGCGCACACGCGCGCGGCCACCCCACACTTCGTCATTCCGGGGCGCACGGAACGCGTGCGAACCGGGAATCCCGAGATCGGTTTGGATTCATTGTAACAACATCGGGATTCCGGGTTCGCGCCTACGGCGCGCCCCGGAATGACGGGGCTTGGCTGAACCACGCCTTGCCGCATTGCGAGCCCGCCCTCCAAAATGATACCTCGGTTCCGTCGCAGCGTGTGAAGGGGAGCGTGTCGTGGGACTTCTGCTGATGGTGGTGGGGCTGGTGCTCTTTCTTGGAGCGCATGTTTTCACGAGCAGGCGCGAGGCGCGGGCACGCGCCATCGCATCGATGGGCGAGGGGACCTACAAGATCGTCTACAGCCTGGTCGCGCTCGCCGGCCTCGCCCTGATTGTCTGGGGCTTTGCCCATTATCGCGCCGACGAGTTCCGGGCCGTATGGGATCCTCCGAAATTTCTGAAGCACATCAACATCGCCCTGATGCTGCCGGCCGTCATCCTGGTGGTCGCGGCCTATCTCCGCGGCCGCATCTACACGGCGGTGAAGCATCCGATGCTTGCCGGCGTGAAGCTGTGGGCGTTCGGCCATCTGCTTGCCAATGGCGATCTCGGCGGCATCATCCTGTTCGGTTCCATCCTGGCCTGGGCGGTCTATGATCGCATCTCGCTGAAGCGGCGTACTGACCCCGGCGCTCCGCCGATTCCGGTCGGCGGCATCGGCAACGACCTGATTGCGATTGTGGTCGGCGTCATCGCCTATCTGGCGCTGGCCTTCGCCTTCCACCCGGTCGTGCTTGGCATTCCTGTGATGGGGAGCTGACGATGTCCGTTCAATCGACGATCAGGCGCAAGACGGCTCCTGATATCCGTGCCCGAAAGGGCGGTGAGCCGATCGTCATGCTCACCTCCTACCATGCCCACACGGCGGCAATGGTCGATCGGCATTGCGACGTGATCCTGGTCGGGGATTCGCTCGGCAACGTGATGCACGGGTTCGAGACCACGGTGCCGGTCACGCTCGACATGATGGTCCTGCAGGGGAGCGCGGTCATGCGCGGCTCCCGTCAGGCACTGGTCGTGGTGGATATGCCGTTCGGCTCCTATGAGGCCGGCAAGGAGCAGGCGTTTCATTCGGCTGCGAGAATCCTGAAGGAGACCCAATGCGGCGCGGTCAAGCTCGAGGGCGGCGTGCGGATGGCCGAGACGGTGCGCTTTCTGACCGAGCGCGGCATTCCGGTGATGGGGCACATCGGCCTCACTCCCCAATCGATCAACACGCTCGGCAGCTTCCGCGCACAGGGGCGTGAGGCGGAAAGCTGGGCTCCGATCGAGAACGACGCGCGCGCGATCGCGGAAGCCGGCGCCTTCTCGATGGTGATCGAGGCCGTCGCCGAGCCGCTGGCGCGCAAGATCACGCAAGCCGTCGCCATTCCGACCATCGGCATCGGCGCCAGCGCCGCCTGCGACGGCCAGGTGCTGGTGCTGGAAGACATGCTCGGATTGTCTCCGAAGGTGCCGAAATTCGTCCGCCGCTATGGCAACCTGGGACCCGCAATCGAGGAGGCCGTTGCGGCCTATGCGGCGGATGTCCGCTCGCGCGCGTTTCCGGCCGCCGAACATGTCTACGAGATGAAGGCCAAGACCTGAGAACCAAGAGCTGAGAACCGGGAGTTGAGAACCAGGACGAGAAAGCCAAGCCTCGAAGAGGAGCCTTTGGCCCTTGCCGGGCGATCCAGGAGCAGGGTCATCAGAAAGGCAGTTGCGCGAAGCCGTGGTGGCATGATAGCCGCGTTCCGGCGGGACCGAAGCGGCCGGTATTAAGCTCTTGATTCCGCGAGGCCGGCCTTGCCTCCGCCATATCGGCGCGCTATCCGCGCCGCATATCGGGGTCGGGCGCTTGCCGGCACCTGATACCGCGCCTGAAGCGGCTCACAGCAGATATCATGGGATATCGTTAAGTGTCTGAATTCTTTGATGAAGTCGACGAGGAGGTCCGCCGCGATCAGCTCAAGCGGCTGTGGGACCGCTATTCGTTATTCATCATTGCGGTCGCGCTCCTGATCATCGCTGCCGTCGGCGGCTGGCGTGCCTATCAATATGTCGAGGGCCAAAAGGCGGCTGAAGCCGGCTCCGCCTTCAACAAGGCGGTCGAGCTGTCCGACCAGGGCAAGCATGCCGAGGCGGAGAAGGCTTTTGCCGACCTGGCCGCCAGGGCGCCTGCCGGCTATCGCATGCTGGCCCGGTTCCGGCAGGCGGCCGAGGTCGCAACCCGCGACAAGCAGGCCGCGGTGAAGCTCTATGACGAGCTGGCAGCCGATCGCAGCATTGGCGCCGGACAGCAGGCCCTGGCGCGCCTGCGCGCCGCTGGCCTGCTCGTCGATACCGCTGGCTACCAGGACATCAAGCAGCGCCTGGAGGGCGAAGCCGGGCCCGGCGCCGCCTTCCGCCATGCGGCCCGGGAGCTATTGGCCTTGTCCGCCTGGCACGCCAATGACGCGGCTGCGGCACGGCAGTGGCTCGACATGATCGCGCTGGACGGCGAGACGCCGCCGGGCCTGCGCTCGCGTGCGGAAGCGCTGCAGGCTTTGCTGCCGCCGGTGGCGAAAAGCTGAAGCGCTGACGGCAAGACTTCACGTTTGACGGGGGGACCGACCATGCGCCGCCACCAACGCCTGATTGCTGCTACGGTCCTGATCGCGCTGTCGGGGCTTCTCGGCGGCTGCGCCGGCGGCTTGAGCAGTTTCGATCCGAGCGATCTGCTCGACTTCCTCGACACCAAGAAGAAGCTGCCGGGTGACCGCAAGCCGGTGTTTCCGGAGGGCGTGCCCGGGCTCGAACAGGGCGTCCCCAAGGATCTCTACAAGGGCGCTCAGCAGCAGGACGATGCGGCGGCCCAGGCGGCGGCCGCAGCCCAGCCCGTGCCTCCGCCCGCCGAGGAGCCCAAGGGAAAGAAGGGCAAGAAGGGCAAGCAGGCCGCTGCGGCGCCGGCCGCCGAGCAGCCGCCGCAGGACGGCGAGGCCGCCGCGGTCGAGGAGGGCGCCGCGGCCGTTCCTCCCGCGCCCAAGCCGAAGAAGATCGCCCGCCGCCGCACCACCGCGCCGCCGCCGGACGACACCACGACCACTCAGCCGCAGCAGTCCAGCACGTCCGGCGCAGGTTTCCCGGCGCCGATGCCGAGCGGCTCCTTCGGCCGTTAATTCAATTCGCGAAGCTTTCCTGCCCGCTGTTTCGGTTTTCCGGCCGAATGCGCTAGAGCTTGCGCCTGGACGCGCTGGACGCGCATTGGATCACCATGTTCACGATCGCCATTATCGGCCGGCCCAATGTCGGCAAGTCGACCCTGTTCAATCGCCTGGTTGGGCAGAAGCTGGCGCTGGTCGACGACCTGCCCGGCGTCACGCGTGATCGCCGCGAGGGCGAGGCGCATCTCGGCGATCTCGCCTTCACGGTGATCGATACCGCGGGCCTGGACGAAGGCGTCAAGGGCTCGCTGACGGCGCGCATGCAGGAGCAGACGGAGACCGCGATCAAGCTGGCGGACGCGCTGTTCTTCGTCATCGACGCCCGCGTCGGCCTGACCCCGACTGATCGCGCCTTCGCCGATTTCGCCCGCCGCGCCAACAAGCCGGTGCTGCTGCTCGCCAACAAGAGCGAGGGCAAGCATGGCGAGCTCGGCGCGATGGAGTCGTATGCGCTCGGCCTCGGTGATCCGATTCAGATCTCGGCCGAGCATGGCGAGGGCATGGGCGAGCTCTATGACGCCGTGAGCGAGCTGGTGCCGACCGAGCCTGACGACGAGGACGAGCGCGAGGAGACCGACGAGGAGCGCGCGGGACGGCCGATCCGCGTCGCCATCGTCGGCCGTCCCAATGCCGGCAAATCGACGCTGATCAATCATCTGCTCGGCGAGGAGCGGCTGCTCACCAGCCCGGAGGCCGGCACCACCCGCGATTCCATCGCGGTCGAGATCGACTGGAAGGGCCGTGGCTTCCGCATCTTCGACACCGCGGGGCTGCGGCGCCGCTCGCGCATCGAGGAGAAGCTGGAGAAGCTGTCGGTGGCGGATGCGCTGCGCGCGGTGCGCTTCGCCGAGGTCGTCGTCCTGATGATGGATGCGCAGAACCGCTTCGAGGAGCAGGATCTGCGCATCGCCGACCTGATCGAGCGCGAGGGCCGCGCGCTGGTGATCGCGGTCAACAAATGGGACCTGATGGACGGCAAGCCCGGTCAGATCTCCGCCTTGCGCAGCGATGCCGATCATTGGCTGCCGCAGGTTTCCGGCGTGCCGATCGTGGCCGTGTCGGGCCTGATGGGCGAAGGCATCGACCGGCTGATGGAAGCCATCGTCAAGGCCTATGCTGTCTGGAACAAGCGCGTGCCGACCTCGGCGCTCAATCGCTGGTTCGAGCAGGCGATTGCCGCCAATCCGCCCCCGGCCGTCTCGGGCCGGCGGCTGAAGCTGAACTACATCACCCAGACCAAGGCGCGGCCGCCGAGCTTCGTGCTGTTCTGCTCGCGTGCGGACGCCATCCCGCAATCCTATCTGCGCTATCTCACCAACTCGCTGCGGGAGATTTTCGAGCTGCCGGGCACGCCGGTGCGCATCACCCTGCGCGAGAAGGCCAATCCATTCGCGCACAAGCGCAAGCGTCCGTCATAGGCACAAGTTGGCGGAGCTTGCCCGCGCCTCGGTGTCGAACACAGCTCAAGGCTTCGGCTGGTAGCCGTCGGTCAATGTGTTCAGGAACGCGATGATGTCGGCTTCGTCCTCTTCCGTCATCGCAGGAGTCTCGCCCAGCTTGCGATCGAATGGCGGATCGCTGACATCGACATTGGCGTGATACTTGGCGGGCAGGTCATCGTATTTCTGCACGGTGCCGTCCGCGCTGCGCGGATAGATCTTCTCCGGACTTGTGTCGCGGAAGTTATAGAAATCGAGCACCTGCTGCAGGCTGTGGAACACGCCGTTGTGGAAGAACGCGCGTCGGGTCGCCGCGTTGCGCAAGGTCGGCGTCTTGAACATGCCGCAATACTGCGTCTGGTCGGCGATGTCGGTGCGTTGCGGACCGCAGGCGCCGAGATCAAAATAGTTGGGGTCATGGTTGTCGGCCAGCGCAGCATTGCGCGGGGCACCGAGCGCTTCGTACTGATGGTCGGTGAACAGCGGAGGCAGGCCGTCGCGAGTAGGGCTCGACGGATGGCAACCGGCGCAATTGGCCTTGTCCGGATCGTTGAACAATTGCAGGCCGCGCAACTCGCTCGGGCTCAGCTGTGCCTTGCCTTCCAACCAGTAATCGAACTTGCTGCTGTAGGGATGGAAACTCGGCTCTTCGAGCTGGTAGCGTGCCACGGCGAACATCGCCTCGGAGACCAGCAGACGTGGATTGCTGAAGATGTTGGCCCCGAACAGGCTGACGAAGCTGTTGGCATAGAAAGCCTGGCGGAGCTTGCCGGCCACGGTTTCAATACTGCCGCCGTCCATCTCACGCCGGTCCAGCAGCGGAAACAGCGCCTGATCCTGCAGCGTGTCGGCGCGGCCGTCCCAGAACAGGCCGCCTTGCGGCACGATGTTCGCCGCTGAAGCCGCGGTCTGCGTCGCGATTTTCTTGGCGCGTGGCGCCTGCTTCGCGGTCGCCGCCATCTGCGCCAGGTCGACGATGGTCTCGTCGTCACCCTTGTCGGGCCCAATGCTGAAATTCGGCTGACGCTCGAGATAAGTCAGTGAAGGAACAGCGCGCGCGCCCTGTTGAGACAGGGTTGAGCCGCCGAGCATGACCGGACCGTGGTTCGGCGGCCCATAGGCGTGGTTCGGACTGTGACAGGACGCGCATGACAGCTTGCCCGACGAGGATAGCGAGGCGTCATGGAAGATCTGCCGACCGAGCTGCGCCATGGCAGAGAGCGGGGCAGGGCGCGGACGCATCAGGTGGATCGGGTTCGGATTGGCTCCGGCCTCTCCTTGCTTCTCATCCGCAAAGACAGCGCCGGCCATGCAGAGCAGGCCGGCGCCGATGAGCTGAAAGATGCGACCGTTCATATCTCCGCTCGGTCGCTTAGTGATGGTGACCTTCGGGTGCGCTCACGATGACGGTGCCCGCGGTCGGATCGAGGAAGAGCTTGTTCGCCTCGTCGTCGTGATCGCGGTCGAAGTCGAACAGGTCCATGATCGATCCGGCGCTGGCGTCGAACGAGCCTCCGCCGAGACGCTGGCCGTGCAACCAGTTGTCCTCGATGAAGCGCACCACGGACGCCTGCGAGATCCGGGTGTGGCTGACGTAGTTCTGCTTGGCGTAGGGCGAGATCACGATGAACGGAACGCGGGTGCCCGGACCGCAGCGGCCGTTCACGGGCTTGCCGTTGAGGCCCTTGGGCTGGGGCTGGGTCGCCGGACCGGTGCCGCACAGGCCGGGCCCGTTGACCTGGTCGGCGCTGGAGTCGTAGGAGGCATTGGTCGGCGTCGCATAGGCGTGGTCGTACCAGCCGTCGGAGTCGTCATAGGTGACGATGACAGCGGTGTCCTTCCAGTCCGGACGTTGCTGCAGGAAGTTGATCAGATCGACGTTGCCGGTCTGCTCGTCGAGCGGATCGGAGTTGCCGGGATGACCGTCCTGATAGGCCGGCATCTTGATGTAGGACACGGCGGGAAAGTTGCCGGCCGAGACCGCTGCATAGAAGTCGTCGAGGTCGTAGGCGTGGTTGGCGGGATCGGCGGTCTTGCCGTCGGCCTTATAGGTGTGGCCGATTGCCGCCATCGAGCTCGGCCGCGCATGGGTCGGGTTGGCGGTCGACCTGTAGTACTGGAACCAGGCGTGGTGGGGGACGTAGTCGGTGACGGTGCTGGCCACGTTGCTCGCATAGGTGCTGCGTGCGCAGCCGGTCGTGCCATTGGCATTGCTCAGCGCGAGGTCGAAGCCGCCCATGAAGCTGCCCCAGGTGATCTTCGCGTCATTGAGCATGTCGCCGATGTTCTTACCGGTCATCAGGACCGTGCTCGTCGTGCTCGAGCACGAATCATAGGCCGGATCGGTGTCGCCGATCAGGCTCAGGCCGCCTTGGCCGTCCGCGATCGAAGACGACGAGCCGACGATGTTCTGTGCGCCGTTGGTCTGACCGGAGATCACGTTGATCGCACCAGGCGTCGACGGCCCATAGGTGTCGGTATAGGCGTTGTCGTTCATGGCAAAGTTCTGCGCGTAGTTCCAGAACGCCGTGACGGTGTTGCCGTCGAAATAGCCCATCACTTGGCCGTTGGTGCCGAACGCGCCGACACCGCCGGCCGTGCCGCGACCGGTGAATTTCGGGAACAGGTCGGCCTTGCCGTTGTCATAGGCCTGCTGCTCAGGCGTGTAGGCGTGGTTCTGCGAGCGGGTGTTGGCCTGGGTACGGTCGAGACGGAACGGGTCCGTCGCGCCGGTGCCGTTGGCGGTGTTGGTCGCGTTCGGGTTGTTCACCAGGAGATTGGCGCTGGCGAGGTTATTGACCTCAGGCGTATGCGGCTTCGCCTTGAAGGGAATTTCTCCTGCCGGATTGCCGGCGTTCGGATAGGTCGCAAAGTAGTGGTCGAACGAGCGATTTTCGTTGAAGATGATCACGAGATGCTTGATTGGGGTCGCCGTGTCGCCATGCTGCGCCTGCTGACGATCATGGTCGTCCTGATCCGCGGAGACCGGAGTCATATACGCCATCGTCACGGCGAGCGCGGAGGCTGCAACCGTGGAAAGAAGCCTGATTTTCATTCGAATTGCCCCGAAAAAACGTATGCTGTCGCGTTGCGGCGTTTAGTCGCGGTCAGTGACAGCGATGTGTCGTTCTCGTGAGGGCTCGCGTGTGTCGCGGATCAGTCAGTAACTATCTCTTGATCGCCCGCGCTTCTCCGTCGTGCTGCGCTCATCGATGGCGCGGCGGATGCGTGGTTCCAGGGAAAAGGAACGGCGAGGTTCGCTAGCATGCGAACCTCGCAAGCGTGTTGTCGCAGCTTCAAGAGTTTCCAACTCAATGTGAGCGAAACATACAGAAATGATACGCCTTCATTTCTTCACAAGCGGGCAGTCGCTCGCCTCGAGGGGCTTGGCGGCATCCTCGGGCGCAATCGTCGCGACCAGCTTGTAATAATCCCACGGATATTTCGATTCCTCGGGCTTCTTGACCTCGAACAGATAGGCTGGGATCAGGCGGCGGCCGTCGGCGCGCAGCGGGCCTTTGCCGAACAAGGGATCGTCGGTCGGAAGCTCCTTCATCTTGGCGACGACCTTGGCACCGTCATGCGGATTGCCCCCGAGTGCCTCGAGCGCCTTCAGGTAATGCAGCACAGCGGCGTAGTTGCCGGCGACGGTCATCGACGGCATCGTGTGCTTGGGCGAGGCCTCCATGAAGCGCTTGGACCAGGCGCGCGTCTGATCATTGAGGTCCCAATAGAACGACTCGGTGAAAGTGAGGCCCTGCGCGACCTTCAGCCCCAGCGCATGCACGTCGGTGACGAACAGCAGCAGGGCCGCGAGCTTCTGGCCGCCGGCAACGATGCCGAACTCGGAAGCCTGCTTGATCGCATTGGTGGTGTCGCCGCCGGCATTGGCCAGTCCGACGACCTTGGCCTTCGACGATTGCGCCTGCAGGAGGAAGGAGGAGAAGTCGGAGGAATTGATCGGATGCTTGACGCTGCCGAGCACCTTGCCGCCATTGGCCGTGACGACGGCCGTGGTGTCGCGCTCCAGCGCCGCGCCGAACGCGTAGTCCGCGGTCAGGAAGAACCAGGTGTCGCCGCCGGCCTTGGTCAGCGCCTTGCCGGTTCCGTTGGCCAGCATATAGGTATCGTAGGTGTAGGAGATCGTATTGGCGTTGCAGGCCTTGCCGGTGAGGTCGGCGGTCGCGGCACCGGAGTTGAGCAGCACCGCGTTCTTCTCTTTGACGAGATTGGAGACGGCGAGCGCGACGCCAGAGTTCGGCGTGTCCGCGATCACGTCGACCTTCTGATTGTCGATCCATTGCCGGGCGATGTTGACGCCGACATCGGGCTTGTTCTGGTGGTCGCCGCTGAGGACTTCGATGCTCCAGCCCTTGGCCTTGAGCCCGGAATCCTCGACCGCCATGTTGATCGCGGCCACCGAATTGGGACCGCCGATATCGGCATAAAGGCTCGACATGTCGTTGAGCACGCCGATCTTGACGATCTTGTCGTCGGCGAAAGCATGGCCGGCAAGGCTGAGCGTGGTGGCTGCGAGCAGCATCGCAAGCCGCCGCGCATGGGTCGTCGTCATGATATCCTCCCTGGTGATGTGTCCAGCGCGGCCCTCTTGAGCGGGGCTTTGGCTGGTTCCAGTTGGATATCTTCTCTTCGTCGCGGCGGCAATGCGCCAAAAGGCGCGGGCTCCAGTCCTCTGGCGTGACGTAGTTAACGCAGCGCGTCCGAGGTCAGCCTGAATTTCTGGATGCGCTTACCGGTGTCGACTTCAGCGGTATAGACGTTACCGAGCTTGTCGACGGCCATCGCGTGCACCCAGTGAAACTGGCCGGCATTGCGGCCGTTATGGCCGAAGCTGCCGACCACATTGCCGTTCTCGCGATCGATGATGCGGATCTCGTTGTTCTCGCCGTCGGCCGAGAGCAGATAGCTCTGCTTCGGATCGGGCCAGATCGCGAGATCCCACACCGCGCCGTTGCCGAGCGTGCTCTTCTCGAAGAACCATTCCTTGACGAAGCTGCCGTCCTTCTTGAATACCTGAATGCGATCGTTGATGCGGTCGCAGACATAGACCAGCCCGTCATCGGCGATCTTCACGCAATGCACGGGATTGCCGAACTGCTGCGCGACCGGCGCCTTGGGATCATAGGGCGGCTGCTTGGCGTCATCGGGCACATGGCCATAAGCGCCCCAGTGCCGCTTGTAGGCCAGCGTCGTTGCATCGAACACGATGACGCGATGATTGCCGTAGCCGTCGGCGACGTAGATCTCGTCGGCCGCCTTGTCGATTGCGGTCTCGGCGGGCTTGCCGAGCTGCGTGGTGTCGTTGGAGCCCTTGCTCGGGGCGATGGTGCCGATCTGCCCGACATACTTTCCGTCGAGCGTGAATTTCAGGATCGCGTTGTCGTTGTCGGCATTGCCGCCGATCCAGACGAAGCCGCGCTCGTCGACCTCGATGCCGTGCTCGCGGCCGACCCATTCATAGCCGTCGCCGGGACCGCCCCAGGCGCGCAACAGATTGCCGTCGACGTCGAATTCGAGCACGGGCGGCGCAGGGATGCAGCATTTCGAGCGCGGCGGATTGAGGGTCGCGCCTTTCTCGTCATCGGTCAGCGAACGCGGACGGTGGATCATCCAGATATGGCCTTGCCAGTCGACGGTGATGCCGCCGACCTGGCCGATGATCCAGTTGTTCGGAAGCTGCTTCGGCCAGGATGGATCGACGGCGAAGGTCGGGATCTCGCCGGCCGCGGCGGCGAGGCAGGACAGCAGGAGGCGGGCGGCGGCGATGATCAGCGAAAGGGTCCGGGCGAAAACGATCGCGGGCCGGCGCGACGTGCGCGTCATGGCATCCTCCCTGGTGTGCTGCGGTCAGCCGCTAGCTGATGTAGTCAATCGCGAGCTCGGAGTGGTGTCAATCGGCACGCTCTCGTTTGAGATGAGCATTCCGCCACTCGCCGGTTTCGATTGCCGAGCCGGCTCACGTGTTCTTCATCACCTCTTTTTCAAGAGACTCAAGGGACCGCATGACCGGCGCTTGGCGCCTGCGGCGGGAGGGGTCCGTGACACCGACGGCTGCAGGAAGCGCGCCAGCATGGTCCGCAGATGCTCCGTGGTCTGCTTGATGTCGACGGCGGGATTGCGGATCGGCAGGGCGCGGGCGCCGTCGATGATGACAAACAGAATGTTTGCGGTGGCGCCGGGATCAAGGCCGGAATCGACGTCGCCCCGCCGCTGCGCCTTGGTGAGGAAGTCAACGAGGAGCGCCCGCATCGCGCGTGCATGCTCGTGGACGATGTGGGCGAAGGCCGGATTGCGACAGGCTTCGGCCAGAGCCTCGGTGCTCAACACCTGGGCTTCGGGGCGATGGATGCTGGCGTTCTCGATCTCGATCAGCAGGGCGTCGATCACGTTGGGCGAGGCGAGGATCGCTTCGAACCGCGACGCTGCATGGGCGAGGTTCTCCTGCACCAGCGCTTCGATGATCGCGTCCTTGCTTGGAAAGTAGTGATAGAGGTGTCCCGGACTGATCTTCGCCGCGACGCAGATGTCCGTCGTGCTGGCGCCGTGAAAGCCGTGCCTCACGAAACAGCACAATGCGGCACGGATTATTTCCTGACGTTTCTGCTCATGCTTGACGGGATCAATCTTCCTCATTGCCGCCGCTCCCTCGCCCAAAATCTCCTCTAACACAAAGAAAGTTCAGCTGAAATTGATAATTAGAGAGATCAATCTATTTTTGATGGACAAGTTCCCTTTGGTGTGCAAGTAATAACTAGAGCGATCTGTCTATCAATGGGTGCGGCATGACCAATCTGCGTGCGGTGATCGCCGTGCTCGCGTCGATCCAGGTCGCGGGCTGCGCCGCGTTCGCGACGCGCGTGGTGCCGCCGGAGCTGGTCGCCGGTCACGCCGATCCCGTCGGCTTCCAGAATGTCAGGTACTGGGGCGACGAGGCCACGCCGGGATTTGCCGACACGCTCGTGCAACGCGCCTCGATGAACGCCGTGGTGTCGCGGCAGCTCAACTTCCTCGCCATCTCCGGAGGCGCCGAGGATGGCGCGTTCGGTGCCGGCCTTCTGGTCGGATGGGGAGATGGCGGCCAGCGTCCGTCTTTCGACATGGTGACCGGGGTGAGTTCGGGAGCGTTGATCGCGCCGTTCATCTTCGTCGGCCGCGAGCGCGATACTGGCCTGCGCGAGGTCTTCACGGCCTATGGCCGGAAGGACATCTTCACCGTCAACGTCTCCGGCCTGCTGCAAGGCGCAGCGCTGGCCGACAATTCACCGCTGTCGAAACTGATCGAGAAGTATGTCGATCGCGAGTTCCTGCACGAGATCGCCCGCGAGAGCAGCAAGGGCCGGGTCCTGCTGATCGGCACGACCGACCTCGATGCTCAGCGTCCGGTGCTTTGGGACATGGGACGCATCGCGTCCGTGGACAGCCTCGAGGCCCTCAGCCTGTTCCGCCAAGTGCTGCTGGCCTCCGCAACCGTTCCCGGCGCCTTCGCGCCGGTTCGGATCAAGGTGCGCGTCGGCGACAAGGAGTACGACGAACTCCACGTCGATGGCGGCGTGACGCGCCAGGTCTTCATTGGTCCGTCGATCTTGCGCCTGGTGTCCGGGCAGGGACCGCACCGCACCGCCAATGGTGCACGGCTGTTCGTGATCCGGAATGGTCGCATCGATCCCCAACGCGAGCGGGTCGGGGCCGACGTGCTTTCGGTCACGCAGCGCTCGCTGTCGACGCTGATTAAGAACCAGGGGCTGGGCGATCTGTACCGCATCTACTCGATTTCGAAGTTCAACGGCATCGATTTCAACCTCGCCAGCATCCCCAAGGATTTTCAGGTCCAACCCGACGGTCCGTTCGACCGGACCTATATGAGCGCGTTGTTCGATCGCGGCTATGAGATGGGCCGTCACGGCTATCCCTGGGTGAAGAGCCTGCCGGGGCTTCAGCCCGCCCGGCGCGACCCCGAGACGCAGAAGCTTCCCGTCGCGATGCTCGGAGACGTCTCGCGATGACGGAGCGGGGCAGGAAAAGGCTTTTCGTCGCGCCGCTCCTGGTCGCGGTGCTGCTGCTCGGCGGCTGCGCGACGTCGGCAGGGACGCAGACCGGCGAGGGCGGTTTCCGCAATACCTACAACTATCTCCCGGTGAACGATCCGCCGGCCGAGCGGCCTGAACCGTTGATGAGCACCGAAGAGCAGAGCAAGCTGCGGGAAGCGCTGACGAAGGCGCGTGATCATCAGACGCCTCGTCCCGCGAAGCAGGACACGAAGTGACGCATGCATCGCGCAGGCTTGCTTCGCTCCGCTGGCAATGACGAAAGAATTGGTTACGCCGGCGGCTGGAAGCTCTTCAGGCTGCGGGTCGCGTACTCGTACAGCTTGCCGGTCTCGGTCCACGCGGGCGAGCACATCGGCACGATGAATTCGGCGACCTGCTCGGGCGTATCGAGCGTCATCGGGTCTTCGCCGGGAAATACGGTGGCGCGCATGCGGGTGCGGATCGGCCCCGGGCTGAACAGATTGATGCGCAAGGGCGTGCTCGCGGTCTCATGCGCCCACACACGCACGAGCGCATCCAGCGCTGCCTTGGACGCGGCATAAGGGCCGAGATAGGCCGGCGCCTTGTGGGCGGCACCCGAGGTGATGAACACCGCGCGCCCGGCGTCGGAAGCCTTGAGCAGCGGCTCCATACAGCGGATCAGCTGGAAGTTGGCGGTGACGTTGACCGCGATCGCGTCGTTCCAGGGCTTCAGATCGATATGGCCGAGCGGCGAGGACGGTCCGGGCACGCCGGCATTGCCGACGAGAATATCGAGCTTGCCGTGCCGCTCATGCAGCGCAGCGCCCAGCCGCGCGATGCCGTCGGTGTCGGTCATGCTGAGCGGCACCAGCGTCGCGCCGTCGCCGGTCTCCTTGCGGATCTCGTCATCGAGCTCCTCGAGTCCGCCTTGGGTGCGCGAAACTGCAACGACATGCGCACCGGCGCGCGCGAGCGCGCGCGCGGTCGCAAAGCCGATGCCGCGCGAGGCGCCGGTGACGAGGGCAATACGGGAGGCGAGGGGAGGGGACATGACCTGTTTCCACGTCTTAATTGCGCGGTTTTACAGGCGTGGGCGGCTAGGACAAGCCACAATCGCCGTCATTCCGGGGCGAGGCCGCAGGCCTCGAACCCGGAATCTCGAGATGAGGCAGTTAAACAACTTCGGGATTCCGGGTTCGATGCTTCGCATCGCCCCGGAATGACCTGGTGTGGCGATATGAGCCGCTAGGTGATGCGGCTGGCGGGCGGGTCAGCTCGCCTCGGCCAGCAGCGACAGCTGCCGCGGCTGCGGCTCGACCAGGGCCTGATCGGTGAGGTTGGTCGGATAGTTGCCGGTGAAGCAGTGGTCGGAGAATTTCGGGGCCGCCGGGTCGCGCGCGGGCTCGCCCATGGCGCGGTACATACCGTCGATCGACAGGAAGGCGAGCGAGTCGGCGCCGATCAGGTCGCGCATTTCCTCAAGCGAATGCGTGGCGGCCAGGAGCCCGCCGCGATCGGGCAGGTCGATGCCATAATAATCGGGATAGAGGATCGGGGGCGACGCCAGGCGGAAATGCACCTCGGTGGCACCGGCGTCGCGCATCATGCGCACGATCTTCCTCGAGGTGGTGCCGCGCACCAGCGAGTCGTCGATCAGGATGATGCGCTTGCCTTCGATTGCGGCGCGGTTGGCCGAATGCTTCATCCGCACGCCGGATTCGCGGATGCTCTGCGTCGGCTGGATGAAGGTGCGGCCGACATAATGGTTGCGGATGATGCCGAGTTCGAACGGCACGCCGGAATGCTGGCTGTAGCCGAGCGCAGCCGGCACGCCGGAATCCGGCACCGGCACCACCACGTCGACCTCGGCATGGCTTTCGCGGGCGAGCTGGGCACCGAACGCCTTGCGCACCTCGTAGACCGAGCGGCCGCCGACGATGGAATCGGGCCGCGCGAAATAGATGTATTCGAAGACGCAGGGGCGCGCCGGCTTCGGCGGGAACGGCTTGTGACTGTGTGCGCCCTGTTCGTCGAAGATCACGATCTCGCCAGGCTCGACGTCGCGGATGTAGCGCGCGCCGATCATGTCGAGCGCGCAGGTCTCCGACGCCAGGATCGGACAGCCGTCGAGCTCGCCCAGCACCAGCGGACGGATGCCGAGCGGATCGCGCGCGCCGATCAGCTTCTTGTTGGTCATGCAGACCAGCGAGTAGGCGCCTTCGATGGCGCGCAGCGCCTCGATGAAGCGATCGATGAAATGGGTGCGGCGGGAATGCGCAACGAGATGAAGGATCACCTCGGTGTCGGTGGTCGACTGCATGATGGCGCCGGCGCGCACCAGCTCGCGGCGCAGCGTCAGCCCGTTGGTGAGATTGCCGTTATGACCGACCGCAAAGCCGCCGGCATTCAGCTCGGCGAACAGCGGCTGTACGTTGCGCAGGATGGTGGCGCCTGTTGTGGCGTAGCGCACGTGCCCGACGGCAGCATTGCCGGGCAGGCGCTCGATCACCTCGCGGCGGGAGAAGGTGTCGCCGACCAGGCCCAGCCTGCGTTCGCTGTGGAAGCGCGAGCCGTCGTAAGAAACGATGCCGGCAGCTTCCTGGCCGCGATGCTGGAGCGCGTGCAGGCCGAGCGCGGTGATCGCGGCGGCATCGCTATGCCCATAAACGCCAAACACGCCGCACTCCTCGCGCAGCGTGTCTCCATCAAGGTCCGGGTCTCGCAGGTCAGCCGATCCGCCGAAGTCCAGATCCCATTGGTTGGCCTTCGGGTCGGCTTTGCCGGCAGGGTCTTGATGCTCGTCCATCGCGCCTCTCTTCTGGGTCTCGCTCACTTGCCGCCTTACTTGGCTGCAGGCTTGTCGATCAGCTTTTTCAGGCTGTCACGGGCAGGCTTTGAGTACCCATCGCCGCCGGCAGCAGGCGGCTCGGTGTCAGTCTGTTCGTCGTCCGGCTTGTTCTTCTTGAATTTCTTTAAGATGGTGTTCTCAGGATCGTCAGGCAAGAGCGACATCAGCCAATCCCCGGTTCCCTGCAGCACGACGCGGGATTTCGCCCCCGTCACCCAGTCCGGGCGCTGCTTGTCCGGCACCAGCCAGCTGAAGAACACGAACGCCACCACCACGATCAGCAGGCCGCGGGCCAGTCCGAACAGGAAGCCCAGTGTGCGGTCGAGCGCCCCGATTCGCGAGTCCAGGATCATGTCGGAGATGCGCACAGTGATCACGGAGACCACGATCAGGGTACCGACGAAGGTGCCGGCCACCACGACCACGCTGGCGACGGTGTCGTTGTTAAAATAGGTCTTCGCGGTCGGTAACAGCTTTGAGAATGAATAAAGCGTTACCAGGGCCGCTGCGCCCCAGGCCGCGATCGACAGCACCTCGCGCATGAAGCCGCGGACCATCGCGAGCAGTCCCGAAATCAGCATGACGCCGAGCAGGATGAGATCGAGGATCGTTATCGGCATCGGCTGGTCAGGTCCGCTTCACTGGTCAATGTCGTCTCGAATCGGCGGCACGGTCGCTCTCTCATTTGAGCGCCGTGGGTTCCCGGCAAGACCGCAAGATCACACGAGCCTGTGGGTAGCCCCGATGCGGGGTTGTATAGCGGCGAGTCACGGGAACGTCACGATCCGCCTAGCCGTCCTGGCGGCGGAATCTCGCCGGTGTGGCATTTTTTTCCGCACCATTGCGATCATTCTCCTGCCTCGCGCTCTCCTGCCGCGCCCTTGGCGTGCCGCGCGCGGCGATTTCGGCGACCAGGGAGGTCAAGCCGCCGACCGTGTTGAGACTAAGGCCGGCCTCACCACTGGTCTCGCCGCGCGCCTGTTCCGGCAACACCACCCGGCCGAAGCCGAGCTTGGCGGCCTCCTTCAGCCGCGCCGAGGTCTGGGCCACCGGGCGTACCGCGCCGGACAGGGAGATTTCGCCGAAATAGACCGCATCCGGCGGCAAAGGCGCATTGGCCAGCGAGGAGACCAGAGCGGCCGCAGCGGCCAGGTCGGCCGCTGGTTCATGGATGCGCAGGCCGCCGGCGACATTGAGATAGACGTCATGGCCGGAGAGCTTGACCCCGCAATGAGCCTCCAGCACCGCCAGCACCATCGACAGCCGGCTCGGATCCCAGCCGACCACGGCCCGACGCGGCGTGCCGAGCGAGGTCGGCGCAACCAGCGCTTGCATCTCGACCAGCACGGGCCGCGTGCCTTCGATGCCGGCGAACACCGCCGTGCCGGGGCTGCCGAGATCGCGTTCGGACAGGAACAGTTCGGAGGGATTGGTGACCTCGCGCAGGCCCAGACCGGTCATTTCGAACACGCCGATCTCGTCGGTCGGGCCGAAGCGGTTCTTCACCGCGCGCAGGATCCGGAACTGCTGCGAGCCTTCGCCCTCGAACGACAGCACCGCGTCGACCATGTGCTCGACGACGCGCGGACCGGCGATCTGGCCGTCCTTGGTGACATGGCCGACCAGGATGATGGCTGCTCCGGATTTCTTGGCGAACCGAATGAGCGCCTGAGCCGAGGCCCGAACCTGGGTCACCGTGCCGGGCGCGGACTCGACTGTATCCGTCCACATGGTCTGGATCGAATCGATCACGATCAGCCGCGGCACCGTGCCTTCGGAGAGCGTGGAGATGATGTCCTCGACCGAGGTCTCGGACGCCAGCTGCACCGGCGCGTCCGCTAGCCCCAAGCGCTCGGCGCGCAGCCGCACCTGCGCGACCGCTTCTTCGCCGGAGATATAGACTGCGCGATGGCCGGCGCGGGCGAGCATCGAGGTCGCCTGTGTGAGTAGCGTCGACTTGCCGATGCCGGGATCACCGCCGACCAAGAGCACCGAGCCGCGCACGAAGCCGCCGCCGGTGACGCGGTCGAGCTCGGTCATTCCGGAGGAGAGGCGGGGGGCATCGAGGCTCTTGCCGGTCAGGCTTTCGAGCTGGAATTGCCGGCCCTTGCGCTTGGAGCGCAGCGACACCGGCGCCGAGGTGGCGCCGGTTGTGTCCTCTTCGGCCAGCGTGTTCCACTCGCCGCAGGCCTCGCATTTGCCCTGCCAGCGCGAATAGGCCGCGCCGCAGTTCTGGCAGACGAAGGAGAGCGCGTTCTTGGCCATGTGGAGAGGGAATCAGTTCTCAGGGGGATTGCGTGGCGTTCCATAACATAGATAGGCCGGCAGCGATCATGATGCCATCCATCACGAGGCGAAACACGTCGGGCTCCAGCTTGAGCACGAAGCGCTTGGCGATGAAGGCGCCCGACATCAGCGAGCCGCCGGCGATCAGGCCTTTCACCAGGATATCCGGCGTCAGCGCGCCGAAGCGCTGGAAGGTGACGGATTTGCTGACATAGAGGCCGAGCGAGCTGGCGGCCTCGGTCGCCAGGAATGCGCCCTTGGCGAGACCGTAGAACAGAAACAGGGGCACGCTGAGCGGGCCGGTCGAGACCACGATGCCGGTGAGAAAGCCGATCACGGCGCCGCCGACAGCCAGATGCCAGAGATTGGCCTTCAACTGGTGCCGCGCCAGACAATGGCGTGCCGGGACCATGACGATGAGGAAGGTGCCGATCGCGATATCCACGGTGTGCGAGGGCAGCACCAGCAGCGTGCGTGCGCCGAGCGCGGCGGCCGGAATGCCTGTGACGGAATAGGCGGCGCAGGCCCGCCAGTCCCCCTCGCGCCACCACGCCAAGATGCGGGACAGGTTCGCCATCACAGCCGCGACCGCCATGATCGGCACCGCTTCCTTCGGACCGTATTCGTACACCAGCACCGGCATCAGCATGATCGAGGAACCGGTGCCGACGATGCCGGACAAGGTGCCGGCGATCAGGCCGACTGACAGCACGAACAGGAACCCCAAGGTGTCGTCTCCAGGAGCGCGGCGGGCGGTTGCCGTGCGTTAGCAGCGATCTGATGAGTCCTGCAATGCGTCCTGGAATGTGCGTCGGCGTGCGTGAGCGACACGCGCTCGTGACCGCCATTGCCCGGCAAATATCGAAGGTTGTGACGTGCATCACACCGGCCAGCGCCGATTTGCGCGAGATTAACGTTCCATGAACGGACCTCGGTTGGTGGCCAATCAGCAGTGTCCTCTGGCTTGCTGATTGCCAAAGCATCGGAGAACGCAGTCATGGCCCAGGCACATCCTTCGTCCAACAAGGCACAGTCACACGTGGCGAAATCGGGTCTGGCTTTCCTGGCCGGCGTGGTGACGACCGTGTTCGCCGCCATCGGCGCGGTGAACAGCGCCGTTCCCGCCGTCTCGAATATCGGCACGGTCGTGCTCAAGGCGCTGAACATCCCCGCCTGCCTGTCTTACGCCGACACGTTTGGCGGCACGCAAAGCAGCTTCAGGCGGGAGGGCCAGATCTGGCACGAATATCCGCGCAACGCGGAGGCGTTCAGCTACGAGTTCAAGGAGATCAGGCGGACGCCCGAGGAGATCCTGTTGTTGAATGTCACGTCACGCCCCGATGTGCCGGACGCGGCGAGCCTCATCGTCCATCTGCCGGTTTGCGGCGGAGCTGCGTTTCTCACCGAGGGGCGGCCTGAGCGCTCGACCAACCTCGAGCAGGTCTGGCCGGAGCGCCAAGGCGTCTGAACGTGATGGCGCGCCGGGACCGGCCGCCCCCGCGAGGATTTGAAGCGCCGTGATCCGCATCGTTAACGCCAGGTGTTTGAGACGGCAAAAAACACCGCTGATGATCGCGCCGATCGTTAGAGTTTGAAGCGTATTCGTCGCGTAGCTTATGGAGAGCGATACGACGATGGACGACGATTCATACGACGCGCAGGACAAATGCGCGCATCCGGCCGACAGCTTCCCTTGGCTTGCGAGCGCGCTGCTCGCGATGGAAGCGGCCGAGGTAATCCGACTGCGGCTGGAGAAATTCGCCCGTGCCGAAGTGGATGCGAACGAGGAAGTCGAGCTGATGGTGACCGAAAAGATCGTCGCCGCGCTCGAGGCCACCGCGAACCTCATGGCGGGCGCTACGCCCGCGTCGATCGTCGATCGCTACCGCGATTATGTCGCCGCCAACGCCAGGCGGCTGTCCGTCTGACAGCAATCACTTCAGCACCACCCAGGCCGGCGCGTGATCGCTGGCGCCGTCTTCGCCGCGGACCTTGCGGTCGACGCCGCCTTTAATGAGCCGCTGCGTCAGCTGCGGGCTCAACAGCAGATGGTCGAGCCGCAAGCCCGCATCGCGCGGCCAGCGGTTGCGCTTGTAGTCCCAGAAGGTGAACATCGGCTGCTCCGGATGGAGCGTGCGGATCGCATCGCACCAGCCCTGGTCGACCAGCGCCTTGAACGCCGCGCGGCTCTTCGGTTGGATCAGCGCATCCTTGTCCCATGATTTCGTTGGATAGATGTCGCGTGGCGTTGGCGCGACATTATAGTCGCCGGCAAGCGCCACCGGCAGATCGTCCTTGATGAATTTGGCCGCGTGCTTCTGCAGCCGCTTGAACCAGGCGAGCTTGTAGTCGAATTTCGGTCCCGGCTGCGGATTTCCGTTCGGCAGATAGAGACAGCCGATGACGATGCCGCGCACGGCGGCCTCGATGTAGCGGGCGTCATTGTCCTTGGGATCGCCGGGCAGGGCGGTGCGGATCAGCACCGGCTCGGCCTTGCGCGCCAGGATCGCGACACCATTCCAGGTCTTCTGCCCACGCCACACCGCGCCATAGCCAGCCTTTTCGATCGCTTCAGCCGGGAATTCGTCCTGCGTGCATTTGAGCTCCTGCAGGCAGACGACATCGGGCTTCGCACTACGCAACCAGCGCAGCAGGTTGGGCAGCCGCCGCCTGACATTGTTGATGTTGAAGGTGGCGATCTTCATGGGATGGCGGTATTCATGACGGCGGGACGCACATAAGAACGATCGGGGAGGCTTCCATGTCCAAGCTCGCAGCCGCCATTTTGTTCACGCTCCTTGTTGGGTTGCCACAAGCAGCCTTTGCCCAGGCGCTGACCGCGGAACAGCGGACGGCATGCAAAGCGGACTACGAAAAATACTGCGCAAGTGTCACGCCGGGCGGCGGACGCATCATCGCCTGTCTCAACAAGCAATACGCTCAGCTCGCTGACGCCTGCAAGAAGGTCCTGAAGGCCGCCAAGAAATAGGTCGGGCAACATGACCGCCGAAGGTGCAACGATGCTTGCCTCCAAGCTGTCGGCGTTTCCGCGCATCGGGCTCGCCAGCCTGCCGACGCCGCTCGAACCTATGAGGCGGCTCACGCACCATCTGGGTGGGCCGCGCTTATGGGTGAAGCGCGAGGATGCGACCGGGCTCGGCTTTGGCGGCAACAAGCTGCGCAAGCTCGACTATATCCTTCACGACGCCCTCGCAGCGAAGGCGGACGTGCTGGTGTCTGGCGGCGTCGTCCAGTCCAACAGCCAGCGTCAGGTCGCTGCCGCGGCTGCCAAGCTCGGCCTGGCGTGTCATCTGGCGGTCTATCACGGGCGTGTCGCCCCGCCGACGCCCGAGTACGAGACGTCGGGAAACGCGCTCCTCAATCGGCTGTTCGGCGCGCACCTGCATGATGTGCCCTGGACAGGAAATCGCAACGCGGCGATCGAGGAGCTGGGACACCGGCTCAGGGATGAAGGTCATCGGCCTTATTTCGTTCCTTACGGCGTTTCCAATCCGCTTGGCGCGATCGCCTACGCATCGACCATCGTGGAGATCGCGGCGCAGTCGCAGGCTCTCGGCATTCTGCCTGCCGCGATCGTGCATTGCACTGGCAGCGCGGCAACACAGGCCGGCCTTGTCGTCGGCGCGTCGGTCGCGATGCCCAAGACGCGGATCATCGGCATCGATATCGATGCCGAACCTGAGCGCGTGCGTTCCGATGTCATCGCCTACGCAAGCGCCGCAGCCGAAATGATTGGCGCCCGCTTCGATGAGGACGACGTCGAGGTCGTCGCCGGACACGCAGGTCCTGCCTACGGCGTGCCGCACGCGGCCACCATCGACGCCATCAAGCTTGCCGGCGCGCTCGAAGCCTTGACGCTTGATCCGGTCTACTCGGGCAAGGCGTTGGCCGGCCTGATCGCGCTGGTTCGGGAGAGGCGATTGCAGCCCGACACGGACGTCATTTTCATCCACACCGGCGGAGCCCCCGCTCTGTTCGCCTACCAAGGTGTGCTCGGCATCTGATCGGCCGTTATTTGTTCGCGGTGAGCCATCCTAAGCGAGCGATCGTGGACGGATTGAACGGGCCTGGCGCTCTGGAACGATCATGACCATTGCTCGTTGACGTCGCTGTTGGCCAGGGGAGATCCAAGACCATGAAAACGATGACCGTCGCGGTGGCGCTGGGGATAGTGGTGGCGCTGAGTGCTGCCGCCGAAGCCAGATCGAGAGCTGATGTTCGAAGGCCGACGCACAGGATCGTCATCACGGCGCCCGTGCGCGTGCCCGTGGTGATGCGAGACCCGTCTTGGGTGCCGGACTACAATATCGTTCCGCGCTATCGCTATCGTCCGGAGGACGACCGGGTCGACACCAGCCCCTACGCGCCGCCTGTCGCGCCGGGCGATATCGAGCCCGGCGGATTTGGCATCGGCCAATAGCGCCGGCGCACCAAAGCCAATCGCCGCGCCTTCGTCGCGGCGACGCGCTGCTCGACGCTTCAGAGCGGCCCGGAGGAAGACCTGGGCAGTTCAGGCCGATCAACTTAAGGGTGGATTAACCCTATCCCGCTCTCAGAGATTATCACGCTACCGGTACATACATCGGTAGATGTATAATTCCACCTCTCTCGTAAACGGCGAGCCCGGAGTTCAGCGGTCAGAGGTTTGTTCGGAAACACTACCAGAGATTACTCGTATTCATAATAACAATCTTTACTTGACGCTACCTGGAATAACATCATGAATGTACCTGCCCTTTTGATTGCAGTGGGCGTTGGCGCGGCGTTCTTGGCTGCAGAGCTCAAGTGGTATTTTCAGCCCTCATTCATCAATCCGGATTTGGTCATCAGCAGTCTGTCGCCAGACCATATGAGAGCGCGCGCCGCTGTTCGGGATATGCTGATCGATCCGGGTTCAGCGCAGTTCGACGGATTGCGCTCGGTCACGGCGGACGCCGCGCGATATGTCTGCGGTGTTGTCAAGGCGAGAGACAGAAGCGGCAACCTTGCCGATGCCGGCTTTGTCTACGCCGTGGCTGTCGATTTCGCTCACATCGACGATGGCGGCCGAATGACGCGCAAACAGTCGTCGTTCAGACCCTGTCCGGTCGCTGACGACGCGCCAAAAATAGCGCAAACGGATTTCGCGATATCGCCTGGCACATTGGCGATGGTGAAGACGGCCCAGAAGCTGATCCCCAAGGGCGATCCATCCACGCTGTCGGCGCTGACCAAGCTGGCGCCCGCGGCCGGCGGAACGTCTGGGAACCAAAGCATGGAGCAGCAGATCCGTGAACTGGCCGGACGGACGGCGATCCCGTCGGACCAGGCGAGCGGGCCGCAAGTCGTTGCGATAGCAAAGGCTGCCGTCAGCGACCCCGTTGATTGGCGGGGCGATCAGCCCCCGGCGGCTTGGCCAACATTCCCTGCAGGTCACCCTTTGGCGAAGCCAACCCGGAAACGCGGCCCATCCGAAGCTCTCGCCCTGGCGAAAGATGTTGAGGATCGCTGGAAGCGATCGGAGGCCGCAGCAGATCCGAAGCTGCGACCTTCATCGGAAGAGATCAATGAGGCCTGCAGGGCGCTCCTGACGATCGATCCCATTGACATGGACTATCGAAAGGCGTGGGCGGCCTTTGTGCGACTCCAACAAATAGACCGACGGACAGCGGCGAAATAGGACTGCGACGGAGCGCTCAGCCATTCTTTGTGCCAGTCAGGAGGGCGAGCGCCGCGACCAGGCGGTCGAGATCCGCCTCGTCGGTATAGAGCGCCGGCGTCACGCGAATGCATTGGCCATTGGCCACGCCCGCCCGGCGCACGGTGAGCACCTTGTAGTCGTCCCTCAGCTTCGCCACGATGGCGTCGCTGTCAGCCTTGCTGGTCTTGCCGGACAGCCGGAACGATGTGATGGCGCCGTAGACGCCCACCTCGTCCGGCGTCAGGATCTCAATGCCCTTGAACGCCCTGGCGCGGCTCACCCAATAGTCGCGCAGATAACGCAGACGGGCTTGTTTGGCCGTCGCGCCGATCTCCTGGTGAAGGGCAATGGCCGTGGGCACCGTCAACACGGTGGCGAAATTGATCGTGCCGGTGTGCACGCGCGAACGGATGTCGGTCTCGGCAAAGTCCTCGTCGCCCATGTCGCGATCGATGCAGTCGAGCCGGTCCTTCCTGATATAGAGGAAGCCTATGCCGAGCGGCGCGCCGATCCATTTGTGCAGGTTGAAGCCGACGAAATCGGCCGCGAGCTCGCCCACCCTAAAATCGAGCTGGCCCCACGAATGGGCCGCGTCGACGATGGTGTCGATGTCCCTGGCCTTGGCCATGCGCACGATCTCGGCGATCGGCATCACGAGACCGGTCCGGTGGCTGACATGGGTGAGCAGCAGCAGGCGCGTCTTCGGGTTGGCATCGAGCGCTTGGGCGTAGGCGTCCAGCACGGCCTGTCGGGTCGCCGGCTCGGGGATGTTGAACTTGACCACGTCGACGCCGCGCCGGGCATGAAGCGCGTTCATGGCATATTGCATGGAATCATAATCGAGGTCGGCGTAGAGCACGGCGTCACCGGGCTTCAGCCTGTTGTAGCCGCCGATGAGGAGCTGCAGCGCCTCGGTCGCGCCACGCGTCAGCGCAATCTCCTCAGGTGCTGTCCCCACCGCCTGCGCCACCCTGACGCGCACGGCCTCGAAATCCGCCCCGAAGCGCTGCCGCGCGTAGTACGAGTTCTGGTAGTTGACCATGTCGGACTGCCGGACGAACTCCAGCCGCACCGGCTCGGGCATCACGCCCCAGTAGCCGTTCTCCAGATTGACCACGTCCGGTGTCACCGCATAAAGCCGGCGCACCGCGCTCCAATACGCTGTGTCGGTGGCAATCTCGGCCGCAGGCCCGGTCGGTGGCTGCGGCAAGCCCGATATTGACGAGTTTTCGGCTGCCATCGCCGGCGAGGCTAGTGGTGCGATCGCAGCTGCGGCAAGGCCGCGCAGGACCGAGCGGCGGTTGGACGTCATGGTCTCCAAGAAATTCATTGCAGGCCTCGCGTTCGCGCGGCGAGCAGAGCAATGAGCGACGAAGCAGGAATGACGATCTGGTGACGGTTCGACGATGCCGGGGCGAGGGCGTGTGAATGTCAGAGATCATGCAGCCGCGCGTAGCCCGCATGAGCGCAGCGACATGCGGGTCTCTCGGGCGTGCATATACGCAAAGGCTTGGAGGCCTCAGGTGTCGCCGCGCTGATCGGGCTACGCTTGCTCCCGCTACGCCAATGATCTCCCGCTGCTCTTCAGCCACGCTCGCAAAACCGTGTCGAGCTCATCATGGCCGGTGGGGAGAATTGTCGGGTCCAGCGGAGAGCCCGCGTCGAGCAGCAGTTTCACCGTGCGGACATGATCTTGCGGGTGGCCGGTTGTCCAGCCGTTCAGCGCGCCGTAGATGCAGGCTCCCAGCGGTATGCCGCCGAACTCGTTTTGATAGGTCAGAGGCGGATCGGGGTCCCGTGACAGCAAGGTTGCAACGATGTCGGCGTAGCCGTGGAAGCTGGCGCGGTCCAGCGGCGTCGAGTTATGGGCCCCCGTGGCGTGGGGATCGAAGCCGTAGTCCAGCATCAGTCGCACGCTGTCGGGTCGGTACCACCAGGCAGCAGAGGCCAGGAGAGCGTGCTCGTGGGGTTCGATCTCCCTCAGCGCCGTCGGATGCCGGTCCAGCTCGCGACGGGCACGCTCGCCATCGCCGCACCAGAGCGCATCGATAAGGCGCGCTTTCGGCGATAGCGACGACACGATCAGCTCCGCGATCTCGCTGTGGCCGAATTTCCGCGCCACGTCGGCAGGCGTGAGATCGAAGCCGAGCGTCCAGCCGTAGATGTGGAGACCGGGCGCGGTGAACGGCGCGCGGTTGACACGGGATTCGGCGCATCGTGGATCGTTGCGCAAGCACCGCTCGACCAAACCCTTGTCACCCAGCCGGGCTGCAGCAAAGATGTCGACATCAGCTCCCCGTGCCACCAGCAGACGCGCGATCGGCTCGTCTGCAATTCTGTACTGAAGCGGAGTGGAGGCGTGATCGACATCCCGCGCCTCCAGATCCGATCCGTTGTCGAGCAGCAACTCGGCGACGGAACAGGTAGCTGCACAATGCAGTGCAGTCTTGCCGTCACCCCCGCGCTCGTTCACGAGATGCGGATGGGCCGTCAGGATTGACTTCAGCTCGTCGTATAATCCGAGCCCGGCCGCCGCCCAAGGCGTGATCCGCGCCCCGCGATCAATCAGTGGCGCCGCCTGCGCCGGCGTCAAATCCCACTCCAAAATGCCGAAGCCACCCGCCCACCATTGCGAACGCGCATTGATGTCTGCCCCGTGCTGCAGCAAGACATCGACGAGCGCCAGATTCTTTCTCGCTTGATGGACGGCCGGAGCGTCGAAGTCGAAGCGCGGTTCGTTGATGCGCGCCCGGATGTCAGCGTGTCTCTGCAGGAGTGCGCGTGCCAGTTCGGCATCGCCTTCGCGCACCGCGATGTCGAACTGTTCGAGCGGCGACGTGGTGAGCGATTCGATCTTGCGCTTCATCG
Organism: Bradyrhizobium sp. STM 3843; assembly: GCF_000239815.1. GTDB lineage: Bacteria > Pseudomonadota > Alphaproteobacteria > Rhizobiales > Xanthobacteraceae > Bradyrhizobium. The sequence continues at coordinate 9,572 of NZ_CAFK01000193.1, read as the reverse complement.
CTGCCCAGGAGTCGAAACCGTAACCGCGCGCGATGATGAGCTGCGCGTCGTGCAGCTTGAGCGCGTCGGGATCTGGCGAGCCGGGGAGGAATGTGCGCGCGCGTTCAATCGCGTCGGCATCACGCGCCCAGCAATTGCGCAACAAGCGCTTGGCGAGCTTCTGCTGATGCTCCAGGCTTGGCCGGGGCGGCAGCGGTTCCACAGAAAACCGCGTCATGGCGCACCACGCAGCGCAGTCGAGCGGTTGGGAAGAACAGACTGGGACATGACGACTCCTCCTTTAAAACTGCCCTGGTCCGCGCTGTATGGGGCAAAAGAGGTTCGTCTGTGGAAGCGATTGATATCGGGCAGGTGGGAGAGTCCCTTTCCGCGGACACGATGCGCCCTGCCGACGCGGCATCAACGCTAACCCGCTGACGTTATATGCGTCAAGCGATGCAGTTTGTTCGCACGACGGTTCCGTACACGCCGCATGCCCCCATACCCAAGCGGGTCCGCCGATAACGTGAAAAACCGATGGATGCTCAGAGAATTTATAAACCGCCCGGGTGATATGAAGGGATCGATATCGGATTTGGCCCATGCGGTTGCAACGGAAATTGATGATTGTTGCCGGAGCGGTTGCCGCCTTGGCCGCGGCCGCCATTGGCGAACTCGTCTTCGACCTACGCATGCCGCGCGCCTCGCTGGCCGAGGTTCATGCCATCACCACCAGCGTCTCGATCCTGATCGCGGATTATGACCGTGCGGTCGAAGCCATGAAGACAAAATATGGTGCAGATGCGCAGACCGTTCTCGAGACCCAGCCTCCTCGATTGATCACGCGCGTGGGCGACAAGATCGTCGAAGAAAAGCGCGCGCCCGGTCAGTTCTCTGACGCCAGGGGCTTGTTTGTCATTGGCCGGCAGGGACGGCTGGAAAGCACCTTTCCGTTCCAGATCGATCCGCACGAGGCGCCAGCCTTTGGCAGGCAAGGGGAGCCAAGCGTCCGCTATTTGAGGGATCGTTTTGGAAAGAAACTCTCCGCCCAATATTTCGAGTTCGATGATCGTGATGCTGTGACCGATACGTGCATCACGATGTCGCCCGCTGAACTCGGTTGGATCGGTCGACAGCTTAGTTTTCAGAGCGGCACATTCTGCGTTGTTTTCTGGAAGGGCACATCGCCCGGCTCGATGCTCATCGGCGTGGCACTGGCCGATGGCGATCCCTGGATGCGGCCGTTCACGCGGCGCATTTGCCGCTGGCTCACAACCATTGCGCTCCAGCGCGTTGCTGCAACCGACCGCGAGCCAGCGCCGGATTATGCCGCCTGCCTGCTGGTCGACCGGCCCAACCGCTCGGGAGCGGACGGGACCTTGCGGGCGCATGTCTACGAGGTGCGCCGCGATGCGACCCTGGCGTATGTGAACTGAGCTATTTCAGCGTCGTTCGGAGGACGAAATTGCCGGCGGCGACGTAACCTTCGGCCGGTCCACCGGACTGTCGGTTGAGGCTGACGCTAACGGATTCGAGGCGGCAGGTTTTCGCGAGCACCTGCTCAACCAGAGCGCACTCGCCAGCCGCCATTTCATAAACTGAGCGCCGTGCTCGTTCCCTCAGCTTCACCGCTTCTTCACTCTCCCCGGCAGGTCCAGGAAACAGCAAATTGACGCTGACCTGTATCCGGATCGGCTCCTCGCGTCGCTCCGCGTTCGCTTCGGTGCGATCGCGCCCAGGGCTTGCATCGTCGGCGCGTACGCCGAATGGGCAAAGGGTCGATATTGCCGTCAGAACAATTCCGAGATGTCGCGCCTGCTGCCACATGCTGCTCTGCTCCAATAAGTCTGCGTCACTCTCCTAACCTTGCAGCGTTTATCCAGCGTTAAATGGATCGATGAGCGACCTGTCCGGATATCGCGCCGATCGGCCGGAGCTCAGCTTGCTTGTGGCGGAATTGTCCGGGATCTTGTGGCCCGAGGCTTTCCGCAAATCGGGTGGCTTGGATGCGGACAGCATGTTTTCAGTCGGCGTTGCACCGAGGAGGCGACGTCGTGCGCGATCTTGTGCTGATACGAGTGCCACGCTTGGTGGGCCGAGCACTGGTCGGGCTGGCCGAGGGCCTTCGTGACATGGTTCGACGCGCAGCTGCACGGCGCAGGCTGTCCGAGCTTTCTCCTATTGAACAGCGGGATCTCGGACTTCATCGAGTGCGCCAGGAGCTGAGCAAATGGCCCTGGGAGCATTGACCGGAGTGTTGAAGGTCCCGGAAATTGCCCCGCTCAGCCGGGCCAAGCTTGCTGTCTTTGAACAGGGGATCAGAACACGTCGATCGTCGGGAAACGCGGCTCTCCCGTGATGCAATCCCACAGGTAGATAGCGAGGCCGACGTCGCCGGTCCAAAGCGAATAGCGTCCGCGGCCGACCGCGACGCGCGTGCTGCGATACTGGACGATGGCCGTCATGGCGAACTGGCGCGCGCGGTCGAGCCAGATCGTATCGTTGGTGCGGCGGTAGAGTTTCAGGAATGCATACCCATTCCCGCTTGTGCCGTGGCAGAGATTGGATCCCTTTGTGAGTGGTCCGGCGGACCAGGTGAATCGACCAGCATCCAGCAGAAGCGCGTCAAAGTCAGGGCTCGCGATCGGCGCCTCCGCAAAGGTCGTCACCATGCCCGGCGCACCATGACAATGCTGACACAAGGTCGGCGGCGTCTCGCGCTTGCTTCTCGCGCCCCAGGTCGCCCCAACGTCAGATTGCCATGCATTCGCCGCGAGGGCTCTTGGCACAAAGTCGACCACGTGCGCCTGCTGCATCGGCGTCAGCCAGTCCCATCCTCGCAACAACGGAATGAGGTTGCCGGCGAAGCCGTGCACGGGCCCGAGCCAACGATCTTTGGTGCCGTAGAGATCTTGTGTCCAAAGCGGTCCTTGCGGCGTCTCCTCCAATTCGGCCAGGAGCCGGGCTGTCTGCATTTCGAACAGCCGGCGCCACCGCGGCTCCTGCGTCATCTCCGCCATATGGATTGCGGCCAGCATCGAGCCGGGCAAGCCCCACATCAGTTCTCGGACTGGAAGTCCGTTGTTCGCTTCTGCGCGTGCGTGCACCAGATCGGCCAGGCTCGAGATGGGAGCAATGCGCATGGCAAGAAGGGCCGCGCCCATGTCGCCAAACAGCAGAGAACCATGTTTGGCGTAATCGGTCGGCGAATGGGTTTGGAAGTGAGTGATTGTCCGCTCGAGGAGCTTCGGCATTACTGGGCGAAAGTCCGCAGTGATGCGGGTCGCGCCAATCCGATGCAAATAGTCCAGCGCCCAAATCACGCCGGCCGCGCCATAATAGAAACTCGGGTTACCGTCGCCGACGCCATCATCGCCGGGGTGGCCCGGCCAGAACGTCTCGGGATCGAAATCAGCGACTGCGTCGCTGACGATGTCGGCGATCGCGTTCCGGGCTGCCAGGTCGCTCCAGGCCTCGTCGACGAGCGCGCGATGACGGCCGAGAACGATCATGGCTTGACACTCCTATTCCTTCATCACGCGAAAGGACCGTGGGCCGCTTGTAACCTTATCCTAGATCACCAGCGAACGGTTACGATGTGTACGGTCAAGTCGTGCCGTCCTGAAACTCCGAAGCTCGTATCAAGTTCGCGACGAGAGCTTCCACTTTCGCTCATAGGCTGGGCGGAAATTTTTGTTGTACTGCGCTCTTCTCCTATGAGCGCCGAACGATGAAATCATTGAGGAATTTGAAAATCCCCTGGTTCTCTACCAAGGAACCACGCCGCTAAAATAATCGCAAAGATCTTCGACGGCAGCAGGACTTACCCACATAGCCAGGGCAAGTTCTAACCCTCTGTGTCAGTGATGATTCTCAGGGGACCTGATGTTATTGAGCTTTTTCTGCGCTCTGTGTCGGTGCGTTGCACAGATTTGGAATCTGTGGGCCAAATCCATCCCCTTACGACTGTTTCGGCTTGTCCATGACTTCAAATGGAGAGCCATGTAATGTCCGACCATCAGCTGCGTTTCAAGGGTCCAGGTTTTGACTTTGACGCTCGGGGATGGATGGCGATCCTCGCTGCTATCGTCATTGTCGCGCTGATCGCCGCGCCTTGGTTATGGCGATGATATCGCGATCCCTACGCCCTGAGGCGTTGGGGTGCACTTAGCGAGCATGAGCATGCGCGCAGCGACATGCGGGTCTGCCGGTCGATAGATGCCCTCTGGGCTGGCGCCCGGATATCGCTGCGCTCATCCGGGCTAGGGTTGCGGCTTCGTCTCCACGTATCGTGCGAAGTTGTCGAGGATCGCCTGCCAACCGCCTTGCTGCTGCTCAACCGAGTGCGTCGGTTCGCTATCGAAGACAACGCGGACGACAATGCCCTTCGGACCGGGTGCGAACTCCACTTCGGCCTTCCGATCGCCGAACGCGTATTCGATCCGCTTGTGTTCAACGATCTTCGTGTAGGTGCCGGCGAAGTCAAAGCCCATGCTGCCGTCCTTGGCCTCCATGCGAGATGAGAAAGCGCCTCCTTCTCTCAGGTCGACCGTGGCTTTGGTCGTATGCCAGTCGTCGGACGCGGCGTTCCACTTCATGATGTCTGCAGGCGTCGTATAGGCACGCCAGACCTGATCGATCGGGGCTGCTACGCTGGTTTCGACAGTGATCCTCATCAACATTGCTCCTCATCCGATTCTGACAAGTCAAGTGACCGTGTCCCTTCACCTGTGCAGTTCCATCCACAGCTCCTCTGAGATGTGTCTATCCAAGGACGATCGAAACTGGCTCATGCCGACACAACGACTCGTGATGCGCTTAAAAAATGAAACAGCGAGCGTAGCCCGCATAAGCGCAGCGATATGCGGGTCTGCTGACCGATGGATGGCCTCGGGGCTGGCGCCCCGGATGTCGCTGCGCTCGTCCGGGCTACGCTTGCTGGACCCGAGTGCCGACTTCGATTTAGCCATTTGAAAAGCGCTCGACGAGACTTCGGCAGTGAGGTTCGCCAAATCCGCGGGCCCAAGCTTCTTTTTGGTCGATTTCCGGCTGAAGCGCTTCTAGCGCCGCCGCTTGCCAGTGCTCCCTCATCTCCCCAAAGGGTAGCGCGTCTGTCTCGGAATCGATTCCGACCAAGGGCAGGAGGTCGGGATCCCGTTCATCAAATCGTGCTGTCTTCCAGGCCGCAAGGATATTCCGTGCGCCTTCGATATACGACAGCGTTCCAGCCAGCATCTCTTGCGCGGATTTGAGTATCCTGCCGCGGGCCACCAGAATCTCAGACTCAATCCGACTCATCGCTGCACGCCTATTACTTATTACTGCCTGACAGTGCAGGCTTTCATGAGCGTATCAAGCGTGGCCGACGATGTCATCGGTGGGCTCGTCAGTGGTTCTTGCTGGCTCGACATCGCGGGGACGGCCGGAGAAAAGTCCTTCTAAACGGCCGCGCCGAAACACGAAGTTAGTCAGCGTTTTCAATGCGACTCGGCGTGTCCAACGAGCGTAGCCCGTATAAGCGCAGCGATATGCGGGTCTGCTGACCGATGGATGGCCTCGGGGCTGGCGCCCCGGATGTCGCTGCGCTCATCCGGGCTACGCTTGCTTCAGCGTCATGGGGCGGGGGGCAACAAGGACCAGCCAAATTGTCCGGTCCAGTGGAGACTTCGAGCAGCAGTTTCAATGTGCGGACATCATCTGTCCGCGCGTATCTCAGTCGATCACAGCAACAGCCTCAATCTCGACGAGCCACTCCGGCATTGCGAGCGCGGTGACACCGATCAGGGTGCTGGCCGGTGGTATTTTCTTTGCGAAGAAGGGTGCTCGTGCCTTGCCAACGATGGCTCGGTGTTCGGGCTCATAGTTCACAACATATGTGGTGATTTTGACGATATCGCTGTAGCTCGCACCGGCTGCGGCGAGGGCGAGACCGATATTGCGCATCGCCTGCGCTGTCTGCTCGGCGAGATCACCAACGCCAATGGTTGCGCCGCTTTCGTCGACGGAGACCTGCCCCGCCGTGTAGATTGTGCGCGCTCCTGAGGCGACGACGACCTGCGAGAATGCCGCGTTGTGCAGAAGGCCTCTTGGGTACGGATGTTCCAACGTCATGTCGCGAGCTCCTTCGGAGTGATCACTGCAGTGAGCTTACAGCACAATGGCCTCGTGTCAGACGACGTATGAACCATGGCATTCGTCGGCCGGAGATCATGCAAAGCCGACATACTCCATGCGCACTCCGTGCGCAAAACACCAATTTCCCCAGCAATCTCAAGGCGACTCACCCTGTCCAGTCCTCCCGCCAAAAATATTCTTCTTTCTGTTTTTCAGAAATTGTGGTTTTCTCTCGCCGTCCCGCCTCGGCACGAGGGGCGCATCGCGATCGTCACGACACGCGGGGTGGGATGCGGTGGGCGTTTTGGATCGCAACATGGCCTGGGGTCGTGTGGACGAACGGCACAAGGCGCACGTCGAAAACGTATGGTCCTGGCATCCCGACGCTGATGCTACGCCGGTGGTGATGATGATCCGCCGGTCACGGGGGCAAGAAAGCCCGGTCCCCGGGGAGAGTACGCATAAGGCGTAAATCCATCGCGCAGGGAATGCCGGATGACCGGCTGGACCTGTGGTGACTGCCGCCTGCTTCTTTGCTGCAGGCGGGCCATGGGTTGCGGCCAGCACCCGGCATTCCCTGCGCCCTCGACGATCAAGAGGGTGAATACGAGATGCACAACTCGGGCGCTATGCACCGCGAGAAAGACTACTCATGTTTCGGGATCGTCATTGCGAGGAGCCCACGGGTCTCGCCTCCGGCGAGCCCAACGACAGGCTTCGGCGACGAAGCAATCCGGAGCTGCGCACATCAATCCGGCTTGCTTCCGCTGTCGCCCTTCGGGCTAGGGCGGACACGTCGCTGGCGCTCGCAAGGACGATTGGGCCGCTGAATGCGCTCTTACACTTGCTGCGCGCCAGCGGTCGGCGCCAACTCCGCCGCCACCGGACCGCCCTTGTAGATCCGCGTATAGCGCTTGCCGAGGCTGGTCAGGACCTCATAGCCGATGGTGCCGAAATGATGCGCGAGCTCGTCGACGGTGATGCCGTCGCCGAGCAGTGTGGCCATCTGGCCGCGCTTGACGCTCTTGGGCGGCAGGTCGGTGATGTCGACTGCGATCAGGTCCATCGAGATCCGCCCCGCGATCGGGCAGCGCTTGCCGCCAATGACGACGTCGGCGCCGCGGGTGCCGTCATTGGAGCTGGCCGCGCGGAAATAGCCGTCGGCATAGCCGGCCGAGATGATCGCGATCCTGGTCGCGCGGCGCGCGGTCCAGGTGCTGCCATAGCCCACGGTCTCGCCGCGCTCGATGTCGCGGAGCTGGACGATGCGGGCCTTGATCTCGGCGACCGGCTGCATCGGATTGTCGGCCTCGGGCGTCGGGTTGACGCCATAGAGTGCGGCTCCCGGTCGGACCAGGTCGAACTGGAACGGCGCGCCGAGGAAGATGCCGGACGAATTGGCAAGCGAGGCCGGCACGCCGGCGAATTCGCTGGCGATCGCACGGAAGGCACCAAGCTGGCGCGCGTTGACCGGCGCGTTGAGCTGCTCGGCCGAGACGAGGTGGCTCATGACGAGCGTGATACCGTGGTCGCCGGCATGGATGCGCGGGATGATGCTCTGTGCCGCGTCGACGGTCAGGCCGAGCCGGTTCATGCCGGTGTCGATGTGGATGGCGGCGCCGCCAGTCCAGCCGGTGCGGCGGCAGAACAAGTCCCATTCGGCGAGCTCATGGAGGTCGCCGATCACGGGACGGCAATTGTGTTTCGCGTAGTCGTCGCCGGTGTTCTGGAAGAAGCCGTTCAGTACATAGAGCGCGGCCGCATCCGGCAGCGCCGCACGGGCGGCCCGCGCTTCCGACAGCGTAGCGACGAAGAAGGTCTTGCAGCCAGCGGCGGCCAGCGCGCGCGCCACCGGTGCGGTGCCGCAGCCATAGGCATCGGCCTTGATGACTCCAGCGCATTCCGCCGGCACCGCCGTTTTCTCGAGTCTGCGCCAGTTGGCCACCAGTGCGTCGAGATCGACGGTCAGCACGCCGGTGGCGCTCGGCGGGACGAGGTCGGCCTCGGGCGCGGGCGCGCTCGCTTCATCGGCCGGTTTCGGATGGGGAACTGTCATGATCCGCTTTTTACGCGGGCCGCGGCCGGCGTTCAACCATGGGCCGCGTCAGTAATCATGCGAAGGCACCGTGCCATCGTGAGCGAGGTCACCGAACCGGGTGACCGATGCCTCGAAGTGCAATTCGACGGTGCCGGTCGGTCCGTGACGTTGCTTGCCAATGATCACCTCGGCCTTGCCGAGAGCTGCGTCCATCTCAAGCTGCCATTTGGCATGCTCCTCGGTCCCTGGACGCGGCTCCTTGGCGGCAAGGTAGTATTCTCCGCGGTACACGAACAGCACGACGTCGGCGTCCTGCTCGATCGAGCCGGATTCGCGCAGGTCCGACAGCTGCGGACGCTTGTCGTCACGGTTCTCGACCTGGCGCGACAGCTGCGACAGCGCGATGATGGGAACGTTGAGCTCCTTGGCCAGCGCCTTCAGGCTGGTGGTGATCTCGGTGATTTCCTGCACGCGATTGTCGTTGCCGCGCTTGCCGGAGCCCGCCAGAAGCTGGATGTAGTCGATGACCAGGAGGTCGAGCCCCTTCTGCCGCTTCAGCCGCCGGGCGCGGGCCATCACCTGCGAAATCGAGATGCCGCCGGTCTCGTCGACGTAGAAGGGCAGGGACTGCAGCTCGATGGAGCATTCCCGCAATTTCTCGAAATCGGCCTCGCTGATGCCGCCGCGCCGGATATGACTGGAGGGGATGCCCGAGCGCTCGGCAATGATACGGGTGGCAAGCTGCTCACCGCTCATTTCGCAGGAGAAGAACCCGACAACGCCGCCATTGACCGCCTTGTTGGTCCCGTCCGGCTGCAATTCGGGCACATAGGCTCGGGCGACGTTGTAGGCGATGTTGGTGGCGAGCGAGGTCTTGCCCATGCCGGGACGGCCGGCCAGGATGATCAGGTCGGAATGCTGCAGGCCGCCCATCTTGGCGTCGAGGTCGCGCAAGCCGGTCGAGATGCCGGACAGCTTGCCGTCGCGCTGGAAGGCCTTGGCCGCCATGTCGATGGCGATGGTCAGCGCCTGGGAGAATTTCTGGAAGCCGCCGTCGTAGCGGCCGGATTCCGCAAGCTCATAGAGCCTGCGCTCGGCATCTTCGATCTGGGTGCGCGGCGTGAAATCCACCGGCGCGTCATAGGCCACGTTGACCATGTCCTCGCCGATATTGATCAGGTCGCGGCGCAGCGACAGGTCGTAGATGGTGCGCCCATAGTCCTGGGCGTTGATGATGGTGGTCGCTTCCGCGGCGAGCCGCGCCAGATACTGGCCGACGGTCATGCCGCCGATATCGACATCCGCGGGCAGGAAGGTCTTCAGCGTCACCGGCGTGGCGATCTTGCCCATCCGGATCAGGCTCGCGGCGGTCTCGAAGATGGTCTGGTGGATCGGCTCGAAGAAATGCTTCGGCTCGAGGAAGTCGGAGACGCGGTAGAAG
>NZ_CAFK01000194.1 GCF_000239815.1 Bradyrhizobium sp. STM 3843 | reverse complement strand
CAGGTCAGTGCGAGCGCCAGCGCGCCAAGCGTGCCGGTCGCAAACAGCGCGATCGAGACCGACAGTCCCGGCCTGGGCTCGCGTCGCGACAGCGCTTCCGTTGCGGCCGCAAAGGTTGCTGCCAGCAGCACGGCCAGGATCGCAAACGGGATCGAGCGGTCGAGATGGGCGATGCGTGCATAGAGCGCGACCAGCAGCGTGACGGGCGTGAAGACGCCGGCACCCGACCAGATCACGGGAACGATGGCGTTGCGGCTGCGGCCCTGCGCGAGGAATCCGGCGGCGCCGAACGCCGCGGCGAAGATCGCCGCAATAACGAGATGCGAGGTGACGGATTCCCCGGTCGGGCTCGGGCCCATCTCGGGCAACGCGCCGCCCGGCAGCACGAGCATATCGAGATTGGCGCGCACCGCCCATTCGGCGAATACGATGAACACCGTCACTGCTGCCGCGCCGACGGCGCCGACCGCTGCCGGCGCGCGCCAGGCGACGATCAAGGTGCCTGCAACCAGCGCGGTGAAGGCGATCAGCGCCACGCCGTCATGGAGGCTGGCGAGCACGATCAGCATCGCGCCCAACAGATAGATCGAAAGCGATACCGACGAGATCGGCTCGAGCTGGTCGTCGGCCATGTCAGGGCCGAACATGAAGCCGCACACCACGATCAGGGCTGCCAGCACGAATCCCGTCACAACGTGGAAGACGTGCGGCGCGACCATCGTCAGGCCGCAATCCAGGCACGGCAGGGTCCAGAGGAAGGCGAGCACGATCGTGGTGATCGCGAGCCAGCGCCACAGCCGCACACGCGCCAGCGCAAAGGCCGCGGCGGTGACGACCGCGAGATAGAGGTAGAGCGCCCAATAGTTCGGCTGGTCCGAGGAGACCAGCACCGGGGTCACGAAGGCGGCGGCGATGCCGAGGCCAGCGAGTGCGGGGCCGTGCAGCAGCGCGGCGGCCAAGGTGCCGAGGGCAACGATCCCGAGCAGCACGAAGGCGCTGGCGGGCGCGAGGAAGTCGTAGAGTGCGTAGGCTGCGTAGACGGTGGCGAATGCCACCGCGGTGCCCGCCGCGGTCAGGATCGCCGGGATGTTGGCGATCGGCAAGGCCGCGATCTGTGCGACGCTCTCCTTGCGCCGCGTCCATTCGCCAGCGCCGAGCAACGCCAGCGCGAACAGGCCACCCAGGGTCACGCGCACGGCCGGGCCGATCAGGCCGGCCTCGATCGAATAGCGCACCAGGAAGAAGCCGCCGAGCGCGAGCGCAAGTCCGCCGATCCAGACCACCCAGCGGGTGCCGATCGTTTCCTCGAAGTTTGCGGCTTGCGACGGTGGAGATGGGGGCAGGGGCGGTGGCGGAGCTCCCGCCTCGTCGTCGATCCCCTCGGGCGCAAGGCTCGTCGTATCGGACGTTGCTGCGCCCAGCTCGGGCTGGTCGGGCGCCGGCGCGGTGGTCGCTTCCGGTACCAGCGTGGCCACCGCCTCCTCAAGGGGCGTCAATGGCGGCGGCACGGCTGTTGCTGGGGTACCAGACCCGGCGGCACGCGTCTCGAGCCTTTCGAGCCGTGCACGCAGGTCCGCAAGTTGTTCGGCGGTCCTGCGGGCAAACAGCAGCACACCGATCGCGATCAGAAGCGCAATCCAGTCAATCGGCCAGTCGAACATGGTCTGATTTCCGCAAGCGATACCGGCGAGCCGGTGGTTACCGCGGTGGTCAGCCGCCCCGCATCGGTCCCAGGGACACCACGGCAAGCCTGGCGATCGCGGGTTCCCGTAAGTGTCGACCCGGCCGGCAAAAGTTCAAACGGCGTTGCGGGGGTATCGGGGCCCGGAGCAGCGTGGCGGCCGCAATCCGCTCAGTCCAGATCGATCCGGAACGGCTGGCTTTCGATCGACATCGCGCCGGGCCCGATCGCCTCAACGGCGCGGATCATCCGCCCCTGGCGCCCGAGCGCCGCGTCGGCAAGGCTGACGATCAGGCGGTTCGGCGAAGCGATGGGGGAGGCGGCGCGGATGGCCTTCGCGATCGCAAGCTCATCGCGGTGCGGATTGAGCATACAGGCTGCGGCGAAGGCGCTGGCGGTCGAGCGGCTGATCCCGGCGTAACAATGCACGACCAGCGGCGCATTGCGATCCCAGCCTCGGACGAAGTTCAGGACCTGTGCGACGTGGCGCTCGCAAGGCGCGACGAAGCCCTCGATCTCCTCGGTGATGTCGTCCACCGAAACCTTGAGATGGTTGTGCGGCAGGATGGTCTCAGGTGTCAGCACCTGATCGACATTGGCCATGACCGTGAGCACATGGCTGGCGCGGGTGCGGCGGACAGTGTCGGGCAGGGCGGCGAGCGAGCAGACGTGGATCATCCGTGAAAAAGATCGTCGGGTTTAGGATCGCCGATGCCGCTTGAGCTGGCGCAGCTGCTGACGCGCCAGTTGGGCGTTGCCTTCAATCTCGGCATTCAGCCGCTCAAGCCGATCCAGGAGCCGCTCTCGTTTGACGGGGGCGGGCTGGGCTGGCAGTTGCACGGGCTTCTCGGTCCAGGGACGGCGAACGAACAGCGCGACGAGCCACACCATGGCCACCAGCGCCAACGGCATGCTCAGAGCATAGATCTGGCCGATCGTCATCGGAGGCCTCCTAGAAGCCACTGTGCCCCCAAATGTAGGAGCAAACCGGCCGCAAAGCAAATGGGGGCCGATATATAGACCAGGGTTGGATCGGTGCTCTGGGGCAGGAACCCATAGATTTCCTGACCGATCGGGACGAACACGCCGACCGAGACGATGGCCGTGGCCAGCGTATTGGCCCAGTTCGCCAGCAGTTTCAGCCGCTCGTTCCGTCGATCATCGGGCGTCAGCGGCATGGCATCATTGTCCCAGCACGGCATTGAAGCGCGCGAGAAACCGCTTCTCGGCCTTCGCCGCGTTCCAGGGCGTCAGATAGTCGACGCGCGTGGCTTCAGGCAGCTCCGGGTCGCGGCCGAACAGGCGCTTGGCCTCGCTCTCGGAGAAGCCCGCGAGCTCTGTGGCCTCGAGATAGGCCGCGCCGCGATCGGCCGCCTTGATCTGGCGCTCGATCTCAGGCGCAAGCTCCGCCGACAGGCCGAAGCGGACATGGATGGCGCCGAGCAGCCGCTTCTCGACCGTCTTGTAGTCCGCGCCCAGCACCGCCTTGAACGGCGAGATCATGTCGCCGATGACATATTCGGGCGCGTCGTGCAGCAGTGCGGCGAGCCGCAGCCGGTCGTCGAGGTTGGGATTGCGCGCGCGCATCACGGCTTCCACCAGCAGCGTGTGCTGCGCCACCGAGAAGATGTGTGCGCCGCGGGTCTGGCCGTTCCAGCGCGCCACGCGCGCCAGCCCATGGGCGATGTCGGCGATCTCGATATCGAGCGGGGACGGATCGATCAGATCGAGCCTGCGGCCCGATAGCATGCGTTGCCAGACCCGGGTCTGGCCGGATGAAGTCTTTTGGGTGCTCATAGTGCTTTGAGGCGGGGGCTGCGGCGCTTGCCGCTGCAGGTCTCATGGCAGAAGCAGGTGACGAGATGATCGTTGACCATGCCGGTCGCCTGCATGAAGGCGTAGACGATGGTGGGCCCGACGAATTTGAAGCCGCGCGTCGACAATTCCTTGGAGATCTTGATCGAGAGCGGCGTCGAGGCGGGCACGCTTGCGGTGGTCTTGAACTGGTTCACCTTGGGCCGGCCGTCGACGAAGTCCCACAGGAATTTCGAGAACCCGTCGCCGTCCTCCTGGATCTTGAGCCAGGCCTTGGCGCTGAGGATCGTGCCTTCGACCTTGGCGCGGTTGCGGACGATGCCGGCATCGTTCATCAGCGCATGGATCTTCTTGTCGGTGTAGCGGGCGATCTTCTCGGGGCGGAAATCGTCGAAGGCGCGTCGGAAATTGTCGCGCTTGCGCAGGATCGTGATCCAGGACAGCCCGGCCTGGAAGCCGTCCAGGATCAGCTTCTCATAGAGCGCGCGGTCGTCATACTCCGGCACGCCCCATTCGGTGTCGTGATAGGCGACGTAAAGCGGATCGTCGCCCGGCCAGGGGCACCGTATGAGCCCGTCGGGGTGAAGACGCGCAGTTCGGCTCATGCCACGGTTTGCTTGGGCGCGCCCTGCAGGGCATCGAGATCAGCGACACGAAGGGTGCGACCGTCCGCCGTCAGCGGGGTGCCGGCCGCGATGGCTTCAGTGGTCCGGTCGATGCGCAACAGCGCGATGCCCTTCTGCGCGACCGCCGAACCCATGGTGCCGACCGTCTTGTCGCCGGCCATGACCGGCGTGCCCGGCTCGGGTGCCGAGCCCTCCAACACCACCTGGGCGGCGCGGGTGCGCGTGGTGCCGCGATGATGCATGCGGCTGACCACCTCCTGGCCGACATAGCAGCCCTTGCCGATGTCGACGCCGTTCAGATGGTCCATATTGGTCTCGTGCGGGAAGGCATCGCCATAGGCGAAGTCGAGCCCGCCTTGTGGGATGCTGTGGGCGATCCGGTGCACGTCGTAGGCGCTGACGTCGGCGATTTCGGCGCCGAGCTCGGACGCCAGGCGCGGCAGCTCGCTCTGCGCTGCGATGATGCGCAGACCGAGCTCGGGCTGGCGCGGGTCGGCAAAGCTCAGCGCGGGTTGGGTTGCGGGTGCGCCGTCCCAGGCGGCGATCAAGCCGACCTGGTCGGAGAGGTTCTCGATGCTGATCTGGGCCCGCAGCTTGTAGAGCTTGAGCTTGTCCGTCAGCGCCTGGGCCAGCGCCCGCGGGCAGTCGAGCAGGAAGCGCTCGCCGTCCTCGGCAGGCACCTGGGTGATCAGGAAATCGACGATGATCTTGCCCTGCGGCGTCAGCAGGGCGCCGAACCGCGCCGCGCCCGGGTGAAGCTTGGTGACGTCGGTGGTGACAAGGCCGTTCAGGAACTTGCGTGCGTCGGCGCCGCTGACCTGGACTACGCCCCGGTCGGGGAGAAAGGTCGCTTTCATTCTGCAAAAACCTCTTGCGACACGCCGCACCGAAACGTAAGCCGCCCTGGCCCAAACCACAAGGCGGAAACGGTGTCGCAGCGTGGCTTCATGTTAAAGATGAAGTTGAACTGCGCACGGCAGACCAGCAAATGGGCAGGCATGAAGCATGAATGTTTGCTTCCGTTCGCCATGTGGAGAACGACATCCTACGAGGGATCATGAGCCAGCGCTTCGACCTCATTCTGAAATCCGGCACCGTGGTCAATCAGGACGGCGAGGGCGTGCGTGACGTCGGCATCACCGGCGGCCGGATCGCCGAGATCGGCGCGCTGGGTGGCGCCACGGCGGCCGAGGTGATCGACTGCAAGGGCCTGCATATCCTGCCCGGCGTCATCGACACCCAGGTGCATTTCCGGGAGCCCGGGCTCACGCACAAGGAAGATCTGGAGACCGGCTCGCGCAGCGCCGTCATGGGCGGCGTTACTGCCGTTTTCGAGATGCCGAACACCAATCCGCTGACGGTGACCGAGGAGGCCTTCACCGCCAAGGTGAAGGCGGGCCGGCACCGCATGCATTGCGACTTCGCCTTCTTTATCGGCGGCACCCGCGAGAATGTCGACCAGCTGCCGGTGCTCGAGCGCGCCGAAGGCTGCGCCGGGGTGAAGGTGTTCGTCGGCTCCTCCACCGGTTCCTTGCTGGTCGAGGACGATGACAGCCTGCGCAGTATCTTCCAGGTGATCCGCCGCCGCGCCGCGTTCCACGCCGAGGACGAATATCGCCTCAACGACCGCAAGGGCCTGCGCGTCGAGAACGATCCACGCTCCCACCCGGTGTGGCGCGACGAGGAGGCGGCGCTGCTCGCCACCCAGCGGCTGGTCAATCTCGCGCACGAGACCGGTAAGCGCATCCATGTGCTGCACATCTCGACCAAGCAGGAGATCGCCTATTTGCGCGACCACAAGGACGTCGCTTCGGTCGAGGCGACGCCGCATCATCTGACATTGGCCGGGCCCGAATGCTATGAGCGGCTCGGCACCCATGCGCAGATGAATCCGCCGGTGCGCTCGGCCGACCATCGCGATGCGATCTGGTGGGGTGTGGAGCAGGGCATCGTCGATATCCTGGGCTCGGACCACGCGCCACATACGCTTGAGGAAAAGGCGAAGACCTATCCCGCTTCGCCTTCCGGCATGACCGGCGTGCAGACGCTGGTGCCGATCATGCTCGATCACGTCAATGCCGGCCGGCTGTCACTGCAGCGCTTCGTCGATCTCACCAGCGCCGGCCCGGCGCGGCTCTACAACATCGCCTGCAAGGGCCGCATCGCCGCCGGCTATGATGCCGATCTCACCATCGTCGACCTCAAGCGCAGCGAGACCATCACCAACAAATGGGTCGCCTCGCGCGCCGGCTGGACGCCTTACGACGGCCTGCGCGTCACCGGCTGGCCGGTCGGCACATTCCTGCGCGGCCAGCGCGTGATGTGGCAGGGTGAACTGCTGACGCCAGCCACGGGTGAGCCGGTGCAGTTCTTGGAGACGCTGCGGGCGTGAGTTCTCTCGCTGTCATCGTCCGCGCAGGCGGGCGATCCAGTATTCCAGAGACATACGTGATTGACCGAGAGGCCGCGGCGTACTGGATGCCCCGCTTGAAGCGGGGCATGACGGCGGAGTTTGAAGCGAACTATTGCGTCGCGCGGGTGAGCGAGAACTCGCCGTTGCGCACGCGCGTCGCCAGCCCTTCCGCGAACTTGCCGACGGCATCCTCACCGTAGGTACCGACCAACTCGGCGAGCGCGGCGAACAGGCTGGCCTGCGCCAGACAATCGCCGTCGACGCCGTCATGGCGCGCTTCCGCCCAGGCTTCGTTGAGATAGCTGAGCGCGGCCTGCTTCTGCTCGTGATCGGGCAGGGTGGCGTGGACGGGGCTGAACGGCACGGGATGGCTCATGAATGAATGACGTCGGCAGGATCTTTGGTGCAATGCTCCGGGCAAGCGCGCCGGACCGGTGCTGTTTACCACGCGATAAGCGCGCGCATAGGCCAGTTCTTTAGGAAAGGTTAACGGCGGTAACGAATCCCCAGGTGCAGGCTCCCCAGGTGCAGGCTCCTCAGGTGCGGGCGTGCGCCGACCGCCCATTCCCTTCCTCCCGTTCCCACGGGGTGAGAGATGCAAGAGTGCACTGCCTCAGTTGGCGTAGCGGGCGGTGAGGTCGCGCGAGATCTTGGAGCCTTCGTCGATGTAGCGGCGGATCGCGACCATGGCCGCCGGGGTGCAGGTCCGATAGGTCTGCTGAAAGCCGTTATAGCCGCGATTGAAGCCCGCGATCATGCGGGTGCGGCGATCGCCCGTGGGCGTCTCGGCGTCGATCAGCGCCTGCATCTGGTTGCGCCATTTGGCGCCTTCGTTGCTGCCGCAGATGCCGCGGAGGTAGTGCAGGGCGCCGAGAATCTCGGAAAGGCGCTGCAAGTCGCCATCAAACGGCGCGGCCGCCTGTTGCGCGCGCACAGGCGCAGTGGCGCACGCCGCAATGACGAGAAGGACGGCCAGGACACGTTTCGACATCAGGGTTTGTGATATGCCCTTGCGGGGTGCGAGAGGCAAGGCGGAACAGGGGGCTGTCAGACCAGCCTTACGGCTGCCGCAATGATCTCGGGCAGGCCCGCCGTCAGCGTGAGGCCGTCAAGTGCATCCGGCGCGAGCCATTTGAAATCGTCGAGCTCGGCATTGAGCTTGATCTCACCGCCGCGCCAGCGCGCCGCAAAGGGCAGGATCACGAAATGGCCGCTGCCGATCGCCTCAGGCAGCACCTCACGCCAGCCGGCGAGCCCGATGATGTCGATCGCCAGGGAGGTCTCCTCCTCGACCTCGCGCCGCAAGGCCTCCTGCAGCGGCTCGCCGAACTCGACCCGCCCGCCGGGCAGGGTATAGACGCCCTTCGCGGGGCTGCGGGCGCGCCGCACCAGCAGGAGCTTTCCGTCGCGGAAGATGGCGGCGCTGACGGCGAGCTGGGGATGGTGGGGCGAGACGGTCGGAATCATTGCGGCAGGGCTCCGGAGCGGCGTACCGCGATCTTACGCGATGCCGGAAACAGTCCAAATCTGCTTCGATCAAACCTGCTTCGGTCAGAAGCTGGCCATAATGGCGTCGACGGCATCGACCTCGTCGACCTCGCCCTCGTCGGGGACAGGTTCCGGCTCGAGATCGCCATTGATCATGCCGCCGGCCTGGGCGATCAGGGGCTTGAGCCAGCCGGTGGCCTGGGTGGCAAGCCTGGTGCGGGTCGCGTCCTGCTTGGCTTCGCGCATCGCGGCGCCGACCGCGAGCAGAATCTCGGTCATGGACTTGGTGAGATGATCGAACCGTTCACGGATCACCGGATCCGCCGTTTCATAAGCCTCGATGACGAGATCGCGGGCCTTGAAATTGGTCGCGGTGAAATGCTCTTCATAGGACAACGGCTTCCAGGCCAGAAAGTCCTCGGCGCATTCCGGCATGTCCGGGATCATCTCCAACAGCATCACCGCTTCGTTGAAGTGATTCAGGTAGTCGGTCGCGAGCCCGGTGCGGGGATTGATGTTGGCGGCGCGCATCAAGGCGGCGCGGGCCGGATCAACGGCGCCCGTCGCTGGCTCGGTCTGCACGGGTGGTAGAGCCGCTGCTGTCATCGGCCGCAGTGTTGGCGTTTGGGGTTAAAAGGTCCTGAACGGGCAAATAATTTGAGTGAGATTATGTGCGGACGTTTCGTCATTACTTCACCACCCGCAGCACTACGGGACATGTTCGGTTACGAGGAGCTACCGAATTTTCCGCCACGCCACAACATCGCACCGACGCAACCCGTGCCCGTCATCATGCTCGACAATGGCGCACGGCATTTTCGTCTGATGCGCTGGGGCCTGGTTCCGGCATGGGTCAAGGATCCCCGTAATTTCACGCTGCTGATCAACGCGCGCGCCGAGACTGTGCGCGACAAGCCCGCGTTCAAGAACGCGCTGAGGCGGCGTCGGTGCCTGGTTCCCGCGGATGGCTACTATGAGTGGCAGAGCGTGGACGGGCGCAAGCGGCCGTACTTCATCCATCGCCGCGATGGTGCGCCGATGGGGTTTGCAGCGCTCGCTGAGACCTGGGCCGGCCCCAATGGCGAAGAGGTCGATACGGTCGCGATCGTCACGGCAGCGGCGAGCGCCGATCTCGCTACCTTGCATGACCGCGTGCCGGTGACGATCAGTCCTGCGGACTTCACGTTGTGGTTGGACTGCAACGCGCACGATGTTGATGAGGTGATGACGCTGCTCAGGTGCCCGGAGAAGGGCACCTTTATCTGGTACGAAGTGTCGACGCGGGTCAATTCGGCTGCCAATGACGATGCGCAATTGCTGCTGCCGATCACGGACGAGGAGCGCGCGGCGGAAGAGGCGCAGCGCAAGCCTGCGAAGAAACCGGCCGCGCGCAAGCCGGCAGCACCGCCGCAAGACGACGGGCAGGGGAGCCTGTTCTGAAGCGGGATGTTTCAATCAAGGAGGCCGTCATACCCGCGAAGGCGGGTATCCAGTACGCCGCGGCCTCTCGTATTGAAATTGGTGTCTCTGGAATACTGGGTCACCCGCCGTCGCGGGTGACGACTGAGGAACGGGACGCGCGACCAATGAGTTGGCCCGCTCACGCGAAAATCTTCAGCGCGGCGTGCTGCAGCAGCATGATGGTCTTGGCATCGACGATGCGGCCGTCGTCGATCATCGCCAGCGCGTTGTCGATCGCAAGCTCCAGCACCTCGATCTCCTCGCCCTCATGCGCGAGCCCGCCGCCGGCGCTGACGCGCATCTGCGGCTCATATTCGGCGATGAAGAAATGGATCTTCTCGGTCACCGCGCCCGGGCTCATGAAAGCCTCGAATACGAACTTGACGTCATGGAGCCGGTAGCCGGTCTCCTCCTCCGCTTCGAGCCGGATGCGCTCTTCCGGCGTGGCCTCATCGAGCAGACCGGCTGCGGCCTCGATCAGAAGATCGTCATGGCCGTTGACGAAGGCCGGATAGCGGAACTGCTTGACCAGGATCACGCTCCGCGCCTGGAGATTGTAGGGCAGGATCGCAGCCGCATTGCCGCGATCATACACCTCGCGATGCTGATCCTGCCACGTGCCGTCGTCGCGCCGCCAGGCGATCTTGTTGTCGGTCAGTCTGCCGTAGCTCTGCGACAGCACGCGGACGTCTTCGACGCGGATGCGATCGGAAATGCTCATGAGAAATCCTGTCGGGCCACTGCGCTACGGTGTCGCCTCGCGGCCGTCGAGCCATTTGGCATAGAGAACGCGGTCCTGCTTGGCATAGTCCAGCGTCTCGTAGAACGCCTGCACCTGTAAGTTGTCCGCGCGCACCAGCAACATCAGCTTGAGGATGCCGCGCTGGCGCAGCCAATCCTCCGCTGCCGCCATGACGGTCCGGCCGTGATCGCGACCGCGATGATCGGGATCGACAGCCACGTAATAGACCCAGCCGCGATGGCCGTCATAGCCGACCATGACGGTGGCGACGATCTTCCCGCCCTCCCGACCGACCAGGACGGTCGCATTGTCGCCGCGGCGGGCGAGCGCGATGTCGGAGCCCGGATCGTTCCAGGGACGCGTCAGGCCGCAGCGGATCCAGAGCTCGATGATGGTGGGCACGTCGTCGTCGGTGATCGTTGCAATCGTCAGGCTTGCCGGCACGTCCATGATGGGAACTCTTGATCTCGCAGAATCGAAGGCGCGTGTTTAGCGCAGATTTTTGACAGGTTTCTGTCGGCGGCGGCAGCGAGCCTATGTGTTACAGCACCTTCCCCGGATTCATGATGCCGAGCGGGTCGAGCAGTGCCTTGATCGAGCGCATCAGCGCGATCGCGGTCTTGTCCTTCACGTCGGGCAGCTCATCGCGTTTGAGCACGCCGATGCCGTGCTCGGCCGAGATCGAGCCGCCCATCCGCAGCACGATCTCGAACACGACCGCATTCACCTCATGCCAGCGGGCAAGAAAGACGGCCGTCTCAGCGCCGACCGGCTGGCTGACATTGTAGTGGATGTTGCCGTCGCCGAGATGGCCGAAAGGCACCGGCCGCGCGCCTGGGATCAGCTTCACCACGGCCTCATTGGCCTCGGCGATGAAGGCGGGCACCGCCGCGACCGGCACCGAGATGTCGTGCTTGATCGAGCCGCCTTCCGGCTTCTGCGCCGCGGAGATGTCCTCGCGCAGCTTCCAGAACGCCATGCGCTGCGCCAGGCTGTCGGCGAGCGCGGCGTCGTCGACGATGCCGTCCTCGAATCCTTTCTCGAGGATCGTCTCCAAAGCAGCACGCGCGTCCTCGCGCGACGACGACAATTCCATCAGGACGTACCAGGGATGCTGGCCCGACAGCGGTGCGCGGTTGCCTGCGGCGTGCCGGATCGAGAAATCGAGCGCGATCTCGGCGATCAGTTCGAAGCTGGTCAGGCTGCCCGCGGCCTCGCTCTGCGCGATCGCCAGCAGCTTCAGCGCGTCGTCCGGGGATTTCACGCCGACAAAAGCGGTCTCGATCGCGCGCGGCTTCGGAAACAGCCTCAAGCTTGCCGCGGTGATAATACCGAGCGTGCCCTCCGCGCCGATGAAGAGGTTGCGCAGATCGTAGCCGGTGTTGTCCTTCTTCAGTTTCGACAGCGCGTTGAGCACGCGCCCATCCGCCAGCACCACTTCGAGCCCGAGCGCCATCTCGCGCGCAACGCCATAGGCGAGGGCGGCGGTGCCGCCGGCATTGGTGGAGAGATTGCCGCCGATGGTGCAGCTGCCCTCGGCGCCGAGCGACAGCGGGAACAGCCGCTCGACCTCGGCCGCCTTCTGCTGCGCCACCTGCAACACCACGCCGGCCTCGCAGATCATGGTGTTGGAGGCGGTGTCGATCTCGCGGATCTTGTCCATGCGTTTTAAGGACACCACCACCTCGCCATTGTGCGGCGTCTGGCCGCCGACCAGACCGGTGTTGCCGCCCTGCGGCACCAGCGCGATGTGGTGCTCGCTGGCGAGCTTGCAGATCGCCGCCACTTCCGCCGTCGAGCCCGGACGCAGCACCAGCGGTGAGCGGCCGTGGAACAGGTTGCGCTCCTCGGTGACGTAGGGCGTGATGTCAGCAGCGCTGGTCAGCGCCTGACGCTCGCCGACGATGGCTGCAAATTTGGCGATCAGGTCGGGCGGCAAGGGCGGCGCTGGCGGCTGGCTGATGTTCATCGAATGATCGTTTCCAGTGTTGGCTCGGCGTTATCTCGGCGCGGCGGCGCGGCGCAGCCGGTCGTTGATGGCCTCGCCGAGCCCCTCATGCGGGATCGGCATGACGGCGATGGCGCGCGCGCCGCTTATGTCGAGCGCGCGAAGATAGCCGAAAAGATGCGTCGCCGCCTCCGCCGGATCGCCGGCAGGGGACAGATTCAGCACCGCGGCCGCCCGGTCTGTGCCCGGCAGGTCGATGGGACCGAAGGCGAGCAGCGCCTCGCCGGGGGCGACCGACCTCGCGTCGAGCCGCACCGCCGCGCGCGGCGCATAATGCGAGGCCAGCATGCCCGGCGCCACCGGCTGATCATCTTCGCTCGCGGCCTCTGCCAAGGGCCGCGCGAGCCTTTCGCCGAGCACGGCTTCGATCGCCTCGGTCGGCACGCCGCCGGGCCGCAGCAGGGTCGGCTGCGCGAAGCAGCCGATGATGGTGGATTCGACCCCGACATGCACCGGGCCGCCGTCCAGGATCAGGTCGATGCGCCCCGCAAGGTCGGCTTTCACATGGGCCGCGGTGGTCGGCGATACGTGGCCGGAGATATTGGCCGACGGCGCCACCACCGGCTCGCCGAAAGCGGCGAGCAGGGCCTGTGCGGTCGGGTGCGCCGGCACCCGGATCGCGACCGTATCGAGCCCGGCGGTGGCGAGATCGGCGACCGCGCATTCGGCCGTCTGCGGCAGCACCAGGGTCAGCGGCCCCGGCCAGAACGCCGCCGCCAGCTTTTCCGCGGTCGCATCGAACCGGCCGATCCGTCGGGCGGCCTGGAGGTCGGCGACATGGGCGATCAGCGGGTTGAAGGCCGGCCGGCCCTTGGCGGCATAGAGCCGGGCGATCGCCCCCGCATCGGTCGCATCGGCTCCGAGCCCGTAGACGGTTTCGGTCGGGAACGCGACCAGCCCGCCGCGCGACAATGTCGCCGCCGCGGCGTCGATCCCGGCCCGATCGGCAGGGAGGATCTTGGTTTCGAGGGCAGTGGTTTCGGACGGCGACATGAATGGACGTGATGGTAGACGGCGGTTGTTCCTGGAGGTGGCTTGCCTTTCCCCGTCATCGGGGAGAGGTCGATCGGTGCCGATGATGCATGTATCGGCGGCGCCAATCGGGTGAGGGGGGCCGGATTTCGGCCGGACCGTACTCTTTCGCGGCGTCCGCTCCAATGGCCTTCTGGTAAAGCCTCAATGCGGCAAGGGCTTAACTCGCCCCTCGCCACCAACGCTTTACTTGAGAATTCGCGAGCCCAGCGCCTTGCGAAGCGCGAAACCCGACGCTATAAGCCGGCTTCCCAAGTCGGAGCGTGGCTCAGCCCGGTAGAGCACTGCGTTCGGGACGCAGGGGTCGCAGGTTCGAATCCTGCCGCTCCGACCATTTTTCACGGCTTCGAGGTCGGCCGATGTCGCCGGTCTGATATCGGGCCGATTTTCAGCCAATCACCCCCCGGCTTTCCAGTGAAATGCTTCGTCAGCCGGCATCGCCGGTGAAGGCCGCCAGTAACCAGCGATAGCTGCGCCAAGCGGAAGGTGTGCGCTCGGCCGAAACGGGCGCGCAGACGTTGCGGAGCTCAGTCACCTGCGGACGACTGTGGTTACAACTTTGGCCGTTTGTCGATCGCCGCCTCGTAAGATTGCGCGGCTTGCAGTTGCTCAACGGCCCGAATGGCCGCCGCTTCGGCCGCAATCTGGTGCGCCCCATCAAACCAGAATGTCCAGACAATCCGAAGGGTCGGGCACTTCCAGAGCGTCAAACAAGCTCCTCGTACGTCGAAGATCGTCTGACCCGGTCCAGCACTGTTTCTGAATCCTCCTCCTGATCGAAGTATTGCTCAAGGTGATCCGGATGTTTGCCGAGGTACTCGACAGCACGATGGCGCACATCTTCGAACCGGAACTCGGTAGTGGACGCAAGATCACGGAGATTCGGCGAGTGCGCCCGGTCATAAGACTGCATGCCTTAGACTGAATGCCTTGCTTATTAAGTCGTTTCCCCAAAGGCCTAGAAACTCGATGTTGTCAATGCGGGACACCGACCCATCCCGAGCAACGACGATCTTTCCAAAAAAGCAGGACACGCTTCTTCGGTCCGTCCGATATCAAACAGAAGCACCGTTTTCGAGCTACTCCTTTCAGTCATATCCGCCTCCCGCAGGGCTGCCGTTGTGGCGCTCGCTGTCGCTCGGTCTGGAGAACTAAGCTGATACGAGGCGTCGAGCCAGCGTGTCGGCACATGGGCCTGAACTCACTCGTGCGCACGATCGAGCAATAGCGCTATCCGGTGCACCGATCTCGCTTTGCAGACCTGCTGCTCCAGTCGGCCTGCGTCCTCCTGATCCATCGACGACGACTCATTGATCATCTGGATGACGAGGGTCTTGGCTTCGTCGAGGGTCAGGGTCCTCGAATTCGACAGCCGTAACCGCACCAGTAACGGCATCGACAGCGTCAGCCACCCCAGCACGAGAAGTAGGACATACGAGAAAATAGAAGCCCCGAGAGTACGTGGTCCCGCGATTCCAACCAGCTCGATTCCTTCGATCTCAGACAACTCCAAAGATGGATGCAGAAGCCGTGCGCCCCGCAGCCTACGCATCAACAACTCGCCGAGCGAAATGAGGCGTGTCCCGGCTTGGTCTCGATGAACCGCTCAAGCCTTGGGCCGCGCAGCCCTTCCCGTAAAATGAGCAGCCCGTCGGGGTCATTGGCACCCACAGTGTGCTCCACCCGGACCCGCTATACCACCACCGATGCCAGCGCCTTGCGCCCAGCCCCAGCCCACAACATCTTGCGCAATACTGGACTATGCGGGTGCAAGAAGTCGTGCCACTCCCTGTTAGGCACCGGATTCAGGTCCAGGGCTGGTTCTTGATCCAATTTGGCACCATCTTGCCAATCGTACTTCTCTGCTCGATGAGCCAATGGTGCACTTCCTGGCCTTTCTCGAGATCCCAAACATGTTTTCCGAGCCAGCTCCGCGTCGCCTTCCAGGCATTGAACCCCGACTTCCACGCTGGCGAATCTCGCAGACGTTCTGACTGCGCAAGATAGGCGAAAGTAATACAATTTAAAATAGTATATTTGTAATTAGAATCCAATATAGTTGTGATCTCAAAGCGCTCGAGCCGGCGCAGTTGCGTGAACTAGGGAGCCGCAATCAGTCTGCGGAATGCCGTTCTGTTGCCGAGGTCCCTCTGTGGCGAACCAGGCAGACACGGGAGTAACAACTGTGCGCTCAGTCGCGGCGCGCTAGCCGATGAAGTAAGCAACTCGTCGGAAAAATTTGGTGAATGGAAAGCTCCTGAGGAGAGATAGATATGAGTAGGTTGTTGCTCGTGATTGCAGTGATTGGGATGGTTGCGCTCTGCCGCGCACAAGCTGCAAACTCAACTATAGATCTTCAGCAACCCATTGCAGACGTGTGTAGTGGAGCGGCGGCCACCGGATCTGTCGATGACACGACGGCGATCAACTGTCAGCTTATGTGGCTCGAACAAACGTATGGGGGCGGCCAAGCTCTCCTTCATTGCGGCTCCTATCTCATCTCGGGCGCAGGCGTCGTGATCCCTCCCAAGGTGAGGGTCGTTGGTGACGTAGATTGTGCTGTCTTGTTCACGAATACCGATAGCGCTGTGGTCAGCTTCCAAAGCCAGAGCGATGGAACCTGTCCGCAGGGAAATCATTTCGGTGCGATGGAAAGTGTCCGGGTATATGGCTTCAATGGGTCCGGTTCCTCAAGGGGGACTGTCTACATCGGTCAAAACTGCAACGTAACCCTCCGGGACGTTAACAGCTTCTATGGAGCGTACGGTCTGTGGAACGACGGCGTTGATAGTCACATCTGGGGAGGCTTCATCTGGGGCCATCAGGCGGCACTAAATAGTGGGGGAGCGAACTGGTATACTCGGGTGAAGTTCGATCAGCCCGGGTCCCAGTCAGGGCAAGTCGGATATCAGCAGCGCTACAATATTGTCGGTTTAACGCAGCCCGAGAATCACTTTGTACGGTGTGATTTTACGGGCTCGTATCCAAGCGGTGCGATCGTGATATCGGATACTGGAAATTCTTCGGTTACGACAATCACAAATTCGGTTATTACCGGCAACATCAACCTGTACTACAACAAAGTGCTTATGCTTAGCGACGATGAGATAGGAGGGAATATCTATGTTGGAAACGAAAATCTTATTCTCTCAAATTCATGGGCCCCGTTTGCGATAACAGTGTCAGGACCAGCCTCAAAGACCTGCTCCAACAAAATAAGTATCAATGGTTGTTGAGACATCGGACGCTGTGGCTTTGGGGGGGCTTCTGTTTCACCTCCGACTCCTTCTGCCTCACCTTGATGCGGCGAGAATGCTCCGGCGGTCGCTAATCGAATCTCCCGATCTGTTGGCAATGCGCTGGAGCGTACGTCATCACAGAAGTAACGAATGCCGCTCCAAGCACGAACCCCATAAGAAGGAGCGGCGCTTCTGACGAACAGCTGCCGCGCTCTAATCGATGGCGAATGCTATCGTAGCGCTGACCTGACACCGAGGTTTCATCCATCAGAATGGAGTCCGGTTGGGCGTTCGCCGATTGCGCAGGTGGAGCAACAGGCGATAGCCGGAGCTGGTCGGGGTTGCGCATCCGATCGCCTGTTGCGGTCAGGGTGGCAGCACAGGCGGGTCGGCAGCGATTTCGGCGTTGGGGATGCGCAAAACGTTTTGCGCGCGGGAGTCCGGTGAAGCGCGCTCGGAATTTAGGTGACTTGTGAGCAGCGCTTTTCCCGCACAGACGAGTTCTGCGCGTTCCGGGGACTGCAATCGCCGGAATGTTGTTCGCCAAGCTGGATTTGTTTGTTCGAACTCTTCGAGGGTAGTACTATTGGTAGCAAGTTTAGCCAAGTAAGCGGAGTAGATCGAGGTCGGACCAGCAAAATGGGACTCCAGCTCGGAGGGTGGAGGCGTATTTGACATCTGAGCTTAGACTTATAGCTGTTTCGGGGGATAGCCGTACGACGATAGTATCGCGTGTGCTTAAACGACCCGTTGGTCCGGATGCAGCAGATATCAATTTAGTTGCGATGTAATAACGAGGTACTGGCCAGGTCTCTTCAGCCTGGCATTTTTATTCCTCAAGCGACTTGAGCCGCTTGGCGTCAGAGATGCCATGCTACCAATTTTGGAGTTTGAGCTATAGAGTGCCGCCTCCGAGGAGAGGCTATAAACCATTTATCCGACCCGATGAACCCGGCCGCGACATCAAACGAACTCCTGCCGTGCGCGAATTGGTCAATGGTGCCGGGAGCTGCTCATCGAAGACCGTCAGTCAGCAAAGAACATGCAGGACCACATCGTGTGAGCCGGGTTCGGATCGATCGTCACCGTTCCTGTTGGCGGGGATGCCGATTGCACATAGTTCGACACCTTCCATGTGTCGCCAGCATCGACATGGACCAGAGCTGTCAACTGGCTTTGGGCCGTGTTGGGATAGCTGCCCAGGGTGCCGATAGCTGCTATATCCTCGCTTACACCACCATAGCTCTTGTTATTGCCCAAATAATCGGTGCCAATTAACTTGGCCGTGATGCCATACGATTGGCTATTGTAGACGCCGGCTTGATCCCAAACCTGCCAGGTACACAATGCGGTGCCACTGGCCTGAGGCTTCCAGACGTGGTTGACGGTGTCGAACCAACCTGTGGTATCCCATGCCACAGCGTTGAACAGCACCTGTGTATAATTCAACGGTGTCGGCGGCGTGAACACCTGGGCCGCAGTGAGATAGGCGCGGAACGCTGGCGGTGCAGCACCATCAGCCGCCGAACACATCATGCAGAACACGGCAACAACCAAAAGTCGTGGATCTATCATCTTTAATCCTTGTTTGGACAACCAACGTAGAGAAACTGTCAACGTCGAAAGAGTCGGCGTTCATTCGGGCTTCGCGCTCGACGAGTTCGCTAGCGGCCGGCGCTAAGCGAGTCCAGACAATTCAAAGGTTCCGGTACCCCCAGGGCATCAAACAATTCCGGATAGGTTGACGACGAGGCCGCTTGACTTAGAGCCTCTTCAGGAGATGCCTTGTCGAAATACTGTTCAATAAGCTCAGGATGCTTCCTGACATACTCCACCGCATGCTGCCGCATTTCATTAAAGCCCATTCCAACAAGCTGACTCATGGTTACTGATATTTGACGAGTGCCTCCATTAATGAAGCTGAACATTCTGCGCCAAATACTTGCTCCCCAGAGATGCTCAAAGAGAATCTCTTCAATCCGGCAAACCGTCCCGTCGCGATCCAATACCATCACGCCCAGATAGCGCTGACGTACCCGCTCCTTCAGACCAGTCGATACGTTGAACGCATTGCTGCTATAGGGCAGCACAGTTTCCGCCCTCTCATCGAAGAGAAGTACAGCGTGCGGGCTATTATTTGCAGTCACATCCACCTCCCGCAGAACCGGTTCTTGTTAAGATCGCACCAACGGTCAAACTCCTAGCCCAGCCGGGAGCCGCCAACCAGGCCAACCCAGGATACTGCCCGAGCTTGGAATTCAAGGATTTTGAAATGGGATTTGTATTCCAAGGCTGGTTCTTGATCCAGTCTGGCACGATCCGCCCTATGCCTTGGTTCCGCTCGAACAACCAATGATGCCTCGCCTGCCCATCTTCTAGTAGCTGAATGCCCTCCGTGTTCATCCACTTGCGTGTCGCGTCCCAGGTGTGACTTCCGAAATCTTTGAATCTAAACGCTCCTTTCTCCAAGCCACCTGCGAGGCCCCCACCTATAAGGCTCAGCCCAACTTCTGCTACGTTAATGCACCGCCAATTTCCGTCGTTCTCGTAAAGTTGCAGTCCAATGTCTAACGCAGCAAACGCAAGCCCCCATGGAAACTCTCCCGTGGGATCTGTATAGGAGACCGGATTTCCGCCCGCATAGAGATAAAGGCTCGGTCCAGCTGCCAGCCCCAGCGGATCGGCTTGGGTATATCTCCCGATCGACGCATCGTAATGACGATGCCAGTTGTAGTGCAATCCGGACTCGACGAGGAAATACTGTCCGGGAAACCGGATATTGTTGGTTGCACTTCCCGTGATTGAGCGAACTTCGCCATAGGGCCAGTACCAGGCATCCCAGACGACGTTCTGGTTCGCGTCCGTCATCTTGCTCGGGCGGTCAAGGTGATCGGGGTGGACGTAAAACTGCTTGGGTGCTGCCGTGTCGAGATCTGCAAACAGCGCCAGCGGCATATCGTCGAGCCAGACATATTCCCGCTGTGTCGTACCGGCCGCGCTGGCCTCGGCCAGCAGTCGCCCGGACCCGTCGTAGATGTAGTGCGTGGTTGCTGATGGCGTCATATTCTGGGTCGTGCGCATCGCCATCCGCTCCAGCCCGTCATACGCATAGCTCGCCATTACCGTCGAGCCGATCGTCAGCCGGTCGAGCCGGTTGCGGTTATTGTAGTGATAGTTGTAGGTCGTGCTGCCCCTGACGTCGGTGACGATGTTGCCGGCGCCGTCATTGGTCACGCTGCGCAGTGTGGTCGATCCCTGCGTGGTGCCGACATAGAGGTTGCTATTATAGGGATAGCCCAGCACCTTGGTTGTGGTCGTACTCCCGACGGTGAAGACGTCCCCCGTCCGATTGCCGACCGCATCCTGCCAATAGGTCTGCGTTCCCCAGTCACCATAGACGTTCTGCAGGCGGTGGCTCGGCGTGAAGACATAATTGTCTGTCCGAGCGGTGACGTTATTGTCCCACACGTTGGTGATGTCGAAATCATTGTACCAGTAGGTGTAGGCGCGGTTGATGATCGAGTTCGAGCCCTGCTCGACGACGAATGTGCTGAGATTGTAGTCTTGCGTGAATGTCTTCCACAGGATCAGGCCGTTGCCGTAAGACAGCGACTGCAGGGGTCCGAAAGGCTGGTAGGTGACCCACTTCGCCAGCAGAGTTTCGGAGCTGGCTGCGTTCGACTGCTGGGTGACGGTCGTGACGAGCCCGGCTGCGCCGCGATAGTAATTAACGATGCGGCCCGAAGGATAGATGATCCTGGTAACCTTGCCGTCCAAGTCGTAGCCGTAACCGACGGTATAGGCGACTCCCGCCGTCGTCTTCTTCTCCTGGATGACCTGGCCGAGCGAGTTGTAGGTCCACTCGATACTGCCGGAGGAGTCGTCGATCCGCGTCACCCGATCGATGCCACGGTTGCCGCCCGCGGTCGAGTCCCAGGTGTATGTGATGGTCTCTCCCGACGAGGCCGGATATTGCTTGGTCAGCAGCCGCCCGGCTGCGTCATAAGTCAGGTTGGTGACGATACCGCGCCCGTCGGTCATCTGGGTCGGCTTGCCCAGCGCGTTGTAGACATAGACGGTCGTTCCCGTATCGGGGCTGGTACGCTGAATCACCTCGCCAAAGCCGCTTCGTACGAAGCCGGTGTTGAGCGAACGCGGGTCACTGTAGTTGGTGACATCGTCTTGCCCATTGAGCTGCACCGTTTCGGCGTTGGCTTCCTCGTCGGTCGTCTTGCTCAGCCGGTTCAAGGCATCGAAGCTCCAGCCGAAGACATTCGATCGGGGATCGGTGACTGAAATCCGGTTGTCGGTCTTGTCGTACGCGTGCGCCCAGGTCTGGTTCGACGCGCCCATGAATTTGAGCAGCCGGCCAAGCTGATCGAAAGCCGCTGTCTGCGATAGCTGCACGGTCCCGCTCGAATCCTTGATCTGGCGAGCGGTGGCATTACCCATGCTGTCACGGGTGTAGACGATGGTCGCCCCGGTGTCGTCCTGCACCTGCGTGAGACGACGGGCGCCGTCATAGGTGAGCTTGAGGTACGCGCCGTTTGGACGCGTGATCTGGGTGATCTCGCCCGTGCCGTCGTAGGCAATGTTGGTGGTCGCTGAAAGGCCGGACGGATCGATCGTAATACCCGTGGGCCTGCCCTGGCCATCATAGATCAAGGCATAGACCACGCCATTGGGGTCCGTGATGGAGGTCGGTTGGCCGCGACCGTTCCAAGCCGTAACCGTGGTTACATGACCCACCTCGTCGGTGATCGATTGGATGAAGCCGGTCGAGTTATAGGTGAAGCTCACGGTCTGGTTCGCCAACGGGCCCGACACGCTCGAAAGCAGCCCATTTGCGCTGTAGGCATATGTCAGCGTTCGTGTCTGCCCTGCGGTTGAATATGGAACGGTGGTCGTGGTCGTGTCGGTCTGCGTATAGGACGTGAGTTGCCCGGAATCGCTCCATGTGAATGAGCTGGTAAGACCGGGCTCGACGATTTGTGTCGGGACACGCCAATTGGTGTTCCAGGTGTAGGTCGTCGTGGCTGCGCTCGACGATCCGGAGCCGCGGGTGATCGAGGTCGGCAGGCCTGTCGCGGGATCGTTGACAAAGGTGGTCACCCGCCCCTCGGCATCCGTCATTTTGGACAGGAACTGGTTTGAGTCATAGGCATAGGTTGTTGTCGCAGCCGGGAGAGAGTTGGTTGCCTGCCGCTGGCGTTGGGTCAACAGCAGGTTGGTTCCAAATCCAAACGGCGCGCCTTGAGGGTTGCCGGATGCGGTGAGGGCGTAGGTTGCCACTTCAGTCGCGCCGAGTGGATTTGTTATGGTCGTTGTAATCGTCTGGGCGCTGTAACCGGCGGCAGGCGTAAAGGCGAGGTTGGCGGGAGCGTAGCTGAGAGCGGTATTTCCCACGTTTCCCGCCAGCGAGTTCGATACGACACGAGAAGACGAGTCGACGCTCCAGGTCGAATAGGTCACGCCACGCGGATCCGTATGGCTCGACAGGATCATGGTGTTCGGGTCGTTGGGATTATTGACGTAGGAATAGGTCGTCGTCTCGTTGGTAGCGGCAAGGGTCACACTGCCAAGCGCGCCCGATGCTTGTCCTGCAGCGGCCGGCACGCCCAGCGGAGCGATCTGTGAATAGATCTGTGAATAGATCGTCGCTTGCGTGGGGTTGGCGATATACGAATAGGTCGCAACGGTCGATCCGCCTGCGATCAGTGCCACCAGGTGTCCGTAGCCGTCGTATTGGAACGCGATGCTTCTGCCCAAGCTGTCGGTCACTGACGACAAATGGGTCGTCGCGGCGTCGTAGTTCAGGGTCTGCGAATAACCTCCCGGATACTGAATGGCGATCAGGGAGCCGCGCGTTGCCGGACCTGCAAGGCTGTTCGTGAAGACGTAATGAGTGCCGTCAAGGTCCGTCAGGGTGACCTGCAAGCCGTCCGAGCTGAGCGACACCGCTTGACCGACGCCGCGCCCGCCCGGCACCGAAACCGCCTGATTGACAATGTTCACGTAGTACATGCCCGGGACGTAGCTGCCGGAACCGGTCGAGTCGACAAAGAACAGGGTCTTGCCACTGGGGAGGGTAAAGTAGAGTGCGTGTGGATATCGTGAGCCCGGATACGGGTTGTACATGGCTGCGTCGAAATTCGATCGCCACGCGCCGGTGACGGTTTCCAGCATCGATTTCCGCAGCCAATTCGATGCTGAGAATCTGGGCTTGTCGTTGTTGGCGTAGTAGCGTTCGAATTTGAGGGGGTATGGCCCGGCGGTCTGATAGTCGACGTAGTGCTGGATCGGAAGGCCAGTTGCGGGGTTTATCGGATCGCCGACGCAGAAGCCGCAATGCGGATCGTCCCGATGCGGATCATCGGGCTGTAAGGTCCCGCACCCTTCGCCTTCGATATACTGGTAACCGGGATCGCAACTGACCCAGAATGCCGATGCGTCGCTGACAGAGAGGCTGGGTAAGATGGGGCAATTCGGGTGCGTATCCTCTATGGCGTGGCAGCTGTAGGTCGCGTCCACAATGCCGCCCGGTCCCGATTTCCCGTACAAGCAGCCGGTGAAATATCTATAGTAGTTTGGGTCGGGATTTTGAGGATTGACATACGTCACAAAATCATGTTGCGCGACGAGGCAGCCGTCCGAGCTCCTGAACTGGCCAGACGAATCACTAAATCCCTGCCACACATCCGCCGCCGCGGGCGTGCTGGCTGTGGCTATTGCCACTATCCCGGCGAGACAGATCGCGCGGGGAGCGAGAACGCTGATGGCCAGCCGATGGCTGATGGCGTTGAGACACCGCACCAGACGTCTAGTGAGAAAGCTTCGGTTACCCTCACCTCCGCCGGCCAAGCCCAAAGACGCTCCTAAGTCACGCAGGCTCTCAACAAGAAACGTTGTTAGGCGAACGAAGATCAATCTTAAGTTGTATAGTTGCCGTGCAACTGCCGGAAGTACCATCCTTGCCCCCAAAACCCAGCCTCATTACACAAACTAAGGTTGTGTAATTCCCCTAATACCGCAACTTCATTTTGGTGAACCTCACGGTGTTATCCACACGGTTTCTTTATCGCTGAGCAGAGTCGTCAGCCGAGGATCTGTTTGCCAATGGAATGCATCTTCGAAAGCGCATCCTGCTACGAAAGCTTGGTCGCCTACACCGCGTCGGATTCTCTCGATTCCTTAGACCGATCGGGGCGGTCGCTGTTGGGGACAAGCATTGGCGTTTATCATCGGCGCGTGAATCGCTTGCGAGAACGTCAGGACATTATTGATTCGATGTTGTCATTCCGCTTTCGCCCTCCCTGCAGTAGGTGAATGGCTGCAGTTGCAAGTCTTAGGTGTATTGATGCGGGCTGGGACAATGAACGTTCAGGCCGTGAGCCGACCGAAGGGGACGCCCGACGCGAACTCGCTGATCACATCGGCGGCCCAGAGCTTACGCCCTCTTCCAGCTCAGAAGGAAATAAGGGCGTGCCGGATTGTCGGTCATTCGAACAACAACCTGATATCGGGCGACCTGGTCCGACTTTTCGATCGCGATGCGGATCGTGAAGGCGCGACCGCTCAAGGATGAGGTCTGGTTGTCGTTTCCACCGATCGGAAAAGCAGGGGGAGCTTCTGAGGCTGTCCCTTGCTTCCTGATTACCTCCGGTAACGCTGCCAGGGCTTCAGGTGTGGCATGTCGTGGGTCGACAAACTGGCTTCCCGAATACACGGTCACGGCAGGCTCGATCCGCCGAAAGAGAGCCGGCGTCATGTCCATAACCAGGAGGAGTTCGTCGACGCTCTGGAACGGACCGTTGCGTGGGCGGGAGGAACTATTAGCCGCGCGATAGTCGAATTCCTTGGCCCCGTTGAGATGCTTCAGCTCGGTGGTTGTTCGCCAGTCGGCGATTTTGTCAGCGAGGTCGGCCGCTGCGTCGGCGTCCAGCCCGGTCGATCGCAGCAGACTGCTCAACAAGGCGGGGTCCGCCTGGTTGATGTCAATCTTCCCAAGCTCATCCTGCACCATGATGCGGACTTTGGCTCCCGCAAGCTTGAGGAGGTGCACCTCGTCTTGCCGCCAAAGGCGATCGGATTGCTGATCAAACAAGTCGGATACCGCATAGTCCACCGCTCCGTCCGCGATCGCGTTAAGGATTGCAGCGTCGCAATCGTTGCGGCTCAGGCGATATGACACGTTGCTGTCCCAGAGCAACGACAGTGAGACCGTCGTCAATAGTCCCAGGACCCAAAGAACCGTGAGGAGCGGCAAATTCGTGGCCTCTGCGATAGCTGCGGCTTGGCGGCCAAAATGGGAGTCTCCGCGGCCGTATCGGCGGACAACTGCAATGAGCTTGGGCTCGCGCAGCATACGGCCAGCTCGGATCTGAGCCAAGCCGGATTCCGGCGGTTACCTACACCTCTCCCCGGAGAGCCTCTCTGCATCTCGCGGCGAATGCCATCAGATATTCGCCGATCTCCTTGGCAAGACCGTCGGTGGGGTCGATGTCCTGCAGGCTCATGTTGAGCGCGTAGACCGGCAGCCCCTCCAGGACGATCGGGGTGGCGACGGCGAGCACGCCGGGTTGCCAGGACACCGCGCAATAGCCGTCACGCCTGACGGCGCGGATGGATTTCTGCACGTCGGCGATCAGCGCGCGGGTCGCCGCGGCATTTCGCCGTTTGAGCCGGGCCATCAGCCGGTCCCGCGCGGGGTCCGGCAGCGCCGCAAGATAGGCGCGGCCGAGCGACGTCAATTCCATCGGCACCTGCTGGCCGGCGACGACGCTGCGCAGTGTCGCGCGCGGGTTGTAGCGAATGGATTCCAGATAGACCATCATCGTCCGGTCGGCAGTCGCCAGACCGACGTTCAGCCGCCGTCGCGTCGACTCGGCGCGCATCAGCGGCGCCAGAACCTGCAGCACCGGCGATCCCATACGAACCGCGTGGCCAAGGCTGAGAACGGCCGCGGCCAGCCGGTAGTTTCGGCTGGCTCTGATCTCGTCGAGCATGCCGTAGTCGACCAGCGTCTTCGTCAGCCGGCTCACCGTCGACCGCGGCAGGCCGGTGCGCTCGGCGATCTCGCCATTGCCCAAGGTGTCGACGCCGGGGCGGAAGGCGCGCAGGATCTCGATGCCTCGCTCCAGCGAGCGATTGCCGTTCGCGCCCCCGGAATAGTGCCGCGGTGGTGCCATGACCCATCTCCTCCGTTTCCACCTAGTGGAATTGCAGGGTACCCCTGTCTATGACGGTCCGGTAAAGAAGCAAAAAACAAAACAAGCGCAGAGCGCGCCGGGAGGACGAAACGCAGTGTCAGACAGTTCTCTCGCGTGAAATCGGGCTTCGCCGGTTCTGCAGTGACGACCGGCGGTTTGCCATGATCCGTCCTTTGTTGTCCGTCGGCGCTGGCGCATCCGGATGGGTGTCAGTCGAAGGACCCGCGCATTCTCGAACGAACGCGCGCGCAATGCTCACCACCAACAGGGCTCGCACATGAATTATCAGACGATCGAATTCTCAGTCGAAGCCGGTGTCGCGACCATCGCGCTGAACCGGCCGGACCGTCGCAATGCGATGAGCGACGAGATGCGCGCGGAATTCGTCAGCGCGCTGCAGACCGTCGCCGGCGACAAGGCGATCAGGGCGCTGGTGCTGACGGGACGCGGCAGCGCGTTCTGCGCCGGCGGCGACATCAGCGGCATGAAGCGGCGCCTGGACGCACCGCCCGGTGAGGTTGCCTTCAATGGCTGGAGCCGGCAGCAGCGTGTGCACCACGCGCAGTCCCTGCTGCTCAATCTGCCCAAGCCGACCATCGCCGCGGTGAACGGCGCCGCCGCCGGCCTCGGCGCCGACACCGCGCTCGCCTGCGACTTCGTGATCGGCTCGGAGCATACGAAATTCACCTGGTCCTACATCAAGCGTGGCCTGATCCCCGATGGAGGCGGCCTCTATTTCCTGCCGCGCCGTGTCGGATTGGCGCTCGCCAAGGAACTGATCTTCAGCGGCCGCATGGTCGAGGCCGACGAGGCGCTCGCGCTCGGTATTCTCGACCGCACGGCGCCATCGGGCGAGCTGTTGTCATCAGCACAAGCGTGGGCCGTCGAGCTGGCGCAGGGCTCAGCGACTGCGCTGGCCCTGGGCAAGAAGATCCTCAACGAGAGCTTCGAGCGCTCGGCGCATGAGATCTTCGATCTCGGCAGCCAGGCACAGGCAATCTGCTACACCAGCGCCGAGCATCGTGAGGCGGTGCTGGCGTTCCTCGAAAAATCCTCCGCGAAGGAGTGATCGCGTGAACGCCATCGCACGCCTCATCCGCCCGCGTAGCGTCGCCGTCATCGGCGCATCGGCCGATCCGAGCAAGACCTCGGGACGGCCGGTGGCGTTCCTGCAGAAGCACGGTTTTGGCGGCGAGATCTATCCGGTGAATCCGAAGGTCGGGCACATCGGTGGGCTCACCTGTTATCCGGATGTCGCGGCGCTGCCGGCTGTGCCGGATGTCGGCATCGTTCTGCTCGGCGCGGAGCGCGCGCATCTGGCGGTGCGCGAGCTCGCCGCACGGGGCGCGGCCGCAGCGATCGTGCTGGCCAGCGGCTATGCCGAAACCGGCGAGGAGGGGGCCTTGCGTCAGCGTCAGCTCATGCAGGCTGCAGGCGCCATGCGGATTCTCGGACCCAATACGATCGGGCTGGTCAATCTGACCGACAACATCGTGCTGTCGGCCTCGGGCGCCCTGGCCATGGACCATTTCACGGCCGGTTCGATCGGGCTGGTCTCGCAGAGCGGCGGCATTCTCGGCGCGCTGCTGTCGCGCGCGGCGGCGCGCGGCATCGGGCTCTCCAAGCTGGTGTCGACCAGCAACGAAGCCGATCTCGAGCTGTCGGACTTCATCGAATTCCTGGCTGAGGACGACGCGACCAAGGTGATCGCCCTGTATGTGGAAGCGATCCGCCGTCCGGACCGCTTCCGCGCCGCCGTGCAGACGGCGCGCCAGGCCGGCAAGCCGGTGGTGGCGTTCAAGATCGGCCGCTCGGAGGCAGGAGCAAAAGCGGCTGTCTCGCATACCGGCGCGCTGGCCGGCTCGGACCGCATGTATGACGCGCTGTTCCGGCAGCTCGGCGTCATCAGGGCAAAGACGTTCGAGGATCTGCTCGACATTCCCGCCGTGCTCGCCGCTGGACGCAAGCTCAATGGCAAGCGGGTCGCCATTCTCACTTCGACCGGCGGGGCCGGGACGATCGTCTCCGACAGTCTCGGCGTCGCCGGCTTCGAGACGCCCGCGCCTGATGCCGAGACCGCAGCACGGTTGAAGTCGCTGCAATCCGGATCGCACGCCAATCTCGACCGCAACCCGGTCGACCTCACCTTGGCCGGCCTGCAGCCGGACATCCTGCGTGGCGCGATCAGCGCTTTGCTCGCGAGCCCGTCCTACGATGCGCTCACCATCATCGCAGGCTCCTCGGCGGTCGGTTCGCCGGCGTTGCTGGCCGACGCCGTCCACGACTGCCTATCGATGTCCGACAAGCCTGTCATCGCCTATGTGAGCCCTTACGCGCCGAACGTCGGCCTCACTCTCACCCAGCAGGGCGTGCCGGCCTATACCTCGGCCGAAAGCTGCGCGTCCGCGCTGTCGGGCCTGCTTCAGGCCGCCCGGCCGGTGCGGAGTGAACACACGACACCGCTCGGAGCGCGCATCGATATCAGCGATTTTCGCTCAGGCTCGCTCGACGAGGCCGAGGCCAAGGCGTTGTTCAGCCGGTTCGGCATTCGCGGCGTTGCCGAGCGCATCGTCACGACGAGCGCCGAGGCGGTTGCGGCCGCGCGTGAGCTTGGCGGACGCGTCGTGCTGAAGATCCTGTCCGGCGAGATCACGCACAAGAGTGACGTCGGCGGCGTCGCCGTCAACCTGACGCCGGACACGATTAGCGAGCGGCTGACGGCCATGACGGCGCAGGTGGAGGCCGCGACCGGCCGGCGGCCGCAGCGCTTCCTGGTGCAGGAGATGGTGTCTGGCGGCACCGAGCTGATCCTGGGGCTGCATCGCGATCCGCTCGGCACCGCGGTTCTGCTCGGTATGGGCGGCGTCACGGCCGAACTGTTCAAGGACACCACGATGCGCATGCTGCCACCGGGGAGTGGGCTGAGCCGCGACGAGGCGCGCTCGATGCTGCACGACCTGGTCGCCTGGCCGCTGCTGGACGGATTTCGCGGACGGCCGAAGGCTGATGTCGAGGCGCTGGTGTCGGCGATCGTCGCCTTCTCCATGATGGCGGCTCAGCTCGGTGACCGCTTGATCGAGGCCGAGATCAACCCGGTCTTCGTCCTGCCGGCCTGCGACGGTGTGCGCGCTGCTGACGGCGTGGTGGTGCTCGGAGCAGCCGCTGGCTGAGTTAAAGGCCGCGGCTACCAACACAAAAAACATCGGCATCCAGCCGGTGCACAATCAACAAGATGGAGGATACGCATGTCGACGCTGGTTCATGCTGCGTCCGCAACGACGACGGAGGTCAGCAGCCGGAAATTGATCACGATCCTGATCGGACTCGCGATCATGGCCGCCATCGTCATGGCGCCGACACCGGAAGGGCTCTCGCTCGCCGGCCAGCGTGTGATCGCTGTCATGGTCTTCGTGGTGCTGATGTGGATCACCGAGGCCATCCCTTATGGCGTCAGCGCAGTCGCGCTGGTGTTCCTGCTGATCCTCGCGCTCGGCTTCTCGCCGCCGGCCGGCAACTCGGGCGCAATTCTTGGCACGGCCAAGGCCACGCCGCTGGCGCTCAGCGGTTTCTCCAACAGCGGCTGGCTGTTCGTCGCGGCGGGGCTGGCCATGGCCGCGGCGATCACCAGCACGGGGCTGGAGAAGCGCGTTGCCTATCTGATCCTGAAGCTAGTCGGCGCAAGAACGCACGCGATCATGCTCGGCATCATCCTGACCGCGTTCGCGCTCACGTTCTTCATCCCCTCGGTGATCGCGCGGGCCGCGACGCTGGTGCCGATCGTGATCGGGCTGATCGAGGCGTTCGGTTTGCCGCGCGACAGCCAGATCGGCAAGGCCATGCTGCTGCTCGCGGGCATCCTGCCGTCGGTGACCGGCGTCGGTGTTCTCACTGGCGCGGCCCCCAATCCGGTGATGGTCAATTTCCTCACCAGCGCCGGCCAAGTCCAGGTCGGGTATCTCGATTGGCTGATCTATCTGTTGCCCTTCACGATCGTCTTTTCCATCGGGCTCTATTTTCTCGCCACCCGGCTTTTCCGCTTCGAGTTCACCGAGCTGCCCGGAGGAAGCGACTACATCTCCGCGCGTCTGGCTGAGCTGGGACCGATGTCCGCAGCCGAGAAGAAGGCCTCCGCCATCATGGTGCTGACTATCCTGCTGTGGGCCACCGACAAGCTGCACCACATCGAAGCGTCAGCCATTTCGGTGCTCTGCGTGCTGCTGCTCGTGTTGCCCGGAGTAGGCGTCACCACCTGCAATGAGCTGTACAAGCGGATCGACTGGAACTCGATCTTGCTGTTCGGCGCCGGCATCTCGATGGCGGAGATGCTGACCAAGAGCGGCGGCGCGGCGTGGTTGTCGAAGGTCGCCTTCGTCGAGTCCGGCATGGGGCGCCTGTCGGTCACGGCATTGGCGATCATGATCTTCGTGGTCGTCTTCTTCGTCCGCTTCTGCTTCACCAGCATCACCTCGTGCCTGACCGCGATCACGCCGGCGATCATCGGCTTCCTGATCTCCCTAAACAATCCGGCCGTGCCGATCGTCGGCATCGTGCTCGGCGTCGCGCTGATCGCGCAATGCCTCGCGATCCTTCCCGTGACGTCTGCGCCGGCGATGATCGCCTATGGTGCCGGCGGCTTCACGACGCGCGACATGATCCGGCTCGGTCTGCCATTGGCTGCGGTCATGTACGGTCTGATCGTGCTGTTCATGTTTTCATATTGGCCGCTGGTCGGGCTCTGGATGTAAACGGAGGCGAGGATGCATCGAGCTCTTTGATATATAAGGGAAGCACTCCTTTACCGCTGCTCGGAGGATCGTGTATAGGTTGTGCCCAGAAATTGATTCGTGGCAGACGAATGTTTCGTCAGATCGACCATGCCGCCGCCGACCAAGACGAACTGAGCTTGAATTCGGAGGAGGGCGACATCGCGACGGTCTGCATCGCAGCCGTTGCCGAAATGAGGGTAGGGAAGCTCCTTGAGGCTCAGCTCCGCTGTCGGCGAGCCCTCGAAACCCACGCTGAAGAGCCCGAACTCCTGCACTTGATGGCGTTGATTTACTTGCAGGCCGCCGAGTTTGACTACGTGGTCGAATGGGCATCGCGGGCGATCAGGAAGGATCCGAGACCTTCGTACCTGAAGACGCTCGGCACTGCCTTACTAAGGCTCGGAAGACAGGAGGAAGCTGTCCTGGTCTTCGACAAGGCGGTGCAGCTCAAGCCGGATGATGCCGACCTCTGGCAGCACCTCGGCAACACTCTCCTCCAAACCAGGCGTTTGGGCGAAGCACTTCTTTGCTTTCAGCACGCGGTCAAACTCAATCCCGCCGACGCTGATGCGGCCTACAAGGCCGGCCTCCTTCTTAAGGAGGAGGGGCGCGTTGACGAAGCTCTTGTGTATCTCGACCGCAGCGCGGAGGCGCGACCGGATCACGCTCCGACATTTGCCTTGCGGGGATTTGTTCGTGCGAGCCTGAAGCAATATGAGCAGGCCATCGGTGATTTTGAACTGGCCATCCGACTGGACCCGGAACATGCGCAAGCCTGCTCGAACCTCGGCAATGCTCTCAAAGCTCTCGGACATCCGGAAAGGGCGCTGGTCTGGTATGACCGATCGCTGGCCCTCAAGCCGGACATCGCGAACGCGACCAACCGAGCGCTCACACTGACGGAGCTCGGACGCTTTCTTGAGGCAGAGGCGGCGTATCGGTATGCGATGAGCATCGATGCCCAAAATCCATCGCTGGTATGGAATCATGCTTTGTTGCAGTTGTTGCGCGGTGACTTCGAAGCCGGATGGCGGGGGCGCGAGGCGCGCTGGAATGTTCCGGAGTTCGCGAAAGACTATCCAATGCTCGTCACCCCGATGTGGACCGGGGAAGCGGCGGTCGCAGGCAAGACGGTTGTCATCTGCCAGACCGAGGGGGTGGGGGACGCGATTCAGTTCGTGCGCTACATCCCGATGCTTGCGGCGCGCGGCGCCCGCATCATTCTCGTCGTCGATCAGGGGCTTTGTCCCCTGCTGTCGGGCTTGGCCGGAGTTTCGCATTGCCTGCCCAAGACGCAGAGGACCGTTATCCCACCTTTCGATTTGCACATCGCGATCGACAGCCTGCCGTTCGCGTTCGGCACCCAATTGGACTCCATTCCCCTGGGGAAGAATTACCTGCCGCCTCCAGAGCCGCACCTTGTGCAGGCCTGGGAAGATCGTCTCGGCCTCCACGAGAAGATGCGGGTCGGCCTTGTCTGGTCGGGTAACCCAAAGCACGGCAACGATCGCAACCGCTCCGTGCCGCTCCGCTTGCTGTCCGGACTCCTGAATGTCGATGCGCTGTTCGTCAGCTTGCAGAAGAACCCGAGGCCAGAGGATGCCGAGACGCTCCGCGAGCGCGAGGAGATCGTCGATCATACCGCCTTGTTGACCGATTTCGCAGAGACGGCGGCCCTGGTGTCATGCCTGGACCTCGTCGTCACCGTCGATACCAGCGTGGCCCATCTTGCCGGAGCGCTGGGCCGTCCGACCTGGATCCTCCTTCCCTATGCACCGGACTGGCGCTGGCTCCTCGGCCGCGAGGACAGTCCCTGGTATCCGACGGTCCGTCTGTTCAGGCAGACCGAGACGCGCGAATACGACAGCGTCATCGAACGTGTGCGCCGGGAATTGTCGGCAATGGCAGAGAAATGGAAGCACGCTGCGGACCAATACAAATGAAGCTTGCATGTCTTTGAAGTGCGCGTCGCTCCACATCATTTGAGCTTGTTTGAGATCTCCTGCCGCTTTGCGCGGGTCGCGCCGACAAAGGAAGGCGCTCGACAGCAAACGCTGCGAGCGCCAGGGAGATCAGCGTCGTCGACCGCTTCTGCCCGATCGACGAGATTGATTGCGACCTATCTACCGTTCCGGCTGCGTCTCCAACTAGGTTTCCAACTGCTTGCCGATCGGCAACGAGCGGATGCGCTTGCCGGTCGCGGCGAAGATCGCGTTGATCAGCGCGGGCGCGAACGGCGGCACGCCGGGCTCACCGACGCCGCTCGGCGGCGTCTCGGGTCCGGGCGGCACGATATGGACGTTGGTCACCAAGGGTGCTTCGTCGATCCGGACCACCGGGAAGTCGTCGAAATTGTTCTGCTGGACCTTGCCGTTCTTGAAGGTGATCTCGCCATATTTGGCGAGGCTCAGCCCCATGATGGCCGCGCCCTCGATCTGCGACTGGATGCGCTCGGGATTGACATAGGTGCCGCAGTCGATCGCAGTATCGACCCGCGGGACCGTCAGTTTGCCTTTCTCGTCGACGGCGACCTCGACGACGGTGGCGATGTAGCTGACGAAGCTGCGGTGCACGGCGATGCCGAGGCCATGCCCCTTCGGCAGCTGGCGCGCCCATTCGCCTTTCTCAGCAACCACCTCGACGACCTTGCGCAGGCGCGCAGTGTCGATCGGATAGCTGTCATAGGGCTCGCCGTAGTTCCAGAGGTCCTTGACCGATGAGAGCTGGACGATCCGCGGGCTTCCGATCAGCGCGAGCAGCATCTCCTTCTGATCGCGGCCGGTGGCGTGGGCGAGCTCGCCGACCATGGACTGCACAGCGAAGGCGTGCGGGATGTTCGACACCGAGCGGAACCAGCCGATGCGAGTATGCGCCGCCGCTTCCGGATTCTCGCAGGTGACGTTGGCGATCTCGAACGGCATATCGACGAAGCCCATGCCCAGCTCGAACGGAGCCTGGTGCACGGTGCCGGCGGCAAAGGTGGAAGCGATGCTCGGAGCCACGCTGCGGTGGCGCCAGGCGATCACCTTGCCGTTTTTGTCGAGGCCGGCCTCGATCCGCTCGGCCGAGACCGTGTGCAGGAAGCCGTGGTGGACGTCGTCCTCGCGCGTCCATTGCACCTTCACCGGTGCGCCGAGCTCCTTCGAGAGCAGCGCGGCCTCGAGCGCGAAGTCGCATTTCGACTTGCGGCCGAAACCGCCGCCCAGCAGCGTCACGTTGACCGTGACGTTCTCCTCGGGGATGTCGAGCGTCTT
This sequence comes from Bradyrhizobium sp. STM 3843, assembly GCF_000239815.1. Lineage (GTDB taxonomy): Bacteria > Pseudomonadota > Alphaproteobacteria > Rhizobiales > Xanthobacteraceae > Bradyrhizobium. Next base: position 35,817 of record NZ_CAFK01000194.1, on the reverse strand, counting down.
GGCGGTGTCCTCGCGAGTGCCGCCCGGGCTCTGTACCGGCGCCCAGATCTCGGCCTTGTCGCCTTTGACATCGGCGACGGCGGCCGGCGGCTCCATGCTGACATGAGCAAGATGCGGGATGTAGTACTCGCCGACGATCACCTTCTCGGCGCTCTTCAATGCGGCATCGGCGTCGCCATCCTGGCGCACGACAAGACCCGGCTTGCGCGAGGCGTCCTCCAGCTCCTTTCTGAAGGCGACCGACTCATATTGGCCGTTCGGTCCATCGTCCCAGACGATCTTCAATGCGTCGCGGCCCTTGATCGCGGCGCCGGTGTTGCGTGCGATCACGGCGACGCCGCCAAGCGGCTGGAACTTCGAGGGCCACGGCCAGCCGCGCACCTCCATCACTTTCTCGACGCCGGAGATCTTCAACGCCTCTGCGGAATCGAACGACACCAACTTGCCGCCGGTGACCGGCGGGCGGGCGATGACGGCATATTTCATCCCCGGCAGGCGCACATCGGCGCCGTAGCGCGCCTTGCCGGTCGTGATGTCGTGGAGGTCGACGATGCTGATCTGGCCTTTGGTCAGATAGCGGAAATTCTTTGGGTCCTTCAGCTTGAGGCTGTCGATGCTCGGGACCTGTTCCTTGGCCGCGTCGGCCGCGAGCGCGCCGAAGCCGAGCTTGCGGCTGGTGGCGTCATGGACCACCTCGTGATTGACGGCCTTTACCTCGGTTGCCGGCACGCCCCAGCGCTTCGCGGCGGCTTGCTCCAGCATGACGCGGGCCGAGGCCCCGATCTGGCGCATCGGCATCAGATAATGCCGCGTGCTGCGAGAGCCGTCGGTGTCCTGGTTGCCGAACTTGGCCTCGTCGCCATGGGCCTGCTGAACCCTGACCTTGGACCAGTCGGCCTCCATCTCCTCGGCCACGATCAGCGGCAGGCTGGTGCGCACGCCGGTGCCCATTTCGGAACGGTGGGCGAGGATGGTCACGACGCCATCGGGCGCGATCGCGACGAAGACGCGCGGATCGACCACCACGCCATGCGGCATCTTGCCGGCGCCGGTCTCATAAGCAAATGCCTTGCGCGACATCAGGGGTGCGGCGAGGACGAAGCCGCCGCTGATACCAAGACCCTTCAGCACACTGCGACGTGAAACTTTCTCGACTCGGATGCTGCGCTGGAAGCCGCGAAGCTTGCCGGGATTGTCGATGAAATTCATGGTCACACCCCCGTCGATGCGAGATGGACGGCGTTCTCGATCCGCTGATAGCAGCCGCAGCGGCAGATGTTGCCGGACATCGCTTCGCGGATCTGGTCGTGCGACGGCTTGGGATTGTCCATCAGCAGCGCGGCAGCCTGCATGATCTGCCCGGCCTGACAGAAGCCGCATTGAGGAACGTTGACCTGGCGCCAGGCTTTCTGCACGGGATGATCGCCGGTCGGGTGCAGGCCCTCGATGGTCGTGATCTTGCGCCCCGCGACGTCGGCAACCGAGGTGATGCAGGAACGCACGGCGTCCTTGTCGACAAGCACGGTACAGGCACCGCACAGCGCCTGGCCACAGCCGAACTTGGTGCCGGTCAGCCCGGCCTCGTCGCGCAAGTACCAGAGCAGCGGAAGTTCCGGATCACCATCCCAGGTCTGTTCCTGGCCGTTGATTGTTATTTTGATCATGATCGTTTCCCCGAATTCTTTTGTCTTGCGCCGATAATGAACCTTCGCGCAGAGATAGCAACATGGAACTCCCGCAAGCCGACAAGGCCCGGGGTGATGACTGAGTTGTGAGGCTCTGCGATCAAACAGTCAGGATCGTTTTGATCGCGCGCCGCTCATCCATGGCGCGATAACCCTCCGCGACTTCTGACAGCGGCAGCTTGAGATCGAAAACCTTGCCGGGCTTGATCTTGCCGGTGAGAACGCGGTCGATCAGGTCGGGAAGGAAGCGCCGGACCGGGGCCGGGCCGCCGAGCATGCGTCGTTGCGCGAAGAACATCGCCTGGCCATCGAACGTCACGCCGTGCGGCACACCGACATAGCCGATGGTCCCGCCCGGACGCGTGCATTCGATCGCCTGCGTCATGGACTGCTGCGTGCCGACGCATTCGAGAACGGAATCGGCGCCGACACCGCGCGTCATGTCCTTGATGCGGGCTACGCCATCTTCGCCGCGCTCGGAGACGATATCGGTCGCCCCGAACTCGCGCGCGAGCCGTTGCCGTGTCTCGTGGCGGCTCATGGCGATGATCCGCTCCGCGCCCAATTGTCTGGCGGCCAGAACGCCCATCAGGCCGACAGCTCCGTCGCCGACCACGACAGCGATCGATCCTTCACGCACGTTCGCGGCGTCGGCGGCATACCATCCCGTACCCAGCACGTCGGAAGCGGCGAGCAGATCGGGGATGAGATCAGCCGATGGCAGCTCCGCGGTCGCAACGAGCGTGCCGTCCGCCAAGGGAACGCGCGCGTAGGGCGCCTGCGCACCCGACATGAACTCGCGCTGCACGCATGACGACTGGAAGCCGAAGCGGCAATGCGGGCAGGTGTTGTCCGAAATGCAGAACGAGCCGACCACGAACTGGCCGGGCCGCACCGTCTTCACCTCGCGGCCGACCTCGACGACAACGCCGCAATATTCGTGGCCCATGTGCGCGGGGCCATCGATCGGTTGCAGGCCGCGATAGGGCCAAAGGTCGGATCCGCAGATGCAGGTGGCCGACAGCTTGATGATGGCGTCGGTGGGTTTGAGGATCTTCGGGTCGTCGACCTGTTCGAACCGAACGTCGCGAGGACCGTGCATGACGGCTGCAAGCATGGGGTAACTCCGATCAGCAGGGCTCACGGGTGAAGCGCGATGCGCGCGGGGATTTCCCGTGAGGCGGGCCGCTCCACCGAGGAGCAGGCGGCCGAGCAACCAAGCTAGAGCTTGCGGCGGATCGCGATTAGCCGGAATAGTTCGCTTGCATTAATCGACTGGCGGCATAAATGGTCGGCCGTACCGCGGCGGAAACCCATGTCCAACCAAGATGTCCAACCAAGACTTTAATGATTTCCTGTGGTTCTTGGCGGTGGCCAAGGAACGCAGCTTCACCAAGGCGGCGGCTACGCTCGGGATCGCCCAGTCCACGCTGAGCCACACCATCAAGCGCCTGGAAGATCAGATGGGCATCCGGCTGCTGATGCGGACGACGCGGAGCGTCCGGCTGACCGAGGCCGGCGAGCGATTGCGCCAGTCGTTGGCGCCCCGGATCGCGGAGATCGAATCCGACATCGCCGATCTCATGGCGTTCCGCGACAAGCCGTCCGGGCGCATCAGGCTGACGCTGTCGGACCACGCGTTGCAGAGCGTCGTGTGGCCGAAACTCAAGCACGTTCTGGAGAACTATCCCGACATCAAGCTGGAGCTGAATCTGGACGACGGATTTCGCAACATTGTCGAGGAGGGCTTCGATGCCGGCGTTCGACTCGGAGAGAGCCTCGAGAAAGACATGGTCGCGGTGCGGATCGGGCCGGATTGGCGATTGGTTGCGGTCGCTTCACCTCGGTACTTCGCCGCGCATGGCGTGCCGGATCATCCCCACGATCTGATCCGGCACAACTGCATCAACCGGCGGCAGGAAAGGTCCGGCGGCCTCTACGTCTGGGAATTCGGGAAGGGCGGACAGGAGCTTCGCGTCAGGGTCGACGGACAGCTCACCTTCAACATTTCCTCCGGGATGATCGACGCGGCTTTGGATGGCTACGGCATCGCTTATCTGCCGGAGAACCTCGTTGATCAGCACATCGCCTCGGGAGCGTTGGTCCTGGCGCTGGACGATTGGTCCCCACCGTTCGACGGCTATCACATCTATTATCCGAGCCGGCGACAGAACTCGCCGGCGTTCAAGATCATTGTCGATGCGCTCCGGCACAAGACTGGTTGACCGGCGCATGGAGAGCCAGGCCTGAGCAAAGCCGAGGTCCGGTGCTGCTTCGGCGCAGCGTGATCGCTGCGCCACTCTTCAACCGCCATGCCCTGTAGGTGGTGCATCCCCATGCGAGGCCTGAGTGTCGCTCCTGGCGCCATCAGGGGCAGCCTTCGGCGCGCCGTTCGGTTCGGGTGCCTTGGTCTCTTGCGCCTTGGTCTCCGGAGCCTGGGTCTGCTGGGCTTGGGGCGCGGTCTCCGGCTTGGCATCGAGCTTCGGCTTCGGGGCTTCGATCAGCGCCGCACGTTTGGCCTCGATGACCGGCTTGATCTTGTCATCCGCGACGCGGAACAAATAGTCCTGGGCCGAGCTTGCAAACAGATAGAAGCCGGCATCCTTCTTGTAGCGATAGGTGACGGAGCTTCCGTCCGCCCGCTTCACGGTGGCCGTGACGTCGGGATCGTCGACCTTGGCCAACGCGTCCTTGCCCTTGCCCTGAACCGCATCGAACAGCGGATGCGCGACCGCACCCACCAGCGAGTCGATCTTGTCGGCAAGCGGCTTGTCGTCCTGGGTCAAGCCGGCCAGCGCGAACTTGCCATCCTTGCCGTCGAGCGTGACGTCGCCGACAGCGATGCTGGCGATCTTGTTCCGCGGCGTGTCGAGAAGGCCGTGGTTCATCCACGCAGCCGCATCGCTCTCGGCATCATAGGCGGCGAAATCCACGACATAGATCGCCGGAGCGCCACTGAGGCGGGCATGCACCTGGCGATAGGTCGGCGACGTCCCGATCAGGAGTTCTCCGACTTTTTGGCCTCCGCTGGTCAGCACCACGCGGCGGTCATGAACCTTTTCGGTTAGTTTGAAGCGCTCGGCGGCACCTGCCGTTTCCGCCACCGGCAAGCCTCTCTTCAATGCGGCAAGCTGGCTGAGGAAGCTCTCGACCCGGCCCTGGTCGGCCGGGAAGCCGGCAGAGGCGGGGATTACCCATTCGCCGTTCTGCTTGTCCAGCGTCACCGCGTGGCCGGCATCATCGTCGATCGCGATCTGATCGATCTTCGCCGGCTCGAATGCAAGCAGCGGGTCCTTGGCGCTGAAGGCGGCGTGATCGGAGCCGGTCCGCGCGATGACCAGCGCCAGTGCGAGCTGTCCGCCCAACAGGGCTGTCAGAAGGAGAACGGTCGGCCGCCTCATGTCGTGGCTCCCTCGATGCCGAGCATGTTGAGATATCTGCGCCTGGCGCCAAGCCGCAGCGAGCGGTGCAGGATGTAGACGATGCCGAGCCCCGCCAGGGCCAGCGCATAGTTGAGATATTCCCAGAACATCTGGCCGCTGCTCTTCATCGGCGCCAGCGTGCGCGAGAACTGGCCGCCGCGGCTGCGCAGCGTCAGCAGCCCGCGATCCTCCAGCGACCAGTCGACCAGGTTCTGCGCGAAATCGACCGGCGCGAGATATTGCGTGCGGTCGACGCTGGAGGCGAGCTGCAGCACGTCGTCCGAAAGGAAGGTGCCGGAGCCGATCAGGATCAGGCGCGCGCTTTCGGGCGAGCGGCCGATCACGCCGGTGATGCTGGGCTTGTCGTTCTTGGGCCCGTCCTTGGGCGCGGCCGCGGGCTTCGTTGCCTGCGCGGCGTCGTCTTTGCCTGGCTTCTGTTCCGGCGCGTCCTTGGCCAAGGGCGACGGCTTGCCGGCGAAGAACGAGGTGAACTCGCCCTCCACCATGGCGCCGAGCAGCTGCCGTCCTTCCTTCTCGGGCTCGGGGAAGCCGGTCGCGGGATGCTCGCGGAAATCAGGCACCACATCGGTCGTATTCGCGCTCCATGACTGCGGCGAGCTCTCGATCAGCCGCACCACCTTGCGCTTGCCGGCCTTGTCGGGCGCGATCGTCAACGGCGAGGCCCAGGACAAAGTGAGCTGCTGGATGCCGGCCGACGGCGCCGCGCCTTGCGCCAGCCCGTCGCTGCGGATGTCGGCGAAGAACGGATAATCCATCAGCTGGATCTGCCGCACCTTGAGCCCGTCGCCGATGTCACGCTCAGTCGGGATCGGGAACGGTGCGCTCTGCTTGTCGAGCACCATCTTGTCCTCGACCTGCAGGCCCTGGAATTTCAGCCAGTCCTCCAGGCCCGACGGTGTCTTGGTGACCTTGAGATCACCATGGAGCGAGGGCTGATAGGGCGAGGTGGCGACGATCACGGTGCCGCCCTTCATCAGGAACTGATCGACCGCGAACACCTGCTTCTGATCGAGCTGCTCAGGCGAAGCCACGAACAGGATGTCGGCGCGATCCGGCACGCGGCCGTCCTTCAGGTCCGCCGCATCCACCAGCTCGTCTTCCTGCAGCTTCTGCTGCAACAGCTCGAAGGAGGGGCCGGAGCCGCCGGCCATGCCGAGCTGCGGCATCGCCGGCGGCGGCGTGTAGAGCGCCACCGTGCGCAGCGCGCCGGGCGTGAAGCGTTTCAACTCGGCGTCGATGTTGCGCTTCAGCCCGTCCTTGTCGAGCGATTCCGGCAGCTGAATCTGCTCCGCCTTGTCGCCGCTCTTCAGGATCAGGTCAAACCAGAACCGCTTGGGATTGAGCAGCCCCGCAGCCAGCGGCTCCAGGCCGTAAGTGTCCTGCAGCATCTTGGCGGTCTGCCCGCCATCGGCGTCGGGATCGATGATCTCCGCCTTCAGCTTGCCGGGCGCCTTCGCCTGATAGTCCTTGATCAGCTCCTCGAGTCCGGTCTTCAGCGCCGGCAGCGGATCCGGCAGCTTGTCCTTTGAGATATAGGCTTCCAGCGTCACCGGCTGCGGAATGCTGGCGAGCACGTCGCCGGAGCCGCGATAGCTGTTCAGCACTTTCTTGATGGCGCGCGTGATCGTGTATTCCGGATTGCGCAGGTCGACATTGAGGTCGCCTTCGCCCTCGCCGCGGTCTTTGACCTCGATGAGATCGCGGAAGCCGAGGGTGGTGTACTCGTCGCCATATTTGACCAGGATGTTGAAGTACGAATTCGTCACCGACGCCTGATACTTGCTCGATGTCTGGAAGGGCACCGGCTGGATGCCGTAGTGCTTGTTGGCCTCGGCTTCGAGCGCCTGGTTCTGCTGGGGATCGACGAACTCGACCCGCACCTTGCCCCGGCCTGCGATCTCGTACTCTTTCAGGAGATCACGCAGGCGCGGCACCAGCGGCGCCAGCAGCGGATGGGTCTGGGCGCTGAAATAGCCGCGGATCAGGAGCGGCTCCTGCAGCTGGCGCAGATAGCCGCGGGTCTCGTCGGAGATCGAGTAGATGTGGCCCGCGGTGAGATCGGCGCGCGCGGCCGTCAGCTGCCCGAGCCACAGATTGCCGGCGACGAGATTGGCGACCGTGAGCGCCGCGACGATACGCCAGCGCCGGTGCTGCGGCTCGCGTCCTTGCGCCGACCAGCGCAGGCTCTCCAGCACATAGAGATTGAGCACCAGGAAGACGCCGAAAATGCTGAGATAGTAATACAGGTCGCGCAGGTCGATGACGCCGCGCGCGATCGACTCGAAGCGCGAGCCGGCGCCGAGCAGTCGCAACAATTCGCCGCCCTCATTGCCCGTCAGCGACGTCAGCGTGCTGGAGCCGAGCAGATAGAACACGCCGCAGATCAGGACCGAGACGATCAGGCTGATCACCTGGTTATCGGTGCGCGCGCTGACGAACAGGCCGATCGAGATGTAGGCCGAGGCGAGCGCGAGCGCCGCGAGATAGCCGCCCAGCACCGGTCCCCAGTCGAGCGGGCCGATCAGCGAGACCGTGATCGGCAAGGGCAAGGTCAGCGCGAGCGCGATGGCCACCAGCGCCAGACAGGCCAGGTACTTGCCGAGCACGAGCTGGAGCGGAGCGACCGGCGAGGTCAGCAGAAATTCCAGCGTGCCGGCGCGCCGCTCCTCGCTCCACATCCGCATGGTCACGGCGGAGACGAAGAAGATCATCAGCACCGGCATCCACTCGAACAGCGGCCGCACGTCGGCGATATCGCGGGCGAAGAAGCGATCAACCCAGAAGAACAGGAACAGGGAGATCGCGAGGAACGCAGCCATGAAGATGAAGGCGGCGGGCGAGGCGAAGAAGGCGCCCAGCTCCTTGCGGGCGATACGGAGCACATTATGCATTCTGGGTCTCCCGGCTTGCTGCATCGACCGCGGTGATCTCGGCAAACACCGCTTCCAGGTCGCGTTGTTCGGGATGAAGCGCATAGAGGTCGAGGCCGCTGGTCGTGATGGCGCGCGCCACCGCGGGCGCGACCGCCTCGGCGCCGTGGCCATTCAGTCGCAGCCCATAGGCGTGCGCGGCGCCCTCCGGCGCCAGCCGGTCCACGCTCTTGACGAGATTGAGCCCGGCGATCAGCGGTTCGACCTTGTCCGGAGGTCCGCTGGTGACGAGACGCAAGCGGCCGGCGCTGCCGAGTTGGTCCATCCTGGCGTCGAGCGCCAGCCGGCCGCGATTGATCACCAGCACCCGCTCGCAGACGGCGCGCACCTCCTGCAGGATGTGGGTGGAGAGAATGACGGTGGCGGTTTCGGCCAGCTGCTTGATCAGGCCGCGCATCTGCGCGATCTGCGCGGGATCGAGGCCGTTGGTCGGCTCGTCGAGGATGACGATCTTCGGCCTGTGCAGGATGGCCTGCGCCACGCCGGTGCGCTGGCGGTAGCCGCGCGACAGGCTGGCGATCGGCTCCGCGGCCTTCTCGGCAAGACCCGTGGCTGCGATGGCGTCGCGCAACGCGCGCGGCCGCTCGCCCGGCGTAATGCCCTTCAACTCGGCGGCGTAGTCGAGGAACTCGACGACGGTCATCTCCGGATAGAGCGGACAGTTTTCCGGCAGGTAGCCGATCAGCGCCTGCGCCTCGCGCCGCCGCTCGCTGATATCATAGCCGTTGATCTCAGCGGTTCCGGCGGTCGGCTCCAGATAGCCGGTCAACATCTTCATGATCGTGGTCTTGCCCGCGCCGTTATGGCCGAGGAGACCTACGATCTCGCCGTCCCCGACACGGAAGCTGACGTCGTCGACGGCGGTGAATGATCCGTACTTGCGTGTCAGGTTCTGCGCGGAGATCATGGTCGGCATCGCTCCTGAAGTTTGCGGTCCGTTGCGGCTGGCGCGCGCAGGGCTCACGAACATGAGCGTCCGCGAGCCGTCGAACAGAGGGCTCGATCCCAAGCGGAATCGATCCTGCGAACAGGGACTTCGTTGTCACTGAGGGGAGTGCGAGGCGCGAGGCATGTTGCCGTTGCTGCGCGCTCGGCGGGTCTTCGCGGTTATCCAGAAGAGCACATGGCGGGACAAAGCCTCACGCAAAGCATCAATTGGCCGGACGAGATTGATGACAGACAAACTCAATCTCGCCCGAGGAGTAATCAAAGGACGGCGGATGAATCAAGCGGCAGGAGATGTCTCGGCGCGTTCACATCCGGTCAATTGCGTGTGAGCAGGGTGACCGCGTCGATCGGGATGAGCGCACCACGTGCCTCGCGGGCGCAACAGGCTGGCGCCGCCGCTCGCGTGTTGCAACGCGACCGCGGGCCTGTTCGACAAGGCTATCCGACAAGTCACGGCAGCTGCGCTGCGAGGTCGGATCCCGGATGCCGTCCCGGCCTTTGCGGCAGGATCACGATCAGCACAATGATCGCCGCCAGCATCACTCCGGACGCCAAAGGTCGACTGAGCGCCAGGCCGCCTTGACTGGTCGGCTTGTCCAGGAAGTCTCCAACCGTCGCGCCGAGCGGTCGCGTCAAGATGAAGGCGGCCCAGAACAGGAACACGCGCGAGACCGTCGTCCAATAATACAGAGCCGCAAGCAGGAGGAGGCCCGCACCGAACACGAGGGCACCGCCGTCATAGCCCAATCCGGTGCCATCGGCGGTCCAATCTCCGAGCGCGGTCCCCAGCGTCTGCGAAAATGTGATCGTCACCCAATAGAAGATCTCCGCCCGCGGCGTTGCCACCGTCCGGACATCGATCGATCCGAGCGTCAGGTACCAGGCTGCGAGCGAGCACAGGACCAGGCCGAGCAGGACAGACGAGCCTCCCGTATAGCCGATGCCCAATGATCGATCGAAGAGATCAGCCATGGCCGTGCCCACCGTGGTCGAGGCCACGATGGCCAGCCAGTAGATCCAGGTATTGAAGCGTCTCGTCGCGATCTGGGCGATCACCGCCGCAACGAACACCGCAAGAAAGATGCCGGTGCCGATCAGATAGCCGCCATTCTGAGCGTCCTGGTCGGCGTGCAGCCAGCTCATCGTCACCGAATCACCGCCGGTTTCACCGAGCGTCGTGGCCAGGATCTTGATCACCCAGAAGCCGAGCGTCACCTCGGGGATTTTGCTGAGCATCGCGTCTTCGCTTGCCATGTTTCCTCCGCAACGTGCCGAGCGGTGTGAGTTCCGCCGGCTCCATCGAAAGCTTCCCGCGCCCTCAACGCGGAAGGCCCGAGAAAGTCACGGGCGAGGGGGCTGCGTCTCTGCAGCGTCTCCGGGTGAGGGCGATCGTGCTCGATCAGGGCAGCGCGCCCATATCTTCCCAAGATGGCGTGCATCGGGCGGCGCTGTTAGGAATGCCCCCAAGCTGACCCGAGCGTCCGCAATCCGATTTCGGAACGACGTTCCCGAAATATCTCGTTCGTTTTTTCAGAAATCATGCTATCTCTCGCCCGTCCCGCCTCATCGAAGAGGGGCGTACGCGTCGTCACGATACGTGGAGGCGGGATGCGGTGACCGCGATCAGTTGCGAAAGACGACGCAGCTGTCGTGGACGGCGAAGTCGTGTGGTCCTGGCATCCCGGTGCTGATGTCTGCGCAACGCGCTAGCGTTGTCGCGTGCGCAACGCGTTAGCGTTGTCGTTACAGGGGCAAGAAAGCCGGTCCCTGGGGAGAGCGCGAAATAAGCCGTAAACTCATCGCGCAGGGAAGGCCGGGATGTTTCGGCCGAACCTGTGGTGACTGCCGCCTGCTTTTCTTGTTGCAGGCGGGCCATGGGGGCGGCGAGCTCCCGGCCTTCCCTGCGCCCTCTCATTCAAGAGGGCGAGCCTGCCGCAAAGCTCGGGCGCGCATGCGTTGCGAGAATATATCAGCACGTTGATTTGCATTGTACGATGGTGCGCGGGCAAGTAGATCGGAACCGCCTGACGGGGACGGATTTGATATCGCTTCACGCGTGTGTGGCGAACGTCCAAGGCGCGTGCCGAAGGGAATGGAGATTCGACATTGGCGTTGGCAATCGCAGACGAGCCACAGATCAGCGTCCAACGCGCCGCATTTGCCGCCACCATCGGCAACATGCTCGAATTCTACGACTTCATCACCTATAGCTTCTTCGCCGTCGAGATCGGCCGCACCTTCTTTCCGGCGCAGAGCGCCTATGGGAGCCTGATGCTGTCGCTCGCCACCTTCGGTGCCGGATTCGTGACCCGGCCGATCGGTGGCATCGTGCTCGGCATCTATTCGGATCGGGTCGGCCGGCGGCCCGCGATGCTGCTCAGTTTCGCGCTGATGGGCGTGGCGATCCTGACCATCGCGCTGACGCCGTCCTATGCCACGATCGGGCTGGCGGCGCCCATCATCGTGATCCTCGCGCGCATGGTGCAGGGTTTTGCGCTCGGCGGCGAGGTCGGGCCGACCACGGCCTATCTGTTGGAGATCGCTTCGCCCGAAAATCGCGCGCTGGTGGTGGCGTGGCAGCCGACTAGCCAGGAGATCGCCGCCACCGCCGGCGCGCTCGTCGGCGTCGTCCTGAGCAGGGCGATGGCGCCGGAGGCGCTCGACGCCTATGGCTGGCGGATTGCATTCCTGATCGGCGCGGCCTGCTTGCCCGTCGGGCTCTGGATGCGCAGCAGCTTGCCGGAGACCGTCATTCCTGACGCCTCCAAAGAGGAGGCGCGAACAAGCCATCTCGTGCTCGCCGGCCGGCATATCCGCCTGATCGTATTGGCGCTGATGATCCTGGCGAGCGGCACGATTTCGACCTACGTCACCCAGTACATGACGACCTATGCCAAGACCACGCTGCACGTCGCGGCGGACCTCGCCTTTACCGTATCGGTCGTGAGCAATGGCCTGCAGATCGCAGGCGCGATTTTGGGCGGCTGGCTGGCCGACCGCTATGGGCGCAAGCCCGTCATGGTGTGGCCGCAACTGGCTGTGCTTGTGCTGACCTATCCAGCCTTCCTGTGGATCGTGAATGCGCCCGGCGCGTGGTCCTTGCTGTTCGGCTTCGGCCTGCTGTCGGCGATCGGATCGCTGCCTTACACGGCGTTCTATGCCGCCTTCACCGAAGCTTTGCCGCAGGAGATCCGCGGCGGCGTGTTCGCCACCATATACGCGGTTGCGATCGCAAGCTTCGGCGGGACCGCCCAGCTCGTGGTGACCTGGCTGCTCCATGTCTCCGGCGATCCGCTGGCGCCGTCCTGGTATCTCCTGGTGGCGGCAGCCGCCGGCCTGGTGGCGATGGCCCTGATACCCGAGACTGCGCCGGCCAAGATCGGCCGGGTCGAACTGAATAAGAGGACCGCATGAAGCCGCACGTGATCTGTCTGATGGTCGCAAGCGTCGATGGGCGCACGCTGCACAGCCGCTGGCGTCCGAAGGGGTCGGCCGGTGATCTGTTCGAGCGTGTGCACGATCAGCTCGATGGTGACGCGTGGCTGGTCGGCCGCGTCACCGGCCAGGAGTTCGCCAAGGGCAAATCCTATCCGGCCACGACGGACGCGACTTTCCCGCGAACGGCCTGGTTCGCAAGGCGCGATGCCGACGCCTATGGCGTCGTGCTCGACCCCCACGGCAAGATCGCGTGGGGCCGCTCGGACATCGGCGGTGATCCGATCGTGGTCGTGCTCACCGAGGCGGTGCCGGACGCGCATCTTGCCGGCCTGCGCAAGGAAGGCGTGTCCTACATCTTTGCCGGGCGCACCCAGATCGATCTCGCGTTGATGCTCGACATCCTCAATCGTGACCTCGGTGTGAACAGGCTGCTGCTTGAAGGCGGCGGCGGTGCCAACGGCGCCTTCCTGCGCGCCGGCCTGGTCGATGAGCTCAACCTGATCATCTGTCCGGCGGTCGACGGTGCCAAGGGGGCGCCCAGCGTGTTCGATTCCACCGAGGCGGAAGCTGATCAGCGCGCGCCGGTGGCTGCGATGACGCTCGAAAGCAGCCAGCTCCTGGACGGCGGCGCCATCTTGCTGCGATATAGGCTCGAGAATGAGGCCTCACGATAGCTTCCGGTATGACTCGACCACAATCAGACACCATCATCGTCATCGGGGCCGGGGCTGCCGGCCTGATGGCCGCCCGCGAACTGGCCCGCGCGGGCAGGCGGGTGACCATCGTGGAAGCACAACACAGGTGCGGAGGGCGCATCCATACACTTGCTGAGGCAAGCTTCGGATACAGCGCGGCAGCCGGTGCCGAATTCGTGCACGGCGAGGCCTCGGTCACGCACGGCCTGCTGCGCGAGGCCGGGCTCGCCTTGCGTCCTGTCGAAGGCTGGAGATGGACGGTCCACGACGGGCAGTTCCTGTTGCAGGAATCCTGGGACGTTGATCAGGCCGCGCTGCAGGATGCGTTGCGGCAATTGACTGACGACTTGCCGATTGCCGAGTTTCTGCGGCGGCATTTTGCCGGCGCGCAATATGACCGGCTGCGGCACAGCGTGCAGCGCATGGTCGAAAGCTACGACGCAGCCGAGCCGGAACGGGCCAGCACATTCGCGCTGCGTGAGGAGTGGATGGGAGGCGGACAAAGCCGGCAGGCCGGCCGCATCGTCAGCGGCTACGGGGCGCTGATCGATTTCCTCGTCGCGGAGTGCCGCAAGCATGGGGTTGCGCTCCATCTTGGCTGTCCGGTGGGGGGAATCGAAGCGGATGACAGGGGCGTCCGGGTTCGCTGCGAAAATGGCGATCATCACGCGGGCGATGCTGTCATCGTCACCGTTCCGATCCCGCTGCTGACAAGCATCGCGATGCCGGCGCCGGAACGCGACAGGATCTCGGCTGCCGCCGATATCGGCTTTGGCAATGTCATCAAGATCCTGTTGCGCTTCGAAAGGCGCTGGTGGCTCGAGCCGCGAAAGGATCTCGCCGATCTGATGTTTCTGCTCTCGGAGGCTCGGATCCCGGTGTGGTGGACACAGTATCCGACCGATCGTCCGGTGCTCACCGGCTGGTTCGCCGGTCCCAAGACTGCTGCCATGGCCGATCTCGACGCGGATGATCTGGTCGACATCGGGCTTGCCTCGCTCGCTGGGATCTTCGATCGCGAGCCTGAGCAGCTAAGTCAGATGCTGACAGCTGCCTACGCGATCAACTGGGCGCGCGATCCGTTCGCGCGCGGCGCCTATTCCTACGCGACACCGGGCACGCGTGCGGCGCAGTCCAGGCTCTCGGAGGCGGATGGCCGGCCGATCCATTTTTCCGGCGAGGCGCTCTACCGCGGAGCGGAGATGGGCACAGTCGAGGCTGCGCTGGCGAGCGGCCTGGAGACGGCGCGGAGCATTCTTCAAACGGGAGATCGAGGTGACTGAACTGGAAAAGGCCGAGCATTTCCTGAGTGTGTTGACATCGGCGCAAGCGGCTGCACCGCAGACCGCGTTGCAGCTCCTGAACGGCGTGATCGGCCTGGCGAAGAGCGCAGGCGGCACTGAGTCGATCGAGGTCGATGAAGCGCGTGCCAGCGCGCTACTCGCGATCTGCGAGGTCGGCAAGGCGCTGCATCGCGGGCAGCCGACCGAGGCGCTGTTTGCGAAAGCCTTTACCGCGACCGAAGGCTGGGTGAGCCTGGTCCGATGAGCGGCTTTTATCAGAGACAAAGAGAGCTGGTCGCCCGGCTGCTGTGCCCCGGGCGACCAACTATGCCGTTACGAGGTCATGTCGCCTAGCAGGCCGCGGCGCCGGCCGAAGCGATGATTGGCATGCAGCATCCAGCCGGAGATCGGCAGGCCATCGCGATGCCTGCCGCCGCTTTCCGCGCCGGCCCAGGCGGCGACCGCTCCGAGCAGCAGCGCCGTCGCGACCGAGAACGCAAGGATCACGGTGCCCGCCCGCGCATGAGAGAGCGCGGTCTTGGACGCCGCGATGACGCTGTCGACACGACGTTCGGCGTCGGGCCCGGCGAGCCCGGTGACGCCCGTCACCAGCTGCACGAGGTAGGCTCGATCATCCGAACTGACGCCCGAATGGCTCGAGGACGTCAGCAGCACGCGCCCGGCTTCCGCACGCGCGGGTGCGAGCTCGGCCGTCGGCGGATGCCGTGGCGAGCGGAACAGGTGGTCCAGCTCGTAACTGAGAACCGACGGTTCGTTGGCCGAAGCCGGTCGGGTCCAACCATTCGGATGATTGATCGCGGAAGCGATCAACCCTGAAAGAGCTGCGCCCAGCACGACCGCAAGCGCCCAGGCGGCGATGCCGTGAAGGCCGTCACGCCGCTCGGTGTCGTCCCCGCGTGGCGCTTCATAGGGCGTGCGAATCCGGCCGGCCATGTAGCCGCCGCAGCCGAAGCTGACCAGCGATTGCAGCACCAGATAGAGGCCCGAGAGCAGCCAGAGCGCGACCGATGCGTCGCGCCAGGTGGGGGCGGCCGAACTCACGCCGAGGCCGACCGTTGCGGCGAAGGTAATGAGAATGAAAGTGACCGCTGCCGCGGTGAGAGCTCCCGCCACGACGGGCGTCCATTGCAGCGTCCAACTATCCAGCGCGGGCCGGGACGCTGCAGTCACGTCCGTCGCAGTTGCTTCGATCGTCATTGCCGCTGCCTCAGCGGAGACCGAAGAAAGACAGGATGGCCATGATGACCACGATGAGCCCTATCAAATAAATCAGTCCGTCCATGTTGTCCTCCTCAAGACCGTTTCGGTCCCTATAAGCAATGTCGGACTGTAATGTTCCCAATAGCGGCGGGTTTCATCTCCGGTGTGCATTGCAAGACGAAGCGATGCGATCCGACAAACATTCAGCAGCACAGCAGGAGCGGAGATCATTCCGTCGTGCCGTGCTGCTCCATATAGACGTTGGTGTGATGGTGCGCCGTGCCGTCGCTGTCGCGGTATTCCCGTTCTTTCAGCGATTAGTCGCCGGAGCTTTTGGTCTGCGCACGACTTTCGCTGCCGCGATTTCCGTTGCCCGACTACCGCGCCGCACGATGGTCGCCGTGTTCGCGACGTTCCGCCGTGTCGCGTCCGACAATCTTGCTGAACATTCCATCGGGGTCGTAAACCAGCGCCAGGTTTCGCTCCTCGAACTCCGCGAAGAACTCCTCCCACGAAATCTCGACCAGGTTGCCGTGCTCCGAGTTCGGCGCTTTCGGGAACATGATGCGGATGATTCCGACATCGTCGCCCTTATGCGTCCGATCGACCGCCGCCGGCTTGCCGCCTTGCTGCTCAGCCCATCGGCGGATTGTTTTGTGGTCGGTTGTGACTTCAGACATGAGGTCCTCCGCCTATCTGCCTCATGGATGAATGTCCTGTGCGGCACGCGGTTCCTCCGGGCGCACGGCATACCAAGAAAAATGCGCTGTGACTCGGCCTCGTTCCGCTCGTGATTGCAACCGGCGCGGCTGCATTGAGCGGTCGCGCAGTCGGCCCGCGATGTTCGGTGGCGCTGGCCGCAAGTTCAATCGGCATCTTGTTGATCCCGATGCTCTAGGTGATGTTCCAGCGCGCGCGAGCGCGGCAAGCGGTGATTTGCAAGACTGGCCTACTCGACGGCGACCGAATGGCGGATAGGCGATGCAAGCGGAGAGGGTGCAACGGAACGGGACTGCGGCCGTTCATTCACAAGCGAGATGGGCCGGTTCCACGCCGGCTTATTGATTTACCTTTGTTGTTTTTCGTATCATACTGTTGCTGCATGGCTTGTGGTTGCGATGCGGGGGATTTCGGATGGATATGGATTTGGGAATCGTCGAGCGCAGCCTCGCCGAGGAACTGACAGATCACGCTGTCGCGAGCATTCGCGCTGCAGATCATTCCGCGGATCCGTTTCCGCATATCGTTTTCCGCGACTTCTTTCCCGCCTCAATCTACCGCGAGCTGGTTGGCGCGTTTCCGACCACCGGGTACGACCCGATCACCGAGAGCCGCGTGGCGCTTCGGCTCTATGGCGATCATCTGGAAAGGATCTCGCCTGATCTGCGAGCGCTTTGGACCGCAGTCTCGCACATGCTGACCTCCGAGGAGCTCGCGGAGGCGATTGCGCTCAAGCTCCGCGACGGGCTGGAGATTCGCGCACGAGGCGACAAGCTTCCTCTCGATGAGCTCAAGCTGTTCGCGAAGCCGGTCATCTATCGCGACAATGACGGATACCGCATCAAGCCGCATCCGGATACGCGCAAGAAGGTCGTGACGATGCAGCTGTATTGTCCGACCGATGCCAGCCAGGAAGCTCTCGGCACCACGCTGTACCGATCATCGCTGAAGGGCCTGTTGCATGTCGGCTCGTATTGTCTGGAGCCGGCGAAGACGATTCCGTTCCTCCCGAACACGGGGTACGCGTTCGTCGTGCTGAAGGCCTATCATTCGCTGCTTGGGATGAGCTGGCACGGGCGGCCGCCGATCGCAACCACCAAGCCGCGGATGTCGATCCTGAACACGTTCTACCGAAGCCAGGCGGAAGGGTTCTGAGCAACCGGAAGCGCCCGCGGCACCTTCTCGGGCGCGATTCCGGGCGCCCTACCTAGCTTCTCGGCAGCTCGAATGGCGCGGTCGAGCGTTGAGCTTCAAGCGCGCGCGGAGCACGCGCTCCCTTGTGCCGGGCGATTAGGCCGGCATGTGGCCGATGCGAGTGCCGGCTGGCCTTCGGCGGCTTCGAACGATCGGGTGGGACGAATTGCGCGAACGTTTCATGCACATTTGAGCCTTGTGTTGACGACGTAGATCCTTCGTTCGTCGGCGGTTCGTCGGGCGCGCGCACGCCACCTGACAGTTGCTCTGATCCAGGCGTCGGAGAGCTTGGCTCCGACGCAGCCGCCTCGTCATTCGGCTGAGTGGGCAGGCGTGCCGCGCGGCTGGTGTCGATCACCACCGCCTCCGGGCCCTTGATCTCGGAGCGAATGCGGATCGGCGGCAGCTCCGTACTCGCGCTGAAGGCTTCGCTCGAGGCCGTCTGTGGCAGCAGCCCATCCAGGGCAAACAGCAGCAGTAGCAATGCGCCGCCGACCCAGAGCAGGTAGCTGCGGAGGGGCATCACGGGCCCATCCAGCGCGGCGCTACGTATCGATCGAAAAGGACTGCGCCTCACCTTCATCTCCTTGCAAGCTGTCTCAGGGGCATTCGCCCGGGCGCTGCGGTCTGCTCAGACTTTGATGCCGCGCCGCCGAAGCTCGGCCTCGATCGCATCGAAGGTGACTTCGACCGGCAGCAGCGAGACGTTGACCCAGTAGATGATGAAATCGCGCGCGATGAGCAGGGCCGGTGTCATTCAGGCATCCTCCGGGTGATGCGAATCTGAACGGCGCGCCGGGGCTGGGTCACCAGCGCGGGCAGACCGATCAGCAGCGACACCGCAATGCCCAACGCCAGGCTGATGGCGATCAGCCCCAGTCCCACCAGCAGGTTGAGGCCCACGACCGCGAGGCCTGCGACCGGCCCCTCCGCGAAAAACGAAACGAATGTTGACATCCGTCGCTCCTTGTATAAACTAAACCGTATAGTTTGAAATACGGCTGGCCGGCGGCGTTGTCAATGGTCGGGTCCTGCAGGCGAGGCGCGAACTCGGCGGTCCGAGGCGCGGCCAGCGGGGGGATCCAGCGTGCTGCCGCAGGTCGCAATGCAGAGTGCTATTCAGGAGATCGCTAACATGCATGGAAACATTGCTGGTCAGACCAAATCGTCGCGCACACGACGCCGTATCCTCCAAGCCACCACCCAGCTTTACCGGGACATCGGCTACAACAAGACCAATGTCGTCGACATCGCGCACAGTGCCGCGATGTCGCCGGCCAACATCTACCGCTTCTTCCGTTCAAAGAAGGACATCGAGGAGACGGTTGTCGCGGAGCTGCTGGACGAGGTGTTTCAGGCCGCGGCGAATGTTGCTCGCGCCGGCGGCTCGGCCATTCACCGCCTGGGGGCGGTGTTCCGGACCATCGCGCAGTTGCACGAAGGCCGGCGGGTGAACGACAGAAAGCTCCATGAGCTCGTCGCTGCAGCGGCGCGTGCGAACCGGCCGATGGTCCGCCACTACATCGATCGTATCGCCGGCCTGGTAGCGCCGATCATCGCCGCCGGGCAGGCCCGCGGCGAGATTCGCGGCGGCAATTCCGCCACGCTCGCACGGTGTCTGCTTGGGGCGATGGATGATCATGTGATCGTGCGCGAGGCCGGCGATGCGGCGGCCCGGCCAACATTCAATGAGATGCTTGATTTCTGTGTCGATGCGTTGTGCCTGCCAGTATCGGGCCAGGATGTCGCTAGCTGCTCCGAGCTGCGCAGGGCTTCGCTCAGCCAGCGCTAATGCAGCCGGACGGGTTCGACGTTCGCTACCCTGCCGGCGGGACGCGAACGTCAGATCCGACGTCCGACCGGCGTTCAATGAATCAGCGGGATAACGAGCTAATTATAAGCTAGATGGTGGTCTCTTGCCCTCGGCGGGCAAACCTGTCGCCAGATCGGCTGCAAGTGTTGCCATCAGGGCAGGGCGAGTCGTTCCGGTCCATCCTGCGCCCCGAGCGACTCGCAAGCTGCAAGAAAGAAGCGGACCCGCTCATGCAGGAAGGGCGGCAGCTCTCTGTTGAGGTCCTTCGGTTCCGCGCCGAGCAGCGATCTCATCAGCATCGGAAGCACGATGATATCCACGAAAAGCTGCGCGATCGCGAGCTTGTGGCTGCCGTCGAGCCGCACCTTTGCTGCACATGCTGTCGCCTGTGTCGCGTCGCCCAGGAACTCCGAAACCACACCGGCAACACGCCTTTGTGCGGCATCATGCAGATCTCGGCTCAGTCCGGGGAAGCGCTGTGCCTCGGCGATCATGGCGCGTATCAGGTCCACCGTATCGGCGAAAAATCGCTCCACGATCTCCGTGCCGAGCGCGACCAGCTTGTCCTCGGTCGATTGACCCTGCGGCACGAAGCCGTCGAAATCCGTCAGTTTGGCAATCGCGCGGCCGATGACCGCTGTGAACAGTGCTTCCTTACCAGGGAAATGCGCGTAGATCGTAGGCTTGCTTGCGGGGGCTCTTTCCGCGATCTCGTCGATGCTGGTGCTGCGAAAGCCCCTTTCCAGAAACAGCTGTTCGGCGGCATCGAGAATCCGCTCCCGAACCTTGCCGGCCAGATCTTTGGGTGGGCGGCCGAGCTTGGGCTCGTTGGTCTTCGCCATTCTCCGATCTCCTCCTTCAGGTTTTGCTGCAGCGCGCAGAAATTCACTTGACACGCGCCGGCTTCGATGAAAAGAAAATAAACAGTGTAGTTTGATAATTCAAGTGCGGCGATCCTCCGACTTCAAGCGCTGGAGAGCATCGCCGGCCCGCCGAAGGGCGTTGAGGAGATTATCGTGGTCCTGTTCAGCCAGGTTCTCCCGGTAGCGGGGGATAGGATTTGGTCGCCCGAGCCTGCGCGGTGCCCCGAGGCCCCAGGCCGCGCCGCCGTCGGCAGGCTTGCCGAAAGCTTCCGTTCTCGCGGCGCCGGAGGCGCCGCATCGTCCCCGTGTCACTCCATGGATGTGTCATGACTTACCGCTTCTCTTCCCTCGCAAGGCGGCTCAGTGGGCTCGTCGTCGTGCTGTCGACGGCGACGCTGAGCGCCTGCAATGATCACACGACCGTTCCAGCCGTGCGCGCTACCTTCGTTCGCACGGCGATCGTGCAGCCGCGCGTCCAGCAGGACTCGCTCACATTGACCGGCGAGGTGCAGGCCCGTTTCCGCGCCGATCTCTCGTTTCGCGTCAGCGGGCGGGTGATCTCACGACTGGTGGAGGTCGGCAGCCATGTCGAGGCCGGGCAGGTGCTGGCTTTGCTCGACCCTGCCGAGCAACAGGCCGATGTCGATGCTGCGACGGCGGCGCTGGCTGCAGCGGAGTCCCAGTTGCGGGTGGCGAAAGCGACCTTCGAACGTCAGAAGGCGCTGATCACCAGTGGCTTCACCACCCGGCCGACCTACGATCAGGCGCAGGAGGGATTGCGAACCGCCGAAGGGGGTCTTGAGTCAGCGAAGGCGCAGCTCGGATCGGCGAAGGACGCGCTCGGCTACGCCAGTCTGCGTGCCGAAGCGCCCGGCGTGATCACCGCGCGCAATCTGGAAGTGGGGCAGGTGGTCCAGGCCGCGCAACCCGTCTTCACGCTGGCGCAGGACGGGGCGCGCGATGCGGTGTTCGACGTCTATGAATCGATCTTCTTCGGTGACCTCGACGGCAATCGCGTGTCGCTCGCGCTCGTCTCCGATCCGACCGTGACCGCGACGGGCTATGTCAGGGAGATCTCGCCAGCGGTCGATGCGAAGAGCGCGACGATTCGTGTCAAGGTGACCATCCAGGATCCGCCGCCGGCGATGACACTCGGAAGCCCGGTTGCCGGGACCGGAAAGGGCAAGCCCCGGCAACAGATCGCGCTGCCCTGGACCGCCTTGATGGCGACGGGAGCAAAGCCCGCCGTTTGGACCATTGATCCCGCCACCAGGACCGCGTCGCTGAAGCCGATCACGGTGGCCGGCTATGAGGCTGGTGAGGTGTTGATCAAGGCAGGGCTGCAGGCTGGCGATCGCATCGTCATCGATGGGGGCAAGCTTTTGAGCGCAGGCCAGCTCGTCACTTATGAAGGGGACCGCTCATGATGAGGCGTGCGATGTACGCAGCCGGCCTGCTTGTCTCGGCACTGGCGCTGGCTGGTTGTCAGCAGGAGACGAAAGCTCCAGAACCCGTGCGGCCAGTGCTGTCGATGGTGCTTGAGCCGAGCCGTTCGGATGCCGCGCTCGCCGTGGGCGTCATCGAGCCCCGGTTCAAGACCGACCTTGCCTTCCGCGTGCTCGGGCGCCTGATCTCGCGCCCGGTCAATGTCGGAGACCTCGTCACGGAAGGGCAGACCGTCGGCACCATCGATGCCACGGCGCTCGAGCTTGCGGTGCGCTCGGCAAAGGCCGAGCTTGCCAAGGCGGAAGCGCAACTTGAGAACGCGCGCGCCACGGAAGAGCGGCAGCGGGCTCTGATCACCAGCGATGCGACCACCAAGCAGACCGTCGACAACGCCGAGCAGACACGGGCCGGTGCCGAGGCGTCGGTCGCACGCAACCGCGCCAGTTTGACCAAGGCGATCGAGCAACTCGGCTATGCGCAGCTCAAGGCGGACTTCGCCGGCGTCGTCACCGCGGTCGGCGCAGAGGTCGGACAGGTGGTCTCGCCCGGGCAAAGCGTGGTCACGGTCGCGAGGCCTGACGTGAGGGAAGCTGTCGTCGATATCGGCGCGGATTTTCCGCTTCCCTTGGTGGTCGGGTTGCCGTTCACGGTCGGCCTGCAGCTGCTTCCCTCGGTTCAGGTCGAAGGCAAGATCCGCGAGATCGCGCCGCAGGCCGATCCGGTGACGCGCACCTGGCGGGTCCGCATCGCGCTCGACAATCCGCCGTCGAGCTTTCGTCTCGGCACCACCATCACGGCCAAGTTCAGCGAGCAGCAAGGCCCGATTCTTCGCGTGCCAGAAACCGCCGTGCTGGCCAAAGACGGTGCCAGTTTCCTCTGGGTGGTCGACATCGCCGCCAGCACCGTGTCGCTGCACAAGGTCGATATCGCCACTGATGAAGGCGGCATCCGGATCACCGGCGGAATCGCGCCCGGCGCACGCATCGTGACCGCCGGCGTGCACAGTCTCAAGGAAGGACAGCAAGTCCGCATCCAACAGGATCAGAACTCATGAAGTCGTTCAATCTCTCCGACTGGGCGCTCGGACATCGTTCGCTCGTCTGGTATTTCATGATCGCCTTCATGGCGGCAGGTCTGTTTGCCTATTTCCAGCTTGGGCGGCAGGAAGATCCTGATTTCACCATCAAGACCATGGTGATCCAGGCGCAGTGGCCCGGCGCATCGCCCGAGGAGATGACGCGTCAGGTCACCGACCGGATCGAGAAGAAGCTCGAGGAGCTGGAATCGCTCGACTACACCAAGAGCGTGACGGTCGCCGGCCAGACCACCGTGTTCGTCTATCTGCGCGACACGACCAAAGCGGCTGACGTGGCTCCGACCTGGGCGCGGGTCCGCAACATGATTGCGGACATCAAGGGTGACTTTCCGCAAGGCGTGGTCGGGCCGGGATTCAACGACCGCTTCGGCGACGTGTTCGGCAATGTCTATGCCTTCACCGCCGATGGCTTGACCCAGCGCCAGCTGCGCGACCAGGTCGAGGACATCCGCGCCAAGGTCCTGACCGTGCCTGATGTCGGCAAGGTCGACATTCTGGGCGCGCAGGACGAGGTGATCTATCTCGAATTCTCGACCCGGAAGGTCGCGGCCCTGGGCCTCGACGTTCAGTCGATCATGGCCTCCCTGCAGGGGCAGAACGCGGTGACGCCGTCCGGCATGTTCCAGGCCGGACCGGAGCGGATCAGCGTTCGCGTCAATGGCGCGTTCACGTCCGAGGCCAGCCTGAAGGCGGTCAATCTGCGGGTCAACGACCGCTTCTTTCCGCTGACCGACGTCGCGACCATCACGCGCGGCTATGTCGATCCGGCGAAGACGCTGTTCAGGTTCAACGGCCAGCCCGCGATCGCGCTCGCGATCGGCATGAAGTCCGGCGCCAACCTGCTGCATTTCGGCGAGGCACTGCGGGCGGAGATGTCGAAGATCACCGCGGACCTTCCGATCGGCGTCGGCGTCCATCAGGTCGCCGATCAGCCGGTCGTCGTCGAGCATGCAGTCTCGGGCTTCACCGAGGCGCTGTTCGAGGCCGTGGTCATCGTCCTCGGCATCAGCTTTCTCAGCCTGGGATTGCGTGCAGGGCTGGTGGTCGCCATCGCCATTCCGCTCGTGCTCGCCATCACCTTCGTCGTCATGGCCTATGACGGCATCTCGCTGCAGCGGATCTCGCTGGGCGCGCTGATCATCGCGCTCGGCCTGTTGGTCGACGACGCCATGATCGCGGTCGAGATGATGGTGGCGCGGCTCGAGATCGGCGATCCCCTGGAGAAGGCGGCGACCCACGTCTATACGTCGACCGCATTTCCGATGCTGACGGGCACGCTGGTCACCGTTGCCGGCTTCATCCCGATCGGGCTCAACAGCAGCAATGCCGGCGAGTTCACCTTCACCCTGTTCGTGGTGATCGCGGTCTCGCTGATCGTGTCGTGGATCGTCGCGGTGCTGTTCACGCCGTTGCTCGGCGTCACCATCCTGCCCGCCAAGATGAAAGGCCATCATGAGGGGAAGGGCCGGGTGGCGCAGATGTTCTCGCGCCTGCTGCTGTTCTGCATGCGCCATCGCTGGAGCACCGTTGCAGTGACGGTCGGTGCCTTCCTCCTGGCGCTGGTCGGATTGCAGTTCGTGCAGCAGCAGTTCTTCCCGTCCTCGGACCGCGACGAGCTGGTGATCGACTGGAACCTGCCGCAGAATGCCTCGATCGCCGACACGAATGCGCAGATGGCGCGGTTCGAGCGCGAGCAGCTGCAGGGCAATGACTCGGTCGAGCATTGGTCGACTTATGTCGGCACCGGCGCGCCGCGCTTCGTGCTGTCGTTCGACGTGCAGACGGCCAACACCTGGTTCGGCCAGATGGTCGTCGTGACCAAGGGCGGCATCAAGGCCCGCGACCGCGCCAAGGCGCAGTTCGAGGACTATCTGAAGACGACTTTCCCGGGCACCGACACCTACGTCAAGCTGCTCGAGGTCGGCCCGCCGGTCGGGCGTCCGGTGCAGTATCGCGTCAGCGGACCGGATATCGCGAAGGTCCGGGAGTTCTCTCAGAAGCTTGCCGGTATCGTCCGCAGCAATGCGCATCTCGGCAACGTCGTGTTCGACTGGATGGAGCCGGCGCGCGTCGTCAAGGTCGACGTGCTGCAGGACAAGGCCCGTCAGCTCGGCGTGACCTCGCAGGATATCGCCACCACCCTGAACGGGGTGCTGGAGGGCTCGCCTGTGACCCAGGTGCGCGACAGCATCTATCTCGTCAACGTGACAGGGCGGGCGACCGCCCCGGAGCGCGCCTCGATTGACACCTTGCGGGGGCTGCAATTGACCGGGCTGAATGGTCAGTCGGTGCCGCTCGGTGCCGTCGCCAATTTGCGCTACGAAATCGAGCAGCCGACGATCTGGCGGCGCGCGCGGATTCCGACCATCACGCTGAAGGCGGGCGTCGTCGACAATGTGCAGCCGAAGACGATCGTCGATCAGCTGGCGCCGCAGGTGGCGGCGTTCGTCAAGGACTTGCCGGCCGGTTATCGGGTGAAGATCGGCGGCTCGGTCGAGGAGAGCGCCAAGAGCCAGGCACCGATCATCGCTGTCGTGCCCTTAATGCTGTTCGTCATGGCGACCGTGCTGATGATTCAACTGCAGAGCTTCCAGCGGCTGTTCCTGGTGTTTGCTGTCGCCCCGCTCGCCCTGATCGGCGTCGTCATGGCGATGCTGCCGAGCGGCGCGCCGCTGGGCTTCGTCGCCATCCTTGGTGTGCTGGCGCTGATCGGCATCCTGGTTCGCAACTCGGTGATCCTGATCGTCCAGATCGAGGATCTGAAGAAAGAGGGGCGGCCGGCCTGGGATGCAGTGGTGGAGGCGACCGAGCACCGGATGCGGCCGATTCTGTTGACCGCAGCGGCGGCCAGTCTCGCGCTGATTCCGATCGCGCGGGAAATCTTCTGGGGGCCGATGGCCTATGCGATGATGGGCGGCATCATCGTCGGCACGCTGCTCACGCTCTTGTTCCTGCCGGCGCTCTATGTGGCGTGGTTCCGGATCAAGGAGGAGCCGCATGATGAAACGGCGACCGGGCCCGTCGTCGCGGCCGTCCATGCCGCGCCGGCTGCGGCCTGATCCGTTGGTGCTGACATGGCGATGGATCTCGTCGACGCGCTGGCATCATTGGTCCGGGTCACGGAGACCGGCTCGTTTTCCGCCGTGGCGCGCGAGCGCGACGTCAGCAAGGCGGCGGTGGCGCGCCAGATCTCCTATCTGGAGCAGCATTTCGGCGTGCGCCTGCTGCACCGAACGACACGCAAGCTCAGCCTGACCGACGATGGACAGATGCTGCTTGGTCTCGCCAAGCCGGTGTTGCAAGGCATCGAGACCATCGAGGCTGCGCTCGGGCAACAGAGCGCATCGCCGGTCGGGCTGGTGCGGGTCGGGCTCATGGTGGCCGCCAGTCATTTCATCGCGCCGCGGCTGCCGGATCTGTTGGCGACCCATCCCGGGCTCAAGGTTGAACTCGTGGTCAGCGACCGGTTTGGTGACATGATCGAAGACCGGCTCGATCTGGCGATGCGGGTCGGCGAGATCACTGATACCTCGGTGATCGCGCGCCGGGTCGGGATCGCGGCACGCGTGGCTGTCGCCGCGCCGAGCTACATCGCGCGGCACGGGCAGCCTGCAAACCCGCAGGAGCTCGGACGCCACACCTGCATCGTCCACGACGTCGGCCCCGATTCGGATACCTGGACCTTTGCCGGGCCGCATGGCGTACAGGATGTCCGAGTGTCCGGCGCGATCCTCGCGAACGATACCGTCGCGGTCCACCTTGCCGCACGTACCGGTTACGGCATCGCCTTCCTGCCGCTGGTCCAGGTCGTCGACGACCTCCGCAAAGGCGAGCTGGTGCGCGTCCTGAGCGACCATCCAGCGCCGGGGGTGCCGTTCAGCCTGGTCTACTCGTCGCGCCGGCATCTGGCGCCGCGCACCCGCCTCGTCATGGACTTCGTCATCGAACAAGTGCGCCAGATGCGTACGACGCTGTCGGCGTCTTCCGAAGAGGTGATCATATAGTTCGTGTAGCACGCGACTGACCGTCAGGACACGGCGGATTGGCTCGTATCACGTGACAGTCTTTCGCGCCGCGCCTGGTTTTTCAGTTCAGGAGATCGCGCTAGCTCTCCATCCGTCTCCTTCACCAGAGACCAGCATCACGGAGAGCAATATGAGCAAGATGATCACCTTCAGCGCGATTGCCGCCGCACTCGCCGGCGCAGCCCTTTTCGTGCAACCGGCCGCGGCCAAGGACTACGAGTACTGCCGCCAGGACTATTCGGGCGGCACGCGGGTCTGCAGCTTCGACACCGCAGAGCAGTGCTTCTCGACCGTCGCCGGCCGCGGCGGCAGCTGCTTCCGCAACCCGTTCCTCGGGGATACCAGCGCTGCCCGCACGGTCCTGGCTTACGCGCCGAAGGCCCACGTCCGTTCGCACCGTCATCACGCCGACTGACGCCAAAATCTTGCGGGTTCTGGCGCGCGGCGCCGCCAGAACCCTCAGCCGACTGCAATTTGAGTTTCGTTTCATTCAGCCCAGTTCAGCTCACTGATCAATCATGTCATTTCGCACCAACAAGGTCGCAATCTTCATCGATGGCCCCAATCTCTACGCGACCTCCAGAGCCCTCGGCTTTGATATCGACTACAGCCGGCTGCTTCGGGAATTCGAGGGCCGCGGGCAGCTCATGCGCGCGTGCTACTACACGACCGTAATCGAGGATCAGGAATATTCGTCGATCCGGCCCCTGGTCGACTGGTTGGACTACAACGGCTATACGGTCGTGACCAAGCCGACCAAGGAATATATCGACGCCAACGGGCGGCGCAGGGTGAAGTCCAACATGGACATCGAGCTTGCGGTCAATGCCATGGAGCTCGCGGCACATATTGACGAGATGGTGCTGTTGTCCGGCGACGGCGACTTTCGCTCGCTGATCGAAGCGGTGCAGCGTCGGGGCGTCCGCGTGACCGTCGTCTCGTCGATCGCCTGCCAGCCCGCGATGGTGGCGGACGAGCTGCGCCGCCAGGCCGACGAATTCCTCGACCTCAAGCAGTTGCAGCCGAGAATCGGCCGTAGCCCTGTGGAACGTATCCGGACCGCGGTCGGCCAAGCCTGACCGGATCCCCGCAGCAGACGGTGCGAGCGCCACCGGGTCCGCGGCGCGTGGCAGGAGATCATGAAAGCCGCGCAAGCTTACCGCACAAGCAAAAGTCGGGATGCGTCCCACCCCGGCTTTCGCCATGCTTCGAAGCGCAGGCGGAGGCCTAGTCCGAGCCCGCGAGCTGCAATTCGCGCCGGCAGGCGTCGCTGAAGTCACGCAGCGGATCGACCTCCCTGACGAAGCCCGGCACGTCGGCGAAGGATCGGTTGGGCGAGACATAGGTCTCGATGATCAGGGTAGCGACCTTCTCGGCGGCGGCGATTACTTCGTCACTCGACAGAATCTTCATCTGTCCGATCAGCGCATACATGTCGACCAGTGTCGAAATCTCATAGCCGTCGCTGACCAGCGCGTCGGCATAGAGCCGCGAAGCTTCCCCGATGAAGCTCTTGTACAGCTTTTCGCGTTTGGCGGCTGACCGCGAATGGCGGCGGACGCGGTTCTTGCGGCGCTCGGCCGCCCAATTGGTGATGATGCTCGAGATCGCACCGAAAGCCGATCCTCCGAAGGCGGCCAGGGCTGGGACGTAGATGGTGTTCATGCTCGTTCTCCTCCGCTCTTCCGGCGCCTGTCAGGCGAGAGCACCGTGCCGGAATGGCCCGCGCCTGCGGCAGCCCTGACTGTCGTAGGTAATGATTTGCGCACGCTATCTGCGCTCATGTCCTCTGATCGAGGCCGTCGCCGCACGTCCGTCGAATGCCGACCTGCAGGCATTGCTCAGAGCCGCCTTGTGCTGCCGCAGGCAGGCTTCGACCCGGCCGGCATCGGGAATGTCATAGCTGCAGAGCCGGAATGCGTCCGGCGTGCACGCCGCTTGCTGCTCCGGCGTGCCGCGATTCTCGCCATCATCCTCCTGGGCCATGGCCGGCTGTCCGCAGATGCAGGCCGCAGCCAGTATGATTCCCGCAAGGCTGTATTTCGATATGGTCATCACGTCCTCTTCGCCTTCAATGTCAAACTATACGGTATAGTTTAATAATTGAGCCGATACGGCCTGTCAACGTGCAGAGTGCCGGGCAGCTATTCGTTTGCGCGGGAGCATTGTTTGATGCTGCGCATGGATAAATGCGCGCAAGGCTGCCTCCATGGCCGGTGGCGCCCAATCATCCCAGGGATCGGGGGGCGACCCGCAGGCCGCGCGGGCGGGCAGAGACATGGCTGGGCAGCTTGGGCAGGACGCGAGGCCGGCGGCCGAGCGGGCTCAGATTATCGGATCAGCGAGGTCTGATCCGTGCGAGCGCAGTTGTCCCGCCAGCGCGCGCTCATTCGCCGGGAACGAGGCTCGGCCGTGGCGCTGCCCGGACCAGGCGCCGGTGGCGGCGGCGCGACAGATAGAGCAGGAGGCCGGTGACGACGAACAGCGGCATCATGGCCGCCGCCAGCATGAACAGGAGCTTGCCCGGCCAGCCGAGGACGCTGCCGCGGTGAATGTCGAGCACGCGGGCCAGGATGCGCTCGCGGGTGGTCTTGTCCGCATAGAGCTCCGAGGTGACGATCTGACCGGCCGCGGCATCGATGCGAAATTCATCGCGCGCGCCGTCAGCAGCGCCATGCGGCCATGATCGGATGCGGACGACCGTGCCGGCACCTTGCGGCAGGATCAGCTGCGCGCTGGCGTAGCGGTCGCCTTGCGCGTGCAGAAACGCCTCCCACGCACGATCGAGGCTGATCGGCGCGCCCTCCGGCCTCTCCTCGCTCTTGATACTAACCCTGCCGTCGCTCGTGCGTGTGGTGCGCGGCGGCTGCCGCGCCATCGTCGCAGCGGCTGCGCCGGGTCGCGACAGCAGCCATGTTGCGCCGCTCTTGTACCAGTCGAACGAATACCACAGGCCGGTCAGCGCCATCACCAGATAGATCGGCAGCACCCAGGTGCCGATGACCGTGTGCAGCGAGCGATGCAGGCCGCGTCCGCTCAAGGCCAGATTGGGCTTCAGCCACAGCTTGATGCTGGTGGCGCGGTGCGGCCAGCGCAGCACCAGCCCCGAGATCATCAGCGCGACCAGGCCGAGCACCGCGATCCCGGTGATCTGTCGGCCATAGCTGTTGCCATCGCCGGGGATCAGCAGCCACCGATGCAGCCGGCGCACCGTGGCGAAGAACTCCTCGCCGTGTGGCGTGCCGAGCAGGCGCGCATCATAGGGGTCGACATAGACCGAGGACGGCCGGGCACGATCCGCGCTGCGGGCAAAGCGGACGCGCACCGCGGCGGCCGGATCGCTCGACATCGTCATCCCCGCCACTTTGCCGAAGCCGTGCTCCGCCTGCAGCCGCGTCACGAGCTCGTCCGGCGCCAGCCTCAGTGTCGCGCGGGCCTCGACCTGGGTCATCGCGGCATTCAGGCTGGCCTGGATCTCATCCTCGAAACTCATGATCGCGCCGGTGATCCCGATCACCGCCAGCACGAGCGAGAGGAGGAGACCAATGATGGAGTGGAGTTCCAACAATACGGATTTGACGGCGGACTTGATCATGAACCGGGAGGATTGGCGGCAGTGGAGATATCGGCATTGCGAGTTTCGCCGCGCTGATGACCGAGCAGCGCGGCGCACCATAACGGCGTGACGTCCGGGTCGCCACCCGATCCGACGCTGTCCAGTTTGTAATAGCTCCAGCTTTGCGCGTGTCCTTCGTCGCGCGTCAAAACTTCACCGTTGCCGACAGCGACAGGCGACGCGCATCGCCGAGCGCCACGTTCAGGACGCTGTTGGCGGACGGGTAATAGACCTTGTCGAACAGGTTCTTGACGTTGAACTGATAGACCACCGGCAGATTGTCGTATTTGGTCTCATAAGTCGCAAAGATATCTGCAACCGTATAGGCCGGCAGCACGAAGCTGTTGGCGGCATCGCCGGCCCGGTCGCCGACATAATGCGCGCCACCACCGAGTCGGAGACGGCCGGGCAGGGTGGTGCCGAAATCATAGACGAGATAGAGCGAGGCCGTGTTCATCGCCGCGTTCTGCAGCTTGTTGCCGACAAGTGTCGGGTCGTCGACCACGCGCGCATCGGTGTAGCCATAGCTGCCGATCATGCTCCAATGGTCGGACAGCCGGCCGGTGACGTCGAGTTCGACACCGCGTGAGCGCACCTTGCCGGCGGCGTGGGCCTCGTTGAGGCCGGTCGCGGTGTTGAGCTGCGTCACCAGCACGTTCTTCTTGTCGATGTCGTAGAACGCCAAGGTGCCGGACAGCCGCTTGTCGAGATCGAATTTCAGGCCGGTCTCCCACTGCGTTCCTTCTTCGGGGGCGATGGCCGAGGTCACCACGAAATTCGTCAGCGCGGAATTGAACGCTGCGATGGTCGACGTCGGTTTCAGCGATTGCGTATAGCTCACGTAGTAGGAGAGCTCGTCGCTCAGCTTGACGATCACGCCGCCGAGCGGCAGCAGCTTGTCGCCGGAGAGATTGGTGTTGGCGACGAAGGGGCGGCCCTTGCCGGCGAGCTGCTCATATTGCATCCAGCGCACGCCGCCGACGAGGGCAAACCAGTTGGTCAGGTGCACCGTGTCCTGATAGAAAAAGGAGCGGGTGCCGAGCTTGTCGGTCTGGTCGCTGTCGGCGGCTGACACCGTCGTGCCCGGCTGGACCAGCCCATACACCGGGTTGTAGACATTGAAGCTGGGCGTTGCCTGCCGGATCAGGTCCTGGCGATAGATCGTGCGATATTGCGCGTCGCCGCCGAACAGCACCTCGTTGCGCAGACCGCCGAGCCAGACGTCACCCTGCAGGTAGGACGTGCCGTGGCTGACATTGCTGAGCGAGTTGTGCGTGCCGTCGTCGCTGCGGGTCTCGACACCCGTCTTGGCGTTCACGCCGGTGACACGGAGCTGATTGGCGCTGAAGGTCTCGGTGTTGTAGCCGTAGGCCGCCGTGACCTTCCAGACGTCGTCGAGCTTCTGCTCGACCGAAGCCTGCATCAGGTCGGAATTGCCCCACATGTTGTTGAACGGCTCGTCGAGCCGCCGCGTGGCCGGGATCGCCAGCGGCGCGCCGTTGACGAAGGCGGTACCGCGGTCGAACGGAGTGATGAACTCGCGATGCTCGTAACTGAGCTGGACCGCCGTCGTATCGCCGTACCAGGCCAGCGACGGCGCCACCAGCATTTCGCGGTGACGGCCAAAATTGCGCCAGTAATCCTCGCTGACGCCATAGCCGATGAAGCGATAGGCGAGGCCGCCATCGCCGATCGGCCCGGTGATGTCCAGCGTGCCGTCTGAGCCGGTTCGATTGTTGGCATAGGCCGAGCCGAGCAGCGTGATCGAGCCGTGCTGATAGAGCTCCGGGCGCTTGCTAATGGTGTTGACGATGCCGCCGGGATCCATGATGCCATAGAGCAGCGAGGCCGGTCCCTTCAGCACCTCGACGCTCTCGACCGCGGCGGTCAGGCTGCGGCCCTGCACCAGCGGCATGCCATTGCGCACGATCGAGCCGTCGCGGTTGTCGCCGAAGCCGCGCCGGAGCACGGCATCCTGAGTGCCGGCAAGCGTATTGGTCTGGGTGATGCCGCTGACGTTGACGAGCGCATCGTCGAGATTGCGCGGCATCTGATCCTTCAGCACCTGCGCGGGCACCACATTGACCGATTGCGAGCTGTCCAGCGGCGAGGTGCTGCCGCGGAGCGTGGTTGCGCTCGGCATCGCCCGATAGCCGAGCTTGGCCTCCGTGAGGGCCGCGGCCGCAGCGGCTGCGCGCTCGGACGGCGTCGGCTGCGGTGCCGGCGTGGTGCGAGCTTGCTGACGCTGCGCCGATATGCGCGCCTGGCGCATCGGCGAATCAGCTGGGCGCGGGAGCTTCCGCTTCGGAGCCGGCGCTTCCACCGTCACCGGGGGCAAGGCTGCTTGCGCGCTTGCGCTCGTTGTGGAGGAGAGGGCATCAGCCAACAGCACTACGGTGCCTGCCAGAACATTCAGGCGGTGCTTGCCGGCTTGAGCGCGTCGTGCGCCGCGCCGGCAATTCTTCTTCGTCGTCACTTCAAGTCACTTCCAAGTCCAGCGAAACCACGCGCTGCCTCTATCAGCCATCGCTGCTGATGAGAACGTCACCCGGACTTGAATCCCTCTAACAGCGCCAGGGATCGCCGATCGTGCTCGCATCGATGCCACGCAGGCCGGCCGCGCGCCGCGCAAGCGTCACGGGAACTTCACTTGCCTGCGCGTGCAATTGCCGTCAGCTTCAACGCCTCAACAGGAGAGCGATCATGCGTCTACCGATTGTCAGCCCGGCCGAACTCAACGACGAGCAGAAGCCCCTCTATGAAGACATGAAGAAGGGCATGCAGGATCACTTCAGGGGTTTCGTCAACCTGCGCGACGACGGCGCGCTGCTTGGGCCCTGGAATCCGTGGCTGCGCGAACCGAAATTCGGAAAGCCGGTCTGGGAGCTGGTGAAGGCGGTGGCCTCGGCGCCATCCTTGCCGGCCGCGGTACGCGAGGTCGCGATCCTGGTGACCGGTTCGCATTTCCGCTCAGCCTATGAGCTTTACGCCCATGTCCTGGTCGCCGAGCAGCGCGGATTGACCGACGAGAAACTGTCCACGATCGTTGCCGGCCAGCGGCCGGTCGACCTCACCAAGCAGGAGGCCGTCGCCTACGATGTCGCCTCGGCCCTGGTCAATGGCGGCGTGCTCCCCGAACTCACCTACCGCGCGGCGGTCGAACAGTTCGGCGTCCATGGCGCGGCCGAACTGTCCTATCTCGTCGGGGTCTATTGCATGGTCTCGGTCACATTGAACACGTTCGACGTGCCTGTGCCGGATTGATACCGGCCATGCCGGGCTCTCAGCGGTAATAGCCGCGGGGATAGCCGTAGTAGCCGCGCGGGCGCGCATAGGCGTAGGCCGGATTGATGCCGCAACCGGCCTCGGTTCCCGAAGCGGAGGCCAGGCACTGTCGGTAGGTCGAGAACTGACAGTTGCCGGGGTAGCCCCAGATGCGCCCTTGCAGGCAGTAACGATCCTGCGCGGCGTCGGCAGGCGAGAGCGAGACAAAGCCGGCAACGAGGGTGACGGCGGAGAGGGTAGCAAGTAACAGGCGGCGCATGGGGTGTCTCCAGTCGGTATGGCGATGCTTCAACGCAGGATGCCGCGACGCCGTTCCTGGCGCGCGGTCTCTCGCGATGGTGGCTCATTGTAGTGTCGGCCAAGCCGAGCTGCGTTCAAAGCTGCGACACCGTTGCGGTCTGGTTTGCGCGCAAAATCGGGTCCGTTGCATCGCACGACGTGACTGCTTTGCGGGTTCGGAACATTCCGGGACTGCTCCGGTTGCTTGATGCATCAAGACGGACCTGTCCCATGTTCGGCGGATCGAAACAGCCTGGCGCCGGCGGCGGCGCGAACGTGCCCGCGCAATCGACGCAATCCATTCGCCTGCCGGGCGTCGGCAGTGTGCTGGCGCTGCTCGGTATCGCGGTCCTGGTCCAATATATCGATCGGCGGCCCGCCGATCGCGATGGCCAAGGCAGCCGCGAGGAGAGGCGCTCGGGCGGCGGACTCGAGCCCGGGCGCGGGCGTCTGGCCAGCACGCCATCCGAGATCCCGGCGCGCGGCTGGAAGGACATTATGGTCCGGCTCTACGAGGACCTCAGCGAGCACCGCATCCTCGCCTTTGCCGCCGGAATGACGTTCTACAGTCTTCTGGCGATATTCCCGGCGCTGGCCGCGCTGGTCGCGATCTACGGATTATTCGCAGATCCCGCCAGCATCTCGGCCCATCTGGAGCAACTGAATGGGCTGATGCCGGGTGGTGCGATCGATATCGCGCGCGACCAGCTCACGCGCGTCTCCTCGAAGGGCTCGCAGGCGCTCAGCCTCACATTCGCTGTGAGTCTTGTGATCTCCTTGTGGAGTGCGAACGCGGCGATGAAGTCGCTGTTCGACAGCCTCAACGTCGTCTATGGCGAACGCGAGCAGCGCAGCTTCATCAGGCTGAATGCGATCTCGCTGCTGTTCACGGTCGGCGCGATCGTGTTCGCGCTTCTGGCGCTCGGCGCGATCGTGGTGGTCCCTATCGTTCTGAACTATGTCGGGCTGTCGGGGGCGGCCGACACCTTGCTGCGGCTCGGACGCTGGCCCGCGATTTTTGTCTGCATCGCGCTGGCGCTGGCGCTGATCTACCGTTACGGCCCCGATCGGGAACAGCCGAAATGGCGCTGGATCAGCTGGGGTAGCGCGCTCGCGGCGGCGCTGTGGCTCCTCGCATCGCTCCTGTTCTCCTGGTACACGGCCAATTTCGGCAGCTATAACGCGACATATGGCTCGCTGGGCGCCGTGGTCGGCTTCATGACCTGGCTCTGGATCTCGGCAACCGTCATTCTGATCGGCGCCGAGCTGGATGCGGAATTGGAGCATCAGACCGCGCGAGACACCACCACCGGCGCCGCCAAACCGCTCGGCACGCGCGGTGCCGCCGTGGCCGATACCGTTGGGCATGCGAGTTGACCGGCGCAGTCACGCGCACGGGTGCTGTCCACTGCGCGCCGACCGGCTGATTTTCCCTGCGCGTTCAGCGCGATCGCGACAATGCTGCCGAATTTCAGAATTTTTCTCTTTCGTTTTTTCGGAAATTGTGCTTATTATGCGCCGTCCCGCCTCATCGAGAGGGGCGTACGCGTCGTCACGATACGTGGAGTGCGGGATGCGGTGGCCGCGATGGATTGCGCGATGACGAGCGCAGTTTGTTGCGGACGTGAAAGCGTGTGGTCCTGGCGCCCCGGTGCTGGCGTCAAGTTGGCGACGATGCAACTCGACATCGCTTTGCGATGCGAGGGCATCGCGCCGATGATGGGGGCAAGAGAGCCGGTCCCCAGGGAGAGCGCGTATAAGCGTTAAACCTGCCGCGCGGGGAAGGCCGGGATGCTTCGGCCGAACCTGTGGTGACTGCCGCCTGCTTTTCTTGTTG
>NZ_CAFK01000195.1 GCF_000239815.1 Bradyrhizobium sp. STM 3843 | reverse complement strand
ACGATCTCGCCAATGCGTTGGGAGCCGATCAACTCGACCAGCTCACGACGCAAAGCGGCATGTCGCGCGACGATCTGCTCAACGGGCTCAGCCAATATCTGCCGAAGGTGGTCGATCATCTCACGCCGGAGGGGCGGCTGCCGACCGAAAACGAGGTGTCAGGGCGGATCTAGAGTGGTCGAGTGAACCTGTTCAGGGAGGACGCGGGTCCATGATATATGTCATCATCGTCGGGTTCATCGCCGGGATGATCGCGCGATTTCTATCGCCCGGCCCGAACAACCCGTCTGGCTTCATCCTGACCACCGTGCTCGGCATTCTCGGCGCGTTCCTCGCCACCGCCATCGGACAGGCGATCGGGCATTATGGTCCTGATCAGGGCGCGGGCTTCATCACCGCGACGATCGGCGCCGTGGTCGTCCTGTTCATCTGGAACAGGCTGGTCGCAAGCGGGATGATCCGGGATTTCAACCGCTGACGTTGTTGCCGTCATTCCCGGGCAGCGCGCAGCGTTGGGCCCGGAATATCGAGATTCCGGGTTCGATGCTCCGGACAAAAGCCCAGCTATCTTGTCGCGACGCATCGCCCGGGAATGACAGCCTAACTAACTGATCAGATGCATGCCTGCATCCATGCGCACGACCTCGCCGGTCATGTGGCCGGAGGCGGGGCTCGCCAGGAACGCGACCAGCTGCGCGATATCCGCCGCCGTTGACGCGACCTTGAGCGGCACCCGCGCCACCACGGTGTCGCGCACCTGTTTCGCCTGCGCTTCGCCACGGCCCTTGGTGAACCAGGGCGTATCGATATAGCCGGGGCAGACGGTATTGACGCGGATGGCAGGCGCAAGCGCGCGGGACAGCGACAGAGTCATGGTGTTGAGCGCGCCCTTGCTCGCCGCATAGGCGATCGACGAGCCGATGCCGCTGATGCCGGCGACCGAGGAGACATTGACCACCGCAGCGGGGCGCCCCGACGCTTTCGCGGATGCTTCCAGCAATGAGCGCGCGGCGCGCACCATCTGATACGGGCCGATGGTGTTGACCGCATAGATGCGCTGGAAGTCCTCGGCCGAAAGGCCGTCGAGCTGATCATGCGGCACATGCTTGGTGGTGCCCGCATTGTTGACCAGGGCATCCAGCCTGCCCCAGGGCGCGGCCGCGGCGACAATCTTTTTGCAATCCTCGTCGCGCGAAACATCGCCCTGCGCCACCACGACCTCGGCGCCCTGCTTGCGGCAAAGCTCCGCCGTCGCTTCCGCCTCGCTCTTGCTGTTGGAGTAGTTGATGACGATGCGAGCGCCGGCCTTGGCCAGAAGCAGCGCGGTGGCAGCTCCCAGTCCCGACGCCGAGCCCGTCACGATCGCGCACAGACCATCCTGCGCCATGCCGCATCCTCCCTTGTTGATCTCAGGTCCTTCTTAGCCAACTTCTTCGGGGCTGCAAATTCAGATGATCTCCGCCCTGCGGAAATAGCTTTTGCCCATGCCATTACCGGACATCGCCCTGCTGGCCGCGATGCTTGTCAGGACGCGGGGTTTTCCCCATCATGGCGCCAAACAAGCGGCGCCGCCTGCGCGCTGCAATGGGCGGGGAACGCTGTGGCGGAAGCTGATCACGAGGCTGAGAATATCGTCGTCGCGACGGCCGAGAAGATTTTCGCCGATCTCGCGAACCCGCAAACCATCAATCACGACAAGGACGGTCGCTGGCAGGCGCCGCTTTGGCAGGCACTGAGCGATGCCGGCCTGCCGCTCGCGCTGGTGCCCGAACATCTCGGCGGCGCCGGCGCCGATCTTGCCGACGGTTTTGGCGTCCTCGCCGCGGCCGGGCGCTTTGCGCTGTCCGTGCCGCTCGCCGAGACCATGCTCGCCGGCTGGCTGCTTGCGCAAGCGGGGATCGCGCCGCCCGAGGGCGAGATGACGGTCGCGCCGGTGCGCCCGCAAGACGCGATCACCTTGCATGCTGATGGCACCTTGTCCGGCAGAGCCCGCGGCGTGCCGTTTGCAAGAGCGTCACGGCATATCGCCGTGCTCGTAAGCGGCGCGTCCGGCCTGTCGGTCGCGCTGGTCCCGACGGACAGGCTGCGGATCGATACCGGCCTCAACCTCGCCTTCGAAGGCAGCGACAGCGTCGTTTTCGACAAGGTCGAGCCGGCCCGCATCGCTGCCGTACCCGTCGGCTTCGACCAGACCTCGCTGATGCTCATGGGCGGCGTCGTGCGCAGCCTCCAGATCGCGGGCGCGTTGGACTCCCTGCTCGCGATCACAGTCAAATATGCCGGCGACCGCATCGCCTTCGAGAAGCCGATCGCGAAATTTCAGGCCGTGCAGCACAATCTCGCAAAGCTCGCCGGCGAATCCGCGGCGGCCCTGGCAGCGGCAACGTCGGCCGCCGACGCCCTGGCCAACGCCACAGCATTCGACGACGCGGTCTTCCTCGAAGCGACCTCGGCCAAGATCCGCTGCGGCGAAGCCGCCGAAAAGGGCGCGGCCATTGCGCACCAGGTGCATGGCGCGATCGGCTTCACCACCGAGCATATCCTGCACCGTTATTCACTGCGCGCACTCGCCTGGCGTGACGATTTCGGCTCGGAAAGTTACTGGGCGGTCGAGCTCGGCAAGCGCATCACTGCACGCGGCGCCGATGAACTCTGGCCACTGGTCGCCTCGCGCTGATCA
Organism: Bradyrhizobium sp. STM 3843; assembly: GCF_000239815.1. Lineage (GTDB taxonomy): Bacteria > Pseudomonadota > Alphaproteobacteria > Rhizobiales > Xanthobacteraceae > Bradyrhizobium. The sequence goes on along the minus strand of NZ_CAFK01000195.1, from coordinate 1,418 downwards.
CTCGAAACGAGAGAGGAATTGCTCATGACCGCGCTCCGTTTCGATCCGATCCGTTTGCCACCCGAGTGCGAAGAACTGCGCAAGGAGGTGCGTGCCTTCCTTGCGGAGGAGATCGCCGCCGGCACGTTCAACCCGTTCAAGCCGCTGCGCGAGGATGCCGATGCGCGCGAGTTCTCCCGCAGGGTCGGCGCGCGCGGCTGGATCGGCATGACCTGGCCGAAACGATATGGCGGCCACGAGCGCTCGTTCCTGGAACGTTACGTCGTGACCGAGGAGATGCGCGTCGCCAACGCGCCGACGCGGCGCTTCTTCGTCGCCGACCGCCAGAGCGGACCGATCCTGCTGCGCTACGCGCCCGAGCGCATCAAGCAGGATATCCTGCCGCGCATCTGCCGCGGCGAATTATGCTTTGCGATCGGAATGAGCGAGCCGAACTCCGGCTCCGACCTGTTTGCCGCCAAAACCCGAGCGACCAAGACCGATGGCGGCTGGCTGATCAACGGGTCCAAGATCTGGACCACATCGGCGCACATGGCCGACTACATGATCGCGATCTTCCGCACCTCGCCGCCGACCAAGGAGAACCGGCGTCACGGCCTGACGCAGTTCTTGGTCGACATGAAGACGCCGGGGATCAAGGTGAATCCGATTCCGCAGATCACGGGCCAGAAAGAGTTCAACGAGGTCGTCTTCACCGATGCCTTTGTGCCCGACGATCACCAGCTCGGCGAGATCGACGGCGCCTGGAAGCAGGCGACGTCGGAGCTCGCTTACGAGCGGTCCGGCCCTGAGCGCTTCCTGGAAACCTATTATGTGCTCACCGAGCTGGTGCGCGCCGTCGGCAGCAATCCCGACACCCGCAGCGCCGAAGGCATCGGCCGCCTGGTCGCGCAGCTGCATACGATGCGGCGAATGTCGGTCTCGGTCGCCGGCATGCTGCAGGCCGGCAAGGAGCCGGTGGTGGAGGCCTCGATCGTCAAGGACATCGGCACGGTGTGGGAGCAGCAATTGCCGCACCGGGTGCGCGAGCTCGCAGCCTTCGTCGATGAGGACGCAGGAAATCGCGAGACGCTGGAGACTCAATTGACGTTCGCGATCCGCACCGCGCCGAAGCTGACGATCCAGGGCGGCACCACGGAGGTGCTCCGCGGCATCATCGCGCGCGGGCTGGGCTTGCGGTGAGTGAACGACACCGTGCTTACGATTGTCGAGTACCGGCGAAGAGCTCGCGAGTTGCGAGCCAGCGCTCAGGCGGCGTACTCAGTTCACCCTCTCCCCTTGTGGGAGAGGGTGCCGGAGATGCGAAGCGTCGAAGGCGGGTGAGGGGTTTCCATCCGCACGGATGACAATCGAGAAAACCCCTCACCCGTCTCGCCGCCGCGTTCCGCGTCGGCGATCCACCCTCTCCCACAAGGGGA
>NZ_CAFK01000196.1 GCF_000239815.1 Bradyrhizobium sp. STM 3843 | reverse complement strand
TGATGTGACCGGTGCACCCTGGTACGCCAGTTCAGGACCGGTACCGCCGGCGCTCGAATTGAGTAGGTAGTTGACACCGACCTGCATTAGGCTCGTCGTACCAAGTCCCTCGATCGTGCTGCCTACGAGCCCGATCGTGCCGTCGCTGTTGAGATCCTGGTGAAAAGTCGTCTCGTAGGACTCCAAGACGGCGTTGGTTGCAGATACGCCGTTGATGATGTCCTTGACGTAGTTGCCGCTGCCGTCGACATTCCAGATGATGTAAAGGCCGGAGGAGGTGTTCTTCCAGGCGACATCGTAGCCGCCGGATACCGCTTCGGCCCCGATCGGCGTCCAGGCGCCGAATTCGCCAAGTGTGACCGGCGCGCCCTGGTACGTCAATTCCGGTCCGCTGCCACTCGCGACGGAGTTGAGGAAGTAGTGATAGCCGACCTGAACGAGGCTGGTGGACCCCAGCGCCTCAATGGTGCTGAACGTGTTGGCGGTCAGGTGAAACCCGAGCGCATCGAGCTGCTGGAGATCAACCGAGGTCAGCTGCTGCAGGGTATTGCCGGTGTAATATTCGTTGAACGGGTCGTTCGCGCCCTGCACGCCGCTATTAAGGAAATCGCTGGCGTCGGAAGACTGGCCGTAGTCCGCGATCTTCGTGGATCCGCCGTTCAACGAGAAGTATGCCGCTAACGCGGTGCTGCCGCCCGTGAACAGTCGGGCGCCCGGGCTGGTAAAACGATAAAAGTCGAAAATATCCGGTTGCGGTCCATAGGGCACACGGCCCATCGCGTGCGTCAGTTCGTGAAGTGCGACTCCGACCAGCAAATTCGGATTGATATCAGTCGCGAAGGTGGCGCTGCCATCGTCCGTGCTGGTGTCATTGGCACCCAACAAACCCCAGAGCTTCAGCTGGGCATTCCAGACTGCGACGCTGGACTGACCCTGGATTGTCGATCCGGTCGGCAACGCGATGAAAGTCGCGTCACTCGCGCTTGCATTGTTCACGAGGTCGGCCCTGACAGCCGAATAACTCATCCATTGACCATTGTCAGGTGCAGCGGCCGCTCCGCCACCCGTGCCGCTGTAGTCAATATTGAAGTTCAGGGTGATATGGTCGGAAATCGCTGCGCTCAGCAGTGCCGCCGCCTGCTGGATGCCGGCCCGGAAGCTGGCGGGCGCGGCCAAGGCGGCCGCATCGAAGATGAGATTGATCGTAAGGCCGCCGGACGTTTCTGACACCACAGAACTGATGCCGCCCGAACTCGAGCTCGAGGCGCTGACCGCAGCCTGGGCTTCGATCGCCTCGTCAGGGATGACGACCGGGGTCGACGGAAGGGTGTTCTCCGGAGCAGCGGCCATCGATGGAACGACGTACAAACCGTCATCGCCGTCCAGAGAGTTGTCCTGCGCGCCAAGCAGTCCCGGTTTGTGGCTCATCTTCGCCCCTGCAATACTCAACGTCTCGACTGCGAGCCCTGGCTCGAACCCTGACCCATTGCCGTTGGACCCCGGCCGATGCTCAGCGTAAGGATTGTGACGACGACGTTAATTCGGTCTTTACAGCGCCAGTGTGGTCCCGCTAGCGCCGCTTCCAGGCGGACTGCCACCGAGCAAGGATATTGGGCTGTCAAGACATTAACATCAAGATCATCCGCGCCAGCGGCGAACTTACGCGTTATTCTCGACGGCTGCTCGGGAGAAATCTTGGGATAGACCGCGCCGAGTTCCGATTGTTTGGGGCGAGTGGCTGGAGCGGAGGGCGTTTTAACGCGCATGTGCATTGAGCGATCACGAGGTGGTCGGAACGCTGCGCTAAGTAGGCCTGCTGGATGTCGCCCGGAACTTGCGAGCGGCTGTCGCGGTCGCCGTAAACTGACATTGACGGCAAGAGCGCCGGGCACGGCAAGCTCCGAAGTCCACGAGCTATTGGGGACGTGTGGCAAACCGATTTTTGCTTGCGATGTGACGTTGCCACACGGGTCTGGAGAGCCGATCACCCTCCGTCGCCATAGGCGGAAGAAGTTCGTCTTCAATTTGTGCTTTTGCTTGGAATCGATAGGGTCATCGCAGCGCCCGCTGAAGCTCGGGCCTCTCTCGTTCTGTACAATCTGTCGATGCAGTTTTGCAGAAAAGATGTGAGCGGCTTCTCAACGACACGATGGCTAATTATCGATACTGCGATGACCTCGCTCAGGATGAGAATAGAGTAGATGAGCCGGTGGTCAGCGGGACCAAAGGTTCTGACGAGGATGTCGGGCGGCTCCGTAAGGACGAGCCAATGTGCGATGTACATCGAATACGACGCTTCGCCAAGTTGGACAAAGACGTTGCGAGGCGAAATTCGATTTGACCAGTCACAGAGCACGACGGCGACAAAGAGCAGAGCGCTGCCGATACCCCATGTGAGAACTCGATCGCGCGGACTAGGGCTTTCTGTCCAGCAGATCAATCCGATTCCCAGTAGAGCGATTGGAATTGCGTACCTGAGTCGGAGAGTTATGCCTGAGCGAAAGGCCAGTGCTATCCAAGCCCCGAAGATGAATTCCAAGATAATGGGCGACGCCAAGTATCGAATCCAGAAAAAGGAATTCGTAAATGACCCAATGAGCTCACTTAACGTGACCAAGCCGATCAAAGCTGCACTTAGGGCGAGAACCACATTGAGGCGCTGCGTTAGCCAAAGGAGGGAGGCAAAGATGAGATAAAAAAACATCTCGTAATTCAGCGTCCATCCCGGAATCAAGATCGGGCTGACCTGACCTGTTTCTCGCGGGATGGGGAGAAAAAAGAGCGATGCAAGCAAATTCCGCCATACCGGTTGGATCGACTCCAGGCCCGGGCCGCCATAGTAAAAGTAGATCGAGCATTGGAATGCGGTTGCCGCCCAATAAAGCGGAGCAATTCTCGCAACCCGTCGAAGCATGAATTTGCCGGAAGCTCCTGGCGAGCCGAATAGGCCTTCCGACGCGTAGACCATGATGAAGCCGGAGATGACGAAAAAAAGGTCGACGCCAGCATTGCCCAAGATGAATCCGGGAATCGGGTTGAGGCCCATCATCGAGAACGAGGCGCTCAGGTGGGCCAGCGTCACCTCGAAGGCTGCGACGGCGCGCAGTATTTGGACGGACTCGATGCGGCTTTGGCGAAAGGAAGGCATTCCATTTCCAAAAATGTCTCGACCTTCTGCTCCTTACCATCACAGCTAGTCCAGGATCAAACACGAGGCGGCGGTTTTTGGATCGACGTGTCGATCGAGCAACACTGCAAACCCGGCCAACATAGTGTCAGCAGCGCTGACAGTCTCGACAGCGCGGATACAAGAGGCGTGATGGTCGAAGCCATCCAGCCAAGACAAGCGGTCGGACTGCTTGCGCCTCACTGTTTCGGGGGCACACGCCTTTTCGAGACCGGGTCAACAACTAAACCAGGCGGCCGCCACGAATCTAGGACGGCCTCGCGGACGTGGCAATTGGGGGAGCGAGTCGGACTAGCGAAGAAAGTTCAAATACCCTACGTGGTGGATCAGCGTACTAAGCGACAAGTGGTCATAGTCTTTTAGGACAGGGAAGCCATCGGACGTGATGGCAGGACAACCTGTATCATTGCACAACGAGTCCATTGGATCGATCACCCTCGCGCCGACCCTCGTCGCAATCTCCCTGACGCGCGAACGATAGGGTTCCGTCCTCTCGATCGCCTCGGCGCGTGACAGAGCGACACCCGCGTTGATCTGAATCCCGGACAAAATATTGCGCCGAACCAGCGACCGTGGCGCTAAATCGCTGCCAAAGGGGTTGTCGAGAATGACGTCGACTTCTCTTCCGTCTCGGCGCAGAGCCGTCAGAAGCTGCTCTAGCTCCGCGTCGAGCGATCGCATCTCATTCTCAGAGGGCGAAGAGCCACCCTTGGTCCCGACTGTTTGAAACAGTCCGGTTCCACAACAGCGAATCTCGTAGTCAATTTTCGGGCTGCCGTATTTGATCGACCAGAAATAGCTGACCACGACGCGTGTGATTGCCTGGTCATTTGCAATCTTGTTGAGAAGGTCCTGCGGTATGCCGAACCTTGACATTACAGAATAGAACATGAGTTGCGGGGAGGGCCGATCAGCAGAGCTGTTCAAGCTTGCGACGATCGCGTTGATATACTGCTCTGCGTGGCTATCACCAATGAGTAAGATCTCGTTCTCCGTATTCGCCCTCCATGAGACGAAATTGTACTTCGGGTCGTGAAATGCACCTGGAGGTTCGGGGTAACCAGCGAAGTCCCAAGCATCGATTATCTTTTGAATGTTCGCATCGTAGTGCCTCCCCCAATGCCCAGCCGTTAAGCCCAGCGCGACTGCTAAGGCCATGAAACCTGCAAGCCCGGTTGCCAATCGGAACTTAGCGCGCTTGTTCGTACGAATGGGATATTCGACGAACTGAAACGTGAGCCATGCAAGCGCGAGACTTAAGCTGACTGCTAGGACGCGGGAAGTAAGGTCGATCGACTTACCCTCGATGATGGTCCAAAACGAGAATATCGGCCAATGCCAGAGGTATAAGGGATAGCTGATCAGCCCCACAAAGACGAACGGACGGGTAGATAATAGGAGGCGATTCAACGAAGCTGCCGGGCCAGACAGTATCAGTAGTGCGGTTCCGAGGGTGGCCATCACGTTGATAAGGACAGGACGAGCAAAAAGCGAGGTCGTTAGCGATCCGAAAAAGCTCAACCCAATCAGAAATAGCCCCAAAATACTAAAACTGGATCCGTAAAAGCTGCGGCCAGCCGACTTGGGAGCCAAGATTTTCGGCGCCAAGCATGCGCAGGCGGCGCCAAGCATAAGCTCCCAAGCTCGGCTAAGTGGAGAGAAGAACGCTGAGATAGGAGAGCTGAACACATAAACCAAGAAAGAAATCAGACCGATCGCCGCAACGAGGAGTGGCCATTTGAGTCGCGTCCTCCATGCGAGCCAGCTGATGATCGGAAAGACGAGGTAGAACTGTTCCTCAATAGCGAGTGACCAAAGGTGCATAAGCGGCTTCAACGTAGTCGCAACGTCGAAATAGCTTGACTCGCGCCACAAAACGAAATTTTCAACGAATCCGGCGCCCGCAGCGGCGTGGCGGCCGAACACGGCGAACTCGTTTGGCAGCATTACGTTTCGGGCGATCAGAAGCGAAACGATGAGTACGAGGATCAGGGCAGGAAAAATCCGCCGAATCCGATGAGCGTAGAACTCCGCAAACGAGAACTTCTTCTGCTCCAGGCTCCGGAAAATAATCGTCGATATCAGATAGCCGGAAATGACGAAAAAGACATCCACACCTAGGAAACCGCCGGGAACCTCGCCCGGGAAGGCGTGATACCCGAGGACTCCGAGGATGGCGATCGCGCGCAGTCCATCAACATCAGGTCTGTAATTCTGGTGAACATTATGCTCCGTCAGCAAATTGCCTTCGGAGATTGGGCGCGTTAGCATGTGCCTTCCTCGAAAGCATTCTTCCGAAAATCGGAACGGTGGCGGAGAAGCGGTGGCATTCTGTGTCTGGATGTTTCACCGAAACAAATGTCCCATTACCACTTGAGGTGCGCGACGATCAACACATGCGGTAGTTCCGAGCCGCTTTTTGCTAGGCGTGGTCGCGCGGCAACAGTCGCCCTGATGCGGTGTGTCTTCCCTGATGCCATCCTGAGCGCATCTCCTGCCGATCAATCTACGTTGCGGCCGTTCGCGGATTGCGGAGACGCGTCATCCCGGATCGCGGTTGCGGCATTGGCGCGGCAGCTCCGCGCGATGATGCGCTCTTGCGGTCGTGTTGGCTGAGCGGCTTGAGGCTCGTGCACTCGATCCTGAACGCTTGACTGGAGTAGGCTCGGCTTGCGTCGCGAGCAATTCTACCGGGCGGTGCTGGTGGCTCTCGTCGGGCGCCGGCCTTACAGCGCTAGAGGCGGTGGGCGACCGAAATGAGCCTGGAACTCCGGCAAGTCGCGTTCGATTTCCAAGTGTAAGCCAATAGGTAAACGCAGAGGTTGCGTCGATACGGAGAGTATGCGATTTTCGTGCCGAAACGGGGGGCTTGCATTGGAAGTCAAATATCGGACGGACATCGACGGGCTGCGCGCCGTCGCGGTTCTTGCCGTGGTTTTCTACCACGCGGTGCCATCGCTTATTCCTGGTGGGTTTTTCGGCGTCGACATCTTCTTTGTGATCTCAGGATACCTGATCACCGGGATCGTTCACCGCGCCCTCTCCGAGGGACGCTTTAGCGTCGCAGAGTTCTATGTTCGCCGTGTTCGGCGCATTTTTCCTGCCTTGATCCTCGTCGTCTCCGCCACCTTTGCGATCGGGTGGTTCGTTTTGCCGACGCATGAGATGCAATCGTTAGGTAGTAATATTGCCGGAGGCGCTCTGTTCGCACAGAATTTCGTGTTGCTCGGACAGATCGGCTATTTCGATGTTGCGGCTAACCTGAAGCCACTCCTGCATCTCTGGTCGCTTGGGATTGAGGAGCAGTATTACGTTGTATGGCCGTTGATACTGCTGCTGGTCTACAGATGGCGCCTGAGCGCCTTGCATGTCGCGCTGGCGTTGGCCCTGGCCTCATTCGTGGCATGTCTGCTGGTCGGAGAGGCGGCTCCACAGTACGCTTTTTATCTCCCAGGCACGCGGGCATGGGAGCTATTGGTAGGATCTGCCCTCGCGCTATGGCACGGCGGCAATTTCCTGGGTCGGCCAAACACGAGGACAAGCGCCGCGATCTCGATTGTCGCAGCGCTGATCATCGCCGGAAGTTTTTGGATCTACAGTCCGTCTTTTCGCGATCCTGGTTGGTTCACACTGTTGCCCGTGCTGGCCACCGCCGCCCTGGTTGGATGCAGTGAAACCGTCGTCCATCGTGCGCTCTCAACGCCTCTGGCTGTGCTCCTGGGACTGATCAGTTATCCGCTCTATCTATGGCATTTTCCTTTGATGGCATATGCGCATATTCTGTTCGGTGATAATCTGAGTGCGCCCTACATGCTTGTGATTGTGGTCATCAGCTTTCCCGCGGCTTGGCTCACGTACCGGGTCGTTGAAACTCCGTTACGATACGGCAAGAAACGCGTATTGACGAAAGTCGTAGGGCTCATCACGGCGATGGCTCTGTTGGGATGCATCGGGATCGCGGCCGCCTCGACCGGGTTGCCGCAGCGTTTGCCTCGCGAAGCCCTGGCGCTGGAAGCCGCTCAAGATTGGAGGGAAGATAAGGCCCTCTACGCTGCCCCAAAGATCGTGATCCTCGGCGACAGTCACGCCGGCCAGTGGGAGCCAGGTTTGAGAAGGGTTTTTCACGATCGGGTGGTGAACGCGTCCATGGCAGGGTGTCCATCCTTGTTGGGGCTGGACGTGTGGGCTAACGGTCTTGGCAAGGGTAACTGCGCTCCGCACACCGAGAATGTATTCCGAGACGTGATCTCCAAGGACTCCGTCGAGTACGTGATCATTTCGAATTACGTTATCTTTTACGTAACGGGAATTGTTCTTGGCGACCGCGCTCAGCCGTGGGGGATGGCGCTTTCCAACTCTAACGCCACCGACGGGCGTACGATTTACCAGCAGGCTTTCAAAGCGACTGTTGATGCTCTATTGAAGCTGAATAAGAAGATCATCATTATAAAGGATGTACCCGAACTGGGTTTCAAGTTGTCCGAATGTATCCCGAGAATTCTCGTAGGCCAAAGAAGAAGCGTATGCGGAATTGAATCCGAGGAGTATCGGAAGAGAGTTCAAGAGTTCAAACTGTATGAGGACGAGCTTCTGGACGCGTACAGGGACAAGATCGCTGTATACGACCCGGCACCCCAAGTTTGTGATGAACATTTTTGCTATGCGACGAAAGATGGGCAGTTCCTGTATCGGGATTCCCACCATCTCAGTGCTGCTGGTTCGGCCTATCTTTCGCGGGAATTGCTCGCCTATTTCGGCCAAAAGAGCGAGATAGGCTTGCTGCCTCAGGACCACGCTCGCTCCGCCGTCCCCTGACTTGGCGCGTTGAGAATCCCGGTTTTGCGTGCCCTAGTTGAGGAAGATCGACATGATACCGCTGCTGTTTGTAGTTCCCGTATGGGGCGAGAGTTACGTCCGTACCTTCGTTGACTATTGCGTTCCGGCCCAGTTGGCGCCAGGTAACATCCCGGCGTTGCGCGACAGGTGCCATCGATATCTGATCTTCACAAAACATGCGGACCATCAGCGCTTTCTGGACTCGCCCGTATTCCAGAAGCTGACTGGGTATATCGACGTCGAGTTCCAGTTCGTCGACGACTGGATCGGTCAGGACAAATACCGGATCAACAGCCTCTGCTACATGAAGGGATTGGAGGCGGCCTTTCGGCTTGGCGCCGCGGCTGTCCTGCTCAACGCCGATCACCTCATCGCAGACGGTTCGGTTGTTGCGTTCGAGAAGATCCTGGCGGCGGGAAAACGGGTCATCGAGGTGCCCGGACCACGTGCGGTCAAGGCCGATATAGGTGAGGCGCTCGCAAAGTTTCGCACCAGCGACGGTGCGATCAGCGTCGGCGCCACTGAACTGTCTGCGCTGTGGCTCAAGCATATCCACCCATTGCTCGCGATGCATTTCGTGGAGGGCGAGCAGGGCGGCTCATTCCATCCGGCGCACCTTTATTGGCGGGTGGGTGATGAAGGCGTCATCGCGCGTTGCTGTCAGGTCTATCCGATTGTGGTCTATCCCAACCGGCCCTCGGTCTCCTTCAACTCGACCACCGATGACGATCTGGTGGCCAATCTCGGTTTTTCGTCCCGGGAAATCTATTTGTGCAAGGACAGCCGCGAGGTGTTCGCCTGCGAACTCAGTGACCCCGATCACTTCGTTGGCACCATGGCCCGACGCGGCGATTTGAAGCGCTACATGGATTTCTATCTTGAGAACCCGCCCCACAACCGGCGCAACCTTGAACGGGAGATCCTGATTCCTGGCGTCAATCAACTGGGGGCGGATTGGGCCTTACGCCGCAGAGAGAGCGCAGCGTTCGTATCAATGATACTCCGCAAGTGCCGCGCCGAAGAGCTGCGGCGTCTGTACTGGTACGGCGTTGTCAGCCAAGGCCGCAAGGCTGCGAAATGGACGATTGCGCGGATCAGCTTCTGTGAGTCCTGCCAGCGCGCAATGCTGGATGCAGGACGCCTTGCTCAGCAGGCCCTCATCATTATGATCAAGGGGCCGTCTGCGCAGCGTTGGCGCGTGGTGAAGGCAATTCCGCGAAAGCTTGGTGGCGGATTGCGGCGGATTGCGGGGACGCGCAAGAGCTAGTCGTTCTCGGACTGGTGCCGCGCCGCAAGCGGACAAGAAAACTGCTGCAGTACTCTGGACAGGCCGAAAGCTTGCGTCTCAGCCGCCAGTTATTGATCGCGGTCAATCCCCACACGATCGAAAGCAGGCCAGCGAGAAACGGGAGAACCAAAGCTCTCTTCGCATTTGTGCTGACCAAGCGATCGAGCAGGCGCACTTCCACCCGACGCAACCATCGCTTTATCCGCCCACCGGCGAAGGTTGCGGTGACTTCGAAGTCTAGCCATTCGCCGGGAAGAAAATCCTGAATGATGATTGGCAGCTCCCCTGAGAGATCGTGGGACGTCGATCCGAGGTTCCAGTTCTCGGCATAGATCGCAATTTCGACGTCCTCGTCGAACCGCGACGAGATCTGCTCGAAGATGGTTCGGACCGAGCGGAGGCTGCTATCCACGACATGAAGCAGGACGTTGCCATATCGCGCAGAAGAAGATCCTTGGCCTCGAGCCTGCAGGTCGAGGAAGGTATCGAGCTCCGCATGATTGAATGACGCCAGCTGCGGATCCGGTCGCGCCAGGAAACTTCCCGTATTGTACAGCATCAGGCAGCTGCGTTGGCGCCGCTCGCCAAGGCCATCCAGCCAGTTGAGGACAAGACGAATATCCAGCCAATTGTGTCGCCAGATCGGAACCTTCGAAGCTTTCCCGAAATGTCGGCGCAACCGGTCGATCAAACTGGACTGAAATGTATTGGAAGGCTCGGCCTTGGCGGCTTCCTCGGACTTCGGCGCAAGCGATTGGAGCTGGTCCTGGGGAAGTCCGCCGAGTTCGGCGATAACTCGTTGCGTGGGCGGCCGCGCTTTGAGCCAGGCGTTGAACCAGACGGTCCAATAGGGATGATCAAGGTGACTGACCGGCCGCGGCGACATTAGCGTACACAGTGCCTTCATATAGGCAACGGCCTGAGCGCGAACCTCCGGAAGATTGGCCGGAAGCTCGCCGGAGTGAAAGACGAAGTCGCGCTCCGCGACGAAACGATGCTCACGGGTGGTCCAGCGCGATAGCTCCGCCGCAATCTTCGCTTGACTGGGCCGACCGCAGCGGAGGCGCTGGCTTTCCTGAGCCGTCCGCTGCAGTTCGAGCATGAAGAAATCGTCCGAGTCCTCCAACACGGTCATGCGCCCGGAGGGGACCAGCTCCGGGACGAAGCCGTAGTCACTGTATGAATTCACCGGCGGCATCGGCCGCTCGGGTTTGATCATCGGCACGAAGATCAGATAGTTCCTGGCCAGGAGCGTCGAGCGATCTACCTGCCAATAGAGGTGATTATACTCGTTGCACCGAATGAGGCTTTGCGTAATGGTCTTGGCGATCACGGTCGGATGCAGATGGTTCAGCGCAAGACGAACCATCTCGCGCGGTCCCATTTCGAGGCGGTTCGTGGCGGAACTGACCGCGTCCAGGAGAACCGAGACAGTGGGCTCGGAACAGACGCGCAAGGACGGCGCGAACACGACCGCGGCGCCATCCTGGATCTTTTTGTAAAGCGTTCGTAGTGAGCCGTTGGCGACCACGAAATCCGCGTTCATGAAAATGAAGTAGGTGCTGGTCTGGTCTTCGCCGCTGTCGCGTATGCCTCTCGCATAAGCGAGCGTAAGAGTGATTCCGAAGTTCCCGCCCGGGATCAGATCGTCGATAAATATGAATCGCACCGGGCAGAGCGCGCACAAGGCGCCATACGCCGGCTCGCGATCAAAGAACGGCACGCTGCCTCGCTGCGTCATGATCAGGACCTCAAGGTCCGTCTCTTGCGCCAGAACCGGCAGGTTTCCGGATGCCAGCAGCGCGGGCAGAGCTATTTGCGAAAACTCCCGGACGTATCGGTCACCCCAGACCACGACCAGGAGCTTGACTTTTTGCCGGCCGGTCATGGTGCGCAACGGGTCGTACGTTGAGCGCAAAGTGCCAAGCTACTTGTGTCACAGGCCGTTGTCGCACCCGATTCGCACGAAATCGCTGCATCCGTCTTCACTGAGCGGTCATGAAGGGTCGAGCAATTCATGCGCATTCGGCCGAATGATGCTTGGTTCTCGTCAATTGCACTCTTAGCAACAATTGATGCTGAAAGCCAAACTCTAATACGACCACAACGGGAACCGGTTCCTCGCTGCACCCAGCTGCGAGGACGGGTTCATCCATGTTCCCGGGTGCTCCAGCTGTGATATTCGCGCCAGACGTCATCCGGGTTCCCATCACTGCGGATCCCGCCCTTTTCGAACCACATGGCGCGGGTGCAGTTGTCCCTGATGATCTCTTCGGAATGCGAGGCAATGAAGAGAATGCCCGTGCGTCCAAGCAGGCTCTCCAGGCGTGCCTGCGCCTTTTTGACGAATGATGCGTCGCCTGCTCCGATCCATTCATCCATTAGCAGAATATCTGGCGTGATCGATGTCGAGATTGCAAAAGCAAGACGAAGCATCATGCCGCTTGAATAAGTGCGAACCGGCATCGCCAGGAAATCGCCGAGCTCGGTGACATCGGCGATATCGTCGATATGCGCGTCGATTTCCTGCGGCGTGAGACCGAGCAGGAGGCAGCGAATGCGGATGTTTTCATAGCCGCTGGCTTCCATGTCCATGCCCAGGGTCAAATCGATCAGCGATCCGACATGGCCGCACACGGAGATCGTCCCCGCCATCGGCTCATAGACGCCGGCGACTGCGCGCAGAAGGGTCGACTTGCCGGCACCGTTGTGGCCGATCAGTCCGATATGCTCGCCATGTTCCGCAGTGAACGAGACGTCGTTCAGCGCCGACACCACGACGCGGTGATCGGTGCCGACACCGATTTTGCCGCCGGTCGTGTATTCCAGGACGGAACGTTTGAGGGATCGCCCATGCGCGGAATAGATCGGAAATTCGATCATGACATGATCGAACTTCACCGAAGTCGCAGATTTACGACTGGTTGCTGGCTGGAGCATTGAGGGTCCTGAACTCAGAGCCAATAGGCGATGCGGTGACGGGTCCTTGCGAACAACCGGAACGCCAAATACGAGCCCGCTGCCGCAAAAAGCACGAGGACGGGGTAGGTGAGCGCGGGTGGCGCCTGCCCGAGCATCGGCGCCCGCACGGCTTCGATCAGATAATAGAACGGGTTCAGCTGGTAGATGAAGCTAAGGCGTGGGGGCAGCGTACCCGGCCGATACATCACCGGCGTCACGAAGAACAGGATCTGCAGCAGATTGCCGATGATCGGCGGCAGGTCGCGAAAGCGCGTGCAGAGGATGCCGATGATCAGCGAGATCCAGACGAAGTTGATCAGCATCAGGGCGAGGCCCGGGATCAAGAGCACGAGGTGCCAATTCAGCAGCGACGGCTGCCATATATACAGCAGCACCATCACCGAGACGTTGTGAGCGTTGATGATGAAGTTGCGAAAGATGGTTCGCAAGATATGCAACAGCTGCGGGATGCCGCCCTGCTTGATCAGGCCCTCTGCGCCCGAGAAAGCGGTGGCGCTCTCGTTGATGGTGCCGGTGCAGAAGTTCCAGACGATGAAGCCGCCGGCAAGGTAGGGCAGGAAGGAGTGCACGTCCTGTTTGAACAGTCCCGCATAGACCGTGCCCAGCGTCAGCACCAGGATCGCCATGCTGATGGTGATCCAGAAGGGGCCGAGCACTGCGCGCCGATAGCGCTGCTTGACGTCGAGCCAGCCGAGCGAGATCCACAAATGCCAACGGCGCAGCGCGTCGGTCACGTCCTTGATCGTAGCATCCCGCTTGGAGCTCGCTGCACCAAAATGCACGACAATCGGCGACTCGTCGGCAGGCTCGCGCAGCTGCTGCTGTGCGCTCGTATGTTCGACCAAACCTGTTGTCATTCGGAATGCTTTGCTGGACCCCTAATTCGGGGGCTGTATAGGCCATATCCCCACTCCAATCAACCGAGGCCGGTCGGACGAAACAGTGCAAAACCAGTCAATTAGAGCGCGGCGTCCAGCAAAAAGAAGGATCCCGGAGCTCTCGCGTGAAACGGTGGTGCGTAGCCCTGGACGCCAACGTGCTTGAGGCCTCTGTCGGAGGCTCGGCCGTTGCGGACGAATTTGCTTTCATGCAAGAGCTGTGGCTTGCGGCTTGCATCGCTCTCCACTTAGTCGCTCGGGACAATCGGGCCGCACGGAAACGCAAAGCATATCATGTGTTTAAAGACAAGGCGTCGGCGGCGTGGTTCCAGGAGCGGCAATAAAATTCGATGATCTCGCTTCTCTCTCGGGCCTAGTTGGGCTAATTCGTTTCCCCGCTTATGCCGCGCGCGAGTCGAGCAGGATCATGGACTGCGCGCCGAGGGCCGTGAACTGGAGGCAGGATCCTTGCACCAAACGATTGACACGGCGCACGGCGACGTCGTGTGTCAGGCGATCCGCGCTTCGTGCGACCCCGACCAGACGATCGCGTTCGTCTCCGGCAATTTCAATGTCGTGCATCCCGGACATCTCCGGCTCTTGAAATTTGCCGCCGAGCAGGCCGACGTTCTCGTTGTGGGCGTCAATCCGGATTCTACGCCTGGCGTGACGCTGGCGCAGGATATGCGCCTCGACAACGTGCGCTCGATCTCGTTTGTGCATCATGTAGTGCGTTTGGAAGATTCCCCGACCGCCTTCATCCGCCGGCTTCAGCCGACGGTGGTTGTCAAGGGCAAGGAGTTCGAGGACCGCGACAATCCCGAGCAGGAGGCGGTCGATGCTTATGGCGGTCGGCTGCTGTTTTCGTCCGGTGAATTGCGTTTCACCTCACTCGCGCTGCTCGAGCGCGACGCCAATGTCGACATCTCCACGGTCCGCAAGCCGCTCGAATTTCCCAAGCGTCACGGCTTCGACATCTCGCAGCTGAAGGGCCTGCTCGGCAAGCTTGCCGGGATGCGGGTGGCCGTGATCGGCGATCTGATCGTCGACGAATATGTCACCTGTGATGCCGTCGGCATGTCGCAGGAGGATCCGACCATCGTGGTGACGCCGCTGATGACGCGCACCTTCGTCGGGGGAGCCGGCGCTGTTGCGGCCCACGCGCATGGCCTCGGCGCGGACGTCAATTTTTTCACCCTCGTCGGCGACGACGAGGCGGCCCGCTTCGCGCGCAATACGTTGGAGCAGCATGGCGTCCACTTCAATCACTTCACAGATTCGAGCCGGCCGACGACCCGCAAGCAGCGTTTCCGCGCGCTGAACAAGACGCTGCTGCGGGTCAATCATCTGCGTCAGCACGCGGCCGATGGGGAAATCCAGAAGCAGATGCTGGCTGCGGTCGAGCGGGCGCTCAAGACCAGCGATCTGCTGTTGTTCTCCTGCTTCAACTACGGCTGCCTGCCGCAGGATTTGGTGGATGCGATTGCCGATCAGGCGCGATCCCGAGGCGTGATGATGGCCGCCGACAGCCAGGTCTCGTCGCAGACGGGCGACGTCTCGCGTTTCAAGGGTATGACCCTGCTGACGCCGACCGAGCGTGAGGCGCGGGTCGCACTCAACGATTTCATCTCGGGGCTCGCGGTCATCAGCGAGCGGCTGGTGGAGCGCGCCCGCACCAAAAACCTCGTCATCACGCTCGGCGCGGAAGGTGCGCTGATCAATACGATGGCAGACGGCACCTTCACCTCGGATCGCCTGCCCGCGTTCAATCCGTCGCCGAAGGACGTGTCCGGTGCAGGCGACAGCTTCTTCATGGCATCGTCGATGGGCCTGCGCGCAGGCGCCGACATCTGGCAGGCGTCCTATCTCGGCTCGCTGGCCGCGGCCTTGCAGGTCTCACGCGTCGGCAACCTGCCTCTGACGACGGCAGAGCTGGTCCGCGAAATCGACGAGGCTGGCTTCAGCCACGAGTGACGGATGCACTGATGCGCGCGCTCCTTCTTGCGGCCGGAATCGGCAGCCGGCTGCGGCCGTTGACCAACACCACGCCAAAATGCCTGGTTACCGTGCACGACCGCCCGCTGCTCGACTATTGGCTCGATCTGGTCTTCGAGGGCGGCATCGAACGCGCGCTGCTCAATACCCATTGGCTTGCGGATCAGGTCCGCGCCCACGTCGCGCAGTCGCCCTGGCGCTCCCGCATCGATCTTGTTCACGAGGATGAGCTGCTCGGGACCGGCGGGACCGTGCTTGCCAACCGGGAATGGTTCGGGCGCCGGTCATTTCTGGTCGCCCACGCCGACAACCTGACCGATTTCGACGTGGCAGGCCTGATCGCAGCCCACAATAAGCGTCCGGCTGGCTGCATCATGTCGATGCTCGCGTTTCGGACCGACGACCCGAACTCCTGCGGCATTCTGGAATTGGACCGCCAGAACAGGGTGATCGCCTTTCACGAAAAAGTCCCGAACCCGCCTGGGAACCTCGCCAATGGCGCGGTCTATATTTTCGAACCCGAGGTGATCGACGATATCGCAGCGCTCGGAAAAGCCGTCGTCGATCTCTCCACCGAAATCATCCCGAACTATTTGGGACGAATTTTATGCGTGGAAACTGCAGGTTATCACCGGGATATCGGCAACCCGGAAAGCTTGCGCCGGGCGCATTTGGAGTTTAAGCACAAGCCGCGCCATGGTGGGGGCGGTTGAGGGCGGCTGTCGTCGCTGGGGCTGATCGCGTTTTCCTGCCATAGTCGACAGATGCGCCCGAGGCGAGATCGGGTGGGCAACAGGCGAGCGACGGGGAATCGGCAGATGAAGATATTCGTGACCGGTGCGTGCGGCTACAAGGGAAGCGTGCTGGTTCCCAAGCTCCTGAAAGCGGGCCACCGGGTTGTCGCCTTCGACATCATGTGGTTCGGCAATTTCCTCGATCCGCATCCCGACCTGACGGTTGTCAAAGGCGATGTCCGCAATCCCGACGAAATCGATCTCACCGGCGTCGACGCGATCATTCATCTGTCGAGCGTCGCGAACGATCCCTGCGGCGATCTCGACCCCAAGCTGACCTGGGAAATCTCCTGCCTCGCCACGATGCAGCTCGCCGACCGCGCCTACCGCCACGGCATCAAGCGCTTCATCTACGCGTCATCGGGCAGCGTGTACGGCGTGAAGGAAGAAGAGCAGGTCACCGAGGACCTCGAGCTGCTGCCAATTTCCGAATACAACAAGACCAAGATGTGCGGTGAACGCATCGTGCTGTCCTATAAGGACGACATGGTGGTGCAGATCGTGAGGCCCGCCACCGTTTGCGGCTACTCCCCGCGGCAGCGCCTCGACGTCTCCGTCAACATGCTGACCATGCAGGCGCTGATGAACGGCCGCATCACCGTGTTCGGCGGCGACCAGACCCGACCCAACATCCACATCGACGACATCACCGACCTCTATCTGTTCCTGCTCGATCACCCCGAGCATACCGGCATCTACAATGCCGGGTTCGAGAATATCTCGATCCTCGACATCGCCCACATGGTCGCCAAGCATGTGAAGGCGGAGATCGTGGTGACGCCTTCGAACGATCCGCGCAGCTACCGGGTGAATTCCGACCGCCTGCTCGCGACCGGCTTCCGCCCGAAGAAGACGGTGGAAGACGCGATCAAGGAAATCATCGGGATGTACTCGCAGGGCCAGCTCAAGAACGAGGACCGCTGGTACAATCTCAAATGGATGGAGAAGGAGGTCGTGAAATGAATGTTCTGGCCTTCAAGACCCCCGGGAGCCTGTTCGCTGACTACACCAGCCGCTTCAGCACCGTTCTGAAGGATTTCGATTGGAGCCCGGTCGAGAAGCTTGCGTACGATCTGCGCGACTGCTGGCAGACCGGCCGTCAGGTCTTCTTCTGCGGCAATGGTGGCAGCGGCGGCAACGCCAACCACCTCGCCAACGATTTCCTGTACGCGTTGTCGAAGACCCCGGGGTCCGGCCTGCGCGTGCATTCGCTGTCCTCGAATCCCTCGGTCATCACCTGCCTCGCCAATGACGAAGGCTATGACCAGGTGTTTTCGCTGCAGCTCGCAGTGCTCGCTCGCAAGGGCGACGTTCTCATCACCTTCTCCGGTTCCGGCAATTCGCCGAACATTCTGAAGGCGCTGGAGGAGGCGAAGACAATCGGCATGACCAGCTACGCCGTGCTCGGCTTCTCCGGCGGCAAGGCGAAGGCGCTCGCCGACGTGCCGATCCACTTCGCTGTCAACGACATGCAGATCGCCGAGGACGCCCAGATGGTGATTGGCCACATGATCATGCAGTGGCTGTACGCCCAGCGGGCTGACATCACCCCTGCGCGTGAGGCCTGACGGACCAAACGATGGCGGGACACGAAAAGTACCTGATCCTGGGCTCGAACTCGTTCTCGGGCGCGACCTTTGTCGACTTTCTCGCGGCAGCCGGTCATGACGTGATCGCGACCAGCCGCTCCGACGAGCCGCACGATGCCTTTCTGCCTTACAAATGGCAGAAGCGGGCAGGGAGCGTGCGCTTCCATCGCGTCGATCTCAACCACGATCTCGAAGCGCTCAAGGCGCTGCTGGCAGCCGAGCGACCCACCCACGTGGTGAATTTCGCCGCCCAGAGCATGGTCGGCGAGAGCTGGCTGTATCCCGACCATTGGATGATGACCAACGTCGTCTCCGCGGTGCGGCTGCACGACCTGCTGCGCAACTATGACGGCCTGGAGCGCTACGTCCACGTCACCACGCCGGAGGTCTACGGTTCGACCGAAGGCTGGGTCCGCGAGGATGCGCCGTTCAATCCGTCGACGCCCTACGCGGTCTCTCGCGCGGCCGGCGATATGAGCCTGCGTACCTATTTCGCCAACTACCAGTTCCCCGTCGTTTTCACCCGGGCGGCCAATGTGTATGGTCCCGGGCAGCAGCTCTATCGCATCGTGCCGCGCACCATCGTGGCTGCCATGACCGGCCAGAAGCTGCGCCTCGATGGCGGCGGCAAGTCGGTCCGCGTGTTCATCCACATGACCGACGTGTCGGATGCGACCTTGAAGATCGGCCGCAAGGGCACGCTCGGCGAGACCTATCATATCTCCGGCTACGAGCTGGTTTCGATCCGCACGCTGGTGGAGATGATCCTCGCCCGTCTGGGCAAGAAGTTCGAGGATTGTGTCGAGATCGGCCCCGAACGGCCCGGCAAGGATACCGCCTACACGCTCGACAGCTTCAAGCTGCGCACCGAGCTCGGCTGGCGCGACACCTTCTCGCTCGAGCAGGGCATCGACGACGTTATCGCCTGGGCGCGGCGTTTCGAACGCGACATGGCGAAACTGCCGACCAAGTACGACCACAAACCCTGACGACGACCCCTTGCCCTGCCCGCTTCGGGCGGCGCCACTGGAGAGCACGATGAACGTTGCAGTCCGGAGCACAGCAAACGCCCCCGACGCCGCGGCCCTCAAGGCCCAGGCTGCGAGGCTGCGCGGCAAGATCATCGAGATGTCGCACAAGGCGCAGGCCGCCCATCTCGCCTCGTCGCTGTCCTGCGCGGACGTGCTGACCGCGGCCTATTGGCACGTGCTCAACATCGATCCTGGCAAGCCCGCCGATCCCTTGCGCGACCGCTTCATCCTGTCGAAGGGGCATGCGGCGGCGGCGCTGTTCGCGACCCTGGCGATGAAGGGCTATTTCCCCATCGAAGAGCTCGACACTTATTGCCAGGATGGCGGCCGGCTCGCCGAACATCCGCCGGCGAACCTGTTGCCGGGGGTCGAGGCCGCTACCGGCTCGCTCGGCCACGGCCTGCCGCTCGGCTGCGGCATGGCGCTGGCGGGCCGCATCAAGGGCGAGAGTTTCCGCGTGTTCGCGCTGCTCTCCGACGGTGAAAACAATGAGGGCTCGGTGTGGGAGGCCGCGATGTTCGCCGCCGCCCAGAAACTCGAAAACGTCTGCGTTGTCGTCGACTACAACAAGTGGCAGGCGACTGCGCGCTCCAACGAGACGCTGATGCTGGCGCCGTTGCGCGACAAATGGGCCGCGTTCGGCTGGGATGCGCATGAGATCGACGGTCACGACGTCGGCGCGCTGGCGGAAGCCATGCAGAACATCCCGAATGGCTCCGGCAAGCCGGTGGCGTTGATCGCGCACACCGTGAAGGGCAAGGGCGTCTCATTCATGGAAGACGACAACAACTGGCATTATCGCGCACCGACTGCCGAGGAAGTCGTCAAGGCGAACAAGGAGCTTGGGCTGGCATGAGAAACGCATTTGCCGACGAGCTGACCAAGCTCGGCAATGAGGACAGCCGCGTCGTCATGCTCTCGGGTGACATCGGCAATCGCCTGTTCGACAAGTTCAAGGACAAGCATCCCAGCCGGTTCTTCAACTGCGGCGTCGCAGAAGCCAACATGATGGGCGTCGCGGCCGGCATGGCCATGAACGGCCTGCGCCCGGTCGCCTACACCATCACGCCGTTCGTCACCACGCGGTGCCTGGAGCAGATCCGTACCGACGTCTGCTATCACGAGGCGCCGGTGACCATCGTTGCGGTCGGCGCCGGCCTTGCCTATTCCGGCCTCGGCCCGACCCACCACGCCTGCGAGGACATCTCGTTCCTGCGCTCGATCCCGAACATGGTGGTGATCTGCCCGGGTGATGCCTTCGAGGTCCGCGGCGCGCTCCGCGCGGCCATGCAGCAGGACCGCCCGGTCTACATCCGCATGGGCAAAAAGGGCGAGCCGGTCGTGCACAAGGGGCCGATCGCCGACTTCAAGATCGGCAAGGCGATCACGATCGAAGAGGGCTCCGACGTCTGCCTGCTCTCGACCGGCAACATGCTGCCTGAGGCGATCGAGGCCGCGCACAAGCTCAAGGAAAAGGGCATCTCCGCCGAGGTCGTCAGCTTCCACACCGTAAAGCCGCTCGACGAGGACAAGCTGAAGCAGGCGTTCGCTCGCTTCAAGCTGGTTGCCACGATCGAGGAGCATTCGCTGATCGGCGGCTTTGGTGCCGCCGTCTCCGAATGGCTCGCCGACACCGAAACGCAGCACAAGAAGTTCCTGCGCTTCGGTACGCCCGATGCCTTCTTCAAGAAATCAGGCGAACAGGAATATGCCCGCGAGGTGCTGGGACTGACCGGTCATCAGATCGCGGACAAGATCATCCACGCGTTGAACTGAGACATTACATGAAGACCCAAGCTGCCCTCCTGGTCCAGACCGGCCAACCTCTCGTGCTGGCCGAGATCGAGACGCCCGCGCTGAAGCCGGGCCAGGTGCTGGTCGAGATCGCCTATTCCGGCGCCTGCGGCACCCAGGTGATGGAATGGCGCGGCGACAAGGGCGAGGACAAATGGGTGCCGCATTGCCTCGGCCACGAGGGGACCGGCACGGTGCTGGAGGTCGGCAGCGCCGTGACCAAGGTCAAGCCGGGCGACAAGGTCGTGCTGTCCTGGATCAAGGGCAGCGGCATCGAGGCCGGCGGCGCCGTCTATGATTGGGATGGCAAGAAGGTCAATGCCGGCGGTGTCACCACCTTCCAGCGCCACTCGGTCGTCAGCGAGAACCGCCTGACCCTGCTGCCGCCGGACCTGCCGATGGATGTCGCGGTGCTGCTCGGCTGTGCGGCGCCGACCGGCATGGGCGCGGTCTACAACGTGCTCAAGGTACAGCCGGGCGATGCGGTCGCCGTGTTCGGCACCGGCGGCATCGGGCTGAACGCGCTGATGGCAGCGGCGCTGGCCGGCGCCATGCCGGTGATCGGAATCGACCCGAACCCGACCCGTCGCGCGCTGGCCCAGCTCTATGGCGCGACCCATGTGATCGACGCGGCCGGCGACGTGCTGGCGGAGATCAAGAAGATCGTGCCGCAGGGTGTTGATCTCGCGGTGGAATCCTCCGGCATCCCTGCCGTCATGGAGCAGGCCATCAACGCCACCCGCCAGCAGGGCGGCCGCGCGGTGGTGATCGGCAATGCCAAACATGGCGCGGTACTGCCGCTCAATCCGGGCGTCTTCAACCAGGGCAAGAGCCTGCTCGGCACCTGGGGCGGCGATAGCGTGCCGGATCGCGATTACGGCCGCTATGGGCGGCTTCTGAGCTCCGGCCGCTTCCCGGTGCGGGACCTGCTGTCCAAGCCCTACAGCCTTGCCCAGGCCGATCAGGCGCTGCAGGATTTGGCTGCCGGCAAGGTCGGCCGTCCCTTGATCGACATGTCGCTGCGCTGAGCTTCTGGTGGCACGATGCGGATCGGGATCGACTTCGACAACACGATCGCCTGTTATGACGGCGTGTTTCATGCGGCCGCGCTCGAGCGCGGCCTGATCCCGGCCGACCTCGGCCGCGACAAGAACAGCGTTCGTGACCACCTCAACGGGTCCGGGCGCAAGGACGATTTCACCGAACTGCAGGGCTACGTCTACGGCGCCCGCATGGATCTGGTGTCACCATATCCCGGCTTTGGCGACTTCATCTCCGCGGCGCGTCGGGCTGGCCACGACCTCTTCATCGTCAGCCACAAGACCAGGCATCCGATCCTCGGCCCCAAGCACGATATGCACGCCGCCGCGCGCGGCTTCTTGACCGATCGCGGGCTGATGGGGCAGGGCGGTGAGCAGATCCCGCCGGATCAGGTGTTCTTCGAGCTCACCAAGGACGAAAAGGTTGCCCGCGCCCGTGCGCTGTCCTGTGAGGTCTTCATCGACGACCTGCCCGAAATCTTAGGCATGGACGGCTTCCCGGACGCCATGCGCAAGATTTTGTTCGATCCGGAAGGCCAGTTCGCAAGCAAGACTACGCCGTACGAGCGCCGCGGATCCTGGGCGGAAATCGCTGCGGATTTCGCCCGTGAACGCGTCTGAGGCAGTTCCCGAAACCGATGCCACGCTGATCGCGCTCGCGCGCCGGCTGACGGCAGAGGCCAACAAAGCCGCGCCGCGCACTCTGACGCGGCTCGCCGGCGGCCGCAACAACCAGGTCTACCGGCTCGATACCGATGGCGGCCCGCTGGTGCTGAAGCGCTACTTCACCGACGCGCGCGACAGCCGCGACCGGCTCGGCGCAGAGTGGAGCTTTGTCAGTCATGCCTGGTCCCGGGGAATCCGCGTCGTTCCCGAACCGCTGGCGTGCGACCGAGCCGAGCAGGCTGGGCTCTATGGCTTTGTCGAGGGACGCAAGCTTACGCCTGCTGAACTGAAACCTGACCATATCGAGGCGGCGATCGATTTCGTGCTCGCGGTCAATGAGCGCCCTCGTCCTGCCCTCGCGCCGGGATCGGAAGCCTGCTTCTCGCTCGTCGAGCATATTGCGACCGTCGAACGCCGTGTCGCGCGGCTCGGCAAGCTCGATGCCGACGTGCCGCACGTGGCCAAGGCACGCGCGCTCGTGGCGACCAAGCTGCAGCCGGGCTGGGCCTCGGTGAAGGCGAAGATCATAGCAGGAGCTGCCGCAGCCAAGCTTCCCATCGATCAGGCGCTCAGCGTCGAGCAGAGCTGCCTGTCGCCGTCCGATTTCGGCTTCCACAACGCGCTGATCGACGACGCCGGCAAGCTCACCTTCCTCGATTTCGAATATGCCGGCCGCGACGATCCGGCCAAGCTGGTCTCGGATTTCTTCTGCCAGCCGGAGGTTCCGGTGCCGCTGTCGTTGCACGGCCACTTCATCGATCGGCTGGCGCAGGGTTTGGGCCTCGATGCGGCCGGCGTGGCGCGCTGCCGCCTGCTGCTCGATGCCTACCAGATCAAGTGGACCTGCATCATCCTCAACGATTTCCTGCCGCTCGGCGCGGCAAGGCGCGCCTTTGCCGACACCGGTGCCTGGGCCGAGCGCTGCGCCGCGCAACTGGCGAAGGCCGAAGCGAAGCTCGCTCTGGTCCGCGCCGACGACACACCTTAAACGACATCCTCACATCCGGAGCGTTCTCATGGCCTATCGCGAGTTCGTCAGTCTCGTCCACAAATCGACCAAGCGCGATTATCTCGCCCGCGTCACCCAGCGCGACAAGGCCGATGTCGCGGAGATGGCGATCAAGTTCGACTACGATTACTGGGACGGCAGCCGCGAGACCGGCTATGGCGGCTACAAATATGACGGCCGCTGGCGCAAGGTCGCCGACGCGATGATCGCGGCCTACGGCATCAAGCCGGGTATGCGCGTGCTCGACGTCGGCTCCGGCAAAGGGTTCATCCTGCACGATTTCCGCGAGGCCATTCCGGATCTCGAGGTTGCCGGCATCGACATCTCCTCATATGGGATCGAGCACACGATGGAAGACGTCAAGCCGTTCTGCCAAGTCGGCTCAGCAGCGAAGCTGCCCTTTCCCGACAACCATTTCGACCTCGTCATCTCCATCAATACCCTGCACAACCTCTACAACTACGATCTCGACTCCGCCCTGCGCGAGATGGAACGTGTCAGCCGCGGGGGCAAATATCTCTGCGTCGAGGCCTATCGCAACGAGCGCGAGAAGGTGAATTTGATGTACTGGCAGCTCACCTGCCGCATCTTCCACACCCCGGAGGAGTGGGAGTTCGAGTTCAAGCGCTCGGGCTATACCGGCGATCACGAATTCATTTTCTTCGAATGAGCGCCACCAACTCGCCGCAGGCGGAGATGCCGACCAGCGCTGTGGAGAACCCGTCGAGGGCCTCGGTCCGGCTCTCGGTCGTGATTCCGAACTATAATCATGGTTCGCTGGTCGGAGATGCGATCCGCGCCTTTGCGCAACAGGAGCCGGCGCCGGACGAGATCATCGTCGTCGACGACGGCTCGACCGACGACAGCCTTGCGCGGCTGGCCGCGCTGGCGTCGGAGTTTCCGACGCTGCGGGTGCTGGCGCAGGAGAAGAACCAGGGCACGGTCGCGGCGCTGAATCGTGGCTTGCAGGCCGCGCGCGGCCTCTTCATCAATTTTGGGGCTGCCGACGATCTTACCCATCCGGGGCTGTTCAAGGCCACCCTGTCGGCTCTGGAGCGCCATCCCGAGGCGGTGCTGGCCTGTACCGAAGGGCTCGCCGTTGACGTGACACGCCCCGACAGCGCGCAGCCCAGGCCGCCGATCGTGCCGGCTTATGAGGAGGCCTATCTTGGGCCGGGCGAGGTCGCAGGCCTGCTGCGCTACGCCGACAATTGGCTGCTTGCCGGGACGGCCGTCGTCCGCCGTGCCGCGATCATCGATGCCGGCGGGTTCGATCCCCTGCTGAGGTCGTTCGCCGATGGCCTTCTGTTCAAGCAATTGGCCCTGCGGCACGGTTTCTGTTTCGTCCCGACGGTCGGCATGACCTGGAAAATCAGTCCGTCGGGCTATTCGCGCTCGGAGGCTGCTGATCTGTCGCGCAGCTACGAGGTGATGAACCTGGCGATCGCGCGGATGCAGGCCGACCCGGCGTTCCCAACCTGGTATCCGCAGCTGTTCGAGCGGCGCTGGCGCTTCGGATTGGCGCGCATCGCCATTTCCTCGCAGCCGATGCGGAAGGCCACGCTTCTGCAACTGGCGCGCGGGCCGCTCGGTCCGATCGCGCTCAATTTCGCAGCGGCGCTGGATGGCGCTGTCGGACGCCTAATCGCTCTCGCCTGGTTCGTCCTGCAGGAGCGGCCGATGTCGCTCTGGGCGCTCGCCAGGACGGCCTGGTTTCGCCGCACCCGCAGCGCGCAACGCTGAGGGGCGGCGTCAAGCGGATCAGAGCGCCAGCGAGAAGATCGAGCGCGGGCTTGCCCGCAAGATCGAGGCGAACTTGCCGCCCGAGGCGGCCACGGCGCTGTTGCGCTCGATCACCCGGTCCTCGCTGCTGACCGAGAGAGCCAGCAGGCACAGCTTGATGCCACGCTCAGCCAGCGCCGCGGAGGGGAGGATCGGCAGGCGCGCGCCAGGCAGATATTTGCCGATCTTCTGCGGCGTGTCGTCGGCAACGAAGTCGATCAGGTCGGCAACACCCAGGAAGTTGGCGAAGGCGCAGGCGAGATGGCCGGCGCCGAACAAGGCGATCGGGCCTTGCTCGGCGCGGAACTTGGTAAGCTTCGCGCGCAGCTCGCGACGCGTCGGCTCGAAATCGGCGGCATAGCTTCCGAGCAGCTGCGACTGGCTCGCATCGGTCGGTTGATCTCGCTTGACGGGACCGGGGAGGCCGACCTTGCGCGCGAGCTGCACGATGGAATTCTCGAAGGGCAGGGGAAACACGTCCATGCGGATCGGCTCAAAGCCACCCATGGTGAGGACCGGTGCGAAGGTTTCGGGAGTGAAGTAGAGCGAATGCTCCTCCCACGGCATGCAGTAGTCATGCAGCCGCAGGCTGTTGGTACAGTCCGGGATCTCCACCATCACGATGCCGCCGGGTTTCACCAGCGCCGCGATGCCCCCGACGAAATCATGCAGGTTTTCGGCATGTTCGAGAATGTGGCGGACGATCAAGACATCAGCAGCACCGCGCCTGTCCGCGATCGCAGCCATGCGCTCGGGTGTGGTCAGCTTCTGAACCGTCTCGATGCCGCAGGCGGGATTGGTAAGGCCAAGATCGCCGTCGAGCGTGACCCGCCAGGTCCGTTCGAAGCCTTTGCGACGAAACCGGTCGATCGTGGTGTCATCCTTGGATGTCAGCGCGCCGATCACGCTGTCCGTGGTCACCCCGGGGAGTGCCACGATCTGCTCGACCACCTGGTCGAGATGCTCTTCCGGCTCGCGCGCAAATAGCCAGTCGTACGGCGGAATCAGCGCCTCATGCGACACCGGCTTCATCAGCTGGATGGTGCCGCAGGTCGCGCATTGGCCGAGCACCAGATCGACGGCATGTTCCGGGGTGTCCTTCTCCGGCAGGAAGAACGACGCCACCGGGTGGCTTCCCAGGTCCAGCGCCTGCTTGACCTCCTGAGCACCACAAACCAAACACGCCATCTGCGCGATTCCTCTTCAGACGATCTGCCGATCGCAGCTAGATGCCCGACTTGGCAGGATGAGTAAACAGGGCCGCGGTCAACGGCCGGGATTGCTGGACACAAGGGCCGCGAGGTACGCATGTCCGGCCGCCGGGTCGGTTTCCGGCGGGGCCCAACTCGCCGCTTCGCTGGAGGTCGGATCGAATGGACCGATCGTGGTTTCCAGGAACACCAGCCATTCCGAGCGGAAGATCAAGGTATGAAAGATGCCCGGCGGCATCTTGTAGAAGAAGCGGCCGCCCTCGGCCGCGGCCGACATCGGCAGGCGCTCCGTCAGCTGTCCATCCTGGTCGAACAGGAGGGTCTCGCAGTTTCCTTCGATGATCGCCAACGTTTCGGAACGGCGCAGGTGACGGTGGGGGCGCACATAAGAGGACCGGTGCATGACGATCAGCATCTCCTGTTGGAGATCGTCAGACGATGCGTGAAAGCAAAGGCGACAGCGTCGCCGGGTTGATTTCGCGGCCTTGTCCTTCAAGAGCTGCACGATGCTGTCGTCGACAGCGAGGAAACCGCCATCCGAGTACAGCACCTCGGGCGAAACTTCGCGCAATCGGTGGTCCGGCTGGTCCATGCATTCGTCCAGAAATGCGGTGACTTGTCCACAGCCCGCCGACGATGGCGCGATCCCGGGAGGGGACCCGGGCCGTGCGGTGGTCGGAGCTTTGCCCGCCCGCATAAAGGACTTTTGGGTCCACTGCAACGTCGCGAAGCGGAGTTTTGCTAGAGTTTGACCGGCGTTTCTGCTTTACCCTGCCTGGAACATGGAGCGTTGGCCCTGGCTGCCGTGACCGAGCCAGGGCGGCCGTTCGTTGCGCTTGCCAAGCGGAAGGCGTGGCAGGTCCGTCTCACGAAGGCTTTTCGAGGCGTTTTTAGAGAATGAAGGTCAAGTTTCTGACGGCGATCTGGGGAGCTCGTTACATCGACGAGTTCGCCCGCGTCTCGCTACCGTCCTATTTGTCGTCTCACAACCTGCCCTGGGTGGCGGAGGCAAACGAACTCGAAGTCGTCATTCTGACGTCTGCCGAGGGGCGGGTGCATTTCGAGCAGCAGCCGATCATGGCCCGGCTGAAAGCGCTTTGCCCCGTTCGGTACATTCTGATCGATGATCTCATCGCTGGCGGCGCCTACGGCGTGACGCTGACCGCAGCCTATGCGCGCGGCATCATGGATAGCGGCAGCGAGCAGACCAATACCTGCTTCGTGTTCATGAACTCGGACTTCGTGCTGGCAGACGGATCGCTGCGAACGCTCGTCAACAAGGTTGCGGAGGGGCATCCTTGCGTGAAGACGCCGTCCTTGCGCGCCGTCGCGGAGACGGCTCTGCCCTCATTGCTGAAGGCGCTGTCACCGGATGGATTTGAGCTGACGCTTGCGCCGCGCGATCTGGTCCGCATCGTGCTCAACAATCTGCACCTGACTGTCACGGCCAAGACCATCACGCAGAGCCTCATCACCTGCACCAGCCATACGCAGATCTACTGGCAGGTCGACGACGACACCTTGCTGTGCCGCCATCATCTGATCTTCATGATGGCGGTCAAGCCCGAGGTGCCGCTGACACCGCTGAACTCCTACAGCGACTATGGCTTCATGCCCGAGCTGGTGCCGTCGCGGAAATTCGCGTTGCTTGGTGACTCCGATGAGTTCTTCGTAGCCGAGCTGCAATCCTCGAGCTCCGAACGCAACCTTGTGCGGGGCGGCCAGGCCAGCGTGGGCGCGATCGCAGCCGAGCTCTCCAACTGGACCACCGCCGAACATCGGCGTTTTGCGGAGGTGGATGTCGTCTTCCATGCCGCCGATCCCGGCCCGGAGCTGGATCGTGCTCGCGCCCGCGCCGAGCAGTTCATGACTGAGCTGAAGTCGAAGATGACGCGCGAGCCGATCGACCACGTCGACCACCCGTATTGGCTCGCCGGCGTTCAGTATTGGGCATCCCTGAAGTTCGTCCAGTCAGGCCGGGAGGTCGTGCTTCCTCCGGAACTGCGCCGTCGCGATACGGTCGGGGGTTGGAGGAGGCGTATCGTTCCTCTCTACAGCGAGCTCATCGGCTGGATGCGTCGCCGGACGCGTAGCATCCCCGACGTCCCGATCTGGCATTACCAATGGCTGGATTCTCGCCTCCTGCTCGACTGGATCGCCGATATCAAGCAGCGATCACCGCGCGTGCTTCTGGTTGCCAGCGCCTCGAGTCCCCTTGCATCTTCCTTGCCCAAGCATCTGCCGATCGACGTGCACGGGAATGCCAGGGTGCCCGACGCAGGTGTTGACGAGGAACGTTCCGCCGTTGCCGATGCCCGCTATGATGCCGTTCTGGTCCACGTATCGAGCGACGGAATCGCAGGCATTTCGGAGAAGTTGCAGGCTGCCGAATCGCGCCTTGCCCCGGGCGGCGTTCTGGCGATCTTCCTCGAACATCAACCTGGCGATCTCGATGGAGGCGATCTCGCGCACGCGCTTCCGCAATTCGTCGAACAGGTGATGCCCCCCAACTGGATGGCTTATCAGTACGACGGTCGCTTTGCAGGGGGCAGGGTCAAGTTCCTGCTGCGACAGTGGGAGCGGAACCTGGCCCGCTATGTGTGGCCCCTAAGTCTCAGGCGCCTTCCCGTCAATCTGCTCGCGGTCGTCTCCTGGGCCGCGATAGCGGTCCTGACGAGCGCGAACAACGTCCGGATGCGCAAGTGGCTCCGTACCGGCGCATTTCCCTCGCATTGCAGCAGCATGCTGATGACGCGAGAACGCTGGGGTTCCGGGAGGCTGACTGTCGATGCCGGCCAGATTCGCCCTGCGCCAGCCGATGGGGCCATTCCTGAGAGGGCTCCTGCGAATCGGCTGTCTGGGACGGGTTAGCGACCGGATCTGAGTTTGCTGCCCGTCCGAGTGTCGAGCTGCGAATGCGGCGATTCGACGGAACGGCGATCTCGCTGGGTCTCTCGGATCATTTGCAGTGGCACGCATTTCTGGCTAACCAGACGGCGCAATGGTGCAAGTGACGGTTGCGGTTTACGACGAGTGCACAGCGGACAAGCACCTGCTTCCCGGGGGATGAATCATGACAGATAACGCCGCATTTTTGGTCATTGGCGGCGACAGCCTGGTGGGCGGCAGCGCCATCGGCGCCTTGCGGAAGCGGGGCCATACCGCCTACGAAACCACGCGGCGGGCCGACACTGTCACGCCGTCGCGCTTGCTCCTGGACTTCGAGAGCGAGACGCCCTTCCGCGCGCCCGCGGGGATCGACTATGCCTTTCTGATCGCGGCGGCGACCAACTATGACCGCTGCGAAAAGGACCCGATGGCGCGGGTCATCAATGTCGAGCTGATCCCGAGGACCATCGCCTCGCTGCTCGAGCAGGGGCTGTTCGTGACCTATATCTCGACCAATTCCGTGTTCGGCGGTGAGCGGCCGTGGCCGCAGGAAGACGACCCGCATCAGCCTGGCATCGCCTATGCACAGCAGAAATCAGACAGCGAAGCAGTGGTGCGGCGTGCCGCAGAACGGCTGAACGCGACCGATCGCCTCAACATCGTGCGCCTGACCAAGATCATGAATGCCGGCGTGTCGCCGCTGCCGGCGTGGTTTGCAGCTTGGGAGAAGGGGCAGCCGGTCGAACCGTTTTCCGACCTGACCTTCGCACCGATGTCGGTTCGCTTTGTCGGAGAGGCTCTGGCGCGGATCGGGGAGCAGCGCGTGCCGGGAAATCTGCATCTGTCCGGCGCTGAAAACGTCAACTATGTCGATTTCGCCCACAAGCTCGCCAACCGGCTTGGGGTCGATGCCAGCTTGATTCGGCCGTCGACCGCGGTAGAGAAGGGGATCAATATTCCCTTCAAGCCGACTTATAGTGGATTGGGTATGCGCAGAACGACGCAGCTGCGCGGGATTTCTCCTCAGCCCCTCGATGACTTGATCGAAGACTTGATCGCCGACTACCAGGCTCAACGAAAGGCTTGAATGCTATGACTGTGACAAAGCGCCAGACGTGCCGCCTTTGCGACTCCAAGAACGTCGAACGCGTCGTCGAGCTTTCGCCGATCCCGCTCTCGGAAAATTATTCCCACGATCGCAACGTGGCGGCGAATGCGGCCCGTTATCCCGTTGACGTCTACATGTGCGGCGATTGCGGCCATGTCCAGCAAACGGATATCATCGATCCCAAGACGCTGTGGGATTCCTACACCTACTATTCCGGCGATGCCAAAGGCATGCCGGAGCACTTCCAGAACGTCGCGGCCAAGGCCATGAGGGCCTCCAGCGCGCCGCAGGGTTCGCTCGTCGTCGATATCGGCAGCAATGACGGTTCGCTGCTCAAGCCGTTCAAGCAGGCCGGCTATCGCGTGCTCGGCATCGATCCCGCAACGGACGCGGCGCAGCGCGCCAATGATGCGGGGATTCCGACCATCACCTCGCTGATGACCCGCGACCTCGCCAAGCGCATTCGCGAGGAGCATGGGCCGGCGCACATCGTCTGCGCCTTCAACGTGTTCGCCCATGCCGACGATCTCGGCGAGATGGTGGATTGCGTGCGCACCATGCTGGCCCCCGATGGCCTGTTCTTTTTCGAGGCGCAATATCTGCTCGACATCGTCGACGGCGTGCTGATCGCGACTCTGTTCCACGAACATCTCAGCCACCATTCGGTCAAGCCGCTGATCAAGTTTCTCGACCGTCACGGGCTCGAACTGATCGCGGTCGAGCGCGCGCCGATCCAGCACGGCTCGCTGCTCGGCACGGTGCAGCTCAAGGGCGGCAGCCGGCCTGTCGAGGATTCGGTCAAGCAGCTGGTCGCGCTGGAAGACGAGCGGAAGCTCGACCAGCTCGAGACGCTGCACGCCTTCGGCAGCAAGGTGAAGCAGCTCCGCGCGCGAACGGCGGAACTGGCGGCCAAATTGAAGGCGGACGGCAAGACCATCGCCGGCTACGGCGCGGCCCGCAGCGGGCCAACGCTGATGATCCAGCTCGGACTGACCGGCAAGATCGACTACATCGTCGATGATCACCCGCAGAAAGTTGGCCGACATGAGTCCGGCGACGGCATCCTCGTGGTGCCGACGGCGGAGTTGCTCAAGCGCATGCCTGACTACACCATCATCCTGGCCTGGGTGCATTCCAAGAAGATCATCGAGACCAACCAGGACTATCTGCAAAAGGGTGGGCATTTCATCGTGCTGTGCCCGGAGACCCGCGTCGTCGGCAAGGATGGCGACGTCAAGGTTTGAGAAACGAACCGCGATACGTTCCTGACAGGCTGCAAGTTTAGGCATTTCGCTATTGCGGCCTTCGCGTGTGAGGTGTGAGAGTAGTCGTCAGGACAGCCAGAGGCCGTCAGGTCCAGTGAAGGGGCGATAGGTCTTCCGATGTGCGGGATAGCGGGCCTGTTTCGCCCCGGCGGCGCTGATGAGAGCCTGCTTGCGGGTTTTGCCGGCCGGATGACGGAGGCGCTGGCCCATCGTGGTCCGGATGCCTCGGGATTGTGGACGCTGGCGGAGGCGGGGATCGCCTTCGGACATCGGCGGCTCTCGATTCTCGATCTGTCCGCGGCCGGTGCGCAACCCATGCGCAGTGCCTGCGGCCGCTTCACGGTGACGTTCAACGGCGAGATCTACAACCATCTCGACATCCGTGCTGAGCTGGAGGCGGCCGGCGCCGCGCCGAACTGGCGCGGCCATTCCGACACCGAAACACTGCTTGCGGCCGTCAAGCAATGGGGCGTTGCGGCAACGCTCCAGCGGATGATCGGCATGTTCGCTCTCGGCCTTTGGGATGCCGAGGCACGGACGCTGATTTTGGCGCGCGATCGCTTCGGCGAGAAGCCGCTGTATTACGGCTGGAGCGGCACCGATCTCGTATTCGGCTCCGAGTTGAAGGCGCTTGCGGCGCATCCCGATTGGGCCCCGTCGATCGATCGCGCGGCGCTGACCGCGTTCATGCGCTATTCCTACGTGCCGGCGCCGGCCTCGATCTGGAGCGGAATCCGAAAGCTGCCACCGGGATCCTTCGTCATCTTCGGCGCCGACGCCATGCCCGGCAGCCTCCCGACCCCGCAGGCCTATTGGTCCCTGCGCGACCAGGTCGTCGCCGCGCAGCACATCCGTTTCAGCGACGAGCGTGAAGCAACTGACGAGCTCGAACGATTGCTGTCTGTTGCGGTCAAGCGGCAGTGCCTGTCGGACGTGCCGCTCGGCGCTTTCCTGTCTGGTGGCATCGATTCCTCGACCATCGTCGCGCTGATGCAGGCGCAGGCCAGCCAGCCGGTGCGGACCTTCAGCATCGGCTTCGCCGAAGGCGCCTATAACGAAGCGGAGGACGCGCGCAAGGTCGCAGTCCATCTCGGCACCGCGCATACCGATCTCTATGTCGAT
>NZ_CAFK01000197.1 GCF_000239815.1 Bradyrhizobium sp. STM 3843 | reverse complement strand
CGCGTCGCCTTCGATCTCGGCGAGGGCGCGGTTGAGGATGTGGCTGACCCGCCAAGTCTCGTCCTCGCTCCACCCGGCTGCGTGGAAGGCGAGCGCCATCTTCAAGGTCTGCATGGCCTGAAACACCGCTTCCGGCGGCCGCATGCCGCCCATGGTCCGCGCCATGATGCGCAAGCGGCTCAACAGGCCTTCGATCGCGGCCGCCTCGTCCTTCAGGACCTGCCGGCCGGCATCCGTGATCGCGAACAGCTTCTTGCCGCCTTCGCTCGATGTGGCTTCGATCTGACCGATGTCTTCGAGCAGGCTGAGGATCGGATAGACGGATCCGGGACTGGGCGAATAGGCGCCGCCGACCAGCTGCTCGACCGCCTTGATCAGGTCGTAGCCGTGGCGCGGCTTCTGGCCGATCAGCCAGAGCAGCAGGGCGCGCAAGTCGCCCGGTCCGAAAAAGCGTCCGCCGCCGCGGCCGAATTCCTCGCGCGGACCGCGCCCGCCGCGACCGAAGAATCCGGGACCGCGATGTCGGCCGGAGCCGGGGCCGCGCCCGCCAAGGCGCACATCGACGCCAACGTCCTCGGCAGTCTCGTCGCAACCGCGCCCGCGTCCGTGCCAGCCGCGGTGCTCCCAGCCTCTGTCGTCGGGCTCGTCATGCCGGCCGCGTCCGAAGCCCCAATGATGGTGATGTCTCATATGATATGATCTCCGTTTAGTACAAACGATATATCGTTATCGTATTTCGTTTGTCAATACGACGAAGGGGGATTTGCAGGAAGCCGCTATAAGCCATTGAATTTATTGCAAATAAAAAGGGCGCCGCTGGCGCCCCTTTGTTGGTTGGCTACCTGAGCGACTGTCGTTCAATGCGCTGCACCGGCTGGTACGGCCTCGGACGCGTGCGCCTCGTGCGCGCCGCGATGGGCGATCAGGGCGTAGGCCACCGGCACCACGAACAGCGTGAACAGGGTGCCGATGGCGAGCCCTGTCGCGATCACCAAGCCCATATTGTAGCGCGACACCGCGCCGGCCCCGGTTGCCGTGATCAGCGGGATGACGCCGAGCACCATCGCGGCCGTCGTCATCAGGATCGGCCGCAGCCGGATCGCCGCGGCCTCGATGATGGCTTGGGTGCGGTCCTTGCCCGCCGCGCGGAGCTCGTTGGCAACCTCGACCATCAGGATGCCGTGCTTGCTGACCAGGCCCATCAGCGTCACCAAGCCGACCTGTGTGTAGATGTTGATGCTGGCGCCGCCGATGCCGAGGCTGATGAAGATCAGCGCGCCGGCGAGCGACATCGGCACCGAGACCAGGATGATCACGGGATCGACGAAGCTGTTGAACAGCGCAGCCAGCGCCAGGAAGATGATGATCAGCGCGAACACGAAGGTGGTGACGAAGCCGCCGGACTCCTGCTCGAGCTGCCGCGAGGCGCCGCCGTAGTCGATCGAGTAGCCCGCCGGCAGCGACTTCGCCAGATCCTTCAAGGTCGCCAGCGCATCGCCCATCGCCACCCCCGGCATCGCAACGCCCGAGATCGTCGCCGCGTTGATCTGCTGGAAGTGGTTCAACGATTCCGGAATGGTCTTGTGCTCGAGCCGCGCGACGGTGGAGAGCGGCACCATGGTGTTGTCGCTGGCGCGGATGTAGTAATTGAGCAGCTGCTCGGTGGTGAGACGGTCGTTCTGCTTCACCTGCGCGATCACTTTGTAGGAGCGGCCGTCCAGGCTGAAATAGTCGATGTAATTGCCGCCGAGCATGGTGGCGAGCGAGCCGCCGAGATCGCTCATCTTCAGGCCGAGATCGGCGGCCTTCTCGCGGTCGAACACGACAGTGGTCTGCGGCTTGTCGATCTTCAGGTCGTTGTCGAGGAAGATGAACTGGCCGCTTGCCAGCGCCTTGGCCATGAAATCGCGCGCGACCTCGTTGAGCTCGTTGAACGAGCCGGTGGTGCCGATCACGAACTGGATCGGCAGGCCGTTGCTGCCCGGCAGGGGCGCAGGCTGGAACGCGACCGAGCGGGTGCCGGCGATGGTATTCAGCATCTGCTGGAATTCCGGCTGCAGGGTCTTGGTGGTGGCGCTGCGCTGATCCCATGGTTTGAGCACCCAGCCGCCGATCACCTGGGTCGCGGTGTCGATCTGGAACACGGTCTTGGTTTCCGGGCGGTGGGCCACAAGGTCGTAGACCTGCTGATCGTAGAACAGGCGCTGCTCGAGCGTCGCCGAAGGCGAGGCGTAGGTCAGCGACAGCACGACGCCCTGATCCTCGTCAGGCGCGAGCTCGCTGGTCGAGCTCGAATAGAGCCAGGGGATCATGGCGAGCAGCAGCAGGGCAAACACCGCCACCACGGGCTTCATCCGAAAAATCGCCTCGAGTTTGCGGCGGTAGGCGTCGGCCAGCCATTCCAGCACGTGATCGATTGCCCGCACCAGCCGAGCCTCGAGATTGGTGGCGTCGCGCTCGGTTCGCCGCAACAGCCAGGCGCAGTTCATCGGCGACAGCGTCAGCGCAATCACCGCCGAGACCGTCACCGCGCCGGCCAGGGTGAAGGCGAATTCGGTGAAGAGGGCGCCGGTCAGGCCGCCCTGGAAGCCGACAGGGACATAGACGGCGATCAGTACCACGGTCATGGCGATGATCGGGCTTGCGAGCGCACGGGCCGACTGGATCGCGGCCTCAATGGGTGTTTCGCCCTCGTCGATCAGGCGATGCACGCTTTCCACCACGATGATGGCGTCATCGACGACCAGGCCGATCGCGAGCACCAGAGCGAGCAGCGTGAGCAGGTTGATGGAGAAGCCCATCAGCAGCATCAATGCGAAGGTGCCGATCAATGACAGCGGGATCGCAATTATCGGGATCAGCACCGAGCGCCAGGAGCCGAGGAACATGAAGACCACGACGATGACGATGCCGATCGCCTCCGCGAGCGTGTGGACGACCTCGCTGATCGAAGAGTTCACGAAGTCCGTGGAATCGTAGATGATCTCGCTGTTGATGCCGTTCGGCAGCTGCTTCTGCAGGTCCGGAAATACGGCCTTCACGCCGTTGACGACGTCGAGCAGGTTGGCGGTCGGCGCCACCTGGATGCCGATATAGACCGCGGTCTTGCCGTTGAAGCGGGTGGCGGAGTCATAATCGTCATTGCCGAGCGTCACGCGCGCGACGTCCTGAAGGCGGATGATCGCGCCATTGACCTGTTTGACGACCAGATTGCGGTATTGCTCCAGCGAGTGCAGGTTGGTCGCTGCAGCAAGGTCGACCTGCACCAGCCGGCCGCGCGTCGTGCCCAGGCCGGAGATGTAGTCGTTGCCGGACAGTGCGGTCGAGACATCGCTCGCAGTCAGGCCGTAGGCGGCGAGCTTGGCCGGATCGAGCCAGGCGCGCAACGCGAATTTCTTGGCCCCGAGCAGCTCGGCAGTCTGCACGCCCGCCACCGCTTGCAGCTTGGGCTGCACCACGCGCGTCAGATAGTCGGTGACCTGGTTGGGCGCCAGCACGTCGCTGGCGAAGCCGATATACATCGCGTCGATGGTCTGGCCGACCTTCAAAGTCAATGTCGGCTGCTGCGTGCCCGAGGGAAGCTGGTTGAGCACCGAGTTCACCTTGGCGTTGATCTCGGTCATCGCCTTGCCGGAATCGTAGTTCAGCCGCAGGTTCACGGTGATGGTGCTGGTGCCGGTCACGCTGGTCGAGGTCATGTAGTCGATGCCGTTGGCCTGCGCGATTGCGTTCTCCAGCGGCGTGGTGATGAAGCCGGCGATGATGTCGGAATCGGCGCCGGCATAGGTGGTCGACACCGTGACAATGGCGTTCTGGGTGCGCGGATATTGCAGGATCGACAGCGTGGTCATCGAGCGCAGCCCGAGCACGACGATCAGGGCGCTGACCACGAGCGCCAGCACCGGCCGGCGGATGAAGATGTCGGTAAAGCGCATGGGAGCTTGCTCTCAATTCACCGCTGACGAGACTGCTGGGGTCATTGGTCGACGATATCAGGCGCGGCCTCGGCGACCGGTACATGCGAATTGTCGATCTTGACAGGGCTGCCGTTGCGCAGCTTGAGCTGGCCCGCAATCACCACCGTCTCGCCCTGCTTGACGCCTTCGGTCACCACGATGTGGTCGCCCTTGGCCGGCTTGGTCTTGACGAACATCTGCCGCGCGGTGCCTTGGCCGTCCTTGAGGTTGTCGACGACATAGATCAGGTCGCCGTAGGGGTTGTTGACGACAGCCGTCAACGGCACGGTGACGAGCTGCTCCGGCTTGCCGACGGCGATCTCGACCTTGGCGAACATGCCGGGGAGCAGGCGGGCCGGATTGTTGCGCAAAGTGGCGCGCACCTGAACGTTGCGGCTGGACGAATCCACTTTTGAGTTGATGGCGCTGATCTGCCCGGTGAAGCGTTCGCCGGGAAACGCATCGACCGTCGTCGTCATGTCCTGGCCGATCTTGATTACCTCGAGCGCCTGTTGCGGCAGATAGAAATCGACATAGATCGGGTCGAGGCTCTGCAGGGTGACGATGCTGGTGCCGGCGCTCAGATATTGTCCGAGATCGACGGCGCGAATGCCGAGCCGGCCCGCGAACGGCGCCTTCAGCGTCTTCTGCTCGACGATCGCTTTCTGCTGCTCGACCAGCGCCTGGGCGTTCTTTAGATTGGCCTTGTCGCTGTCCAGCGTCGCCTGACTGACGGCATTGAATTTGATCTGCTCCTCGTCGCGCTTGAGCACGATCGCGTAGTTCTCCGCAGTGGCCTGCAGCGACTGCAGCTTGGCGATATCGTCGGTGGCGACGAGCTGCAACAGCGGCTGGCCTGCCGGGACCGTATCGCCCGAGGTGAACTGGATGTTCTGCACGATCCCGGAGGCCTGCAGCGCCAGATCGGCGCCGTTGACCGCGCGCAGCGAGCCGACCGCGGTCAGCGACGACTGCCAGGGCGCGGTCTCCGCGGTAACGGTCGAGACGGTTTGCGGCGGGTTGGCCATGGCACCGATCGCCTTCTTGATCATCACGCCCTTGAAGACCTGGAAGCCGTAGAGGCCGCCGAACAAGATGCCCATCACGGCGAGCATGATTGTCATGCGTTTGATCATGGCATTGCTTCCTGGGAGTTGTGGTCGGGACCTGAGAAATAGCCGGGGTTGGCGCGCGGCAGCGCATCAGGCGTCTGGTCGTTGCGCTTCCACCAGCCGCCGCCAAGCGACTGGAACAAGGCGGCGCTGTCGGTGAAGCGCGTCGCCTGCGCCTTGATCCGGGTCACGCGCGCGTTGAGATAGTTCTGCTGGGCAGTGATCACGGTCGCGTAGGGGATCGCACCGGTCCTGAACTGCTCGATCGACATTGCGAGGCTGTCGGCGGTGGCCTTCTCGGCCGCGGCGTCGGCCTTCAGCGCTTCGGCGTCATATTGAATGGCGCGCAAGGAATCGGCGACGTTCTGGAACGCCGTGATCACCGTGCTCTTGTACAGCGACAGGTCCTGCTCGAAGGTTGCGACGTCGGCTTCCTTGGTGTGATAGAGCGTGCCGCCGTCAAACAGTTTCTGCGTGACGCTCGAAGCCGCGTCCCAGACGAGCGTGGTGGGGGTGAACAGCCGCTCCGGGCCGGAGGCACCATAGCTGCCCGACAGCGTGACCTGCGGCAACAGGTCAGCGACCCCAACGCCGACCGTGGCGGTGGCCTTGTGCAGGGTCGATTCGGCCTGGCGGATGTCCGGGCGCTGCCGCACCAGTGAGGAGGGCAGCGAAACCGGAAGCCGGCCAGGCAGTCGCAATTCGGCGAGGGTGACGTGCTCGCCGCGGTCCTGGCTCGGCAGCCGGCCGAGGTAGGCCATCAGCTGGTTGCGCTGTTGCGCCAGTTGTTTCTGCAGCGGCGCCAAGGTGGCCTTGGCCTGCGCCAGCGTGGATTCCTGTGACAGCACGTCCGCCTTGGTCACCGCGCCGACGTCGAACTGGCGCTGAATGCGGCTCAGCTGATCGGTCTCGGCCTTGATGATTTCCTCTGTCGCGGCGATCTGATCGCGCAGCGATGCGTCTGAGATCGCAGCCGTCACCACATTGGCGGTCAGCGACAGATAGGTCGCCTCGAGGGTGAACGCCTGATAGTCGGCCTGCGCCTGCAGCGCCTCGACCTGCCGTCGCGTGCCGCCCCACAGGTCGAGCGCGTAGGACACGCTGACCGAGGCCCCGTAGAGCGTGTAGACCGAGGTCTGTCCCGGCCACTGCCCGGACTGCGTGGTGGAGACCTGCTCGCGCTCCGCCGATCCGGTCGCGGAAATCTGCGGAAACAATGATCCCTGCTGGGACAGTGCGTTTTCGCGCGCTGCGCGGAGCGCAAACTGGGCGGCCCGAACATCGGGATGATTGCGAATCGCTTCCTCGACGAAGGCGTTGATCTGCCGCGAGCGAAACAATGTCCACCAATAACCGGGCAGATCGGCGCCGGGCGCAAAGCCCTGCGCGTTGCCGCCGGGGGTCGCCGCGCTCGCCGTCGTCGGCAGGCGGTGTTCGCTGACATAGCCGGTGACGTCGGGCGCCGCGGGCGCGACGAAATCCGGGCCGAGCGCGCACGATGCCAGCACCATTCCGGGCAGCAGGACCCCTGCCGAGCGGCCGCAGATTCGCAGCGCATCGGCCGCGCGTGGTCCGACGGAGGGGTGAGGCGGAGCAGTCATAAAACTAAACCGTTCTGTTTCTGTTGCGGCAACATGCTTTGCGGCCTAAATGAAGTCAAGTCACAACGCTGCCATGAGCAACATGCCCACATCCGAAGTCCAACTAAGAGCGTCTCGACGGGGCGCGAACGAGCCCGATACCATCGAGACGACGCGTGCGGAGCGCAAGCACAGCCAGATTCTCGACAGTGCGCGCGCGCTGTTTCTCGCACAGGGATTCGATCCGACCAGCGTCGATGCGATCGCGCGCCACGCGCGCGTGTCGAAGGCGACGCTCTATTCTCATTTCCAGGATAAGGAGACATTGCTGCTCGCGCTGGTGGAGGACGAGGGCCGGAATTTCGGCGGGCCCTTGTGG
Organism: Bradyrhizobium sp. STM 3843; assembly: GCF_000239815.1. Lineage (GTDB taxonomy): Bacteria > Pseudomonadota > Alphaproteobacteria > Rhizobiales > Xanthobacteraceae > Bradyrhizobium. The sequence continues at coordinate 24,017 of NZ_CAFK01000197.1, read as the reverse complement.
GTGCCGCATGATGGCCCGATCGAGCTGGAGAAGGAGCTGCGGGCGATCGCGCGGAGCTTCCTGTCCTTTTTCATGGATCAAAAGGGCCTCGCGATGCATCGGCTGATCATGTCATGCGCGTCGCGATATCCCGCGATTGCCGATGCCTTCATGAAGATCGGCCCGGACCGCTGCGATGCCGAGGTTGCGGCGTTTCTGCGCGCCGCGCAGGCGCAGGGGCTGTTGCGCATTCCGAACATGGCGCTTGCCGCCATGCAGTTTCTGTCGCTGATCCAGGGTCGGTTGATTCTGAAATGGTCGCTGTCGATGCAGTCGCCGAGTCCGGCCGAATATCGCGCGCTGGTCGATGGCGGCATCAAGGTCTTCCTTGCGGCCTATGGAGCGGCTGATCGCAAGCCGCGTGCGCGCGTGACCCGGACGCGACGCAACAGGCGCCCGCGCTGAACTCATGACCGATTCGCAAGACCAGCGCATCCGTGCTCGCCCGGAGCGTTGCGCCTATGCTGCTCCTAAGAGGTGACGGAAGATGCGATCGCCGGCTTTGCGCGCAGGCCGTGCTGACGATTTGGGCGGCGCAGCCGGCGACGACTCCAGATCAGGACACCGCTGACGAGCAGGCCGAGCAGGCCCAGCGAGATCACCACGTTGGCGGCGCTGCCGAGCAGCGACCAATTGCCTTCGTGCAACAGCCGCGGCCAATTGCGCGGCAGCGCCGTCAGGCCGTTGGCAGAGACGGCATAGGCGCGCAACTCATCGCCCTCGAAGATACGCGCCATGATCCGACCGCCGCGATTGCCGATCGAACTGACCGCCGCGAGATCGTGATCCTTGGCGAGGATGGTAACCGCCTCGGGCAGCGAGATGCGCTGGCCGGGCGCTGCCGTGCTGCCGCTCTGGAAAGTCAGCCCGAACGCCATGCACAGCCCTGTCAGCGGGCTCAGCAGGATCAGCGGCAGGGTGAACCAGGCCATGCCCTTGTGCCAGCCGGACAGCGTATTGCGCAGCCGCGGCAGTCCCATCAGGACGCCGATCAGCATCACCAGGGTCATCGCAACCGTGGAGGCGATCACGAGCCAGGACATCGCAATCAGATGCTCATGCGTCATGCGCGCCCACATGAACAGGCTTGATAGCGCGGGTTGCGAGGTCGTGGCGCCGGTGGTCAGGTCGATCTCGGCGCCGGGAGCGCCCTGCAACGTCAGACGCTGGGTCGAGGCATTGATCGTGATGCCGCGCGCCTTGCCGTCGGGATCGTACTGCTTGATCAGCTCGATCACGCGGGCTGCGTCGACCGTCTGCGGCTTGACGGAAGCAACCTGGACCATCGGTTCGAATGCCAGAATCAAGCCGGTCACGATGATCAGGAGCAGCGGCATCGCGAAAGTCAGGCTGATCCAGCGGTGCAGTTTGAGAAGCAATTGCTTGTTCATCGTCGTCTCCGGAATGATCGCCGCCAATTCAGCGGCAAACGCGCGCCCTGCGCGTAGACCCTCCCGTTTCTGCTTGTGTCAGCCGTTTCTATTTGTAGCTATTTGTAACTGTTAGTTACGACAAGAGATGCGCGTCGGCTCCGTGCTTTATTGAATTAGCGATTGATGAAGGCTTGGCCAAGCGCATTGATATTAATTTTGTTTCATGCGCCGATTGATCTGCATCATTGCAGCAATGGCATGGCCCACGCCTGATAATGATTGTCAGTTCGGAAGGCGCCTCGGCCGACACGATCCCATATTATTTTTCGGAGGCGATGATGCCCTTCAGCCCGGCACGCGCCGCGGCCGCATCGACCAGACCGGATGATGTGATATCGGCGGTAAAATCGCGCAGGAAGTCGAGGCCGGCGTCACGGCCCTTCGGGATCGCGATCGCGTGTCGCTCCTCGCCCCAGCGGCCATCGAGCACGCGCGAGCCCGGCAGCTTCTCGGCCATCTCGAACAGCGTCGCCTTGTTGGTGGCAAAGGCGTCGATCTGGTGGGTCGACAATTGTTCGATCGCGTCCTTGATGGTCGGGATGCGCACCACGGTGGCGTTCTTCAGATCGCGGCTGAGCTCCGCATCCGACGAGCTGCCGCTGGTGACGCCGACCTTGCGGTCGGCCGCATCGATCTCGCCGACATCCTTGAGGCCAGAGCCGTCCGGCACCAGATAGCCGAGCTCGATACGCAGGTAGACCGGTGCGAAATCCATCAGCTTGGCGCGCGCAGGCGAGGCGTTGGTGAAGGCGACGTCGGCCGCGCCGGTCTTCACGGCCTCCAGCACCTCGGCATTCTTGGCGTAGACGACGGGCTCATAGGGGACATGAAGTTTGTCCGCGAGCGCCTTGCCGATCTCGTAGCCGACGCCGCGCGGCTGGCCGCCGGGGTCGGGCAGGATCGACGTCGGCGTGCCCGGATATAGCGCGGCGCGCAGCTTGCCGGTCGGCGCCAGGATGTGGGCGGGATCGTCGCCGCCGGCCTGAACCGGGACGAGGGCGCTCATCAGGAGCACGAGCGCCAGGCCGGCTGCAGGCGCGCATCGTCGTGAATCTCGTGTCATGTGGCGTTCCCTGAGTTTTTTGATTGTTAAAATTTTGATCGTCAGGCCGTGATGTCGCCGGCCTGTCCGGCATCCAGCACCCGCTTCATCCGCTCGGTATCGAGCGCATTCTCCCAACGGGCGATGACGACGGTGGCGACCGCGTTGCCGATCAGATTGGTCGGGGTCAGGCCTTGCGACATCAGCCGGTGGATGCCGAGCACCAGCGCGACGCTGGCGACCGGGATCGTGCCGGTTGCGGCGAGCGTGGCGGCCAGCACGACAAAGGCCGCGCCGGCAATGCCGGCCGCGCCCTTCGAGGTCACCAGCAGGATGATCAGGAGACCGATTTGGTGCTCGATGTCGAGATGGGTGTTCGTAGCCTGCGCCAGAAACACCGCGGCCGTCGCGAGATAGAGACAGGTGCCGTCGAGATTGAATGAGTAGCCGGTGGGGATGACCAGCCCGACGATGCTGCGCTCGCAGCCCAGCGCCTCCATCTTGGCGAGCATGCGCGGCAATACGGTCTCTGATGATGTGGTGGCGATGCAGACCAGGATCTCGTCCCTGATATAGCGGATCAGCTTCCACAGGCTGAAGCCGGACAGCGCCGCGATCGGCCCGAGCACGATCGCGATGAAGATGACGCAGGTGACGTAAAAGCCGCCGAGCAGGCGGCCGAGCGAGGATAATGAGCCGAGCCCGAACTTGCCGACTGTGAAGGCGATCGCGCCGAAGGCGCCGAGCGGGGCCGCCCACATCACGATGCGGACCACGCCGAAGATCATTTGGCCGCCGACGTCGATCACATCGGTGACGGTCTTGGCGCGCTCGCCGAGCCAGATCAGCGCGAAGCCGCAGAGCACGGCGATGAACAGCACCTGCAGGATGTTGCCCTCGGCGAAGGCGCCGATAAAGGTCTGGGGAATGATGTTGAGCAGGAACGGCACCAGGCCGACCGCTGCCGTCTGTTTTACATAGGGCTCGACTACGCTGGCATTGATCGAGGCCGGATCGACATTCATGCCGGCGCCCGGCTGCCAGATATTGACCGCGGCAAGCCCGATGATCAGCGCGAAGGTGGTGATGACCTCGAAATAGATCAGCGCCTTGATCGCGACGCGCCCGACCTTGGCCATGTCGGCCATATGGGCGATGCCGTTGACCACGGTGCAAAAGATGATCGGCGCGATCAGCATCCGGATCGCCTTGATGAAGGCATCGCCCAGCGGCTGCATCTGAGCGCCGAGCTCGGGCCGGACGGCGCCAAGCACGATGCCTGCGGCCATCGCGATCAGCACCTGCACCCAAAGCTCCTTCCACCAGGCGCGGCGCGATCCGCTCTTGCTCGGGGCGGCCAAGGTCGATGTGGTCATCAGAAGTCCTGTCGTTTCTGGAATGTCGAGCTGGAGCCGCCATCGCGCTTCCGAGCGCAGCGCGCGATCTCACCCCTTGTCATTGGCGTGAGGGGCGAACTTGAACAGCCGTTCGGGATTTTGCACCAACAGCTTGTGCTGAATTTCGGCGTCCGGCGCGTAGAGCGGGATCAGGTCGACCAGATCGGCATCGTTCGGCATGAATTTCACGTTGGGATGCGGCCAGTCAGTGCCCCAGATGACGCGGTCCGGCGCGTTATCGATCAGGCGCTTGGCAAAGGGGACGGCGTCGTGGAACGGGGGGCCGGAAGCTGACGCACGCTCAGGGCCCGTGATCTTGACCCAGCACCTCTCGTCGCTCGCCTGCAGGTCGAGCAGCGCCTTGAACTCGGGGTCGTCCAGTCCCTTGGCGGCGCTGATCGTGCCCATGTGATCGATCACATAGGTGACCGGCAGCGATTTGAGGATCGGAACGAACTCCTGGATGGTGCCGGCTTCGAGATAGATGTCGACATGCCAGCCGATTGCGGCGACACGGTCGACCAGGGTTCGAAACAGCTTCATGTCGCCGACGCCCCCGAGGCGGCGCAGGAAGGCGAAGCGGCAGCCACAAATGCCGGCTTTGTCGAGCGCTGCGAGATCGGTGTCGGACATCTCGTTGTTGATGTTGGCGACGCCTTTGTACTTGCCGTCGCTTTGGGCGATGGCGTCGGTGACCACGCGATTGTCGGTACCGTGCACGGTGGCGTTGACGATCACCGCGCGATCGATGCCGATCTTCTGATGGAGCGCGCGAAACATCTCAAGCGGCGCATCCGGCGGCGAGTAGGGGCGCTTCGGTGCAAAGGGGTAGAGCGCAGCCGGGCCGAAGATATGAGTGTGCGTATCGACGCTGCCCGCGGGCGCCCTGTAGCTCGGCGTTCTGGTGTCCGGATCGGGCCCCGGGATGGTCGGTATGGCGGCGGGCTCCGCCGCAAACGCCGAGCCGCCAATCCCGGCCGCTCCGAGTCCGGCCGCCCCAAGTCCGGCCATGGCGGCCAAGAGATCCCGTCGCAACATCATGCTCTTCCTTTCCTCAAAGTTCCGCGCCGATCAAGTCGCGACACTCGCTCTGCGATCGTCGATCAACTCGCCGAGTACGTTCAGCCCGTGCAGATACGAGCGGATGCCGAAGCCCGTGATCACGCCCTGGGCGGCTTCGGCAGTCACCGATCGCCGGCCGCGTTTGTCGATGTTGGTCATGTGGACCTCTACCACGGGTGGCCGGATGCCATGCAGACAGTCGCGCAACGCGAAGCCGGCGTGAAGAAAGCCTGCCGGATTGATGAGCACGCCCTCGATGCCGTCCTCGACGGCCTGGTAGACGCGGCTGATCGCATCGCCCTCATGGTGGGTGTAGAATATTTCCAGCTTCAGCCCGCGCTCCTCGGCATGCTTGTGCATCAGGGCGTCGAGCTCGGCGGCCGTGGTCATGCCATAGATCTCCGGCTCGCGCTTGCCGAGCGCCGACATATTCGCGCCCTGCAGCACCAGGATTCGCTTCATTGTGTCCTCTTTTTCAATCGTTGAAGTCGATACGCTGCTCGACGACAATGTCGCCATTGTTGTTCCTGACGATGTTGTAGCCGTGCAGGCCGTCGCCGTTGGCGTCGAAATTATAGGTGCCTTCCACGCCGTGGTAGTCCCTGACGGCGAGCAGCGCCTGCCGGATTTTCTCCGGGCTGGTGTCGCCTGCGGCGCCGATGGCTTTTGCGAGAACGTGGACCGCATCGTAAGGCCAGGACGCGAAGAAGTCTGGCGTGGTCTTGTAGGCGGCGGTGTATTTCGCCGCGAATGCCTTGGCTTCCGGATTGGCGTCGGGGTGGAAATCCGCCACGGCATAGGTCCCGAACAAGGTCGGGCCGCCGAGTTTGCGCGCCGTTGTCGTGGTGATCGAGGGCGAGCCGAGCCAGACCGGATTGACCCCGAGCTGCTTCAGCTGTCGGGCGAAGATCGCAACGTCGGGCTCGAAGGTGATGAACGTGGCCAGGATGTCGGCGCCTGACTGCTTCACCGACAGCGCGACGGCGGTGTAGTCCGGCGAATTATTCGGCTGCCCTTCGGTAAGGACCGGCGTGATGCCGCGCGCCTTGAGCGCGTCCGTGAACAGGCCTTTGGCATTGGAACCGAAGGCATCGGTCGCGTGCACGATGGCCCAGTTCTTCTTGCCGAGCTTCTCCACACCGAAAGCGGCCATCGCGCGCGCGGTGTAAGTGTCGTTCGGGCGGAAGCGGAAGAACCAGGGATTGCCGGATTTGGTCAGGGTCGGATCGGTGCCGCCGATCATGACCGGTCGTCCCGCCTGCAGCACGCTCGGAGCAATAGCCTGGATCTGGGTGCTGCGCGTCGGTCCCAGGAAAGCGATGATGTCCTTGTTGTCAGCGAGCTTGGTGAAGGCGAGCACCGTCGTGGGATTTTGCGTTTGATCATCCTCGATAATGAGCTCAATCGGCCGGCCCAGGACCCCGCCTGCAGCGTTGATCTCCTCAACCGCGAGTTTCGCTCCCTGCATGCCATAGCGGCCGGCATCGGCAATCGGTCCGGTCAGTGGCACCACCATACCAAGCTTGATCGGTTCGGCTGCCTGGGCTGCGAGCGGCACCGCTGCAAGGAGCGTTGCCACAACTCCCCATCTTAAGCTCATCATATCCCTCCCTTTTTGCTTTCATTCTTCTGCGCTTCGACGTTCGATCCGCGGCCCGTGGGCTCCTTTGACTGGGCGGCAAGATTGTCGTTGGTGCTGATCGGCTTGGCCCAGCGCGGCCGAGCCTTGACGATGCCAACGGGGATCGAGGAGATTTTGTCTGCAGAGCGTCGCAACCCGTTGCCAATCGAAGCGCCGGCGGGTCGCCCGACCCCTGATCAGGCCGCGACATCCTGCACATGCATCCTCCCGCTTTGGCGCGGTCTCTTGCCGCGTTGATGTTGGCTTGCTGCCACCTCGCAAGGCGGTCCTGGTGACGGGTTGGTTCCTGGCATACCAGCCTGGCATTCTCCTACTTCACGTGAACGGTCGGGTGAATAGCGAATTGTCGTGCCGGACCAGGAATCTGCTGCAGCATTCTGCGATGTTGCAGATGCGGCGACGTTGATGTGCAGTGCAGTGGAGCACGCGAACATATCTGTGCCTCAACCGTATCTCAGCACGGGCGCGCTTATGCTGGCCAAAGCGGGATGTGGGATGCGCCGCGATGCTGGTACGGCTTTGCTGCGCCATGGTGTGAGGCCGGGAACAGATTGGATTCCGTGTCAGGCCGGGATGATGGCCGGCAGATCGGGGCTCGTGTGACAAGGCAACGGGTCCCGTCCTTCGGTGTTGATGTGGATCGCGTGCGAGCAAAGCTCTTGTTCAATTCAAAGTAGCGGTGACGGCGCGGTCTGCATCTTAGATGGTGATGCCGTGTCGGATGCCGTAGTCCGTCCGGATGGTGGTCGCCGCTTGCGATCGGTAAACCACCTCTGCAGTTCGCAAGGGAGTTGGCGCTTGTCCGCTGCAACACGACAGGTTATGGCCACAGACAGGCCTGTCCATGGAATAAATGGCTATTCGTGCTCTCGACATTCGCGCACATCATCGATCGCAAGGGGCATAACCGGCTTGTGACCAGGCTGCGCGCACTGCTGCGCAGCAATGAATTCTACCTGATCCCGCTGGCGCTTGTGATCGGCGTGGTGACCGGCATCACCGTAACCGTGATCAGCCTCCTGGCGCAGCTTGCGCATGTCGCGATCTACGGCATTCCGATCGACGTTCGCCTCAGCGCCAATTCCTGGATCAATCCGGTGATTGCATTGATCGCGCCCACATTGGGCGGGCTGGCGCTTGGTATCATGGAATGGCTGCGCCGCCGCTGGCGGCTCGCACCGGCGGTCGACCCGGTCGAGGCCAATGCGTTACGCGGCGGCCGTCTGTCGATGCGCGACAGCGTGGTGGTGACCGGGCAGACGCTCGTGTCCAACGGCTCCGGCGCTTCGGTCGGACTGGAAGCGGGCTACACCCAGATCGGCGCGGGCGTGGCGTCGCTGCTCGGACAATATATGACGCTCCGGCGCAACGACCTGCGGCTGATCGTGGGCTGTGGCGCGGCTGCCGCGATTGCCGCTGCATTCGGCGCGCCGATCACGGGCGCCTTCTACGCCTGCGAGCTGATCGTCGGTGTCTATGCGGTCGGCAGTGCCGCGCCGATCCTGGCGGCCTCGCTGGCCGGTGCGCTGACCTCGCAATATCTCGCCGGCGCGCCTTATTCGCTGGAGGTCGCGAAGGTCGGCTCCGTGGGGCTCGAACAATATCTGGCCCTCATCGTTCTGGCCCTGCTCGTGAGCGGTATCGGCATCATCGTGATGCGCTCCTCGCCAGCGGTAGAGCGGCTATTTGTGCGCATCCCGATCTGGCTCAGGCCCGCGGTCGGCGGCGTCTGCGTCGGCGCGATGGCGATCGTGACGCCGCAGGTGCTGGCGGCCGGTCACGGTGCGATGCTGCTCGATTTGCATCGCGAGATGGCGGCAACCGTCATCGCCACCATCATCGTGCTCAAGCTTGCAGCATGCCTGATCTCGCTGGCCTCGGGCTTCCGCGGCGGTCTGTTCTTCGCCTCGCTGTTCATCGGCAGTCTGCTCGGCAAGCTGTTCGCCGCGCTGTTGGCCATGATCTTCCCAAGCTTCGCCGTCGATCCCGTGGTGGCGATGCTGACCGGCATGGCCACGCTCGGCGTGGCGATCGTCGGCGGCCCTTTGACGATGTCGTTCCTGGTGCTGGAGATGACGCGCAATGTCGACGTCACCGCGGTGGTTCTGGCCGCCTGCATCGTCACCAGCATCTGCGTCCGCTTCATGTTCGGGCATTCGTTCTCGACCTGGCGCCTGCATCTGCGCGGCGAGACTATCCGCAGCGCCAACGACGTCGGCTGGCTGCGCAACCTGACTGTCGAGCGCCTGATGCGCACCGACGTCGCCAAATGTCCGACCTCCACAACGATCGCGGCTGCGCGGCGCGAATTCGTGCTCGGCTCGCGTCAGGCGATCGTCGTCGTCAACAACAGTGACGATTATTGCGGGCTGGTGTCGCTGCCGGACCTGTTCTCCGGCGAGCTCGATTCGATCGCCGACGATATCCAGGTGGTCGAGCTCGCCAAATATATTGACGTCGCGCTGCTGCCCGAAATGAATGTCAAGACCGCGATGAAGATCTTCGACGATGAGGGGGCCGAGGTGCTTGCGGTGCTGGAATCCGAGAACAGCCGCAAGGTGATCGGCTTCCTCACCGAATCCTTCGCCCGCCGCCGCTACGTCGAGGAGATCGACCAGGCCACCCGCGGCGTGCTTGGCGCGCTCTCGTAAGCCGGTCACAGCGGCCCTGTCTGAAGATGTGATCCCGGCGCCAGGAACCGCCGGTTATAACGACATCTTGACGGACCCAGCTAGGGCCACCGGTGTTGGCGAGGACGATATGCTCAAGGGCGCGACCGCAGCTCTCGCGACTGCACTTATGTTGGTGATCGGTGCAGCAGCCGCGGCCGAACCCGTTGTGCTCAAGGGCAAGGATGCGTTCGGCAGCTGGCAGAACGACGTGCCCGGGACGATCCGCCTGATCCGCCCTGAGGACCTGCCGAAGCCGGGCGCAACGCCATCGGCCGCCAATGTCTCGCGCGTGGTGACGCGGCCCGCTTCCGTCACGCCGCAGGCGCCGGAAGGCTTCAAGGTCGCGCTGTTCGCCGAGAATCTCAGCGGACCGCGCGTCATGCGGGTGGCGCCGAATGGCGACATCTTCGTCGCGGAGACGCGCGCCAACCGTATTCGCGTGCTGCGCCCGAGCGAGGACGGCGCGAAGCCGGGCGCAAGCGATATCTTCGCCGACAGGCTTGGTCATCCGTTCGGCATCGCGTTCTATCCAGCCAAGGATCCGCAATGGGTCTATGTCGCCAATACAGGCAGCGTGGTGCGCTTTCCCTACCGCGCCGGCGACATGAAGGCGTCCGGCGCACCGGAGACGGTCGTGTCGAACTTGCCCGCCGGCTACGGCCATTCCACGCGCGACATCGTGTTCACGCCGGACGAGGCGCGCATGCTGGTCTCGGTCGGCTCGGCCGGCAATGCAGGGGAGGGGATGGGCGAGCCGCCGGGCGGGATCGCGGCTTGGGCGGGCGCGCATGCGCTCGGCGCCGCCTGGGGCGAAGAGACCGATCGTGCCGGCGTGCTCGCCTTCGATCCCGACGGCAAGAACCAAAAGCTCTATGCCACCGGCATCCGCAACTGCGTCGGCCTTGCGATCCAGCCGGCAACAGGCATGCCGTGGTGCTCGACCAACGAGCGCGACGGTCTCGGCGACAACCTCGTGCCGGACTATGTGACCAGCGTGAAGGAGGGCGGCTTCTATGGCTGGCCCTGGTACTATATCGGTGACAATCAGGATACGCGACACGAGGGCGCGCGAACTGATCTGAAGGGCAAGATCACGATTCCGGACGTGCTGCTGCAGGCGCATTCGGCCTCGCTCGGCGTGACCTTTTACGATGCCAGCCTGTTTCCTGCCGATTATCGCGGCGATGCCTTTGCGGCCGAGCATGGTTCCTGGAACAGATCCAAGCGGACCGGATACAAGGTGATCCGCATCCACCTGAAGGACGGCAAGCCGACCGGCGAATATGAAGATTTCGTCACCGGCTTCGTCATCAACGACCGCGACGTGTGGGGCAGGCCGGTCGGCGTCACGGTCGCCCGCGACGGCAGCCTGCTGATTTCCGAAGACGGCAACGGCACGATCTGGCGCATCAGCCGCTAACGCATCGCGGCGCTCAGATCGTGCGCGCCTGCCTGCGCACCTCATTGGCGATGGGACGCAGGGATTGGGTCGGCACCCGCCCGACCAAGCTGTAGCCGACGCCGTCGTCGGCCCAGACGATACCTGTGACTTCGCCCGTCGATCGCGCGGTCATCGGCGCGTTCTGATCGGCCTTGTTCATCGGCCGCGTCAGCATCACCAGTCGGTCACCATGGTCGTCGTCATACATCAGCATCGCAGCCGGGCCGTGTGACGTCGGGACCAGGCGTCCGCCCATCAACCGGTAGCCTGAGCCTGCGAGGTCCGGCACTCTGACCGGTTGATGCAGCCGGTTGGAAATCCATTCCGTCAGCTGCGCCGTGTCCGAGGCGCGCAACTCGACCGGCCTCACATGGTCCGGCGCGTAGACCTGGTAGGAGTCCGAGGCCTCCTGCGCGAGCGCGACCAGGCCGCCCGGTGCGGGCTGCAGCGAGCTGCGCGCCACCCAGCCGCCGACGCCGCCGAGACAGAGCAGCAGCACCGCTGCGGCGGCCCATTGCACGGGCCAGCGCCGGCGCGTGCGCGCCTCGATCATGCGGGAGAGATTGAGCCCGGCGGGGAGCGGCTCGGCCGCAATCGGCGCCAGCGCTACGCGCAGCATTTGCCGCTGATCGGCGTAGCCGGCGATACGCCTGGCGATATCGGGATGGTTCTCCAGATAGGCTGCGACCTCTGCGCGCCGTTCCGGCGCAAGCGCATGGTCGACATAGGCGTGGAGATCATCTTCCGTGATCGGACGCAGGTTCATTTCACGCTCCGAAATGTCACGACGTTTCCAAGCGGCGTTGCTGGTCCCTCGATCTCCCGCTGCAGCCGCTCGCGCGCCCGCGACAGGCGCGACATCACGGTGCCGACGGGAACATTGAGGACCTTTGCTGCTTCGGCATAGGAGAGGTCTTCGACCGCCACGAGCAGCAGCACGGCGCGCTGGTCCTCGGGCAGCGTCGCGAGCTTGTTCATGACCTCCTGATACATCAGTTTCTGGTCCTGTGCGGCGGCCTCGCCGAACTCGCTCTCGGGCGTTTCGTCGAGCGAGACATGAGCCCCCCGCGTCTTGATCTGGCGGAAGCGATCGATTGCAAGATTATGCAGGATCGTGAACAGCCAGGCGCGGACCTCGCCTTCGCGGCGTTGCGACCAGCGGCTGATCGCCCGCTCCAGGCAATCCTGCACCAGGTCGTCGGCGCCGGCGCGGTCGCGCACCAGCGCCCTGGCGTAGCGGCGGAGCGCCGGGATCAGCGGCTCGACTTCCCGCAGCATCTGTTCCATCGAGCCAAGCTCCGCCACCTTCACCTGCTTACTCGCCCTGGATTTGCACCACGGCGCCCGGAGTGGCCGGATCGCCCGCTGCGATGACCAGATAGCGCCGCTCGGCGCCTTGCGGCTGCGTTATGATCTGGCGGATCGGACCGGCCGCATTGACGATCGCCGATCCCGCCGGATTTGTCATGAACGATGACAGCGGTTGCAGCGATCCGCCGCCATCAGCGCGGTCGGCAAGCGCCAGCACATATTTCTGCTTTGGCTGCAGTCCCGTCACCGAGGCCTGCAGGATCTGGATCAGGCCCTGATCGAACAGCGACACGCTGGTCGGCGCGTTGCTGCCTTTGGCGCCGTCCTTCGGGCTGAGCGTCAGGTGCGCGACCTGGCCGCCGAGGCCGAGCGGCTGCAAATTCTGTCGATTGTCCGCATCAGGTGCGGCATTCGGCACATAGGCGATGGCCTGCGGCGCCTGTCCGATCGGAACGTTGGCAATCATCGTATTGGTGGCGGTGTCGATCGTGGCCAGCGCGTCGGCATTCTCCAGCCCGACATAGATTCGGCTGCCATCGGCGGATGGCCACACGCCATGTGGCAGATTGCCGACCGGAATGGTGGCGACCTCCGAGAAGTCATCGGTACGGAACACTTTGACCTGGTTCAGGCCACCCACCGACACATAGGCGAACGTGCCCTTCGAAGTGTGCGCGAAGTTGACGTGATTGGTGATCGGGCCGGTGTCGATGGTCTTGAGCAGGTTGAACGGCGGCTTGGCATTGAACACCTGGGTGCGGCCGACATCCTTCAGCGTGAACCAGACCTGGCTGCCATCCGGCGTCGCCGCGATGTTCGGACAGAACGGGCTTTCCTGCTTCACCTTGGCGATGATCTTGTGCTCGGCAACCGAGATCACCGCCGTCTCCGGGGTGAAGGATGAGCAGACGTAGCCATATTTGCCGTCGGGCGAGAAGATCTGCATGCCGGGACCGTTCGCCGTCTTGATGCGGGTCTTCTCGTCGAAGGTCCTGGCGTCGATCACCGAGACATAGTCTTCGCCGCGCACGGTGACCCAGACCTCGCGTCCGTCGGGCGTGAAGAAGGCCTCGTGCGGGGAGCGGCCGACATAGGTGATGTGCTCCACCGAATTGGTCGCGGTGTCGATGAAGGTCACGGAATTCGAGCCGATCGAGACCACGGCAAGCGTGCGGTGGTCCGGGGAATAGCCCATGCCGTGCACCAGCACCTGGCCCTTATAGAGCGGGCTGAAATTCGCCGGCTGCGGATCGCCGAGCTTGATCACGCCGAGCAGCTTGTTGTCGACGGGATCGGTGACCGAGACCGTGTTGGAGAACTGTTCGGCGGCATAGACGCGGTCGTGATGACTGACCGGAATGTCGGGCGTGGCGAGGGCGCCCGGCGCCTGTCCGGCCCAGGCGGCAGGGCAAAGCGCCAATACGGTGCCGGCAAGAAATGCGCTCTTCAGGACGTTCATCATTGGCTCCTATTTCATCTGATCGGGCGACATGTTCATCTGCATGTCGGAGTGGTGGGGAGCTGTTGCGGCGGCTGCCGCAGGCGCGGGCTGGGTCGGGGCCGGCGCGGTCTCGGTGACGCTTTCGCCGATCGCAAGCTTCATGGCGGCGATCTCCTGCAACTGATCGACAATGATCTCCTGCGCGATGCGCCTGAGCTGCTCGTTCTTGCCGTAGCGCAGTTCGAGCACGGCCATGTCGATCGCGCCCTGGTGGTGCGGGATCATCATGGCGGTGAAGTCGCGATCGATGTCGCCGGACGGTTTGGCCGCCATCCCGTTCATCATTTTTGTCATCGCAGCGTCGTTTTCGTCGAGGAATGCGCGCTCCTCAGTCGAGGCGGCAACCGCATGGTCGGGATGGGCTTCATGCGCAAACGCGAACGGAGGGATCGCGAACGCGATCAGGACGCGCACCGCAAAGATCGCATGTCTGGGAGTGGGCCTGAGACAACGCCACATGGATCGGCTCCGGGATTACTTCAGGTGAGCTTTTGCGGATCGTGCGCCGGCGGCCTTGCCTGGCGGGCGGCGAAATCGCGGCGGGCGTGTCGGATGCGGGAGGGGGCTCGGCATTTCAAACTCCGCGTCGGGTGTCACGGATAATGACGTGGACGGCCCGCTTCTATTCCGTTCCCTCACATCGATTTTTCTGCCGGGCCGACCGAATGGGCCCCGTCTCAGAGACCCATAGGAACCAGCAACGCGCCAGCACGTTTGTCGGCGGGGTTGGCCGCGGGAATCGCGTACGCATGAACATTTTTGATCCGCAGGGACCGATCGCGGCAGCCGAAAAGACCCTCCTGATCGACTCGGTCGCGATCATGCTCGCGATCATCATCCCGACGATCATTGCGATTTTGATCTTTGCGTTCTGGTATCGCGCGTCCAACAGCAGAGCCGAACATTTGCCGAACTTTGCGTATTCGGGCCGCATCGAGATGGTGGTCTGGTCGATCCCGGCGCTCACCATCATCCTGCTTGGGGGCGTTGCCTGGATCGGCTCGCATCAACTCGATCCCGGCAATCCGGTGGCGGGCACTGGAGCGCCGATCCGCATCCAGGTCGTCTCGCTCGATTGGAAATGGCTGTTCCTCTATCCGGATCAGCGGATTGCAACCGTCAATCATCTGACCGTGCCGGTCGGTTCGCCGCTGCACCTCGAGCTCACATCGGGAAGCGTGATGACCGCCTTCTTCATCCCGCAGCTCGGCAGCATGATCTACACCATGAACGGCATGGTCACACGGCTCGACTTGCGCGCGGACGAAGAGGGGACCTTCAAGGGCCTCGCATCGCAATTCAGCGGCGACGGCTTTCCCGAGATGATGTTCGATACCCATGTGGTGTCGCAAGTCGCGTTCTCGGATTGGGCGCAGTCCGCCGCGAAGAGCACCGGTGTGCTTGACGAGACCGCCTACAAGACGCTTGCAGAACAGTCGATCGAGAAGACGCCGAAGACCTATCGGCTCGACGACCCCGAACTGTTCGGGAAGATCGCGACCCAGAAGATCGCGCCGGCGCCAGGGCCGCAGATGACAGCGCGCGAGGTGCGGCCGGAAGGCGGAGCCCGCAATGTCCGCTGAACTCATGCCTGTCGCCAATCAGCTGGAGTGTCGGGATGTCAGTGACGACGGTTGAGGGCGTCCGAGCCGGCGTCGATCCGCATCAACTGCACGTCACCGAGCACGAAGGGCCGGCGTCGAAGCGGATCGTGACAGGATTCGGCTTTTGGATCTTCCTGCTCTCCGATATCGTGATGTTCTCCTGCTTCTTCGCAAGCTATTCTGTACTGGTGGGGCAGACGGCGGACGGTCCTGGCGCGGCGGAGCTGTTCGACCAGAGGAACGTGGCGATCGAGACCATCCTGCTGCTGCTGTCGAGCTTCACTTGCGGCATGGCGAGCATCGCCGCCGACATGCGCAACGCATGGTGGTTTCAGATCGCGATGGCGGTGACCGCCGTGCTCGGCGCCGGTTTTCTTGTGCTGGAGGTGCGCGAGTTCATCGATCTGGTCGGACGCGGTGACGGACCGAGCCGCAGCGCGTTTCTGTCCGCCTTCTTCACGCTGGTTGGCTGCCATGGCATGCACGTCAGTGCGGGCATCCTCTGGCTCCTGACCATGATGGCCCAGGTGGTCGCCAAGGGTTTCCGTGCCGACATCCAGCGCCGCATTCTCTGCTTTGCGCTGTTCTGGCACGCGCTCGATATCATCTGGGTGGCTGTCTTTTCCGTCGTCTATCTCATGGGGACCGCGGCATGAGCGAACATGCGTATCACGAGGCTCACGGTCATCACGGCGACCTCGCACCGGGAGAAGAGGAATCTGTCAACCTGGGCTCGCGCGTGCTCGGCTATGTCATCGGCCTCGGGCTTGCACTGCTGCTGACAGCAACGTCGTTCTTCATCGCCAATACGGACCTGGTCTGGCAGCCGTCAATCCCCGTCGCGCTGATCGTGCTCGCGATCGCGCAGATGGGCGTGCACCTCGTGTTCTTCCTGCACATCACGACCGGGCCGGACAACACCAACAACGTGCTGGCTCTCGCCTTCGGTCTGCTGATCGTGTTTCTCGTGGTCGGCGGCTCGTTCTGGATCATGTCGCATCTGAATCACAACATGATGCCGATGGATCAGCTGATGCAGATGCAGCGCTAAAAATCCGCAAAAAGCGTAGGGTGGGCAAGGCGGAGCGTGCCCACCGTCTTCGCGCGACTGGTCGGCGGGCACGTGGCGCCCAGGGCCGCCGCTTTGCCCACCCTAGACGATGCCTCGCCGAAAACTACTTGCTCTTCGGCGCCCGGCAGTTGAAGGCGCGGCGGAAGCCGGCAGCGCGGGCGTCATCCTCCGAGCAGAACCAGCGGTCCGGGTTGTCCAGGGCAGGATAGCTCGGACAGCCGCGCAGATGGTAGACGCCGACATTGCCGGTGAGCCGCGCCCGCACCGCGAATTTCGCCTTGATGCTGCAGTTCGGCGGCATCGTGGGCGAATCGGGGAACAGCACCGCGCGGATTTCGCGGTCGCGGTCGGCGCGGCAGGCGGCGCCGAGCAGCGGGCCGTCCTTCTTGTCGCTGCGGAATTCGCTTGGCGCAACGAGGCAGCCTTTCCAGATACCCCGCGCGCCGTCCTTGGCGGTGGCCACGTCGTCCTTGACGTGGATCTTCGCCGCGGGCTCGGCGCTCACGGCATAGCCGGCACGGGCGATCTGCTGGTTAAGGCTCATGGTATCGCCGTCAACGGTGCAGACGCCGATGCGCCGATTCCTCCGCGTCTTGTCCGCACCCAGATCATCGCAACGGATGGAGCGGCCGCCGATCAGCTTGACGAGCTGGTCCCGCGCCTCGACGCCACAGCTCCAGGAATCGGCGTGGTCGTCGATGCAGAGCTGGTCCAATTCGGGCGCGTCGATGCCATCGAGCCGAAACACGACGTCACCAAGCTGGATGGTGTCGCCGTCCCTTATCGTTGCACTTGCAGCTGCGGCCGGGTCGACCGCGGCCAGCAAGCTGAAAATCAAAGAAAATGCAACAAGCCGGCTCCGCGCACGCATTCCGTCCCCCATTGGTCTCTGCCGGCAGTACTCCTAGCACATCGGAATGTCGCAAAATCAACCGCTGCATCATGGCGGTTGTAGCGGTACCGATGAATCCGGCGCGCTTGAATCTCAGGATGCCGTTGCCCAACGGGTAGCCCCGGAATCTGGAACTGATTGGCAGCAGTGTGTGCACCTTGTCGGGCGCGCGGCGTTAGGGCGCAGAGCGCCATGAGTGAATTGCATTCGGTTCGCAACAGATTTGTTTACGAATCCGTCTAAAGAAGGCGTCACGACCGGGCCATCCATCGAGGCCCGGCTGGGGGTCAGATGATGCAAACCGACGATCGTTCGTTGATGCGCGCCAAATTTGCGCCGTCAACGGAGAAGCCGAAGCATGCCGGCATGTCACGCCGGAGCCTGCTCGCAACCGCTGCGCTGTTGATTACGACATCTGGTGCGACCGCAAAGGTGGTCACCAAGGTGCTTCCGTGGCGTCCGAACGAAGTCTATCCGGTCACGCCAGTGGTCCCAGGCGGCTGGCTGTTCTTCACGGCGGATGAAGCCGCCGTCGTCGACGCCATCGTCGACCGCCTGATTCCGGCGGACGAGCTCGGGCCGGGCGCCAAGGAAGCCGGTGTCACCACCTTCATCGACCGGCAATTGACCGGTCCCTATGGCGGGCATGACTGGCTCTATATGCAGGGGCCATTCTCCTCCAACCCGCTGCCGACGCAGGGCCTGCAATCGCCGCTGACGCCGCGCCAGCAATATCGTCAGGGACTTGCGGCGCTATCAGCCTATTGCAAGGCCAATTTCGGTGGCCGCGGCTTCACCGACCTCAACAATGAGGAGAAGGAGAAGCTGCTCTCCGGCATGGAGAAGGGCGACGTGAAGTTCGAGGGCTTTTCCAGCCGCATGCTGTTCAACGCCGTCTATGCCAACACCATGGAGGGCTTCTTCGCCGATCCGATCTATGGCGGCAACAAGGACATGGCGGGCTGGAAGCTGATCGGCTTCCCCGGCGTCCGCTACGATTTCCGCGACGTGATCGACAATCCGAACAAACCGTACACGCTGCCTCCGGTCAGCATGCAGGGCCGCCAGGCCTGGGGAGAACGCTGATATGGCCCGCCGTCTTCCACGCAAGGATGTTGCGATCGTCGGTCTCGGCTGGACCGGCTCGATCATGGCGCTTGAGCTTGCCCGCGCAGGCCTCGAGGTGGTCGCGATCGAGCGCGGCCCCTGGCGCGACACCGCCACCGATTTCAACATCGGTACCGCCCCCGACGAGCTGCGCTACGCCGTCCGCCACGACATCTTCCTGCGCCCGCGGCAGGAAACGCTGACCATGCGCAACAACTCGTCGCAGGCCGCGCTGCCGATCCGCCGCTGGGGCAGCTTCCTGCCGGGCAACGGCGTCGGTGGCGCCGGGTCGCACTGGAATGGTCAGACCTGGCGCTTCCTTCCCGACGACCTTCGCATCCGCAGCCACCTGACCGAGCGCTATGGTGCCGGCTTCCTGCCTGAAGGCAATCAGATCCAGGACTGGCCGATGAGCTACGACGAGCTCGAGCCGTTCTACGACAAGTTCGAATATGTTCTCGGCATCTCCGGCAAGGCCGGCAATCTCAAGGGCGAGGTCCAGCCCGGCGGCAATCCGTTCGAGGGCGTGCGTTCGCGCGAATATCCGACCCCGCCGATGAAGCAGGGCTATTCGCAGGAGCTGTTCACGAAAGCAGCAAGCGGCATGGGCCTGCACCCGTTCCCGCGGCCGTCGGCGAACCTCTCGACAGCCTACACCAACCCGTACGGCTGCAGCATGGCGCCGTGCACCTATTGCGGCTTCTGCGAACGCTTCGGCTGCTCGAACTACTCGAAATCGTCGCCGCAGACCTGCGTGCTGCCGGCGCTGGTTCGCGAGCCGAATTTCGAGGCGCGGACCGAATGCGAGGTGACCAAGGTCAACCTCAGCGGTGACGGCAAGATGGCCAAGAGCGTCACCTATATCGACGCCAATGGCGAGGAGTGGGAGCAGCCCGCCGACCTCGTGCTGCTCTGCGCCTATGGCCTGTTCAACGTGCGGCTGATGCTGCTTTCGGGCATCGGCAAGCCGTATGATTTCAGCAGCGGCGAAGGTGTGGTCGGCCGCAACTACGCCTATCAGACCGGATCGGGCGCAACGGCGTTCTTCGAGAACGTCAACTTCAACCCGTTCGCGGCGGCCGGATCGCTTGGCGCAGCACTCGACGACTACAACAGCGACAATTTCGATCACGGTCCGCACGGCTTCGTCGGCGGCGCCTCGATCACCAATGCCTACACCAACGGCCGGCCGATCATGTATCGCCCGACGCCGCGCGGCACCCCGACCTGGGGCTCCGCCTGGAAGAAGGCGGTGCGCGACACCTATCAGCGCGTCACCAATGTCGGCGCGCAGGGCAGCGTGATGAGCTACCGCGCCAACTATCTCGACCTCGATCCGACCTACAAGGATCAGCTCGGACGGCCCTTGATGCGCATGACGTTCGACTTCCAGCCGAACGAGATCAAGATGGCCAACTGGATGGCCGAGCGTTGCGAGGAGATCGCCAAGGCGATGGGCGCCAAGACGACTCAGCTCAACCGCCTCACCACGCCCTGGAACGTCGTGCCTTATCAGAGCACGCACAACACCGGCGGCGCGGTGACGGGCGCTGATCCCAAGACCAGCGCGGTCAACCGCTATCTGCAGTCGTGGGACGTGGCCAACGTGTTCGTCATGGGTGCCTGCACATTCCCGCAGAACGCCGGCTACAACCCGACCGGGACTGTCGGCGCGCTGACCTATTGGGCGCTCGACGCCATCCAGAACAAATATCTGAAATCGCCTGGGGCACTGGTGCAGCAATGAGCTCGATCGTGAAGAAAGACGCTACCAAGCGGCGCTCCCGGCTGCGTCCTCTGCTGGCGCTGGCCTTGCTCGTCGCCCCCGGTGCGGCGCTGGCCGATCCCGACAATCTGGTCGAGATCACGCGCGGCAAGGCGCTGGTCACGGCCGGCGACTGCGTCGCTTGCCATACCGCGCCGGGCGGCACGCCGTTCGCCGGCGGGCTCGCCTTGCAGACTCCGTTCGGCGCCATCATGACGCCGAACATTACGCCCGACAGCACGACCGGCATCGGCAGCTGGACCGCCGACGATTTCGCCCGCGCCATGCACGACGGCAGGCGTCCCGACGGGACGCGGCTGTATCCGGCGTTTCCTTACACCTACTACACCAAGGTGACGCGGGCGGATTCGGACGCGATCTTCGCGTATCTGCGTTCGCTCGAGCCGGTGTCGAACAGCGTCAACCGCAGCACGCTGCCGTTCCCGTTCAACATCCGCAGCTCGATGGCGGTGTGGAACGGGCTGTTCTTCACGCCCGGCGAGTTCAAGTCCGATGCCAACAAATCGGAGGAGTACAACCGTGGCGCCTATCTGGTCGAAGGTCTCGGCCATTGCGGCGCCTGCCACACGCCGCTGAACGCCTTCGGCGCCAACAAGGCCGATCGCTATCTGCAGGGTGGGGTGGTCGACAACTGGACCGCGCCCAACATCACCAATGATGCGCAGGCGGGGCTCGGCAAATGGTCGGTCGAGGAGATCGTGCAATATCTCAAGACCGGACAGGCGCGCGGCGTGATCGCCTCGGGTCCGATGAAGGACGTGGTCGAGAACTCAACCGCCAAATTGCCGGATGCCGACCTGAAGGCGATGGCGGTGTACCTGAAGGAGCGCGGCGCAGCCGGTCCGTCGGCGCCGAGTCCGGTCGCCGCCAGCGACAGCCGGATGAAGTTCGGCGAGGCGATCTTTGTCGACACCTGCGCGGCCTGCCACGTCCGCAGCGGCGAGGGCATTCCAAACGTGTTCCCGAAGCTCGCGGGCGCCACGATCGCGACCCAGGACGATCCGGCCTCGCTGATCCACATCGTGGTCACCGGCGGGCAGGGGGCAGCGACCGCGACGCATCCGACCGCTCCAACCATGCCGTCGTTCGGCTACCGGCTGAGCGACGAGCAGATCGCGGCTGTCGTCACCTATGTCCGCAACAGCTGGGGCAACGCGGCTTCGCCAGTGACGGCCGATACGGTGAAGACCGTGCGCGGCAAGGTCACGGGGGCGGCGGACTGATCCGTCGCGCTTAAGGTGCACGCGCCACATTCGACCATCGATCCATCACGGCGAGCGAACTCGCCGTGATGGATTTTTTCTTGCCAGGCGTGGACCGCTCAGGCGGCGAAGGCGAGATCATCGCTTCGGGTCACGCGCGAGATGCGCGGGAAAATGTTGCGCACTGCCATCTGGTGCAGCTCTTCAGACACGCTGGTGCAGAGATCTTCAGGGATGACGACGGCATAGCCGTGCTCCCAGGCTTGGCGCGCGGTGGACTCCACGCCGAAATTGGTCGCGATGCCGCCAAGCACAATCGTCTTCACGCCGCGGCGCTGCAGCTGCAGATCGAGCTCGGTGCCGTAGAACGCGCCCCATTGCCGTTTGGTGATGGTGAGATCGCCCGCCTCCTTGAGGCCATCAACCAATGAGCTCCAATTGTGCGGCAGGCTACCTTCGGGCCGGCCCATTGGCTGATCGACCGGTTGCGACAGTGCGTCGCCGAAATCGGCGGCAAAGCCCACGTTGACCAGTACGACCGGTGATCCGGCGACCCGGAAGCGACCAGCGATCTCGCGGCTGCGCTGCGCGACGTCCGGGCCGGTCCGAGGCGCAAGCGGTAGGCCGACAATGCCGTTCTGGAGATCGATCAGGACCAGAGCGGTCGTTTTCGGGTCGAGTTTGATCATGACGGCGCGGCTTTCTGCTGGTCCGGTGATCGGAGGGGGTGACCGCCGGGACGGATGGGTTATATTTGAGGAAACCCTCAAATAGGATAGTTGAGGATGTCCTCGCAAAATTCAAGAGCGATCCCGCCGGCGGCGCAGCCCACGCGGCAGCGGGGGCATCTGCGCGTCGCAGTCATCCTGGATGCCGCCACCGCGCTGTTCGCGGAGCGGGATTACGACGCGGTGACCATGACGGAGATCGCAGCGCGGTCCGGCACCGCGATCGGATCGCTCTATCGCTTTTTTCCGACCAAGGAGCTGTTGGCCGATGCACTGCTCGCCCGCTACGGCGAACGCCTCGACCACGATCTATCGGAATTGGCCGACCGCGCGTCCACGCTGTCCGCGGCGGAACTGGCGGGGGGCATTTTTGATGCAATGCTTGCTCGTGCCGACGACCGCGCCGCGGCCGTCAATCTGGTCGAGGCGCGCAGCAACACTGGCGCCCAGCGCGAGCGCATTCGTGCATTGATGCTGGATTGGCTGGGCGCGGTGGTCGGCGCCGCCAACCCGGATCTGGCGCCGGCGGAGATCGAACTCAGAGCCAAAATGCTGCTGGGCCTTGTCAAGGTGATCGCGGTCAATGCGGAATGGGCCGCCGATGACGTGCTCGATGAGACGCGCCGGTTGATCGAGCTCTACCTCGCAGCACGCATCATGCGGTCGTGACCGAACTGTGCTCGCCGCGACCAAAGTCGTCTCTTGCACGAGAGCTGGCACTTACCCATCTGATGTGGCGAAGGAAAAATCGCCATGTTGGACTTTACCTCTGATGTCGCCGGCGGCGGAGTGTCGCCGGCGCAAGCGTCTGACGCGTCGCCCGCCGATGATCAGGCGCTGCTGGACGCCTATTCCAATGCCGTCATCGACGTCACCGAACGTGTCGGACCCGCGGTCGTGCGTGTCGAGACCGGCCCGAAAGCGGGCAGTCGCAGTGAGCGCGGCGGCCTCGGTTCCGGGATCGTGATCTCGCCGGACGGCCTGGTGCTGACCAACAGCCATGTGGTCGGCAGCTCCAAAGCGATCCGGCTGCGAGACACCGAAGGCGTTATCACCGATGCGCAGGTGCTCGGCGTCGATCCGGATACGGATCTGGCGCTGCTGCGTGCCAATCATGCGCGCGACTTGCGCTATGCTGCGCTCGGCAACTCCAAGAAGCTGCGGCGCGGTCAGCTCGTGGTCGCGATCGGCAACCCGCTCGGCTTCGAATCGACCGTGACCGCCGGCGTCGTCTCGGCGCTGGGCCGCTCGATCCGTTCGGTCTCGGGACGCATGATCGAGGACGTGATCCAGACCGATGCGGCGCTCAACCCCGGCAATTCCGGCGGCGCGCTGGTGTCGTCGGCGGCCGAGGTGATCGGCATCAACACCGCCATCATTCAGGGCGCGCAAGGCATCTGCTTTGCGGTCGCCAGCAACACTGCGCAGTTCGTGCTGTCGGAGATCATCCGTCACGGCTATGTCCGCCGCGCCTATATCGGCGTCTCCGGGCAGACCGCGCCGGTCCCGCGGCGGCACGCGGTGTTGGCCGGC
This sequence comes from Bradyrhizobium sp. STM 3843, assembly GCF_000239815.1. Classification (GTDB taxonomy): domain Bacteria; phylum Pseudomonadota; class Alphaproteobacteria; order Rhizobiales; family Xanthobacteraceae; genus Bradyrhizobium. Next base: position 553 of record NZ_CAFK01000197.1, on the reverse strand, counting down.
GTGGAGAACAAGATGGGCGCGCTGCTGATGCAGATCGAGCCGGACAGTCCGGCGGCGCGCGCCGGCCTGTTGCCGGGCGACGTCGTGATCAGGCTCGACGGCGTCGAGATCAACGGTGTCGACGACCTGATCCGGGTGCTCGACCGCGACCGGATCGATCGGACGCTCGCGATGGATGTGCTGCGGCTCGGCCGCTTGCGCGGCATCGACATTCATCCGATCGAGCGCAAGCCAGCCTCGCGGCAGCTGGCGTCTTGATGTTTGCGAGGTGGTGAGCTGCATCAACAAACACCGCTGTCGTCCCGGCGAACGCCGGGACCCATAACCCCAGGGAGTAGTTTGGGGCAGGCGCGTTGGCTAGCTCGCACGCAACATCCGCCGCGGAGTATGGGTCCCGGGTCGGCGCCGCGAAGCGCTGTCGCGCGTCGCGGCTTGCCCGGGACGACAGCAGAAGAGGATGCGGATTCACGTTTCAAACAGCGGCGGACATACAAGCACGTTCCCGCGGCACACCGTGCCCGAGCTCTGCAATCAGTTCGCCCCTCGCAAGCAA
>NZ_CAFK01000198.1 GCF_000239815.1 Bradyrhizobium sp. STM 3843 | reverse complement strand
GGGCAGAGGGAGCACACCGCCGTCCTGGCGCATACCCTCCCGCGCTCCCGTCATTTGACCTGGTTCCGGCACACTCCTAAAACCGCCCTCAAATCCGACCAGAAACACGCGACTTCAGGGAGAGAGCGATGCGAGACGTCTATATCTGCGATGCGGTACGGACCCCGATCGGCCGCTTCGGCGGCTCGCTCGCGAAAGTGCGTGCGGACGATCTTGCGGCCACGCCGATCAAGGCGCTGATCGCGAAACATCCCAATCTCGACTGGTCCGCCGTCGATGAAGTGTTCTTCGGCTGCGCCAACCAGGCCGGGGAGGACAACCGCAACGTCGCGCGCATGGCGGTGCTGCTGGCGGGCTTGCCCGACTCTATTCCCGGCCAGACCTTGAACCGCCTCTGTGCCTCCGGCCTCGATGCGGTCGGCGCCGCGGGCCGCGCGATCCGCGCCGGTGAGATCGACCTCGCGATCGCGGGCGGCGTCGAATCGATGACACGCGCGCCGTTCGTGCAGGGCAAGGCGACCGAAGCGTTCTCGCGTTCGGCCGAGATCTTCGACACCACGATCGGCTGGCGCTTCATCAACCCGCTGATGAAGCAGCAGTACGGGGTCGATTCGATGCCGGAGACCGGCGAGAACGTCGCAGAGGAATTCCAGGTCTCGCGCGCCGATCAGGACGCGTTCGCGATCCGCTCACAGCAGCGCGCCGGCAAGGCGATCGCGTCGGGCTATTTCGCCGAAGAGATCACGCCGGTCACCGTGCCCGGCGGCAAGGCCGGCCCCGTGGTCGTCGACAAGGACGAGCATCCGCGTCCCGACACCACGCTGGAAGGTCTCGCCAAGCTCAAGCCGATCGTGCGCAATCCCGGCACGGTGACGGCCGGCAATGCGTCCGGCGTGAATGACGGCGCCGCGGCGATGATCCTCGCCTCTGAAGCCGCCGTGAAGAAACACGGCCTGACCCCGCGCGCAAAGGTGCTGGGGCTGGCGTCAGCTGCGGTGCCGCCGCGCATCATGGGCATCGGCCCGGTGCCGGCGACGCGCAAGCTGATGGAGCGGCTGGGGCTGAAGATCACCGATTTCGACCTGATCGAGCTGAACGAGGCATTCGCGAGCCAAGGCATCGCCTGCCTGCGCCAGCTCGGCGTCGCCGACGATGCCGATTTCGTCAATCCGCATGGCGGCGCGATCGCGCTCGGCCATCCCTTGGGGATGAGCGGCGCACGGCTGGCGCTGACCGCCGTGCATGGGCTCGAGACGCGCGGCGGCAAGCGCGCGCTCGCCACCATGTGCGTCGGCGTCGGCCAGGGCGTGGCGCTGGCGATCGAGAAGCTGAACTGACGAAGCGCCCTTCGCTTCGTCATTCCGGGGCGCGAGCGTAGCGAGCGAACCCGGAATCTGGAGATGAGTCCAACAATGTCGAGATTCCGGGTTCGATGCTGACGCATCGCCCCGGAATGACGGAGAAATAATGATGACCATCTCCCGCGAGCAGGACGTGACGCCGGCCGTGCTGGCCGTGATGGAACGAACGACAAACCCGCGGCTGCGCGAGATCATGATCGCGCTGATCAAACATCTGCACGGTTTCGTCCGCGATGTCAGACTGACCGAGGCCGAATTCCGCGAGGCTGCCGCTGTTATCGCGGAGCTCGGCCAGCGCACCAATGACACGCACAATGAGGTGGTGCTGATGGCGGGCTCGCTCGGCGTCTCGTCGCTGGTCTGCCTGCTGAACAATGGTGACAAGGGCAACACCGAGACCTCGCAGTCCCTGCTCGGCCCGTTCTGGCGGTTGAATTCACCTCGGATGGAGAACGGAAGCTTGATCGTGCGCTCGGCCACACCCGGCCCGGCGCTGTTCGTGCACGGGCGCGTGCTCGATCCCGATGGCGCGCCGGTGGCCGGCGCCGAGGTCGATGTCTGGCACGCCTCGCCGGTCGGGCTCTATGAGAACCAGGACCCGGATCAGGCCGACATGAACCTGCGCGGGACATTCACAACCGATGCCGACGGCCGCTTCTGGTTTCGCTCGGTGATGATGGTGGGCTATCCGATTCCGACCGACGGCGTGGTCGGGCGGCTGTTACAGGCGCAGGGCCGGCATCCTTATCGCCCCGCGCATCTGCATGCGCTGATCGTCAAGCCCGGCTTCAAGGTCCTGATCTCGCAGGTCTACGACCCCAACGACCCGCATATCGACAGCGACGTCCAGTTCGGCGTGACCAAGGCGCTGCTCGGCGATTTCATCCGCCATGACGAACCGCATCCGACCGCGCACGACGTGATCGCGCCCTGGTACTCGCTCGACCACGTCTACCGCATGGAGGCCGGCGAGACCGTGCTGCCGCGCGCGCCGATCAAGTAGCAGGCCCCTTTCGTCACGGGGTGCATGGCCCCGGGCCTGCTCCTGAGCTATCATCCGGCACGCAACCACAGGACGCGCGCCGCATGACCGCAACGCCTTTGCCTCCGGCCGTCGATCCTGCTCACCTGACCGAGGCATTGCGTGCATCGGGCGTCCTCGGGGCGGGCTCCGTACGCCAGGTAGCCGTGCTGAGCGCGCGCGACATCATCGTATCGCGCATCATACGGCTGCGGCTCAGCTATGACGGCCCGGCGCCCGACGCACCTGAGACGCTGATCCTGAAAGTCGCGCAGGAGAACTTCGCGAGAACCCTGTGGCAAGCCGGCCGCCAGGAGGTCGCCTTCTATCGCGACGTCGCGCCGCGCATGCCGAAGCATCTGGTGCCACGCTGCTTCGATTCACTCTGGAACAGCGACACTCATGCTTGGCATCTGTTGCTGGAGGACTTGTCCGAGACGCACGAGCTCGCGACCGAATGGCCCCTTCCGCCGAGCTTGGAGCAGGCGGCATCCATCGTCGAAGCCCTGTCGCGGCTGCATGCGGCGTGGTGGGACCATGAGAGTCTTGGCCAGTCGATTAGCACCTTCGCGGACATCACGGCGATGGACCAGGTGATGGCGCAGTTCGCCGGCCATTTCGAGCGCTTTGCCGCCCTGCTCGGTGATCGCCTGACTGCGGAACGGCGTGACGTCTATCATCGCTTTATCAAGGCTTCGCCACGGCTGCTGCAGCGCTACCATTCGCGGCGGAACGTGACCATCGCGCATGGCGATGCACATATCTGGAATTTTCTTGTTCCGAGGCACGGAGTGGACGATCGTGTCCGCGTGTTCGATTTCGATCAATGGCGGATCAATGTGGGTGCGAACGATCTGGCCTATATGATCGCCCTGCAACTTTATCCCGAGCGTCGGCGTGACATCGAAGGTGAGCTGCTGGATCGTTACCATGCGACGTTGGTGAGCCACGGCGTGAGCGGTTATAGCCGCGCTGCGCTTAGCGATGACTATCGCCGCGGAGTGCTCTGGCAGATCACCAAACCGGTGTGGCAATGGACCGCGAAGACTCCGCCCGTGATCTGGTGGAATAATCTTGAGCGGATCTTCCTCGCGGTCGACGATCTCGGCTGCCGCGAATTGCTGGACTGACGAGGCCCAGAACAAGCTCGGCAGCAACGTGATCGATTTCGAGCTGGCCAAGCAGCGCATCGCGGCGATGCCGGCCGCGCTCGGCGAAATGGTCAAGCCGATCGCGAATCTCAAGGACGTCCGCATTCTCCATACCGGCGGCGCGTTCGACGGTAACGGCAACGGCGCCGGGGGCAACGGCAATGTCGGCTTCGGCGAGGGGCTCGCCGGCGAGCTGTTGCGCGTGCATGCGATGAAGCCGCTGATCGACGAGATCCTGGTGCAGTCCGGCTTCAAGCCCGGCGACGATCCGATCAAGACGCTCGCCAGCGCGATCCTGCCCAGCGACGCCGGCAAGGTTGTCGAAGCCCGGGAGGAGGTCAAAGGAGAAGCAAAGGCGAACCTTCTCAAGGCCAATGTCGTCAACGACAAGCCGCTGCCGGCGGTGACGCCGCAGGCGTGAGCTCTGATTCGACCTGGAGAACTTCGCGCTTCCCGCCCTCCCCTCGCGGGAGGGTGACGGCATCTTCCACTGTCACGCTGGAATGGGGAAAATGATCCCGGGGGCTGGGGGCGGCGCTGGAGGTACCACCGCCCCCATCCGGCACATCATGGCGGGGCGTCCATGAGGCACTGCCTCCACGTGCAACTTAAACGCGGAGGACCGGGTTACCCATATGATAGCCCGAAACGTGAGCATGGTTGACCGGAAAACCATCACGCCCGGTCACCTTTTCGCTACCTTGACAGCTACTCCATGACAGCGTGATCGGCCGGCGCGGCCTGGGCGCGCAGCGCGGTCCGGGTCGAGCCGATCATGATCGCGAGCGGGATCGACACCAGGATGAACACCATCACCAGCTGGTAGTCGTGGGAGAAGGCCAGGATCTGCGCCTGCACCATCACCATCGCGTCGGCCATGGCGCGGCCGGCATCGGTCGACAGGTTGATCATGCCGGCGACGTTCGGCATCTGCAGCGCGTGATTGAACGGGTTGATGTGCTCGACCAGGATCGCATGGTTGCGGCGGGTGCCCTCGGTCAGCTGCGCGATCGCAATCGAGATCCCGATTGAGCTGGCGACATTGCGCACCAGGGTCAGCATCGAGGTGCCGTCGGTGCGCAACTGCCCCGGCAGCGTCATGAACGCCACCGTCGACAGCGGCACGAACACCAGCCCGAAGCCGAAGCCCTGCATGATGCTGATGGTGACGATCTCGGGCACGCCGGTCTGGTCGGTCCACGCCGTCATCTGGAACAGCGACAGTGCGGTCAGGCCGAGGCCGACCACGATCAGCGTCCGCGCCTCGATATAGCGCAAGAGCCGCCCGACCAGCATCATCGCCACGAAAGTGCCGCAGCCCCGGCTCGCCAGCAGCACGCCGGCGGTGATGATGGGATAGCCGATGACGTTCTGCAGGTAGGGCGAGGACAGCGCCATGGTCGAGAACAGCACCAGGCCCATCACCGTCATGAACACGCAGCCCCCGACGAAATTCTTGTCCTTGAACAGCGCGAACTGGATGAAGGGACGCTGCGTGGTCAGCGAATGCGCCAGGAAATAATAGAAGCCGATCCCGGCGACGATGAACTCGATGATGATCTCGTTGCTCTCGAGCCAGCCCTGGTCCTCGCCGCGATCGAGCGCGATCTGCAGCGAGCCGATGCCGACCGCCAGCGCGAGGAAGCCGAACCAGTCGAATGTCAACTCGGTGTTCGGCTTGGTCTCGTCCATGAACGCCATCAGGCCGAGCACGGTGACCAGGCCGAACGGCAGATTGACGAAAAACACCCAGTGCCAGGAATAGGTCTCGGTCAGCCAGGCCCCGAGCGACGGCCCCATGATCGGGCCCATCATCACGCCCATGCCCCAGATCGACATCGCTTTTGCGCGTTCATGCAGCGCGTAGGAATCGAGCAGGACGGCCTGCGACAGCGGCACCAGCGAGGCGCCGAACACGCCCTGCAGCAGGCGGAACAGCACCATCTGGTTGATGTCCTGCGCCAGCCCGCACATGACTGAGGCGACGGTGAAGCCGGCCGAGCAGACGATGAAGGTGCGCTTGCGGCCGAAGCGGTTGGCGATCCAGCCGACCGGCGCGGTCATGATCGCCGCCGCCACGATGTAGGACGTCAGCACCCAGTTGATCTGGTCCTGCGACGCCGACAGCGTGCCCTGCATATAGGGCAGCGCCACGTTGGCGATGGTGGTGTCGAGCGCCTGCATGACCGTCGCCGTCATGGCGCAGACCGTCACCATGTTGCGGCGAAAGCCGGGAACGGCCGAGGGTGAGGGCGCAGCCGTGCTCATCACCCTACTCCGCCGTCTCCGCGGCGTGGGCCGCGCCGAACAGCCCGGCCAGCGAGCGCTGATGACCGGTGTCGATCGCGACGTTGACGCTCATGCCGGCCTTCAGCTTCGCGACATATTTGTCGTTCTTGTCGAAATAGATCCGCACCGGCACGCGCTGCACGACCTTCACGAAATTGCCGGTCGCGTTCTGCGGCGGCAGGATCGCGAACTGCGCGCCGGTGCCGGGCGAGAGCGAACCGACTGTGCCCTTGAACGCATGGTTCGGGAAGGCGTCGACATCGAGCTCGACCGGCTGGCCGACCGCGACGAAAGTGAAGTCGCTTTCCTTCGGATTGGCATCGACCCAGGGATTGGCGACGTCGATCACCGAGAACACCGGCGTGCCGGCCGCGACGAAACGGCCAAGCTGGATCTGGTCGACCTGGGTGGCGATGCCGGCCATCGGCGCTCGCATCACGGTGTGATCGAGATTGCGTTGGGCAATGCCGAGCGCCGCCTTGGCCTGGTAATAGGGCGGGAATTGTTCGATCGGCAGCTCGGGGTTGCCGAGCAGCTGGGTCTTGGCGGTGGACAATTGCTGCTGAACGAAGGCGTATTCCGCCCGGGCCGTGACCAGGGCCGACGAGGCATTGTCGAGATCGAGTTGCGATCCGAAGCTGTTCCTGGCCAAAGCCGACTTGCGTTCGACGTCCTTCTGCTTCAGATCGATGGTCTGTTGCATCAGATCGGCCATCTGCTGATAGATTTTGATGTTGGCGAGCAGATTGTTGTAGCTGGTGCGGGCTTGCTCGAGCGTGGATTTGGCCTGGTCAAGGGCGAGCTGGAACGGCTCGGGATCGATCTCGAACAGCTCGTCGCCCTGGCTGACCTGCTGGCCTTCCTTGACGATGATCTTGACGATCTTGCCGGAGATGTCGGGCGTGATCAGCACCTTCTGGGCGCCGACATAGGCGTCATCGGTGGTCACATAGCGGCCGCCATGCAGATAGAATTCCAGGCCGCCGACCGCGGCGAGGACCGGCAGCACGACCAGCAGCAGCACGCGGCGATAGCGCTTGAACATGCCGCCTTTCGGCCGCGCCGCCGCAGCAGTCGCGCCGTCGGGGCTCGCCTTCTTCTGTTCGGTGGCAATCTTCAAAGCGGGTTCAGCCATAATGCTGCTCCTTTCGCTGCGTGTCGCAAAGCGACTGCAGGGCGTTTCTTACGTTTTCTTTGATGGCTTCGAGCTGGTTCATCAGCCGCTGCGTGTCAGCGCCGCTGATGCCGGCGAGCGCGGTTTCGGTCAGCTCCAATTTGAGCTCGGCGAGCTTGGCGAGCAGCGGGCGTGCGGCCTTCTGGAGATAAAGTCGATTGACGCGCCGGTCATTGTCGTCGCCGCGGCGCTCGATCAGGCCGGCATCGGCGAGCTTGTCGATCAGCCGCGTCAGCGTGATCGGCTGCATCTCCATCTGCTCGGCGAGCTCCGACTGCTTCATGCCCTCGTTGCGCTCGACTCTGGCGAGCACGGCCCATTGCGCGCGGGTCATGCCGAAGCGCGCCGCTTCCTTGTCGGCATAGACGCGCACCAGGCGCTGCAGCTCGCCGAGGGCGAACAGGAAATTCACGTCCGCGGGATCTCGGGCCATATCCGTTCATTTCTCAATCCGCGCAATTTTGGCTCGGCGGACAATGGAAGCAGGCTTTGGAACCAAGCTTGGGAACTAAGCTTGCCTCAAATAAGCTTTGCTATAATAAGCAAGCTTATGAATTTTTCATGGCTTTTTTCACGCAATCCCTATCCGACCGGCGCGCATGGCTGACGACGGCGCCGCTTTGGCGATGGCCGGAGAGAAATGGTAGGTTGCTGCCTGATGACCGTTGCCAGACCCGCATTCCCCGACCCCGACCATGATCACGGCCGCTGCACCGCGGATGCGCTTGATCATGCCGAGCGCGTGTGCGCGCAGCGCAGCCAGAAATTCACCCCGCTTCGCCGCCAGGTGCTCCAGGCGCTCTTGTCCACGCATCGGCCGCTCGGCGCCTATGAGATCATCGAGGAACTCGCCAAGAGCGCAGCCCGCCCGGCGCCGATCACCATCTATCGGGCGCTCGAGTTCCTGATAACCAACGGCCTGGTACACCGGATCGAGAGCCGCAACGCCTATCTCGCCTGCGCGCAGGATCACGATTCGACCACGCTGGTCGCGTTCCTGATCTGCGAGCGCTGCGGCGCGGTCGGCGAAGTTCCAGCGGCCCCGATCGCGGAAGGCCTCAAAGCCGCCGCCGCGACCTCCGGCTTCACCCCGAAGCTCTCGGTGGTCGAGATCACCGGCACCTGCGCACATTGCAGGGAAGCAGCGTGAGTTCCGTCGCCCCCTGTTAGCTGTACAGACGATCGTTGATCATATGAGAGTGTTTAACGGCGACGGCGGTGCGCTCCCTCGCCCCGCTTGCGGGGAGAGGGTCGGGGTGAGGGGGAGTCTCCGCAGACCGAGCTTGCGGAGAGTCCCCCTCACCCGGATTGCATCTGACGATGCAATCCGACCTCTCCCCGCAAGCGGGGCGAGGTTGAGATGGCTCACGCTGCCGGATGTGGGGATAGGTTGATCGGAGGCCCCGATCTCGGTCTAAACAACAAAAAGTTTGCTCTAGGGAGCCAGCGTCCTCGTGTCTTCGAAACAAGTCTTATCTTCCGCGGCCCGGCCGCTCGGCCCGGGCGCCATCGCCATCATCCTCGTGCTGTGCCTGTCCTGGGCTTTCAACCAGATCGCGGTCAAGCTGGCGCTGCCGGAAATCCCGCCGATGCTGCAGGCGACCTTGCGCTCGGCCGGCGCGCTGCCGGTGTTGCTGCTGATCGCGTGGGGACGCGGCGTCAAGATGTTCGAGCGTGACGGCACGCTGATCGCGGGTCTGGTCGCCGGCACCATGTTCGGCATCGAGTTCGTGCTGATCTATGGCGGCCTGCTTTTGACCTCCGCCTCGCGCGCGGTCGTCTTCCTCTACACCGCGCCGTTTTTCGTCGCGCTCGGCTCCTACCGCTTCCTTGGCGAGCGGCTCGGCGCCACCCAATGGGCAGGCCTGGGGCTGAGCTTTGCCGGCGTGGCGCTGGCGATCGGGCTTCCGCAGGCCAATGTCGACAGCCGCGTGCTGCTCGGCGACCTCATGGTGGTGGGCGGCGGCCTGTTGTGGGGCGCAACGACCGTGATGGCCAAAGGCACACGGCTGCGCTTTGCGCCGCCGGAAAAGGCCCTGGCATACCAGGTGGCGATGTCGATCCCGATCCTGGGCGCGGCAGCCCTGCTTTCCGGAGAGCGGCTCGCCCAGGTTCCCAGTCCATTCGTGCTGTCTTTGATGGCCTATCAGGCGATCTGGGTGGTCGGGACCACCTTCACGTTGTGGTTTGCGCTGGTGAAGACCTATTCGGCCAGCAAATTGTCGGCATTTACCTTCATCACCCCTTTATTCGGGGTCGTGGCCAGTTATTTCATCCTGCATGACGCCCTGACGCTGGCCTTTGGCGGCGCCGCCCTGCTTGTGATTGCTGGCCTTTTTCTGGTCAATCGCCCGGCCAGGGCCGTTCCGGTCACGACAGACGCATTGCTGAATGTCACCAAAACCTGATATCCGAGACCCCATGAACAAGCCCGAAATCCTGCCTCAGAACGACATCGCCGGCCCCGCTCCCCGGCATCAGACCACCCAAGTCATGGTCGGCAACGTCGCCGTCGGCGGTGGTGCGCCGATCGTGGTGCAGTCGATGACCAATACCGATACCGCCGATGTCGACTCGACGGTGGCCCAGGTCGCAGCGCTGGCGCGCGCCGGGTCCGAGATGGTCCGTATCACCGTGGACCGCGAGGAGGCCGCCGCCGCGGTCCCGCACATCCGCGACGCGCTCGACAAGCGTGGCATCACCACGCCGCTGATCGGCGATTTCCACTATATCGGCCACAAGCTGCTGACGGAGTACCCGGCCTGCGCCGAGGCGCTTGCCAAGTACCGCATCAATCCGGGCAATGTCGGCTTCAAGGACAAGCGCGACACCCAGTTCTCCTCGATCATCGAGATCGCCAACAAGAACAACAAGCCGGTGCGCATCGGCGCCAATTGGGGCTCGCTCGACCAGGAGCTGCTCTCCAAGCTGATGGACGAGAATGCGGCCTCGGCCACTCCGCGCGATGCGCGTGCGGTGACGCGCGAGGCGATGGTGCAGTCGGCGCTGCTGTCGGCCGCGCGGGCGCAAGAGCTCGGCATGCCGAAGGAGCGCATCATCCTCTCCGCCAAGGTCTCGGCGGTGCAGGACCTGATCGCGGTCTACCAGGATCTCGCGGCGCGCTCGGATTACGCGATCCATCTCGGCCTGACCGAGGCCGGCATGGGCTCGAAGGGCATCGTGGCCTCCTCGGCCGCGCTCGGCATCCTCCTGCAGCAGGGCATCGGCGACACCATCCGCATTTCGCTGACGCCGGAGCCCGGCGGCGACCGCACCCTCGAGGTGCAGGTCGCGCAGGAATTGCTGCAGACCATGGGCTTCCGCACCTTCGTGCCGCTGGTGGCGGCGTGCCCGGGCTGCGGCCGCACCACCTCGACCGTGTTCCAGGAACTGGCGCGCTCGATCCAGGATTTCATCCGCGACGAGATGCCGGCCTGGAAAACAAAGTACCCGGGCGTCGAGGAGCTCAACGTCGCGGTCATGGGCTGCATCGTCAACGGCCCCGGCGAATCCAAGCATGCCAATATCGGCATCTCGCTGCCCGGCACCGGCGAGGCCCCGGCCGCGCCCGTGTTCGTCGACGGCAAGAAGTTCCGCACCCTGCGCGGCCCCACCATTGCAGCCGACTTCAAGGCGCTGGTGATCGACTACATCGACCAGCGCTACGGTGCCGGCGCCAAGGCACCGGCGGCGGTGACCGCGGCGGAATAAGCCAGCCTCGTCATTCCGGGGCGATGCGTAGCATCGAGCCCGGAATCTCGATATGGTGGGGCGCAGAGCGCTCCACAAATTCGATGTCGTCCCCGCGAACGCGGGGACCCATACGCCGCGGCCATCATGTTCGGCCGTGCTGTCGCTCCAGCGCTCGCAACAACAATCCGTGGTGTTTATGGGTCCCGGCTCAAGGCCGGGACGACAGCGGAATGCTGGGCGGCATTGCGCTTCACTCTTGGCGCGCTACCATGCCCTCAATCAACGATTGAGGGAGAACGTGCATGAGCTCGCTCGCCGGCCGAGAGGGACCACGCTACAAACATCTCGCAGACGACAGCGCGCCCTACGAGACCATCAGCGTCGACAAGCTTACGCCGATCATCGGCGCGGAGATCTCCGGCGTCGATATCGGCAAGCTCATGTCAGACGAGTCGCGCGCCAACCGCCAGATGGACGAGATCCACCGCGCCCTGGCCGAAAACCTCGTGATCTTCTTCCGCGATCAGCGCATCACGCCGGAACAGCATCTCGCTTTCGGCCGCCGCTTCGGCGAGCTGCATATCCACCCGGCCGCGCCGCATGAGGGCGACGATCCGGCGTTGATGCGCATCTACGCCGATCAGAATTCGCCCCGCGCCAATGGCGAGGGCTGGCACTCGGACGTCTCCTGCGACCTCGAGCCGCCGATGGGCTCGATCCTGCACATCCGGCAATGCCCGCCGCATGGCGGCGACACGCTGTTCGCCTCGATGTATGCCGCCTATGAGGCGCTGTCGGAGCGCATGAAGACCTATCTTGACGGGCTCGCCGCCTTCCATGACGGCGAGAGCGTCTATCGCGGGCTCTATGCCAATTACGGCGTCGCCGACCGGCCAGCCTACCCGAGCGCCGAGCACCCGGTGGTGCGCACCCACCCCGTGACGGGCCGGAAGGCGCTCTATGTCAACCGCGGCTTCACGCGTCACATCATCGGCATCCCGCGCGACGAGAGCGACGCGATCCTGAGCTACCTCTATCAGCACGCCGAGAACCCGCTGTTCCAGTGCCGCTTCCGTTGGACCGAGAACGCGATCGCGTTCTGGGACAACCGCTGCACCCAGCATCGCGCCATGTGGGACTACTGGCCGCACACCCGCGCCGGCACGCGCGTCACCATCAAGGGCGAGCGCCCGGTGTGAGACGGCTAGAAGCGCGTCGCAGCCCGCGCTGCCGGCTCCAGTCCAAAATGTCGCCCCTGCGAACGCAGGGGCCCATAACCATCGTTCTTCATTGCTGGCCGCGCTGTTGCTCCAGCCATCGTAAAATAATCAGTCGTGGCTATGGGTCCCGGCTCAAGGCCGGGACGACAGCGTGAGCGTGGCAAGCATCGTCCAACTATACACATAACAGAACGGACCGCCGCTATTGAAGGAAGTTTCACAATGAACCTCGACGTCCGCGAGATGGCGCTCGACGAGACCGGCATCGTCATCGACTACTTCCACTCGTCCACGCCAGAGCATCTCGAGATGATGGGCGTCGATCCGACGCGCATGCCGGGCCGAGCCATCTGGGCCGGGCGTTCAAGGAGCTCTATGCGCAGCCGATTGCGGAGCGCAGCAACTTCCTGGTGCTCTGGCAGCTCGACGGCAAGCCGGTCGGCTTCTCCAGCTGCGACAAGATCGTATTCGGCAATCGCGCCAACATGCATCTGCACGTCACCGAGCCCGAGTTGCGGCAGCAGGGCATCGGTGCCGAATGCGTTCGCCGCAGCGTCGACATCTATTTCCGCACATTCGAACTCAAGCAATTGTTCTGCGAGCCGAACGCGTTCAACGTCGGCCCGAACCGAACGTTGCAGAAGGCCGGCTTCAGATATCTCAAGACCTACAAGACCGTGCCGGGCTATCTCAACTACCACCAGGCGGTGACGCGCTGGGTGATCGAGCGCTGAGACAGGCTTACGTGAGCAATCCTTGATTGCTCTCGTGATGAATATTCGTTCCGGTTGATTTCACGTGACGACGTTGTCGGTATCGGCTACGGTCTTCTGACATCAGTGACCTGCTCACGCGTGACGGAGACGACCGTGGCGCCTTTTTCCAGGCTGTTGGACGTTTCGGTGCACTGTGTATCAGCAACCTTTGCGCTATCGGCGCTGATCGTCGCTCCGTCCGCGCACGCCGAGGACACGACGCCGCATCCGGGCGAAGCGCTCTATCAGCAGCATTGCGCCTCCTGTCACGAGGGCGGAGCCGTGGCGCGCGCGCCGGAAACCGCAAGCCTGCGGCAGCTTCCGCCGGAGCGGGTGCGCTTCGCGCTCACCTTCGGCCTGATGAACCAGCAGGGGCGCGATCTGACGCAGAGCCAGATCGGCGACGTCGTGCGCTATCTCTCCGCCACCGCTGTGGCCGCAGCGCCGCCGCTTCCGGATTCATCCTGCCGTGACCCCGGACCTTTGCAGCGCGACGCCAACGTGCCGCGCTGGAACGGCTGGGGCGCGGACATCCGGCAACATCGCTTCCAAGCGGCCGACATGGCGCAGCTCGCGCCCAACGACGTGCCGCGATTGAAACTCCGCTGGGCGTTCGGCTTCCCAAACGACACCCGCGCCTCTGCGCAGCCCACCGTGTGGGGCGGGCGCATCTTCGTCGGCAGCGCCGGCGGCAAGGTCTATGCGCTGGACGCCAAGACCGGATGCCAGCGCTGGATGTTCGACGCCGGCTTCGGCGTGCGCAGCGCGATCACGATCGGTGAGGACGACCGCGGCGCAACCGCTTATTTCGGCGACCAGCGTGGCGAGGCCTATGCGCTCGATGCCGAGACCGGCAAGCTGATCTGGAAGACCCGGGTCGAGCCGCATGCCGGCGCCGTCATCACGGGAGCGCCGACGCTGGCCGACGGCGTGCTCTACGTTCCGGTCTCCTCGCTCGAAGAGGTGATGGCGGCCGATCCGCGCTACCCCTGCTGCAGCTTTCGCGGCCTGATCGCAGCCCTCGACGCGCGCAGCGGCGAGGTGCGGTGGCGCGGCTATGTCGCGCCATCAGCGCAATCGGTCGGCAGCAATTCGATCGGGACGCCGCTGTTTGGACCCTCAGGCGGCGCGATCTGGTCGGCGCCATCAGTCGATGGCGCGCATCAGCGCATCTATGCGACCACCGGCGACAGCTATTCCGAGCCGCCGTCGGCGACGTCGGACGCCTTCGTCGCGTTCGATCTCGCAAGCGGCCAGCTCGCGTGGTCACGACAGATGACCGAGGGTGACGCCTACAACGTGGCGTGCAACGCGCGTTTCACCAACAACTGCCCGAAGACCAAGGGACCCGATTTCGATTTTGGTTCGTCGCCGATGCTCGTTGACCTGGCCGATGGCAAGCGAGCGCTGATCGCCGGCCAGAAGTCAGGCATGGTGCATGCGCTCGATCCCGATCACGACGGCGCCATTCTCTGGCAGCGCCGGATCGGACGCGGCAGCTCGCTCGGTGGGGTGCAGTGGGGCGCCGCCACGGACGGGACCAACATCTATGTCGCGCTCTCCGATGTCGGCATCAAGCCCGTGCCCGCGGGCACCGCAGGCGCACAGAAATCCGTGTTCGGCAACACGCTAAAGCTCGATCCGGCGCAGGGCGGCGGCCTCTACGCTCTGAACCCGGCAACCGGCGAGATCGTCTGGCACACACCGCATCCCGGCTGCGACGAGCGGCCCGGATGCAGTCCAGCCCAATCGGCGGCTGTCACCGCGATCCCGGGCGTCGTGTTCTCCGGCGGGCTTGACGGGCATCTGCGCGCCTATGCGGCCGCGACCGGCGCGATCATCTGGGATCTCGACACGGTCAAGGACTACACTACGGTGAACGGCACCGCCGCCCATGGCGGTTCGCTCGACGGACCCGGGCCGGTCGTCGCCGGCGGCATGCTCTACGTCAATTCCGGCTACGCCAACTACGGCACCATGCCGGGCAATGCGCTGCTGGCGTTTTCGGTCGAGGGACAGTGAGGCGCTGCGGGCGGCGAGACGCATAAGCGTCATGCGCAAATTGCCCGTCGTGCCACTCTGTCGCAGCGCGTGCGCCTTGTCGTGTCGGGCAAATCACCGGCACATTCGTCGCGTCTCGGCCCGATGAGAGGGGCGCTTCGCGATCGTCACGAGCGTTGGGCCGAAGATGCGATGGACGCGACATGTCGCAGCGCATTTCATACGCGCGGACGAACGAGGTGTCGCGGACGGTGAAGTCGTGTGGTCCTGGCCTCCCGGTGCTGAGGCCTGCGCAATGCCGTCAGGCATTGTCGCGACGCGATGATGCTTCGCATCACGCGGACGGGGGCAAGAACGCCGGTCCCCGAGGAGAGCGCGTATAAGCCGTAAACCATTGCGCAGGGAAGGTCGGGTTGCCCTCGGCCAAGCCTGTGGTTCCTGCCCCGTGCATTTCTTTCGCACGGGGGCCATGGGTGCGGCCGGCACCCGGCCTTCCCCGCGCCCTCTCTATTAGTTAGGGGGCAACGTTGCAGCCAAGCCCGGGCGCCAAGCGCAGCGGGGATGCGGATCCACACCCTCATGGTGGTTTGACACTTAAAGACGATGACGAGCTTGCGCCTCACACACCCCTGTCGCACCGGCCTTGAGCCGGGACCCACATTCCAGAGACGTCCGTCGTCGGCGCGCTGCCGCGCCGTCGTTCGCACCAACAATGGCCTGTGGTTATGGATCCCCGCTTTCGCGGGGATGACGACTGAGCATGTGGCGCGAGCATCTCCTCGTCCGCTTGCACACCTACGCCGGAATCTCCCCGAAATTCTCGCCGACCGGCAGCACCGCATGACGGATCAGGCGCGAGTCTTCCACCGCGGCCTGGCGATGTTTCACTGCCTCGCGATAGACCGGATCGCGGATCATCTCGACGAAGGCGTCGACGGACGGATACTCCGCGATGAAGCAGTGATCCCAATATTCCTCGCGCGGGCCGATCAGCATCAGCTCGAACCGGCCCTGCCAGACGATGCGGCCGCCGAGCCGCTTGAACACCGGGCCGCTCTCGCGACCATAGGTGGCATAGGCCTCCGCGCCGCTCGCCTTGCGGCCGTCCGGGTACGCAGCTTCCTTGCGAAGACGCACCAGGTTCAGCATGTGGATCGGGCCGGCGCGATCGCGCGCGCGGAATTCGGCAAAGACCTCCTTGGTCGGATCGATATAACCCATCGGCGTTTCCTCATTAACTTGGCCTTAACCATAACAGCGCGTGCATGTCGTGAAAGACCTAATTGCGCGTTAACCTCTTGCTAACCGGCCCTTAAACTCCGGCCATTAGCGTAATCAGGGACGGTTGCGGGCGTATTGGCGTATGGCGGGACGGAACAAGAGCGGCGGGCGCAAGGAGCCGCTATTCGGCCTGGCGGCGGCCATGCACGACCTACGTCTCGACGCCAAGGATCGCATACCGGCAGGCGAGGACGCACCGAAGAAGGCGACCGCCAAGCGCAAGCCTGTCGTCGAGGAGGATGACGACGAGCCGGCGCAGCGGGAGCCCAAACCTCAGCCGAAGTCGCGCCCTGCCAAAGGCAACAAGCGCATGAGCAGATCGCGTGTCGGTTTGTCGTTCGGGCGGATGGTCTACTGGGCGCTGGTCTGCGGCCTGTGGGGCGTGATCGGGCTGGTCGGCGTCGTGGTCTGGGCCGGCGCGCACCTGCCGCCGATCCAGTCGCTGGAGATCCCCAAGCGGCCACCGACCATCGAGATCACCGGCCTCGACGGCAGTGTGCTCGCGCAGCGCGGCGAGATGGCCGGCGCCAATGTCGCGCTCAAGGAGCTGCCGGCCTATCTGCCGAAGGCGTTCATCGCGATCGAGGACCGCCGCTTCTATCAGCATTTCGGCATCGACCCGATCGGCATCGCGCGCGCGGTCGTCACCAACGTCCTGCATCGCGGCGTCTCGCAGGGCGGCTCGACCCTGACGCAACAGCTCGCCAAGAACCTGTTCCTGACCCAGGAGCGGACCCTGGCGCGCAAGCTGCAGGAGGCCGAGCTCGCGCTGTGGCTGGAGCGCAAGCACTCCAAGAACGAGATTCTCGAGCTGTACCTGAATCGCGTCTATTTCGGCTCGGGCGCCTATGGCGTCGAAGCCGCCGCGCAGCGCTATTTCGGCAAGTCCGCGCGACATGTCACGCTCGGCGAGGCGGCGATGCTGGCAGGCCTGGTCAAATCGCCGTCGCGACTGGCGCCGAACCGCAACCCGGAAGGCGCCGAGAAGCGCGCCGAGACCGTGCTTGCGGCGATGGCGGACGCCGGCTTCATCACCGACGCCCAGGCAAAGGCCCAGATCGCGCATCCCTCGGTCACGGTGAAGCCGGCCGGCGCCGGCACGATCAACTATGTCGCCGACTGGATCGGCGAGGTGCTCGACGATCTCGTCGGCCAGATCGATCAGTCGATCACGGTCGAAACCACCATCGATCCGAAGCTGCAGGCCACGGCCGAAGCGGCCGTAATCGACGAGCTCGCCGCCAAGAGCGTGAAGTTCAATGTCAGCCAGGGCGCGCTGGTGGCGATGACGCCCGACGGCGCCGTGCGCGCCATGGTCGGCGGCCGGAACTATTCCGACAGCCAATATAATCGCGCCGTCACTGCCAAGCGCCAGCCCGGCTCGGCGTTCAAGCCGTTCGTCTATCTCACCGCAATCGAGCAGGGCCTGACCCCGGACACCGTGCGCCAGGATGCGCCGCTGGACCTGAAAGGCTGGAAGCCGGAGAACTACACCCGCGAATATTTCGGCTCCGTGACTCTGACGCAGGCGCTGGCGATGTCGCTGAATACGGTGGCGGTGCGCGTCGGCCTCGAGGTCGGACCGAAGAACGTGGTGCGCACCGCGCACCGGCTCGGCATCGCTTCCAGGCTCGATCCCAACCCGTCGATCGCGCTCGGCACGTCCGAAGTCTCGATGCTCGAACTGGTCGGCGCCTATGCGCCGTTCGCCAATGGCGGCCTTAGCGTGGCCCCGCATGTCGTCACCCGGATCAAGACGCATGAGGGCAAGCTGCTCTATCTGCGCCAGGCCGATCCGCCCACGCAGGTGATCGAGCCGCGCAACGTCGCGATGATGAACCAGATGATGCAGGAGACCTTGATCTCCGGCACGGCGCGCAAGGCCGAGATCCCCGGCTGGGTCGCAGCCGGCAAGACCGGCACCAGCCAGGATTTCCGGGACGCCTGGTTCATCGGCTACACCGCCCGCCTCGTCACCGGGGTCTGGCTCGGCAACGACGACAATTCTCCGACCAAGAAAGCAACCGGCGGCGGCTTGCCGGTCGAGGTCTGGACCCGCTTCATGCGCGCGGCGCATCAGGGCGTGCCGGTGGCGGCGCTGCCGAACACTCAAGGCTCCGGCCTGGTGCCGACGCTCGCGCAGATCACCTCACAAATCACGGCCCCGACCGCGCCTGCACCGGCGCCGGCGGCCAATTACGGCGGCGGCCGATCAGTCACTCCGACGCGCACGGCGGCGCGGCCCGAAGCCGCCGCAGGCCTCGACGGCTGGCTGGTCGATCGGTTGTTCGGAGGACAGCGCTGAGAATGGCGGCGTAGCGCGATCAGGCCGCAGGCACAGAGCCGGCCTTGCGCGGCGTCGGGACGCCGGACGGCTTGGACGACGGCGCAGCGAGCGCGCGGCCGATCTGCTTGAGCATCAGGCTGGCGCGACTGGCACTGTGTTCGAGCAACCATCGCCCGAAACCGGTCGCGGGCAGCGGCCGCGCGTAGAGGAAGCCCTGCAGCGCATCGCATCCGAGCTCATCCAGCAGATGGCGCTGCCCCTCGGTCTCGACGCCTTCGGCCACGACAGCGAGATTCATGCTCTGCCCGACCCGGACCACCGCGGTCACGATGGCGCGGGTGCCCGGATTGTCCTCGACATCGCGCATGAAGCTGCGATCGATCTTCAATTCGCTAATCGGCAGCTGCGCCAGCCGGCTCAGACTGGAATAGCCGGTGCCGAAATCGTCCAGCGACAGCCCGACGCCCAGATTGCGCAGCTCGTTCATGGTCGCCACCACGGTGGCGCGCTCGTTCAGGAACACGCCCTCGGTGATCTCGAGCATCAGCCGCTTCGGCGGCAGGCCGTATTCGTTCAGGATCTGCGCCACGCGCGCGGCCAGATTGACGTTCTGGAAGTTGATCGGCGACAGATTGACCGAGACGCTCGGAATATCGAGCCCGGCCCGCTGCCATGCGGCCATCTGCCGGCAGGCCTCGCGCATCGACCACAGCCCGATCTGCTCGATCAGTCCGCATTCCTCCGCGAGCGGGATGAATTTCGCCGGCGATACGTCGCCGAGGACCTCGTCGTGCCAGCGCGCCAGCGCTTCCACGCCGTGAATGGCCCCGTCCCGGCTCCGGATCTGCGGCTGGTAGTACAGCTTCAGCGCCTCGTTCGCGACCGCGTCGCGCAGCGCCGTGCTGTGCATCAAGCGTTGCTCGGCGATCTTGTCGAGATCGGCGCTGAAGAAGCGGTAGGTGGCGCGCCCGGCGCTCTTGGCCTTGTACATCGCGGCATCGGACTGCTTGATCAGCGTGTCGATGTCGGAGGCGTTGTCCGGGTAAAGGCTGAGCCCCATGCTCGCCGACATCGGCACCTGCCGGCTGCCGATCGTGAGCGGCACCGCCAGCGCCGCGGTGATGCGGGCCGCCATCAGGGAGGCCTCGATCGAATCCCGGTTCGGCAGCAGCACCAGGAACTCGTCGCCGCCGAGCCGCCCCAGCATGTCGCCCGGCCGCAACTGCCCGCGCAGCCGCTTGGCGAAGGCGATCAGGAACTCGTCGCCGGCGGCGTGGCCGAGCGTGTCGTTGACGTCCTTGAAGTTGTCCGCGTCGAGATAGGCGACGGCCACATGCCCGCCCTCGGGGCAAGCCTCGAGCGCCGTCGCGATCAGGGAGCGGATATGGGCCCGGTTCGGCAGGCCGGTCAGCATATCGTAATATGCCATGCGCGCGACCGCGGACATCGCCTCCTGCCGCTCGATCGCGAGCGCCCCGAGATGGACGCAGGCCTCCACGATCTGCTCGTGCCATCGGCTCGGGCCGCGGCATTCCCGGAAGTAGAAGGCAAAGGTTCCGATGACCCGCCCGTCCTTGCCCTTGATCGGCGTCGACCAGCAGGCGCGCAAGCCCGCCGCCAGCGGACCCGCTTTATAAGGCTGCCAGCGCGGGTCGGCGTCGATATCCTGTGCCAGGACCGGCTCGCAGAGATAGGCTGCGGTCCCACAGGATCCGACCTCAGGCCCGATCGGGATGCCGTCCAGCGCCGCAGAATAGTCCGCCGGCAGGCTGGGACCGCCGAGCGGATGGACCAGCCCGTCCGCATCGACATGGAGGATCGAGCAGACGACGTCGGGTGCAAGCTCCTCAACGCGCCGGCAGAGCCGGTCACAGATCTCGGCGATTGGGACATTGTCGGCGAGTGCCGTCGTGATCAGCTGCTGCAGTGAACGCAGCTGCTTGCTTTCGCTGATGTCGCTCAGCAGGCCGACCAGATATTTGACGGCACCACGCCGGTTCCGATGCGCCTTGACATACGCGGTAACCCAGATCTCGCGGCCGCTCTTGTCATAGACGAGGACTTCCTCCTCGCCGCCGCGGTCTTCCGCCAGCCAGAGCTTCAGCTTTTCGATCGCGTTGCGGTCGGTGCAGGGACCGACCATCAGCTCGTCGGCCCGGCGTCCGATCGCCTCTCCAGGCTGGTAGCCGAACATCTCCGCAAAAGCGGCGTTGGTGTAGATGATCTTCAGCTCGTGATCGGTCACCACCATCGCCCGGTTGGTCCGATCGGCGACGGAATGGAGCAGCGCGAGCCGGTCGCGCCGCTCGACTTCGGCCGTGACGTCCCGCGCAAACAGCGCGAGCCAGATCGTACCGTCGATCTCGAGCCGCGACAGCGTCAGACTGACGCAGATGCAGCTGCCGTCAGCCGGTCGGAGCTTGATCTCGACCGGCCGCGGCGAGCTCTCGCCGCGATCGGGCAGCGCATGATCTGCGCCGGCAGGGGCCCTGAAGATGGCATGATCGCGCGGGATGCCGAGACGGCTGACATCGGAACCGACGAGCGCGGCGCCGTCGGCACGGAACAGGCGCTCAGCAGCGGCGTTGGCGTGATGAACGCACAAATCCGAATCGAGAATGACCACAGCTTCGCTGGAGTGTTCGAGCGCGGCCAACAACACGTCGGCGGGTTCGGCCATGGGCTACTCGTCGGGGCGCATCAGGTTCCTGCGGAAACGCAGCTGCGCTGGGTTGGAATCACGCCTCGTCACCTGGGCAAGGACCCATAAGTTCTGACAAGCTTCCTCTTACAACCGGTTAAAAACGGCGCCGCTTGTGATCGCGATCATGCTTAAAGGAATGCTACCCGCCCCGGGGCGGTGGCGCAGCTGCGCCGATGAAGGCGCACCAAAAGAAAAGGTCCGGAAAAAGAAAAGGTCCGGACCAGCCGGACCTTGTCATGTCTCAATCGTCGATCCCGTAGCGGTGGAGATCGTTGCCACAGGTATCGAGCCATTTCTTGGCGCGCTCGACCGAGCCGCAGATCCGGCCGCAGACTTTCCAGAACCGCGGCGAGTGGTTCATCTCGACGAGATGCGCGACCTCATGCGCGGCGAGATAGTCGAGCACGAAGGGCGGCGCCAGGATCAGGCGCCAGGAGAAGGACAGCGAGCCGGCCGACGTACACGAGCCCCAGCGGCTCGACTGGTCGCGGATCGACAGCCGCTTCACCTTGACACCGAGCTGGTCGGCATAGGATTCGGCGGCCTTCTGCAGATCGCGCCGAGCCTCCCGCTTGAGGAAGTCATGCACGCGGCGTTCGATATGCTCGAGGCCTCCGGCAACGCAGAGCACCTTCTCGCCGCTGTCGCGTGTTTCGGTCCAGACCGTGCCGCGCTCGCCGGCGCGATGCGCGATCCGGTGCGGCACGCCGCGCAGCGGCACGACCGTTCCAGGCAAGAACGGTGCTGCCTTCGGCAAACGACCGAGGCGTGCGGCAATCCACGCACCGTGACGCTGCGCGAAGTCCTTGGCTTCAGCGATCGTGCCGCGCGGCGGCATCGTGAGGATCGCTTCGCGGTCGGAAGGATGGATTCGCAACGTGTAACGGCGCGCCCTGCGGTGGCGGCGCAATCTGATCGAGTAGATTTGCGAGCCATGCTTGACGAGAAGACGCGAAGGTTCGGCGGGCCGCCGATAAAGGAGGGCGCGAGTGGCCATATCTGTCAGTCCGGGGAGTAAGAGTTCGCCCGGATTCTGCCATATCCGCCGCCAGGGAAATCGTTCGGCGCAAAAACAAATCATTTGCCCAACATACAGCGGTCCAGCGTCCGACGAACACCAGACCTTGGGCCTCGAAAGCAACTTTTTGAATGAATCTTTAATCAAAAGCATTGCTCAAGGAGTGACGCCATATTCACCCCTTGAGTCACTCATGCAATCCGGTTTCCCGGGGCAAATCAACGCCTTACCCAAACTCGGATTCGAGCAGGGACGCAGCACTCCACGCGGCTATTCAGCAGCGAGCGCGAGCAATGCTTTCGGATCTGCAGCCGACATCATGAAATCCGAGATGCGCGGCACGATTTCCGACTTGAATCGCGAACCGTTGAACACGCCGTAATGTCCGACACCGGGCTGCACGTAGTGGACACGGCGATGCGCCGGGATCGAGGTGCAGAGTCTGTGTGTCGCTTCGGTCTGTCCGAGACCGGAAATGTCGTCTTTCTCCCCTTCCACCGTCATCAAAGCCACACGCGTGATCTTGGATGGGTCGACCGGATTGCCGCGATGGGTCATTTCACCCTTCGGCAGGGCGTGCTTGATGAACACCGTCTCGACTGTCTGCAAATAATATTCCGCAGCCAGATCCATCACCGCGAGATATTCGTCGTAAAAGTCGCGGTGCTTGTCGACCTGATCGCCGTCGCCCTTCACCAGATTGGCGAACAACGCCTTGTGCGCATCGACATGGCGATCCAGGTTCATGCTGATGAACCCGTTGAGCTGCAGGAAGCCCGGATAGACGTCGCGCATCACGCCGGGATGCGGGAACGGCACCTTGGTGATGACGTGATTGCGGAACCAGTCGATGCCGCGCTGAACGGCGAGCTGGTTGACCGCGGTCGGATTGCGGCGCGTGTCGATCGGTCCGCCCATCAAGGTCATCGACAGCGGCACGAACGGGTCGCGCTCGGCCTCCATGACCGAGATGGCCGCCAGCACCGGCACGGCGGGCTGGCACACCGCCACGACGTGCATGTTCGTCCCGAGCACGTGGAGCATCTCGATGACGTAATCGATATAGTCGTCGAGATCGAAGCGGCCTTCCGCGAGCGGCACCATGCGCGCGTCGGCCCAATCCGTGATATAGACCTCATGCGTCGGCAGAAACGCTTCGACCGTTCCGCGCAACAGGGTCGCGTAATGGCCGGACATCGGCGCCACGATCAGAAGCCGCGGCTGCGGAGCGCGCAGCGGCCGGGTCAGCTTGCGGTCGAAATAGAGCAACCGGCAGAACGGCTTTTCCCAGACGTTGTGGATCTCGACCGGGGTTCTGACACCGTTGACCTCGGTCTCGTCGAGCCCCCATTCAGGCTTTCCATAACGGCGTGTGGTGCGCTCGAACAGTTCGCAGGCCGCCGCAATCGACTTGCCGGCCTGCGTGTGGGTCCACGGATTGAGCGGATTTTGAAACAGGATCTTGGTGGCGTCCGTGACTGCCCGCGCCGGATTGAGCGAGGCGTGCGCCATTTCGTACATCCAGTACATCGGAGTCGTCAGGACGGGACTGCCTTCCGACGCCAGGGGCGGTGCGCCGCCAAACTCACCTATCGGCATGCTTTTCGAACCTCTCTGCAACGCAATATATAGTGCCGAATGCGTAATAAAGCGTCAATCCGCTGTTGCACTAGCTAACGCATTCAAGAGCCAAAACTCACCGGAAATTCACGGGAAAATGTGGATTATTCCCCGCTGCTCAACAGCGACCCGGCGCGCCGGGCGCTCCGCAACAGAGCAATGAATGCCGCAAATGACGCCAATAGCAGGGCGGCGTTGAGCGCCAGCGCGGTGAGCATCAGGTCGACACGAAAAACCTGGTTGATCAGAAGCGCACGCATCCCTTCGAATACATAGGTGGGCGGCAAGGTCCAGGACACCGATTGCAGCCATCCGGGCAGCACGCTGACCGGATAGTAGACGCAAGCCAATGGCATCAACGCGAACATCAAGGTCCAGACAATGCTCTCGGCGCCGAGACCATTGCGCAGCACCAGGCCGGACACGAAGATGCCAACTGCCCAGGAGGTGAAGATCAGGTTACAGAAGAAGGCGATCAGCGGCAGGCCAAGGCTGTAGAAATTGAACTGGAAGAACGCGATGGCGAGCAGCGTCATCGGGATCACGCCGATCGCCAGCCGGATCACGCTCATGACCATCAGCGCGAGCAGGAACTCGATCGGCTTCAAGGGACTCATCATCAGGTTGCCGAGATTGCGCGACCACATCTCCTCCAAAAATGAGATGGAGAAGCCGAGCTGGCCTCGAAACAGGATGTCCCAGAGGATCACCGCGCCGATCAAGGTGCCGCCGGCGCGGGCAAAGAAGCCGGCATTGCTGGCGATATAGGTCTGCAGGAATCCCCATGTGATGATCTGCAATGTCGGCCAGTAGATCAGCTCCAGCAGCCGTGGCCAGGACGACAGCAAGAGATACCAGTAGCGCAGGATCATCGCGCCGATCCGGTGCGGCGCGATGGCCAGGGAGAAATCGTTCATGGCACGGTCTCCCGGTCGCGGCCGCGCGCGACGTCGAGGAACACCTCTTCGAGCGTGTTCCGGTTGTATCGCGCCATGATCTGCGCCGGGCTGTCGTCATCCTCGATGCGGCCGCGCTTCATGATGATGACGCGGTCGCAGAGCCGCTCCACCTCCAGCATGTTGTGGGAGGCGAGCAGGATGGTCGCGCCGCGGCGTTGGCGATAGCGCTCGAGATGGCCGCGCACCCAGTCGGCGGTATCGGGATCGAGCGAGGCCGTCGGCTCGTCCAACAGCAGGAGCTCGGGATCGTTGATCAGGGCCTTGGCCAGCGCAACGCGCGTCTTCTGCCCCGCCGACAGCTTGCCCGAGGCGCGATCGAGGAAATCGGTAAGGTCAAGGTCGGACGCCAGCTGCGCGATACGGTCTTTGAGGCCTCCGACCGCATAAAGGCGGCCGAAGATCGTGAGATTTTGTCGCACCGTCAGCCGCATCGGCATATCGACATAGGGGCTTTCGAAATTCATCCGCCCCAGCACCTCGTCGCTCTGCTCCGGCATTGGATGTCCGAGCACCTCGACTTGCCCTGAGGTCGGCAGCACCAGCCCCATGATCGTGGCAATCGTCGTGGTCTTGCCCGCACCATTGCCGCCGAGCAGGCCGGTGATGCTGCCATGGCCAATCCGAAACGAGATGTCGTCGACCGCGCGGGTCGCTTTGTAGATCTTTGTCAGATGCGTGACCGCGATAGCCGCCGAGACATGCGGCCCCTGCGCGGCCGCGCGGGGCAAGGCTGCGTCATCATGTGTCATGGGCCCCGTTCATTGGGCCATTGCGCTGCGAAGCGCAACAGGCGAAGCAGGTGAACGGGCCGATTTGTCGCCGCCCCCAGGCGACACTAAGTTGCTGGTCATGACCGACACGCTGATCACCGACACGCCGGACACCGAGCTTCGCGACCCGCGGCGGCGGGTCCGACTCGACACCATTCTGCGGCTGCGCTGGCTCGCCGCACTGGGGCAATTGACGGCGATCTTCGTGGTCGTTCAGGGCCTGGAATTCGACCTGCCGGTGGTGCCGTGCCTTGCCGTCATCAGCGTCTCGGCGCTGATCAATCTCGCGCTGCAGATCGCGTTCAACCCGATGCAGCTGCTGGAACCGCGCCATGCCGGCGGCCTGCTCGCGCTGAACATCGTCGAGCTCGCGACATTGCTCTATCTGACCGGCGGGCTGGATAACCCATTCTCGTTCATGTTCCTGGTGCCGGTGCTCATATCGGCCACCGCGCTGCCGGTCCGGCTCACCGTGATGCTCGGGCTGCTCGCGGTCGCCTGCGCCACCCTGCTGCTGTTCTTCCATATGCCGTTGCCCTGGGATGGCGAAGAGCCGCTGGATTTCCCGCCGATCTATATCTTCGGCGTCTGGCTCTCGATCGCGCTCGCGATCGGCGTCACCAGCCTTTATTCGTTTCAGGTCACAGAGGAGGCACGCAAGCTCTCGGACGCGCTCGCGGCCACCGAGCTCGTGCTGGCGCGCGAGCAGCACCTGACCCAGCTCGATGGTCTTGCGGCGGCTGCGGCACATGAGCTCGGCACGCCGCTTGCCACCATCGTCCTGATCTCGCGCGAGCTCGAGCGGGCGCTGCAGGACAACGGACAGGTGTCAGGTGACATCAAGACGCTGCGCGAGCAGGCGCAGCGCTGCCGCGACATCCTCGGCAAGATCACTCAGCTCTCATCAACCGGCTCGATGTTCGACCGCATGAAGCTCTCGACCCTGATCGAGGAGACGGTGGCGCCGCACCGGGATTTCGGCGTCGATATCAAGGTGCGCATCGCCCTTGCCGCGGCCAAGGAGCCGGTTGGGACGCGCAATCCCGCGATCCTCTACGGCGTCGGCAACATCCTGGAAAACGCAGTGGACTTCGCCCGCGATGCTGTCGAGGTCAATGCCTGGTGGAACAATGAGACGGTGGAGATCGCGGTCTCCGACGACGGTCCGGGCTTCGCGCCGGACATCCTGAAACGGATCGGTGAACCCTATCTGTCGCGGCGCCGCGGAAACGACGACTCCCAAGGGGGCGGCCTGGGGCTGGGCGTCTTCATTGCCCGGACGCTGCTCGAACGCACCGGCGCCAAGGTCTCGTTTACCAATCGGCCATTTCCCGACCACGGCGCAGTCGTGCAGATCATCTGGCCGCGGCAACGCTTCGAGGCGGTCGAGGAAAGCGAGACCGGCGACCGGCACGGCGCCGATCTAACCGGAAGTAGCTGATACAACACACGAAAATGACGCGGCGTCACGCCGCACCACCTGCCGTCTTGGCAGACGAGAGCCATAACGCCATATGTGAGGTATGATAGCTTCCTACAACCGAGCCTCCTGAGGATGACCGTGAGTGCCATCGCCGAACTCGCCAATCAGCCCGATCGTTCGCTGCTGATCGTGGAAGATGATAAGCCGTTCCTGGAGCGGCTCGCGCGGGCGATGGAGACCCGCGGCTTCGTCGTGACGTCATGCGAGAGCGTCGCCGACGGCATCTCGCAGATCGGCAAATCTGCCCCGGCGTTTGCGGTGGTCGATCTCAGGCTCGGCGACGGCAACGGCCTTGACGTTGTCTCGGCATTGAAACGCACCCGCCCCGATGCACGCGCCATTGTCCTGACCGGCTACGGCAATATCGCGACAGCCGTGACCGCGGTGAAGATGGGCGCGGTGGATTATCTCGCCAAGCCTGCCGATGCGGATGACGTCGTTGCAGCGTTGCTCTCCACGGGCGGTGAGAAATCGGAGCTGCCGCAGAACCCGATGTCGGCCGACCGTGTGCGCTGGGAGCACATCCAGCGCATCTATGAGATGTGCAACCGTAACGTCTCAGAAACCGCGCGGCGGCTCAACATGCATCGCCGCACCCTGCAGCGGATCCTCGCCAAGCGGGCGCCCAAGTAGACGCACCGATTTTCTGCGCAGCCGCCGAAAACAGCGGGACAGAGTTCGCCCGCAGCGCAGACTAGAACTCCTGGTGCCCTTGCGGATCGATCAGACGGCTCATGCGCTGCGCCGCGGCGAGCGCGAAGCGCACCGTCATCAGCTTGCGCGTCGGCGCCGGCAATTTGTGCAGCGGCGCCTCACAATGCAGATGCGCGCCATAGGCATCGGCGACGATCAGTCCGGTATCCGCAGGGAAGATCTCGCAGGGCAGATCCTGCGTGAACGCGAACAACAGCCGGTCGCAATGCAGCCGGTAGTCCTCCCATTTATGGTCGGCGCGCAGATCCTCGACTGACGACTTGATCTCGACGATCCAGATCTCGCCGCGCTCGTTCAACGCCACCAGATCAGCTCGCCGGCCTGACGGCAACGGCAATTCGCTGACCGTGGCGAAGCCGAGCGAGCGCAACAGCCGCGAGGTACCGCGCGCAACCGCGAGCGCGGTCTCGGACTGACGCCCATCAATGGGAACGAGGCTGATTTTGGCGGCGGCGGATTCCATTCGCTCAGCATACCCGATTCCGCGGTTCACCCAAGCGCCCTCTCATCCTCACGGAACCGGGAACTCGCGTGCCGCCTTCTGCTTAACAAGCGGCCGCAATCAGCGGCCAGGCGGGAGGCAGCCGTTCATGATCGACGATCTCTGGTACAAGAACGGCATCTTCTACTGCCTCGCGGTCGGCACCTATATGGATGCCAATGGCGACGGGATCGGCGACTTCGTCGGCCTGACCCGCCGGCTCGATTATCTCCACGGGCTCGGCGTCACCGCGATCTGGCTGATGCCGTTCCAGCCCTCGCCGCAGCGCGACGGCGGCTACGACATTGCCGACTATTACGGCGTCGACCCGCGCTACGGCACGCTCGGCGATTTCGTCGAATTCGCCCATGGCTGCAAGCAACGCGGCATCCGCATCATCATCGATCTCGTCGTCAACCACACCTCCGACCAGCATCCGTGGTTCTTGGAAGCGCGGCGCTCAAAGGATTCGCCGTATCGCGACTGGTATGTGTGGTCGGACAAGAAGCCGGCCAACGCCAATACCGGCATGGTGTTTCCCGGCGTGCAGAAATCGACCTGGACGCGCGATAAGGAAGCCGGCGCCTGGTACTTCCACCGCTTCTATGATTTCCAGCCCGATCTCAACACCTCCAATCCGCATGTGCAGACCGAGATTCTCAAGATCATGGGGTTCTGGATCCAGCTCGGCGTCTCCGGCTTCCGCATGGATGCGGTGCCTTTCGTGATCGCGACCAAGGGCGCGAGCGTGAAGAAGTCGGTCGAGCAATACGACATGCTGCGCGCCTTTCGCGAATTCCTGCAATGGCGGGAGGGTGACGCGATCATCCTGGCCGAAGCGAACGTGCTGCCGCAGACCGATCTGGAGTATTTCGGCGACGACGGCGACCGCATGCACATGATGTTCAACTTCCAGGTCAACCAGCATCTGTTCTATGCGCTGGCCGCGTCGGATACGCGACCGCTGGCCAAAGCGCTTGTCGCCACCAAGCCGCGCCCTGCATCCGCGCAATGGGGCCTGTTCCTGCGCAATCATGACGAGCTGGATCTCGGACGGCTGACCGAGGCGCAGCGCGACGTGGTGTTCAAGGCGTTCGGGCCGGACAAGGACATGCAGCTTTATAACCGCGGCATCCGACGGCGGCTGGCGCCGATGCTGGGCGGCGACCGGCGGCGGCTCGAGCTCGCCTACAGCCTGATGTTCACGCTGCCCGGCACGCCGGTGATCCGCTACGGCGACGAGCTCGGCATGGGCGACAATCTCGCGCTGCCTGAGCGCGAATGCGCGCGCACGCCGATGCAATGGTCGGCCGAGCCGCATGGCGGCTTCACCAAGAGCGACAAGGCGGCCTCGCCGGTGCTCGACCAGGGTCCATACGGCTATGAGCATGTCAACGCCGCCAAGCAGCGGCGCGATCCGAACTCGATGCTGAACTGGACCGAGCGCATCATCCGCATGCGCAAGGAGGTGCCGGAGGTCGGCTGGGGCGATTTCGAAGTGATCGAGACCCGCGACCCGGCGGTGCTGATCATCCGCTACGACTGGCGCAACAATTCGGTGCTGTTCGTACACAATCTCGATGAGAAGCCGCGCGAGATCGCGTTTGCGACCGGGCTGGCTGACGACAGCGGCAGGCTGCTGATCAACCTGCTCGCCGAAGATCACAGCCGCGCCGACAAGCGCGGCCGCCATACGCTGGTGCGGGAGCCTTACGGCTATCGCTGGTACCGGGTCGGAGGCTTGGACTACCTGCTCCGGCGCAGCGACGTGGATACCGAAAGATCAGCGAAGCGCACGCGAAAGGCGGCGCACCCGGGGTAATGAGGCCCACGCTGCTGCTACGAATTGGGTGTCGTCCCTGCGAACGCAGGGACCCATAACCACCGGCGATTGTGGCTCGAACGCGGTATTGGCAGCGTACCGCTTTCTTGCATCACGCGGTATGGGTCCCGGCTCAAGGCCGGGACGACATCGAATTTGCCGCAACTACAATGACCGTCCGATCACCACGCCTTCATTGCCGCGCAGATCGAGCGTGCCGTGGATGGGCTCGCCGTCGCGGTCGAGATGGGTCGAGAGCAGGATCTGTCCCTCCAGGCCGCTGCCTTCGGTCGCGAGCGACACCGGATCGTCGCCCAGATTGAGCGCGATGGTCAGGATCTCGCCCTCCCCGTCGCGGCGATAGAGCAGGAGATCGCCTTCGGCCGCGACCGGCCGGTAGTGACCTGCCACCAGCGCGACGTGGCGCTTACGCAAGCGGATCAGCGCGCGATACAGATTGAGGATCGAGCGCTTGTCGGCGGTCAGGTTGACCACGTTCTCGTGCATGAAATCCTCGGCCACCGGCAGCCAGGGCGCCGCGGTAGAAAAGCCGGCATTTGGCGTCGCGTTCCACTGCATCGGCGTGCGGCATCCGTCGCGGCCGACGCCGATGCCGGGCACGTTCTTCTCGAAGGGATCGCGCACCCCGTCCGGTGCGATGGCGACCTGCCGCATGCCGATCTCGTCGCCGTAATAAAGCGTCGGCGTGCCGCGCAAGGTCAGCAACAGCATCGCCGCCACCCGCGCCTGCTCAGCCCCGACCCGGCTTGCCACCCGTGGCCGATCGTGGTTGCCGAGCACCCAGTTCGGCCAGGCGCCGGGCGGCAGCGCAGTCTCATATTCGGCGATGATCCTCTCGATGTCGCGCGCGTGCCAGGGCGCAGAGAGCAGCGCAAAGTTGAACGGCAGGTGCGCACCGGAGAGATCCTTGCCGTAATAGGCCATCAGCCGCTCGATCGGCAGATAGATTTCGCCGATCAGCACGCGATCGCCGAACGCGTCCAGCACCTTCCGCATCTCCGCGATGACCTGATGCACCTCGGGCTGATCGGTCGAATGACGCGGCAAGATGCGTTCATGCGGTGGCCGTCCTTCGATGTAGCCAGGGTTGGCAGGATTGTCGCGGAACTCGGCGTCCTTGATCAGGTGCCAGATCACATCGACACGGAAACCGTCGACGCCCTTGCGCAGCCAGAACCGCATCACGTCGTAGACCGCGGCGCGCACGGCCGGATTGCGCCAGTTGAGATCCGGCTGCTGGGCGAGAAAGGCGTGATAGTAGTATTGACCGGTTGCCTGGTCATATTGCCAGGCGCTGCCGCCGAATTCGGACAGCCAGTTGTTGGGCGGCCCACCGTCCGGCTTCGGATCGCGCCAGATGTACCAATCGCGCCGGGGATTGTCGCGCGAGCGGCGCGCCTCGACGAACCAGGGATGCCGGTCGGAGGTGTGGTTCGGCACCAGGTCCAGGATCACCTTCAACCCGCTCTCATGCGCGGCCCGAACCAGCGCATCGAAATCCTCCATCGTGCCGAACAGCGGATCGATGCCGGTGTAGTCGGAGATGTCGTAGCCGAAATCGGCCATCGGCGACGTGAAGATCGGCGACAGCCAGATTGCGTCGACGCCCAGCGTCAAGAGATAAGGCAGCCGGTGGACGATGCCGGCGAGGTCGCCCACGCCGTCGCCGTCACTGTCCTGGAACGACCGCGGATAGATCTGATAGAAAATACCCTGGCGCCACCACGCCCCGCTCTCGGCCATCGCATCATCCTGCTCGCTGATGTGGCGCTCCAACGCCGGAACAGCCGGCAAGTTCAGAGCGCCCCGCCCGGCGGTTCGAAGGCGGCGGCATCAAGAGGGCGGTATCGGGCGTCTTTTCGCTTGGCGCAGTGCGAAAAATGGGCATGCTTGGGAGCATGAGCCAGAAAACCGAGAACGAAACCGAGAACAAAGCCAAGGCCGGCGCTGTGATTGTGCCGGTCACGCCGTTCGAGCAGAACTGCACCATCCTCTGGTGCGAGGCCACCAAGAAGGCAGTGGTGATCGACCCCGGCGGCGACGCGCCGGTGATCCGCGACGCGATCGCCAAGGCCGGCGTCACGGTCGAGAAGATCTGGCTGACACATGGTCACATCGACCATGTCGGCGGCGCCGCCGAGCTGCGCGAGGCCTTGAACGTGCCGATCGAGGGACCGCATATCGCCGACAAGTTCCTGCTCGACAACGTGGTGTCGAGCGGGGCGCGCTTCGGCATCACCGGGGTGCGCGACTTCACGCCGGACCGCTGGCTCGACGAGGGCGAACGGGTCGAACTCGGCGAGCTGACCTTCGACATCCTGCATTGCCCCGGCCATTCGCCGGGCAGCGTGGTCTTCTTCAACAAAGAAATGCACTTCGCGCTGGTCGGCGACGTGCTGTTCAACGGCTCGGTCGGCCGCACCGACCTGCCGGGCGGTAGCCATGCCACGCTGATCAGGTCGATCAAGGAGAAGCTGTTGCCGCTCGGCGACGAGGTCGGCTTCATCTGCGGCCACGGCGCAGGCTCCAGCTTCGGCCAGGAGCGGATGACCAATCCATTCCTCACGGGCGAATTCTAGCCCGCCAACCGCAAGCTATTTCTTCAAGCCGGCTGCGTGCAGCGCGCGCTCGATCACAGCGGTCACATCGATCTGTGCCCGCCGCGGCTTCTGCTGCGGCGGCTTCGGCGCCATCCTGGCAACCGGCTCCGCGGGCTTTGCTGCGACAGGCCGCACCTCTACCGGCTTAATAGTGGCAGGCTTGGCATCGAGAGGCTTGAGATTGGCCGGCTTGGCATCGACGGGTTTGGTCTCGACCGCCGTCACAGTGTCAGGCTTCGGCTCCGTAGCCTTCGGCCACAGGATCTTGGTCAGGCTCGGCAACGCCGACGAGATCGGCGAGACCTGCGGGATGAGCTTGGCGCTCGGCGATTCCGGCGCGATCTTCTGCGGCCTGATCCAATCGGTCACGCCGAAGAATTTCGCGATGTGGTAGGAGGACGAGATCCCGGCCTCGAGCAGGAACGGCCCCTGCTTGCCATAGCGCTTGTCGTTGGCGGCAAGCCCGAGCGGCGCGCCATGCGCCATGTCGGTGATGGTGAAGGACTCCACCACCGTCTCGCCGTCGGCATTCCACCACTGCTGATGCGGGTAGCCGTCGACCTTGACATCCGCCATCGGCGCCAGCGGCAGCCGGTGCAGGTCGAGCCACTGCTTGACGATCTCGTCGGCGTTGTGAGGATGCACAGTGTGGTCGGCGGTGCCGTGCCACACCGACAGTTTGGGCCAGGGCCCGCGGTGGCGTGAATTGCCGCGCACCAGCTTGCCCAGCTCGCTCGCCGAACGCGTCTGCGGCATGCGCATCTGCAGGATCGCGTCGCGCACGTTGCGGGCGACGCCGAACGGCAGACCGGCAATCACCGCACCGGCCGCGAACAGCTCCGGGTGGTTCGCCAGCATCGCCATGGTCATGGCGCCGCCGGCCGACAGGCCGGTGATGAAGATGCGCCTGGGGTCGATCGCACAATCGGCGACCATGCGCGCGATCATCTGCCTGATGGAGCCGACCTCGCCCTGATCCCGCACGATATCCTCGGGATCGAACCAATTGAAGCAGCGTTGCGGATTATTGGCGCGCTGCTGCTCGGGCAGTAGCAGCGCAAAGCCGTAATGCTTGGCAAGCGTCGACCAGCCTGCGCCCAGATCGAATTCGGCTGCGCTCTGCCCGCAACCATGAAGCACCACGACGAGCGGCAGCAGCGCCTGACGCTGCGCCGGCACATAGGCAAACATCTTCAGCCGGCCCGGATTGGAGCCGAAGCGATCGATCTCGATCAGCGGACTGGCTGGCGTCGGCCGAGGCTGGCGTTGGAAATCCCCGAATCCGGTGATGCCGTGCAGCTCTCGCAATCGTCGCAAGTATTCTACATTTTCAGCGAGGGACACCGGCAACTCCTGGCAGCGGCGGAATCAACCCACCATCACCCACATAGTTGCCGCGACGCAAAATAAAAAGCCGGTAGATTCTCGGTCTCCGGCAATTCTGTTGCGAATTTTTCGCTTGCTGCGATCTAAATGTCACGAACGCGCGCCGTTAGCATACAAACGGGCGCAAACCAGCTCCTAAACACCGCATCGACGCGGCGCGCGACGTGGGTCGCTGACCGATATGTGAACGCAAGTGCTACGCTCGTGAGCATCACGCCACACTGATTGCAGCGTGATGCGCGATCATGGGTCACGCTTCGTTCATATCGCCTTGAGCTTGCGATAGGCGAACCAGACCATCTTCAAGAGCAGCCAGCCGTCGCGGAAGCGGGAGATCTGGGTCTCGCCGAAGGTGCGCGCCTTGTAGTGGATCGGGGTCTCGATGATCTTCAGGTTCTGTTTTGCGGCACCGAAGATCAGGTCGAAATCGCCGAACGGATCGAAATCGCCGAAATAGCTGCGCTCGCGCGCCAGCACTTCGTAGTCCTTGCGCAAGAGAACCTTGGTGCCGCACAGCGTATCGGTGAGACGGGTGTTGACCAGGAAGCTGAACAGATAGGCGAAGCAGCGGTTGGCGATGAAGTTGAGCGGCCGCATCGCCTCGTCTTCCATCGGATAGACCAGCCGTGTGCCGTTGACGAACTCCGCCTTCCCGCTCTCGATGATGGCGTGATACTTCGGCAAGGTCTCCGGCGGCATGGTGAGGTCGGCGTCCAGGATCATCAGCACATCGCCGCTCGCCGCGGCAAAGCCCTTGCGCACCGCGTCGCCCTTGCCCTTGCCGTCCTGCTTGAAGACCTTGATGTCCCACTGATCCTTGTAGGCCTCGCGGACGCGCTCGCACTCCGCAAAGGTGTCGTCGCTGGAATTGCCTTCGACGAACAGGATCTCCTGATGCGCGCCGAAGCGCGGCATCCGCCGGATCGCATCCTCGATATTGCCGCGCTCGTTGCGGCAGGGAATGACGATGCTGGCGGAGAGCTTGCGCTCCGGGAATTGCCGCACCGGCCGCACCACCAGATAGGTCCGCAGGCACAGGGCGCGAATTCCCGGCAAGGGCGCGACATAGCTGTTGATGACCGGCCCGAGCCCCAGCCAGCGCTGCGGCAGCAACTGCCGCTGCTCATGGCGAATGACCTCGTAATCGGCGAGATCCATCAGATTGAGAAAGTCGGCGGTCGCGATGTAGTTGATCTTGGGCTGCTTGCGCCTGAGATTGACGGCCTCCGCGGCCCTGAGGACCGGCTCCCAGAGATGGGAATAATAGGAGATGATGATCCGCGTCGACGGCGCACACAGCTTCTGGATCTGCCGCATCGTGCCGTCGATATCCTCGAACATGCCGATGGTGTCGGCGATCACGATGTAGTCGAACGGTCCTTCGATCGTATCGAGCGTCGCCGGATCCTCGACGTCGCCGAGCACAAAACCGAGATGCGGGTAGCGCGAATTGGCGGTGGCGATGGTCTGCGCGCCGAAATCGATGCCGACCCCATACGACGGCTTGAGCGCCGCGAGCAGATCGCCGCGGCCGCAACCGAGCTCGAGGATCCGCTTGCCCGGCGGGATCAGGAACTGCATGAACTTCAAGTCGTCAGCGTGATAGGCCGCGTTGAATTCGCGCCAGCGGTCGAGCTCCTCGACGTTGCTTTCATAGTGATCGAGCAGATCGCGCTTGCGCTTGCTGGACAATTGCAGCGTCGCATTGGCGTCGGACGGCCTCAGATACATGCTTGCCTCAGGCGAACAGGACGAGATTTCCACTTTGTGGACCGGCCATCGTTACAGGTCGGGCGGGTAGCGGGTCAATCGGCCCACGCCGCCGCTTTCGCGCCACGATGTCGCTCGAAAGACATCACCAGGGTGCAATCGCACCTCACGTTTCAAAATGCGTCCGGCGGCGAGTTCGGTTGCGGATCGAAGCCGGCACTCGCGCGATCCGCGCGTCGGCGGCAGCCCGCCTTGCACAAGGAGCAATTGCTCAACGCGGGTGCACCACATAGCCTCTTCGGTCGACAACGACAAATTCCGTTTGGGAGAAAACATCATGGCGCGTCTCAAGTTTGGAGCATTCCTCGCCCCGCATCATCCGATCGGCGAGCACCCGATGCTGCAATTTCGCCGCGATCTTGATCTCGTCGCCCAGCTCGACGCGCTCGGCTATGACGAATTCTGGTGCGGCGAGCATCACTCGTCGGGCTGGGAGACGATCGCCTCGCCCGAGATGTTCCTGGCGGCGGCGGGCGAGCGCACCAAGCGCATCAGGCTTGGCACCGGCGTGATCTCGTTGCCTTACCATCATCCGTTCAATGTCGCCCAGCGCATGGTGCAGCTCGACCACATGACCGGCGGGCGCGCCATTTTCGGCTCCGGACCTGGCGCGCTGGCCTCCGACGCGCACACGCTCGGCATCGACCCGATGACG
This sequence comes from Bradyrhizobium sp. STM 3843, assembly GCF_000239815.1. Taxonomy (GTDB): domain Bacteria; phylum Pseudomonadota; class Alphaproteobacteria; order Rhizobiales; family Xanthobacteraceae; genus Bradyrhizobium. The sequence continues at coordinate 88,045 of NZ_CAFK01000198.1, read as the reverse complement.
CAGCGCGACCGCCAGGACGAGGCGATCGGCATCATCCGACGCCTGTTCAGAGGCGAACGCGTCACCGCCAAGAGCGACTGGTTCACCATGAACGATGCGGCACTGCAGATCCTGCCGCTGCAGGAGGAGATGCCGTTCGTGGTGGCGTCGCAGATCTCGCCCTCCGGCATGACGCTCGCCGGCAAATACGGCATCGGCATCATCTCGCTCGGCTCGATGTCGACGCAAGGCTTGATGGCGCTGCCGCAGCAATGGCAATTCGCCGAGGATGCCGCGAAGAAGCACGGCACGACGGTGAGCCGCGCCGATTGGCGCGTGCTGTTGTCCTGGCACATCGCCGAGACGCGCGAACAGGCGCGCCACGAGGCCGGCGCCGGCCTGATGCGCTGGCACAACGAGTATATCGTCGGCACCCTGATGCGACCGGGCCTGAAGCCGTTCTCATCGCCCGACGAGGCCGTCGACAAGACCGCGTTCGTGGAGGGCGCGGCGTCGACGATCGGCACGCCCGACGATCTCGTCAAGACCATCAAGACCCTGATGCAGGTCTCCGGCGGCGTCGGCCACATCATCGGCTTCGTGCACGATTGGGCCAACCCGGAGAACACCCGCCGCAGCTGGGACATGGTGGCACGCTACGTGGTGCCGGAGATCAACGGCTACATCGACGGCCTGCGCCGGTCACAGAAATTCGTGATCGAGAACCGCGAGATTTTCGAGCGCGCAGGACAGGCCGTGATGGCCAAGATCATGGACAACGAGAAAGCCGCCGCGGCGCTGGCGCAGACCGGGCCCGGCCGAGTCGCAATCCCCGCAGTGAATGCGCCGGATTTGCAGGAGGCGGCGAAGCGGAAGGTGTGAAGATGCTGGGCGTGCGACGTAAGGCGTGCGCGCTGTCCATTCTCCCCTCCCCCCGCCGCAATCGCGTAAGCGATTGTCGGCAGCGGTGACGGGTCGGCGGTGGGGGTACCACACGATGACTGCCGGTGAGTTTGCCTCCTCCCCAGACAACGCATATTGCGGTTAGACGGTGGCGAACGTTTCCTCCTCATCATGGCCGGGCTGACCCCGCATCCAACCCGTCCGAAAACAACCGAAATCAGCAAGACGGATCGCCAGCCGCGACATCGCGCGCTCCACCAAGTCCTGTCAGCACACTGTCGACGAAAGAACATCCCGTATTGCAAAACGCACTACAGACCGTTATAGTACCTCCGAGGAGTTAGTCATGCCCCGAGCGATCAAGCGCAAAGAGCATCCGTTATCGATGCGGCTGCCGGAAGCCGACATCGCCATGATCGATCGCGCCGCGTCCTTGCGTGGACGCTCGCGAACTGACTTCGTGCGCGATGCGGCAGTACGCGCAGCGGAGGACGTGCTGATGGAAACCGCGCCCATTCGCATGAGTCCCGCCGGCTTCAAGGCTTTCATGGCGGCCCTGTCTGGGCCGGCGACTCCCGTGCCCGAGATCGTCGAGCTGTTTCGTCGCACAGCCCCCTGGGAAGATGCCAAACCGAGCGTCAGGCCGAAGGCCCGGAGGTGAGAGCCGAGGGTTGAGCTGTGGCAATCTCGACCCCCGAGCCGTTGACTGCCGATCACGATGTGACTCATTTTTCCTGCGGCAAGCCGTCGCTTGATCGTTGGTTGCAGACGCGGGCGCTTTCCAACCAGCAAAAGGGATTTACCGCAGTCCTTGTCGTCCACGAGGCGCTCCGCGTGGTCGGCTATTATGGCCTCGCTCCGACGGCCATCGTGCCCTCCCTGATGCCGCGCTCGATCCGGACCGGCCAACCGCCGGATCCCGTTCCCTGTCTGTTGCTAGGCCAGCTCGCAACCGATCGGAATTGGGGCGGCAAGGGCATTGGCAGTGGCCTGCTCAAGCACGCGCTGCAACGCTGTGTCGCGGCCGCTGGCCTGATCGGCGGCCGCGCGCTGATCGTCAATGCCGTCGACACCGAAGCTGCTGCGTTCTGGCGACGGCGGGGCTTCATCGCATCGAAAGATGATCCGCTGATCCTGTTTCGATCGATCGCCGATATAGCAGCGTCCGTGACCAGCAGCAGCGGAACTCGATAGCTGCGCAGCCGATCCGACGGGCAAATTGCTCCCGCGCAAATGCGCAACTCCTTGCGCGGTCGCGCCGACCACTCTGAGATCGGCGCAAAAGTGCCCTGCGCCAAAGCACTCATTTCACCCGACGCTTTAACCACATCACCCCTGTCCAGCCCTTCTCGCAAAGATATTCTTGTTTCGTTTATCAGAAATCATGCTTTCCTTATCGCCGTCCCGTCTCGCATGAGGGGCGCTTCGCGGTCGTCACGAACGTTGAGGCGGGATGCGGTGGGCGCGTCGATGTTGCAGCGTGGGTTGCCTCACGCCGACGAACGACGGAGATGCGCACGGTCAAGTCGCGCGGTCCTGATACCCCGACGCTGGTATCACGCTTGCGATGACGCTCACGCGTCGCGCGGGCAACGGTGGCCAAGAAGCCCGGCGCACCGGGGAGAACGCGAAGCAGCCGTTAAAACCATTGCGCGGGGAATGCCGGGTGTCCCGGCTGAGCCCGTGGTACCTGCCGCCTGCATTTTTTTGCCGCAGGCGGGCCATGGGTGCGGCCAGCGCCCGGCATTCCCCGTGCCCTCTGCGTGAGAGGGCAGCTCTTCTGGCAAGGCTCGGACGCGTATCGCGCCGCGGGATCGCGAAGGCTTGAGTTGCAGCAGGCTTGTGGTGACAATGAGCTGCAGAGAAGATTGCAGCCGTGGACCCCCGCGGTTCAATGGACGCCACGACATCCCGCCCCGTCCCGACCAATGGAGCCCCCGTATGTCGATGCAGAATGTCGCCTCTCCCGCGCTGAAGCTGACCGCGCCCAGGCGGAATTCGCTCACCCATATTCCCGGCGACGAGGGCTGGCCGATCATCGGCAAGACGCTGCAGATCCTGGCCGACCCGAAGGGCCATGTCGAAGCCAATGCTGCAAAATACGGGCTGGTCTATCGCAGCCACGTGCTGGGCGAGACCACCATCGTGCTGCTCGGGCCGGAAGCGAACGAGCTGGTGCTGTTCGACCAAGCGAGGCTGTTCTCGTCGGCGCATGGCTGGGAGCCGGTGCTCGGGCTCTTGTTTCCGCGCGGGCTGATGCTGATGGATTTCGACGAGCACCGGCTGCACCGCAAAGCGCTGTCGGTCGCGTTCAAGGCCGGACCGATGAAATCCTATCTCGCCGGACTCGACCGCGGCATCGCGGCGCGCGTTGCACAGTGGAAGGCAAAGCCCGGCGAGATGCTGTTCTATCCCGCGATCAAGCAGCTGACGCTCGATCTTGCGGCCACCGCCTTTCTCGGCACCGAGCTCGGGCCCGAGGTCGAGACCATCAACCGTGCCTTCATCGACATGGTGGCCGCCGCGGTCACCCCGATCCGCAGGCCGCTGCCGGGCACGCAGATGGCGCGCGGCGTCAGGGGACGCAAGCGAGTCGTGGCCTATTTCTCCGAGCAGGTGCCGCTCCGCCGCGCCAAGGGGGATGGCGAGGACCTGTTCTCGCAGCTCTGCCGCGCCACCGACGATGATGGTGCGCTGCTGTCGACGCAGGCCATCGTCGATCACATGAGCTTCCTGATGATGGCCGCACACGACACGCTGACCTCATCCTTCACGTCCTTTGTCGCGCAGCTGGCCGCGAATCCGGACTGGCAGCAGAAGTTGCGCGCGGAGGTCTTGAACCTCGGCCTTGCTCCGGGCGAGCCGATGGATACGAGCCACCTCGAGAAGATGAAGCTGACGGAAATGGCGTTCCAGGAAACCTTGCGCCTGATGCCGCCGGTGCCGTCGCTGCCGCGGCGTGCTATCAGGGACTTCACGTTCAAAGGCTATGCGATTCCGGCCGGCACCGGGGTCGGCGTCAATCCGATGTTCACCCACCACATGAAGGACGTCTGGCCCGAGCCGGACCGCTTCGATCCCCTGCGCTTCACCGACGAAGCGCAGCGCAGCCGCCACCGCTTCGCCTGGGTGCCGTTCGGCGGCGGCGCGCATATGTGCCTCGGCCTGCACTTCGCCTACATGCAGGCGAAATGCTTTGCGCGGCATTTTCTCGCAAACGTCGAGGTCTCGTTCGGATCCGGCTATCGGCCGAGCTGGCAGGTCTGGCCGATCCCGAAACCGCGCGACGGACTCAAGGTGACGCTGAAGGCACTATGAGCCTTGCACGTTGGTCCGTCTGCGCATCGCGCGTCAGGCAAGCGCGCGCTATCACTCCACCGCCTGCCCCAGGAGCTTGCGCATCGTCTCATAGCCTTGCTGCTGCTGGCTCCAGTTGCGGCCACCGGTGATGGCGCCGTCGATGACGAGATCGTGGCCGTTGATGAAGCTCGACTCGTCGCTGGCGAGAAACACCGCGGCGTAGGCGATGTCATCGGGCGAGCCGGCGCGCGGGATCGGCTGCGCAGTCGCATAGGCGTTGCGGATCGTCTCCGGCGTTTTTTCGGCGGCCGCCGTCGACAGGCCCAAGGCCTTGCCGAAGATGCCGGTCGCGATCAAGCCCGGCGAGATCGAGTTGACGCGGATGCCGGACTCGCCGAGCTCCATCGCCACGCACTTGGTCAGATGAATGACGGCGGCCTTCGCCGTGCCGTAGACCAGCGAGGTCGAAAAGCCGGCAAGCCGGCCGGCAATGCTGCCATTGTTGATGATGCTGCCGGAGCCCTGCTTCTTCATATGAGGTGCAGCATACTTCATCCCAAGCATCACGCCGCGCAACAGCACCGCCATGGCGGCATCGAACCGGCTGGAATCCAGCCCTTCGATGCCGCCGGTCTGCGCCGGACCTCCGGCATTGTTGAATAGGCAGTCCAGCCTGCCGAATCTTTCGACCGCGAGATCGATCAATCCGCGGACCTCGTCGTCAACGGCGACGTCGGTCTGGCGGAAGAGACAATTCGCGCCCAACCTCTTCGCCAGCGCTTCGCCCTCGGCCACGCGGCGTCCGGCCACGACGACCTTGGCGCCCTCGGCCACGAAGACTTCCGCTGTGCGCAAGCCGATGCCGCTGGTCGCTCCGGTGATCACCGCAACCTTGCCGTCGAGTCGTCCCATGTCCTGCTCCCTTGTTATTCGTTGCATCATATTCATGGCATCGTGATCAGCGCACGACCCCGGTTCCGCGTTGGAACCATGCCGCAGTGTAGCGCATGACAAGATGAACGGGAGGCCTATCCACGATACTGTCGTAGTTCTGCCCTTTCCGCCTTAATTTGGATGCGGGGCTCAGGCTGATGGATGCGATGAGGCGATTCGTCGACGAGTTCCGGCTCACTTGGCGGGGCGAGCTGCAGCCGTCGCCGGCCATGAGTGCGAGTTTCGCCACGGTCTGCCTTTTTGTGGCGACGCTGCTGCGCTGGGGCTTGTCCCACATCCGCCCCGACATCTTCTTCACGCCCTATTTTCCTGCAGTGGTCGTCGCCGCCGCGTTCGGCGGCCCGCGCTACGGAATTGCAACCACGATCGCAGGCGGCGCACTCGGCATGCTGCTCGAATTCGGTGCCGGCCCATCCGATATCGCGAAACTCGTGTTGTTGGCGCTCTATGTGGTTGCCTGCGGCCTGGTGATCTGGGGCATCGACCACTATCGCACGATCGCGGCCAAGCAGCGCGAGATCGCCAAGCGCCTGATCGAGGAGGAGCGATATCGGAAGCTTGTCGTCGACGAGCTGCAGCACCGGCTGAAGAACAAGACCTCGACCATTCACGCCGTTCTGCACCAGGTGCTGCATGAGCAGCCGGAGGTGTGGGCGACGATCGATCACCGCATTCGGGCGCTCGCTGTCGCCGATGACCTGATCGCCAAGGTCGACGGTCGCGGCTGCGACCTGAAGGACCTCTTGGTCTCCGAACTCGGCCCCTATGGACACGTGCGCTTCGTGCTCAATGGCGGAGCGTTGTTCCTGCCTGCCAAGCTCGCCGTCAGCCTTGCCCTCATCATCCATGAGCTCGCCACCAACGCCGCGAAATATGGCGCGTTCGCATCGCCATGCGGCTTGCTGCAGGTGACCTGGACGACGCAGAATGAGCGCCTCAGTCTCACCTGGGACGAGACCGAAGGGCCACCGATCGAACACGTCGGAAAGCCCGGCTTCGGGACCAAGCTTTTGAAGGCGGCGCTGTCGGCATTCGACGGATCGACCGAAACCACCTTTCTCAGGACCGGCATTCACTGCACCATGCAGTGTCGTGTCCCGCCGAGCTGATGTCGCCGTATGCATTCTGCAGTCGTATTGACGCTCCATTAACGATGACGCACCCGCATCCGTCGCCAATCGGTGTACCCCGCCCAATCGTTTCCGTGTTTCTACGTAGCTCTTAACTAAAATGAAGCGGGAACTGCGCACAATCGGCGCATGTACGGCAGCGATCGTTTCAACTCTTTTTCCGGTGCAGCTGAGAGCACAGTCACGGCCGAGGCCGAGCTGAGCCTGCTGCGCGGCGTTCTGACCATGCTTCCGACCGGCGTCACCGTTCAGGATGAGCATGGCCGCTTCGTGCTGGTGAACGACGCCGCAGCCGCGCAGCTTGGCCTGACTGCGGAAGACTCAGCCGCGGCGGCGGCGCGCCAGATCGGGCAGCGCGAGGCGACCTGCCGCGAAATCTTAAGATCGGGCAAGGCCGTGGTAACCGAAGAACCGGTTGCGACCGAGCGCGGCCGACAGACGCTGTTGACGGCGCACCGTCCAGTGCGGATCGGCGAGCGCGACCTGCTGCTCTCGAGCTCCGCCGACATCAGCGCGCAGAAGGATTTTGAAGACCAGCTATTCCGCTCGGCCTATTACGACGAGCTGACAGGATTGCCGATGCGGCGCGTGATCGAGCATCGCGCCACCAATCTGGTCAGATTGGGCGGTGCCGCAGGCCGGTTCGCGCTGGCGTTTCTCGACCTCGACAATTTCAAATACATCAACGACTATTACGGCCACGCCACGGGCGATGCGCTGCTCATCGAGCTTGCCAAACGGATCGGTCGCGACCTGCGCGAGAGCGACTTGTTGTCGCGGATCAGCGGCGATGAGTTTCTTCTGTTGCTGCATCCGATCGAACGTGCCGAGGAGGTCGCCGAATTCCTGCAGGCCACGCTGCATCGGCTCAGCGCGCCGTTCTTCATCGACAGCGCCGAGGTTTTCGCCTCGGCCTCGATCGGCGTCAGCCTTTATCCCGAGCACGGCGCGAGCTACGAGGTGCTGCGCCAGAACGCCGACCTCGCGATGTACCGGGTGAAGAACGCCGGCAAGGGCGCGCTGGCGTTCTTCAACAGCGGCATGGAGCACGAGGCGCTCGCGCGCATGAAGGTCGAGCAATCCTTGCGGCTCGCCATCCTCGAAAAGCGGTTCTGCTGCGCCTTCCAGGCCAAGGTCGACATCCGCACCGAGGAGATCAAGGGCATCGAGGCGCTGGTGCGGCTGCGCGACAATGAGGGCGTGATCCAGGCGCCCGGCGACTTCGTCAACCTGGCTGTCGAACTCGGGCTGATCGACGAGTTGACGCATCTGGTGCTGGCCGAGATCGTCAAATCTATCGACCTGATCAACGAAGCATTCGGTCCACAGGCAACCATCAGCATCAATGTCGCGGCCAAGCAGGCCGCCAATGTCGATTTCATGCGGCCCTTCGTCCGCGCCATCGAGGCGACCGGCTTCCCCCGGCGCTTCATGATCGAGGTCACCGAAGACGCCTTCGTCGCCCGCAGCCATTTCCAGGATCAGATCCTGCCGATGCTGCGCGAGATCGGGGTCGGCATCTCGATCGACGATTTCGGCATCGGCTATTCGTCGCTATCAGCGCTTGCCGACATCACCGCCGACGAGATCAAGATCGATCGCTCCTTCATTACGGACATTCACAAGCGACCGCGCAGCCAGGGCATCCTCCGCGCGATCGAATCCTTGAGCGAAGCGCTCGGCATGACCGTGATCGCGGAAGGCATCGAATCGTTCGAGGAACTAGCTTATTTGCAGGCCGCCACCCGCATCCGCTACGCCCAGGGCTATTATTTCTCGCGGCCGATCTTCCTCGAGGAGCTGAAGCCGGCGATCCCGCTTGCGAGCGAGGCGCGCGTCAGCCTGGCCAGCCGCCCGGTGCAGGAAAACCGGCCGGTTCATATTCGCGCCAACCGCTATCGGCGTTAGCCGCCTGCGCTCACCTTCGTATCATCTTGCGACGAACTCTCATGCTGATGTCAGCGCCGGAACACGAGCCGAAGGGATGAGAGCCGGGCGCGCTTGTGGCGCGGAAAGCGCCTTGACCTCGGCCAAGCCGCCACACTATCAGTTTCCCCCATAAACGCCCGAAAAGCGTGGGAGGATAGCTCGTGCGAAAGTCTGATTTTCTTAAGGTCATTGTTTCGGGACTCGCAGTCTCGCTGCTCGCAGCATCGGCTCAGGCCGACGACCTCAAGGTCGCGCTGATCTACGGTAAGACTGGACCGCTGGAAGCTTATGCCAAGCAGACCGAGACCGGCTTGCGCATGGGGTTCGAGTACGCCACCAAGGGCAGCATGACGGTCGACGGTCGCAAGATTGTCATCATCACCAAGGACGACCAGGGCAAGCCGGACCTGTCCAAGGCGGCGCTCGCCGAAGCCTATCAGGACGACGGCGCTGACATTGCCATCGGCACCACGTCGTCGGCTGCGGCGCTCGCCGACCTGCCGGTGGCCGAGGAGAACAAGAAGATCCTGATCGTCGAGCCGGCGGTCGCCGACCAGATCACCGGCGAGAAGTGGAACCGCTATATTTTCCGTACCGGCCGCAACTCCTCGCAGGATGCGATCTCGAATGCGGTCGCGATCGGCAAGCCGGGCGTGACGGTGGCGACCTTGGCGCAGGATTACGCCTTTGGCCGCGACGGCGTCGCCGCGTTCAAGGAAGCGCTGGCGAAAACCGGCGCGACCCTGGGGGCTGAAGAATATGTGCCGACCACGACCACCGACTTCACCGCCGTCGGCCAGCGCCTGTTCGATGCGCTGAAGGACAAGCCGGGCAAGAAGATCATCTGGGTGATCTGGGCCGGAGCCGGCGATCCGCTGACCAAGCTGCAGGATATGGACCCGAAGCGCTACGGCATCGAGCTGTCCACCGGCGGCAACATCCTGCCCGCGCTGGCCGCCTATAAGCGGCTGCCCGGCATGGAGGGAGCCACCTACTATTACTATGACATTCCGAAGAACCCGGTGAATGACTGGCTGGTGTCCGAGCACCAGAAGCGCTTCAACGCGCCGCCTGACTTCTTCACGGCCGGCGGCTTCTCCGCGGCGATGGCGGTGGTCACCGCGGTGACCAAGGCGAAATCGACCGACACCGAGAAGCTGATCGCGGCGATGGAAGGCATGGAGTTCGATACGCCGAAGGGCAAGATGATCTTCCGGAAAGAGGATCACCAGGCGCTGCAGAGCATGTATCACTTCCGCGTCAAGGTCGATCCGAACCTCGCCTGGGCCGTCAACGAGCCGGTGCGTGAGATCAAGATCGAGGACATGCAGATCCCGATCCGCAACAAGCGGTGATGTCCGGCCGCTGCGGCAAGTCCGCGGCATCTTGATCACCGATAAATCGGGGCCTCATGGTTCGAGACGCGCGGCTACGCCGCGCCCTCACCACGAGGCTCTAGGGACTTCGCCGCGAGACACGGCCTCGTCCTGAGGAGCCCGCCGAAGGCGGGCGTCTCGAAGAACGGCTACAAGGAAACAGCCGCACCCCAGCGATTTGCGGGGAGCGGAGAATGGCAACAAATTCATACTGGGGCTGCCACATGGCCCTCACGCTCGAAACCAGAGATCTCACCATCCGCTTCGGCGGCCATGTCGCGGTCAACGGCGTCAGCTGCAGCTTCCGCCCGGGCGAGCTGACCGCGATCGTCGGTCCGAATGGCGCCGGTAAGACCACCTATTTCAACCTGATCTCAGGCCAGCTTCGCGCGACGTCGGGCAGCATCCTGTTCGACGGCACCGACATCACCGGCCACTCGGCGCCGCTGCGCACCCGCGCCGGGCTGGGCCGCGCCTTCCAGCTCACCAATCTGTTTCCGAATTTGAGCGTGGAAGAGAATGTCCGCCTTGCCGTGCAGGCCGAGCGCGGCGTGCATTACGACCTGCTCCGGCCCTGGATGGCGCGCCGTGATCTGATCGCGCGCGCTGACGCGATCCTCGACCAGGTCGCACTCGGCAATCGACGCCAGGTCGCGGCGACCGCGCTCTCCCATGGCGACCAGCGCAAGCTCGAGGTGGCATTGATGATGGCCCTGGAGCCCAAGGTCTTCATGTTCGACGAGCCGACCGCCGGCATGAGCATCGACGAGGTCCCCGTCGTGCTCGACCTGATCGCAAAGCTCAAGCAGGACACCAGCAAAATCATCCTCCTGGTCGAGCACAAGATGGACGTGGTGCGCTCGCTCGCCGACCGCATCATCGTGCTGCATAACGGCCGCCTCGTCGCGGATGGGAAGCCGGCCGAGGTGATCGCCTCGCCGATCGTGCAGGAAGCCTATCTCGGCATTACGCCCGGGCGGAGCGCGGCATGAGCGCGCTCCTCACCCTCTCCGGCGTCCACACCTATGTCGGCCGCTATCATATCCTGCAGGGCGTCGCGTTCGACATTCCTGAAGGGCAGACCACGATGCTGCTCGGACGCAACGGCGCCGGCAAGACCACCACACTCCGCACCATCATGGGCCTGTGGCAGGCGCGGAGCGGCACCATCACGCTGGCCGGCGCACGCATCGAGCAGCTTGCCACCCCCGACATCGCGCGCGCCGGCGTCGGCTACGTACCGGAGAGCATGGCCGTGTTCTCCGACCTGACGGTCAAGGAGAACCTGATTCTTGCCGCAAGCAACGGTCCGCTCGACGATGCCCAGCTGGCCTGGATCTTCGGCTTCTTCCCGGCGCTGAAGAAATTCTGGCTGTCGCGCGCGGGCTCGCTCTCCGGCGGACAGAAGCAGATGCTCTCGATCGCCCGCGCCATCGTCGAGCCGCGCAAGCTGCTGCTGATCGACGAGCCGACCAAGGGTCTGGCGCCTGCCATCGTCATGGCATTGATCGAATGCCTGAAGGAGATCAAGCGCCGCGGCGCCACCATTCTCCTGGTCGAGCAGAATTTCCATGCCGCGCGCGAGCTCGGCGACCAGGTGCTGGTGATGGATAACGGCACCATCGTGCATCGCGGCGAGATGGCGGCGCTTGCCGCCGACGTGCCGCTGCAGGAACATCTCCTCGGCCTCAGCCTGGAGGCGCATCAATGACCGAGATCGCTGCAACCGACACTTTACCGAAACCGAAGCGGGACATCGCGCCCGTGCTGCTGCCGATCGCGCTCGCGCTGGTGATGATCCCCCTGATCGGCTCGGTCAGCTCCTGGGCGACCTTGACGGTCGCGAGTCTCGCGATGGGCATGATGATCTTCATCATGGCCTCCGGCCTCACGCTCGTATTCGGCCTGATGGACGTGCTCAATTTCGGCCACGGCGCCTTCATCGCGGTCGGTGCCTACATCGCGACGCTGGTGCTGCTGCCGCTCGCAAGCTTTGCCCAGGCCGACTCGCTGCTGACCAACCTCGTCGTGCTGGTGCCGGCCGCGTTGCTGGCAATGGCGGTGACCGCCGCGCTCGGACTTGTGGTCGAGCGCGTGCTGGTGCTGCCGGTCTATGGCCAGCATCTGAAGCAGATCCTGATGACGACAGGCGGGCTGATCGTCGCCGAGCAGACGCTGTACGCGCTGTTCGGGCCGCAGATCATTCCGATGCCGCTGCCGGCGAGCCTGCGCGGCTCCTTCATCATCGGCGACATCGCCATCGCCAAATATCGCCTGCTGGCGATGCTGGTCGGGCTAGTGATCTTCGTCGCGATCGAGCTGGTGCTCAACCGCACCAAGATCGGGCTTTTGATCCGCGCCGGCGTCGAGAACCGCGAGATGGTGGAATCGCTGGGCTATCGCATCCGCCGCCTGTTCCTCGGCGTCTTCATGACCGGCTCGGCGCTGGCCGGTCTCGGCGGCGTGATGTGGGGACTTTATCGCGAGCAGGTCCACGCCTCGATCGGCGACGAGCTCACCGTGCTGGTGTTCATCGTCGTGATCATCGGCGGGCTCGGCTCGATTACCGGCTGCTTCATCGGCGCGATCCTGGTCGCCATGGTCGCCAATTACGGCGGCTTCCTGGTGCCGAAGCTTGCACTCGTCTCCAACATCCTGCTGATGGTCTCCGTCCTGATGTGGCGGCCGCGCGGCCTCTATGCGGTGACCAGCCGATGATGATCCTTTCCGGCGATCCGCCGCGCAGCCGCGTGCTGTCCGCCCTGCTCGTCATCATCATGCTGGCGCTGCTGGCGACGCCCTTCATTTTTCCGGGCGCCAAGGCGATGAATGTGGCGGCAAAGATCTGCATCTTCGCAGCCCTGGTCGCCTCCTACGACCTCCTGCTCGGCTATACCGGCTCGGTGTCGTTCGCGCATACGATGTTCTACGGCATCGGCTCCTATGCGATCGCGATCGCGCTCTATGCGCTCGGGCCGAACTGGGCGGCGGTTGCTGCCGGCGTCGCAGCCGGCCTGCCGCTCGCACTGCTGCTGGCGCTCGCGATTGGCCTGTTCTCGCTGCGGGTCGAGGCGATCTTCTTCGCCATGATCACGCTCGCGGTCGCCTCTGCCTTCCTGGTGCTGGCCTCGCAGCTGTCGTGGCTCACCGGCGGCGAGGACGGCCGTAGCTTCCAACTGCCCGAGCTGTTGCGCCCCGGCACGGTGTTCGTTCCGAAGGACTGGTTCGGGATCGCCATCAACGGCCGGATCCTTACCTATTACATCGTCTTCGCGGCTAGCGCGCTGATGATCCTGGCCCTCTTGCGCGTGGTCAATTCGCCGTTCGGCCGCGTGCTGCAGGCGATCCGCGAGAACCGCTTTCGCGCCGAGGCGCTGGGCTACCGCACCGTTTTCCATCTCACCTATGCCAACTGCATTGCGGCTGTCATCGCAGCACTCGCCGGCATGCTGAACGCGCTGTGGCTGCGCTATGCCGGGCCAGACACCTCGCTCAGCTTCTCGATCATGCTCGACATTCTCCTGATGGTCGTGATCGGCGGCATGGGCACGATCTATGGCGCCATCATCGGCGCTGCGATCTTTCTCCTCGCAGAGAACTATCTGCAAGCGTTGATGGGCGCGGCGTCGGCCGCCGCGGCGGAGGCCGGGGTGCCGCTGTTGCCGGGCCTGCTGCATCCCGACCGCTGGCTGCTGTGGCTTGGCCTGTTGTTCATCGCCAGCGTCTATTTCTTCCCGACCGGCGTGGTCGGCCGCCTGCGCAACAAGCCGCGCCCAGCAAGCGGCCGTTAGCCGATCGGCGGCGACGCACCTCGCACTCCTCCTGGCTTTTCCGGTGCAGGAACAATATCCGGCCGATGGAACCGCGCTCCCTTTTTCTGCACCACGCTTAACAGCTGGGTAACCGCCTTTCCTAACCTTCGCGCCATCTGTCCCGCGTATTTATTGGGCAAGCGGAAGAGAAAAGCGCGGACATCAATCTGCATGCCTCCCGGCCTCGACCTGTCCGGGCCCATCGCGGCCCCCTCGGATTCCAGCGACCTGCCGCGTCAGCGAGACCCGGTGCTCTGGCTGATCATCTGCGGCTGCCTGCTGATCGGCGCCATCATGATCGGCACCATCATGATGGCCAACGGCTTCCGCGCCCGCGCGTTGGACAATGGCGCGCGCGAGCTCGAAAACACCGTGCTGCTGCTGACGCGGCATTTCGACCAGCAGTTCAAGGATGCCGAGACCGTGGTGCGCGACGTCATCCGCCGCATGCACCCGTCCGACATCGCCACGCCCGAGGCATTCCGCGCCCGGATGTCGGGCAGCGCGATCCGCGAGCTGCTGCAGTCCGAGGGGAACGGGCTGTCCTATATGGGCGATCTGACCGTGGTCGACGCCGATGGCAACATCATCAACTGGTCAGGCCCGGCACCGTTGCCGTCGGTCAACCTGTCGGAGCGCAACTATTTCAAGACGCTCAAGACCAATCCGCCGCCCGATCAGGTCGTGATCGAGGCGCTGCGGAGCTATGTGACCGGGCGCTGGAGCGTGCTGGTGGCGCATCGGCTCAACGGCGCGGATGGCGTTTTCCTCGGCCTCGTATCCCGCCGCATCGATCCTGAGACCTACGAGAGCTACCTGCAGTCGATGGCGCTCGGCCGTGGCGCGGCGATCACCCTGCTGCACGACGACGGCACGCTACTGGTCCGCCATCCCCACGTCGACGGCGTGGTGGGACGCAAAATCCCCGACTCGCAATTGCTCGCGCCCGTGCTCGAGCATGGCCGGCATACGACACAGATGATCAGCCCGATCGACAATATCGAACGGCTCGGCGCCGGTGCGCGGATCGCCGGGCTGCCGCTTGTCATGATCGCGACCAGACCCGTCGTCGACGTGCTGGCGGATTGGCGCTCGCAGGCCGTGCTGCTGGCCGCCGCTGCGGCACTGACCGCCTGCGTGATTGCGGCGATGTTCGCGCTGATCATCCGTCAGATCGGCCGGCACAACGGCGAGGCCAAGCGCCGGCTGGAGCGGGAGAAGCAGCGCGTCGATACCGCGCTCAACAACATGACCCAGGGTCTCGTCCTGTGGGACGCAGAGGCACGGCTGGTGATGCATAACCAGCGTCTCCTCGATCTGCTGAACATGTCTGAGACCGATCTGCCGCTCGGCATTGAGTTCCGCGCGCTGGTTGAGCTCGCCACGCAACGCGGCCTGTTGAAGCTCGACGTCGATCAATTCTGCCCCCAGGTCATGCAAAACATCGGCGGCGGCAGTACGGCTCAGACCGTGCTGGAAACAACCGACGGCCGCTTCTATCACGTGATCGACAAGCCCTTGGCGCGCGGCGGATGGGTCACCACCATCGAGGACATCAGCGAGCACCGCCGGCTGGAGCAGGAGCGCGACCGCAATCACGCCTTCCTGCGCGAGATCATCGACCACATCCCGTCGCAGATCACGGTGAAGGACGTTCGCGATCGCCGTTATGTGCTGATCAATCGCGTCGCCGAGCAGCATTTCCTGCGCACGCGCGACGGCATCATCGGCAAGACGGTGTTCGACCTGTTTCCCGAAACGGCGGCGGAACAGGTGACGATCGACGACGATCGCGCGCTCGCGCGCCCGGATGGCCTGTTCATCGATGAACATCCCACGCAAAGCCTGGCATTAGGTCTGCGCTACGTCACCTCGCGCCGCATCGCGATCCGCGACGCGGCGAACGCACCGCGCTACCTGATCCATGTGGTCGAGGACGTCACCGAGCGCCGCCAGGCCGACGAGACCATCGCACATCTGGCGCATTTCGACGCGCTGACCGACCTGCCGAACCGCGTCCTGTTCCAGGAGCGGATCGAGCAGGAGCTCGAGCAGGCCCGGCGCGGCGAGCCGTTCGCGCTGCTCTATATCGATATCGACGAATTCAAGGGCATCAACGACTCGCTTGGCCATCACGTCGGCGACGAGCTCTTGAAGACGGTTGCCGAACGGATCACGAGCTGTGTCGCTTCCGGCGACCTAGTAGCGCGGCTCGGCGGCGACGAATTCGCGGTGCTGCTGACCACGATCGAGGACCGCGACGATGTCCTGGACGTGGTCAGGCGGATCTACGAGGCCGTCCGACGGCCGGCGCACTGCCTTGGCCATCAGCTGTCGACCGATGCCAGCATCGGCATTGCGCTCGCGCCACGTGACGGCACCGACCGCGATCAACTGACCAAGAATGCGGATCTCGCGATGTACGCGGCCAAGGCCGACGGACGGCGCACCTTCCGGTTCTTCGAGCCGGCCATGGACGAAAGCGCGCGTGCCAAATTGCAGCTGGAGCAGGACCTGCGCCGGGCGCTCGCCGAAAACCAGTTCGAACTGCACTATCAGCCATTGGTCGACCTCAGCGACAACAGGATGACCGGCTGCGAGGCGCTGCTGCGCTGGCGTCATCCGCAGCGCGGCATGGTTTCCCCGCTCGACTTCATCCCGCTCGCCGAGGATACCGGGCTGATCGACGAAATCGGCGACTGGGTGCTGCGCACCGCGTGTGCGGAGGCCGCCAGCTGGCCCTCCGATATCCGCATCGCCGTCAACGTCTCGCCCGTGCAGCTGAAATCGCAGAGCCTCGCGCTGCGCGTCACCGGCGCGCTCGCGGCCTCGGGACTCGCGGCCCATCGGCTCGAGATCGAGATCACCGAGGCCGTGCTGATCCGCGACGACGAAACCGCGCTTGAAATCCTGCATCAGTTGCGCGCGATCGGCGTGCGCATTGCGCTCGACGATTTCGGCACCGGCTATTCATCGCTGAGCTATCTGAAGCGGTTCCCGTTCGACAAGATCAAGATCGACCGCTGCTTCGTCAACGATCTTGGTGTCGGCGGCTCCTCGGCCATCGTGCAGGCTGTGGTCGGTATCGCCGCGGCCAGCAACATGACGACGACCGCCGAGGGCGTGGAGACCGGCCAGCAGCAGGCGCTGTTGCGCCAGCTCGGCTGCACCGAGATGCAGGGCTTTCTGTTCAGCGCGCCCAGGCCGTCGGCCGAGCTCCGCAAGCTGTTCGAACCGCAGGACGACATCAGGGCGGTGGGCTGAGACCCCGCCGGCCCCGCATTCCGGCATCTGCGCGAATCCCGCGACGATCGCGGCGGCCGGTTGCCGCCTAGGCTCAGGCCCTGCGCCGGGCTATAATGCGGGCGCCCGTTCAGGTCAGTGCGCCCCATCAGTCAGGTGATCCATGCAGCCCATGTCCCTTCTCCTGAACCTCCTGTGGATCCTGTGCGGTGGCGCCTATATGGCGTTCGGCTGGCTGATCGCGGCCGTGGTGATGGCGATCACCATCATCGGCCTGCCCTGGGCCCGTGCCGCCTTCAACATTGCGATCTATACTCTGCTGCCGTTCGGCTCCCGCGCCGTGCGGCGCAGCGAATTGACCGGTGAGGAAGACGTCGGCACCGGTCCTCTGGGACTGATCGGCAACATCATCTGGTTCGTGCTGGCGGGCTGGTGGCTGGCGCTGGGCCATCTGATCACCGCGGTGGTGCTGGCGATCACCATCATCGGCATCCCGTTCGCATGGGCCCATCTGAAGCTTGCCGGCATCGCACTGTGGCCGATCGGCAAGACCATCGTGCCGGCGTAACGGACAAGCGGTCTGCCGCTGCCGCCGGAGCTAGCCCGCGCCCGCCGGAGGCAGGCCCGGAGCGACGGAACAACCCGCGCGGACCGATATCCAGCGCGCCCTTTGGGGCAAACCCGGCTGGTCAGGCCGCCCGCCAAGCCCGTTGCCGATCTCGCGCCAATCAGCTAAAGGGACGGCTGCTGCACCCGTAGCTCAGCTGGATAGAGCGTTGCCCTCCGAAGGCAAAGGTCACACGTTCGAATCGTGTCGGGTGCGCCATATTTCCGTCCCGATGCATGCCGTGCCTTCGCTCAAAGCCCGGCCCCTGAGCTCCGGATCGGGTTTCCCGCATTTCACTGTCTCGTTTCCGCAGGGTCCGACGTTCGCAATGATTTGCGGAGCGTAATCAGGGTGAGGTCATCTCGCAGCGGCACGCCGACACTCGGGTCATCGTAAGGGAAAGGCTCGATGTCTCCGGTTCGTTCATAGCCTCGTCGTTCATACCAGGCGATCAGGCTGTCCCGGACGTCGATGACGGAAATCTTGACGGAACGTGCGCCGCGTTCAGCCAGGAACGCTTCGGCGGCCGTCATGATCGATTTGCCGAGGCCGCCGGTCTGAAAGGCCGGACCGACCGCCAGCATCGACAGGTACCATTGGTGGTCTTCCATTGGGCGAACCGCGACGCATCCTTGGATCTGTTTAGGGGCCTGATCTCGCGCGAGCAGGACCGTCGCCTGTCCATTTTCGATCATCTCAGCGACAACGGCTCGGTTGACGCGAGGCCCCTCAATCAGACCGGCTTCCGTCGTCCATCCACCGGACGAGGCGCCGCGATAGGCCTGATTGACGAGATCAACGATGCTGTCGGCATCGTCGTGAGCCGCAATTGTCAGTCGCATCTCATTTCCTTGACCAAGATTTCGAGAGAACGTGGCGTCCAGGGCACCATACAGCGAGGGCGGTGCACGGGCCAGGAGCGGCGGTCCGCACTGAGCGCGCCGGCCATGACACCGCTGTCCCCCGAATAGGCTAACCGAAGACACGTTGCTATTCACGGGCCACCATCATCCGAGTTGCCCATCTTCATCGGCTGTGGTGCGCCAGCAATTCAATAGATTGCGCGTCGGGAAGAGCGCGTGACATCACTCATCGACAAACAGCCTGGAGCACGGACTCGGCGGTCGCCTCGTCCGCGGCACTATCACGTATGGCTATGGCCATCATCGCTGCTGCGTTATTACTCGTGAGCCTTTCGAGGGGAATGATCCCCGGGAGCACGGACCAGCTCCCCGGGGGTTGGGTCCGATACGGCCGCCCGAGTTGCCGCTCGACAGCCGACAAATAGTCGACGTCTTTGCGCACGGGCCTACTGATAAATCCCAGAGATCCTGCGAGGCTTGGGCCCCCCTCCGCTAACGACAGGGTCGTCGTCGACCGTTGAGAGCCGTGTAGGTCCCAGACGCCGGATCGTACGAGCGGAATTGCATGCAACCGGGCGGGCCGATGAGCGGGACGCTCTCGGTTTGCTTGGACGCCTTCTGCTCTGAACCAGCGGGTTTGGTCGCGGCGGTAGTCTGGTCGTCTGATTGGGAAGTGACGTCCTTTTTGGACGGTTCTGCGGATTCGTTATGGGCGACCTTGAGACCCTCCAGGTCTTTTTCGAGGCGATCTAAACGTGCCGCAAGTGCGTCAACCTGTTCCCTCAATACGTCTCTTCCGCCGTCTTCTCCTGAGGAACGGATGGCGTGTCCTGCATTTTCCTGTGCCGCTGGCGCCGGCTCGGGCTTTGGCTGCGAGCTGACTGAGGTCACTGGTGGCCGGTCGCTCCCGGGCGACTTGTTGGCCCACAGGAACCAGCCAGCTGCGAGGGCGCCAAAAAGGATGACCAACAGCCACGCTATGATTTGGCGCCCCCGCGCGGCCCCGTTCGGCGCAGCAACGGGATCTGCCGGGTCTGCTTGCGGGGACTGAGCAACAGGATCTGCCGGCTCTGCTTGCGGGGTGGCATCGGTCGCAATCTTGGCGGTCGTTGCTCTGGTTTTCTCGAGCTCCAAGGCGAGAGCGTTCAGGTGCTCCCCCACGCGGATGAACACGTCGCGTTTCCCATCGGGAGCGAGACGGCCCAACATGAGGCACTCTGCCGCATCTGAGCGGATCTTGTCCAACTGCGCCTGAAGGCCCGTCATGGAACCTCAACTCGAACTGTGCGTATGGAATTGTAGCATCTCACTGTACTGAAACCCAACCTACTGGATTGATTTGAGTTCGTTCCTCAGAACCTCGGAGCACATTTTCCAGCCCCACAAGTGCTTGGTCAGATCGAGAAATCCCTGACGACATTCGGGACCGGTGCGCTTCGAACGTTAGATGAACGCGAGCGCCCCTCGAGCAGCCGGCGCAGGGATGCGGGCGAAGGCGACTTTATCAGTCGGCTAGCGGCGGACAGCGATAATTGCGAGATGTTCGCCGGAGTCGCCCTTTTTGGACTTCGGTCCTCATGTGGGTTTATCTGGCCGGCCGGATGTGTCCCCATTCAGATAGCCGTCTTGATGCTTCCATCCCGCAATCGCCTACGGCTTCTTGACCCAGCTAGTCTCATCAAACGGAGGCGACCTGAGTGCGCTGGACTCGCGGCGAAGACGGAGGAATGCCTCTGGCTGGCCGCTTGGCGGATACGCCTACTCGCCCGAGACAGACATGGGCTTGCTGAAAGCCGAGAATCGCTGCTCACCCGAAGCGGAAAATAGTAGGGTTAAAAAAAGCCGGAGCTCAGATCTATCCCATAGGTCAGCGCCAGCATCAATACGAACAATATAGCGGCGCAGCACAGCACCAGATGTCTGAGCAAATCGTGTTTTGTACCATAAGACGACTCAGAAAACGCTCGCGATAGAACTCTGACCATACTCGTCATCTACGACCTTTACCTCACGCGTCCTGACGTAGGTCAAGATGAGAAGCAGAAAGGTTCATCTCAGCAAGGGCGTTGCTGTATCGGCGGTTTCTTCCGGAGTGGCGATCTAACGCTTAGTTGTCCCAATATCGCTCGTCGCAGTTGCATTGAGACAGGTGGGCGCCCCTTCCGGCTTTGGGATCAGGTATTTGTTGCACTAATTTAGGTCGTCTCCAGAAGCGCCGGCATTCTGTGGTAGACGCCGGATGCGATCAACTTCGGTGCAGCTCCGGTGCACCGAACCAATTTCCGGCTGTACGCCCGTACTGTCTACGATGAGTTGAGCTAACTGCCCGAGCGCAGCGCGACAACGATACCGGGAATGGCTACTTTGCGAGCGTATTCGTGCACCTCACGCCGTAGCACTTCCACGCTCAATCCGCAGGCCGCGGCGGTCCGCGCGACATACGCGGCGCCATGCCGGAAGCAGCCGCCTTGCGCAAGGCCGTTCAGCGTTCCGATCGCAACCGCGTCTTCATCATCGTCATTCGGAAACACCGTGAAGACGAACACACCGCCGGGGCGCAGGCACTGCCGCGCGGCGGCGAAGACGGCATTCAATTCGCCGAAATGGACCAGCGTGGCCGCGCTCGCGATCACGTCGCAGCTGCTGGGGTGCCGGGTCATGTAGTTCAGCAGGTCGCCGCCGTGCAGCTCATCATAGCAGTTCTTCTCCCGGGCTTGCGCCAGCATTGCATCCGACATGTCGATGCCGATCAGGCGCTGCGCGCGCGGCCGCAGCAGCTCGCCGACGAGGCCGGTCCCGCAACCCGCATCAATGACCGTGCCGAGTGAATGCGGGTTGCACTCCACCACGACTGCCGCCACAAGCTGGTGTCCGCGATAGCTGTTGTCGACTGCCGCGCCCTTGTCCCACCCATCCGCACGCGAATTGTAGAGGTGCACGATCTGCTGGTCCGTGGCGCGCGCCGGCAAGGCGCCCCCGACCGCGGCGAGTAGCATCGCGATCTCGTCCCTGTCCTGCGGATGCGCGGCGAGATGTCGCTCGAAGCATAGCCTTGCGCCGTCCTGACAGCCGACGCGGGCCAGCAGGATGCCGAAGGTCTTGTGCGGGAAGCCGGGCGCGGTGTCGGCTTGGGCGAGCACTTGCGCGTGCTGGTAGGCCTCGGCGATCCTGCCCTGCTCGACCAGCGCAAGGCCAAGATTGATCCGGGCGCCGAAATGGCGTGGATCGATCTGCAGCGCCCGCAGATATTGCTGTTCGGCCTCGGCATGTTCGGCGAGTTGCCCGAGACTGAAAGCGAGCGTGGAGTGTGCATCGGCGCTTGACGGATCGAGCGCCGCGGCCCGCCGATGGAATGGTAACGCCTCGGAGAAGCGATTGAGCTCGGACAACGCCATGGCGAGATTATACGCGACCACGGCAACGTTCGGATTGATCTGGAACGCGAGAGAGAAATGCCCGACGGCTTCGGCCGTGCGCCCGGTATGGCGCAGGATGTGGCCGAGATTGTTGTGCGCCTCGTAGCACCGCGGATCGAGTGCGATCGCCTCCCGGTTCATCTCTTCCGCACGCTTCATGCGGCCCGCGCGCATATGGGCGTCCGCAACGCAGACCAGACTGAGCGGATCCTTCCGTTTCGCCAAGGCCCGGCGATGGTTGCGGTTCATGCGGTCGCTCCCCAAGCGTCCGGACTGTGACCGAACAGGGTTAACAAATGACAAACCCGTCGTAGCGCGGCGGCGTCCAGCACTGTGGTTCCACGGTACGTGAGGCGCACGCAATGATCCCTTATTGCAATGCGGGTCATTGCGAGACCCCGAACGAAATGCGTCCGCCGGTGCAATCGACGCTCACCTGCTACGCGCCGTCTGCGCGTACCCTGGTCTCGACGGCGGTCAGCAGCACGCGCCAATGCTCGGCCAGCCGCCGCTGGAACAGCATGAGATCGAAGCCGTGGCGCGCGACGTGGTCCTTCGGGATGCCGTCCCAGCCGCGATGCTCGACCGTCACGCGCGTCTGCGCACCGACCGCCTCGAAGCGCACCTCAAGCTGCGTCGACTGGCCGGGCGCGAACGTCGCCTGCCGCCAGGTGAGCGCGAGCCTTTCGCCCGGCTTCCAAACCGTGATGCGGCCGACTTCGAATTCTTTTCCATTCGCGAGCATCGCCACCAGCCGCCCGCCTTCGCCAGGTTCGAAACGAAGCTGGCCGCCGCCGCGCGGCGTCAGCGCAAACAACGGGTTCGGGCGCCACCATTCGGCGATTTGCTCGGTGAAGAGCTCGAATGCACGCAAAGGCGTCGCATCGACCCGGATCGATACGATCACCGCGGCGCTCATTTGCGCTGTCTTTCGACATGCGCCTTGAAGCTCGACAGCTGCGCCGACCACATGGCTTCGGTTTGAGCGAGCCAGCGCTTCAACTCCGCCATCGCGCCATCCTTCAGCGCATAGATGCGAACGCGCGCATCGAACTCCGGATGCGTTTCCTCGACCAGGCCGCTTCGCTTCAGCTCGCGCAAATGCCGGCTCATGGCGGGCGCCGGCAGGCCGAGCGCATCGGCGAGTTCGCCGGCGCGATGCGGTCGGCGGCGCAACAATTCGATCGTCTGCCGCCGATGCGGATCGGCGAGCGCCGCCAGCGTCTTGTCGATGCGCGCGGTCAATCGAGCCGCTTCTTGGTGATGAGACCGCTCGCGCGATCCCACTCGTCGGGCGTCATTTTGGTCTTGGTGACACCGAACGTCCAGATATGGCCTTCCGGGTCGCGGGCGCGATAGGTGCGATCGCCGTAGAATTGAGTGTCGGGCTCCTGGAGGATCTCCGCACCCGCCTGGCGCGCACGCTCGCAATGCGCATCGACGTCCTCGCCTTCCGCGAGCTGCACATGGACGGTCTGCGTGTTGTTGCCACCGATCGATTTCGGGCTCTTGTGAGCGGCACTCCATTCGTTGCCGACCATGAGCACGGAATGCCCGAAGCTCATCTCGGAATGGGCGAGGTTGCCGTCCGCATCGAGAATGACGAACAGGGGCTCGAAGCCAAAGGCCGCCTCAAGCCAACGAAAGGCTCCCTTGGCATCCTGATAGCAGACCGCGCTTGACAGGCCTTTAAGCCGATAGGGATCACTCATTCTGGTCTCCCCGATAGATCAGTCATGCAGTTTCTGAGTTTTAGAATATTTGGCGAATTTTGCAATTAAATTTTCAACGCGTCGGGGATTGCGCAGCAGCAATCGCTAGGGTTGGTCGACCAAATACCCGGAACATCGCGTGGGGCTCCACGCAATCGGGAACAACGGATTCGGGGGGACTGCGCGCGGTGTCGACTGCCGGGTCACGGCCGCATCGCAAACATTGGAGCTCAGTTTCGCCGGCCGTGGCGCGGCTCGTTCGAATTCGATCTGCCTGCATTCCAGCTGGGAGGAGAGCCCGCCAGAGGGTACTGGCGGGCCTTGCTGTTCAGCGGCTACGGTTCGTGTTCGCGCCGGTTGTCTGCCCCGGTGCATATCCGGACGCACCGTGGTGGCCGGCTTTCGAACCTTTCGCTTGCATCTCGCGTCCCGGTGCGTAGCCCGAAGCGCCCGAATAGCCCTTCTTGGAGCCCTTCACCTGCATTTCATGCCCAGGCGTCTTGGACGCGGTCGCGGCGCTCGCAGCCTGCGTCGCGGAAAGCAGAGCGACGGCGGACAAAGCGACGATCACTTTCTTCATGGCAGTCCTCCTCCTGTTGCCCCGTTGACCAACCGATTGAAAAAGCTGGCGTTCCATGAACATCGGTTCATCGGAGGCGGCATGGCGCCGAGCGCGAAGCAGCGCTGAGCGACAGGTGCACTGCACTGTCCGTTCTCAGCTTGCGAATGCGAAATACGCTTCGTCCATGCGGATTGGAGCTCCTGGCAATTCGAGAGCCGCACAGAAATCGATCGGGATGGCCGTTCACTTCCGCGACACATGGGTGCACTATCACGCCATTGCACCTTGAGGTTATTGGGAGCGAAACATGTCCTACGGTTTCACGACGCGATTTGCACGATACGCTTTGAGCTTCAGTGTCTGCCTGCTCGCTGTCTGCGGCGCGTCCCAGGCAGCGCGCGCTGCAGACGCCGAAGCGGTGACGATCGATACCACCTTCATCGTCAAGACCCCGCCGGTGCGGCTCGACCGGCCGGCGCGGCAGGCGCGCGCCAGCGTCATCCTGCTGACGGGCGGCAACGGCCTGCTCAGCCTCGATTCGACCGGCACCATCATCGATTCCACCGGCAATTTCCTGATCCGCTCCGCTGATCTGTTCTTGCGCGACGGCCTCAACGTCATGATGGCCGATGCCACGCCCGCCCACCCGGCGGGCCTCACCCAGGCCAACCGCCTGAGCGCGGCGCATGCCGCCGAACTGCAGGGCTTCATCAACGCCGCCATCACGCGCTGGGGCAAGCCGGTCTGGGTCGTCGGCACCAGCAATGGCAGCATTTCAGCGGTGACGGCGGCGGGCTTCCAGCCGGCCTTGTCGGGCCTCACCGGCGTGGTCCTGACATCGTCCGTCACCCAGCTGGCGGCGGCCAATCAGCCGACCTTCAACCTCTATGCCTCGCGCATCACCGTGCCGACGCTGGTCGTCTGGCATGAGAATGACCACTGCACCATCAGCCCGCCAGCGGGCTCAGCGGCTTTGTTTGCACTCATCCCGGCCGCGCGCAAGGAAAGCCGCAGCTTCACCCACGGTCACTCGGTAGCCACCGATCCCTGCGGCGCGTTCTCGGAGCACGGCTATGCCGGCATCGAAGAGCCCGTGGTCGAGCGCATTGCCGACTTCATTCGCGGTGACCATGACGATTGGGCGCACCGGTAAACGGGCGCCATAGGTCATCGCGCCGAAGTACGCGGCTCCGGCGCGGACATGCTGTTGAGGATGCGCAGCGCGTCCCCGGCGCGCTGATCCGGCACGAACAGATGATCGTGGTAGAAGGCCGAGACCGCATTGACGCTGATGCCGGCCTCGGCCAGTCGCGCCGTGATCGCTGCGAGAAAACCCACCGCGTTCAGCGACGAATGGACCGTCAACGTGATCAGCCGTGACGCAAATTGAGAGCTGAGCCCCGCTCTCTCCGCCTGTTCGCGCCGCATCACCAGCGTTGTCCCCTCCCGTTCGCGGAACATCAGCAGCGGATGGATCGCAGCCGGGATCTCTCCGTCATGCGCGATCGTGCAGAAGACGAAAACGCCCTCCTGCATCTCCGGCTTTATGTCCCGCAGGAGCGCCTTGAGATCGCGTTCACCAGCCACAGCTGCTCCTTTCAGGACTTCCGATCCCACCTGATGCAGACTTGCCGCTTTGAGCCACCCGTGGCTGGACGCGGCGATCGCGAGCACGAATTGGAGGCTCCAAGGCGCACGTCCCTTCACGCGCGCCGCACGCCGAAGTGATGCGTCTCAAGATTCTCTCAAGGAAAGCTCCAAGCGTCCAGTGCGGGCGCACGGCATACTACGCGTGGATTTGAACCACGGTAGTCAGCGTAAGCATGTTGAACATTTCTTATCGGATGCCGAGACGGCTTTTTGCAGGTCATGGTTCGATCGCATCATTGGTGCGCCGGCTGTTGAAGGCAGTCAACAGCCTGATTGCTGCGGGCATTGCGCAACGCGAATACGAACTCAATCTGATCATCCTCGAAGGGCTTTCAGACCGTGAGCTGTCGGACATGGGGCTCACACGAAGCCAGATTCAGGGCGGCTTGAAAGACGCTGCCAGGGACCGCGCACGTCTTCAGAGGGAGCGTTTGGGAATATAAGCCCCGCTCGACATCGCGCCTGACTGCGCCCTCTCATCGCGAGACCATTGGGGCTCCGGCCGTCAAACGCAACCGCGGCGACCGATCGCGCGTACGGCGCTGGCATCCATCGCCCGAAGGGCCGCTCACCTGGCCTGCGACCGGCGCAGCGAGGAGAACGCGTCCTCGATTGCATCGAAATGCGAAACAGTCCGTCAAAGGAAAGCTGGATTATCCCGCCGGCGCAACCGGCCTATCTAAGTGACACAGCGGAGCCATCTGCTGCCGCCTGCGAGACACCACACTGACATCCATCCCGCGAGTTGTCCGATGTCAAAGCTGATCGCCATCGTCGCATCCGTGAAGGCGGTTGCTTTTCTTGCTGCCATCGGCGTCGCCCGGGGAGAGATGCTCCCCGTCATTCTGATCTCGGCCCTGTTCAATCTCACCCAGATCGGACGCGGGCCGGCGGGTCTGATTCCGGCACGGGAGACTTTGGTGGTTCGCCGAGGACTGAGCGATCAGTCCAACTGAGAGGGCACATCGATCATGACATTTTCGACGCGCCTGGCTTCTCGGGCGAAGTGATCGGCTGCACGGGCAGCCTGACTGATCCCGATACCACTTTTATTAGATACCACACCTGTTATATGTCAGCCGCGCAAGTGGCCTCGGTCCTTGCAGCGCCTGCGGCCGGCGGTCGCAGCCAAGCTATCCACGGTGCGCCAACACCTTTGAATGCTCCTGCAACTAACAGGCGCTTGTGCCCACCATCGAAATTTGAATGATTAGGTTCCCGGGGATCTGATCGGACCGCGACGCGAGGCGTGCCGATCGGTGGCTTTGGGGACTTCCGGACATGTTGACGCTCAGCCCGCATGGCGAATGCCTGCTGTGGAGGCCGGAATTGATCTGGCTGAACGCCGTCTCCGACCTCCTGACGTCCACAGCCTTCTTCGCCATTGCCTTCGTACTGGCCTTCTTCGTCTGGCGCCGCCGTGACATTCAGTTCAGCGCCATCTTCTGGGCCTTCGCGGTCTTCGTGACGGTGTGCGGCATCGCGCGCCTGCTCGAGGTCTACACCATCTGGGTGCCGGCCTACGACCTCGAAGCTGCGACCAAGGGCTTCCTGGCTTTCATGTCGGTCGGAATCGCCGCAGCGCTGCTGTTGCTGCTGCCGCGCATCCTGGTGCTGCCGTCGCGCGCCCAGCTGCGGAAGGCCTATGCGCAGCTCGAGGAGGAAATGCAGCAGCGTCGCACCGCCGAAGCCATGATCCGACGCTTCCAGGAGATCGAAGCGACCGAGGCCCAGGTGCGCCAGGCGCAGAAGATGGAAGCGGTCGGCCAGCTCACCGGCGGCGTGGCGCACGACTTCAACAACATCCTGACGGTGATCACCGGCACCATCGAGATCCTCGCCGATGCCGTGAAGGACCGTCCACATCTCCTGCAGATCACCAACCTGATCAGCTCCGCCGCCGCGCGCGGCGCCGATCTCACCCGCCATCTGCTGGCGTTCGCCCGCCGCCAGCCGCTGCAACCGCGCAGCGTCGACATCAACGGTCTCGTCGTCGATACCGCGCGCCTGTTGCGGCGGACGCTGGGCGAGCAGATCGAAATCGAGTCGATGCTGGCGGACGATATCCTGCCGGCGATGATCGATCCGAGCCAGCTCTCGACCGCGATCCTCAATCTCGCCGTCAACGCGCGCGACGCGATGCCTGGCGGCGGCAAGCTGACCTTGGAGACCAGGAACGTCGTGCTCGACGACGACTACGTCCGCATGAATCCGGAAGTCGCGGCCGGCAGCTACGTCATGATCGCGGTGAGCGACACCGGCGAAGGCATCCCTGCCAACCTGCTCGACAAGGTGTTCGAGCCCTTCTTCACCACCAAGGATGTCGGCAAGGGCGTGGGCCTTGGCCTGAGCATGGTGTACGGCTTCGTCAAGCAGTCCAACGGCCACATCAAGATCTACAGCGAGCCGGGACATGGCACCACGGTCAAGCTCTACCTGCCGCAAGCCAGCGCCGATGTCACCGAGCTGGCCGCGGGCCCCGCAATCACGACCATCGCGCACGGCGACGAAACGGTCCTGATCGTCGAGGACGATGCACTGGTCCGCGACTACGTCGTGGCTCAGATCAAGCGGCTCGGCTACACCACGCTCGCGGCGAGCAAGGCCGACGAGGCTTTGGCCTTGATCGACGGCCCCGTCCGCATCGACCTCCTGTTCACCGACATCATCATGCCCGGAGGCCTGAATGGCCGTCAGCTCGCGATCGAAGCGCTGAAGCGGCGTCCCGGGCTGAAGGTTCTCTACACGTCCGGCTACACCGAGAACGCGATCGTCCATCATGGACGGCTCGATGCCGGCGTGCTGCTGCTGACCAAGCCCTATGTCAGTGCCGATCTCGCCCGCATGCTCCGGATGGCGCTCGCGTCCTGACCGCTTTCAACGCGGCGCCGCGAATGCGGCACGACGTCTTCAGCAGCAACATCCTTACTGCTCGGCACCCCATGGCCAGTGCCAGTTGCGCCATCCCCATCTGCGCGGGCCGACCGAATCCAGGCTGGCTTTCTGCTTCTCATCAAGCCCGTCGTAGAAGGCCTGAAACGCCGGACGTACGACCTTGATGGCCTGCAGCATGGTCTCGAGCCGCTTCTCGGCGAGATCCAACCGTTCCGTGGGCTTGACCGGGATCGCGGTCGGACAGTCCTTGGTAATGAGGTCGGCAGCCTTCGCGGACGCGCTCTTCAGCTCCTCGAGCGCCGCCTTCTGCGCCTCATTGGGCTTGACGGCCTCCTCGATCTCCTTGAGCCGCCATTCGGCGAAGCCGGCCATGCGCGGATTGCAGAAGAACCCGAACCCGCCGTGCCCCATCATGCCCGGCCCCATCATCATCCCGGGGCCCCATCCCGGACCGGACGGCCCCGGCTGAGCCGGCGCCGGACCAGCAACAATGATCGTCAGCGCCAACGTGCTGACGGCGAGACTGAGAACCCTGCCTGCGTGCCGCATCGAAACTCCTCCTGAACGCGAGATCGAGATCGCGTCTGCTGCCTTGTGGAGGTAATACTCGCCCGACTTGGACCGATCGACGTTGATCGACCTCAAACCCGCCGGCGTGCGATGGCGGGACAGACTCAGTCCGAGGTGCCTACTCCCGTCTGTCCGGCATCGGCATCAGGATCGTCAGTCGAAAGTCCGGCCAGCCCGCGAACGACATCGACACCTGCTGATAATGGAGCAGGCCGTCGGCCGGATGTTTGAACGTGCGCTCGCCGCCTTCGCGCGCCAGCACAGTGTGCGCCGCCCAGCAGCGCGCGAAATCTGGGCTTGTCACATTGAGGTCGTCGACGAGGCTTCGCACCGCGATATCGTCGACATGGCTGGTCGTGGCGGCCCGAAACTCGGCGACGACGCGCTGCGCCCGCATCGCCCAATCAAGGATGAGCGAGCGCGCCTCCGGCCGCAGAAAGATGTAGCGCAGCAAATTGAGCTCGACGCCGGCATCGAGCCAGCCCGCAAACAGCCGCGCCGCCTTGGCATTCCAGCGGCGGGCCGTCCAGCTGCGGTCGAGGATGTAGGACGGGCCATCGATCAAGTCGACGCAGTCAAGCATTGTCTCGGGTGGATCATCGCCGGTGTCGGCGCGATCCGGATCGCGTTTGCCCGAGAGCTCGAACAGATAATTTCGCTCCGCCCGCGACAGGCGCAATCCGCGCGCCAAGCGGTCGAGCGTTGCCGGAGAAACGGACACCTCGCGACCCTGCTCGATCCAGGTGTACCAGGTCGCGCTCAATCCGCAGAGCTGCGCCAGTTCCTCGCGTCGGAGGCCGGGCGTGCGCCGGCGTCCGCCAACGAGGCCGTGAGCGGCTGGATCCTGGCGCTCTCGCAGCGAGCGCAGGAATGCTCCCAGGGAGAGTGCCTGGCTTTCGGGGACCTGTCCCTTCATGGTGCAGGAGATACTAGGATAGGCAGCAATATTAAACCGGCATTCGTTCGATGATACGCTCAGTGATCCCGGAGGGAAGGGAGGATCGGCATGGGCAAGCAATTTACGAAGATCGAGCCGGAACACAGGTCTTTCATCGCGCGGCAGAAGATCTTCTTCGTCGCGAGCGCGCCGCCGACCGGGCGCATCAACGTTTCGCCCAAGGGGCTGTCCTCACTTCGCGTGCTCGGCGACAACGACGTCGCCTATCTCGATTGCACCGGCAGCGGCAGCGAGACCCGCGCCCACTTGACGGCCTGCACCGACAAGCGGCTGACCATCATGTTCTGCGCCTTCGAAGGCCCTCCCGTCATCCTGCGCCTGTACGGCCAGGGTCAGTCGCTGATGCGCGGGACTGAGGCTTATGAAGCGCTGCTCCCGCAATTCGAGGAGATGCCGGGCGCGCGGCAGATCGTGCGTCTTGCCGTGGAGCTCGTGCAGACATCATGCGGCATGGGCGTGCCCCTGTTCGACTACAAGGAAGAGCGCGGCAGCCTGGTTCGCTACTGGACCGCGCAGGGGCTCGATAATCTGCGCAAATATTGGGGGCTGAAAAACGCCAAAAGCATCGATGGCCTGCCGACCGGCTTTGCGCCGGACAGCATGGCCGGGATGCGCTGACGCCGCTCGGACTTGCATGATGCCCGCAAGAGATGATGCCACCCAGTCGAAGACGGCCGAGAGCGACCTCCGGGCCAGCCTGCTCGCCATGCTCGGCTTCGTGCTCGTCGCCACCGCCCAGGTCACGAACATGATCCTGGCTCGCGGGCTGGCTGGCGCGGTGCCGCCGTTCACGCTGGCATTCTTTCGCTGGACAATCATTGCAGCGGGCCTTGCGCCATTGGCAATCGCCGAGGTCCGCAGCGGGCGTCTGCCGCTGCGAGGCAACGCACTGCCGATCCTGGCCGCCGGCTTCCTCGGCATGTTCCTGTGCGGTGGCCCGGTCTACATCGCCGGCATCACCACGACGGCGATCAATATCGCCCTGATCATGTCGCTGTCGCCCATCGTCGTGCTGCTGCTCTCACGGATCTTCGGCCTGGAGCGGATCGGCGGGTTGCAACTCCTCGGCATGGCTCTGGCCCTGCTTGGTGCACTGCTGGTCGTATCGAAAGGGCATCTTCGCACCTTCGTCGAGCTGCGCACGGCATCCGGCGATCTGCTGGTGGTCGGGGCCATGCTCGGCTGGTCGGGCTACACGCTTGTGCAGTCAAGGGTCGCCACCGGCGCAACGCTTCTGGCCCGCATCGCGGCTTTTGCGGCCGCCGGTGCATTGTTCACGCTTCCCATCGCGATCGCGGAGATCTGGCGTGCGCCTCAATCAGCGTTCACCTCGCGGGCGCTCGGCGCCTATCTCTTCGCCGGCCTCGTGCCCGGCCTGTTCGCCTATGCCGGGTTTGCCTATCTCGGCACCCGCTTCGGCTCGGTGCGGGCCTCCATCGTGCTCTATCTCGGCCCGATCGCCGGCGCGCTCTTGTCGTGGGCCATCCTCGGCGAGCCGCCGACGCTGATCCACCTCATCGGCGGCACCCTCATTCTCGGCGGCGTGTGGGCAAGCCTGAAGAAATGAGTTTGGCTCGCCTCGGGCGCAGCAGCTCCGCGAGACCGCGCCAGCATGCATCACCTGG
This sequence comes from Bradyrhizobium sp. STM 3843, assembly GCF_000239815.1. GTDB lineage: Bacteria > Pseudomonadota > Alphaproteobacteria > Rhizobiales > Xanthobacteraceae > Bradyrhizobium. The sequence goes on along the minus strand of NZ_CAFK01000198.1, from coordinate 56,561 downwards.
ACTCATCAAGACCGCGCGAGGGCGGAATTAAAGGTTGCGATGGCCGGCCCGATCCGGTCGATTGATGCGAGACGGACGGAGCGTTCACCTCGTCCCGATCGTCGTCCGAACCAACCGCGAGAGGTCAAGCCGATGAACGGTGCAGAGCTTCTGGTCGCTGCCTTGCAGAACGAGGGCGTCACACGGATTTTCGGCGTGCCCGGCGAGGAAAACCTCGATGTGGTCGAAGCGCTCAGGCGCTCCCCCATCGAGCTGGTGCTGACCCGGCACGAGCAGGCCGCGGCCTTCATGGCCGCCACCCATGGCCGGCTCACCGGCAAGCCCGGCGTCTGCCTCGCGACGCTCGGCCCGGGCGCGCTCAACTTCACGACCGGGGCCGCCTATGCGCTGCTCGGCGCGATGCCGATGGTGATGATCACGGGACAGAAGGGCATCCTAAGCCGCAAGCAGGCGCGGTTTCAGGTGGTCGACATGGTTTCGACGATGACGCCGCTGACCAAGATGGCGCGCCAGATCGTCAGCCCGGCGACCATTCCCTCGATCGTGCGCGATGCCTTTCGCGTCGCGCAGCAGGAGCGGCCGGGACCGGTGCATCTGGAATTGCCGGAGGACATCGCCGCCGCCGAGACCGCGGACATGACGCCGATCCCGCCACACCCGATCGACATGCCGGTGGCCCAGCCCGCCGCACTCGATCGCGCGGCCGAGCTCATCAAAGGCTCGCAACGGCCACTTGTCATGCTCGGCGCCGCCGCCAGCCGGCCGCGTCTTGCCGCGGCGCTGGCGGATTTCGTCCGCCGCCTGCAGATTCCGTTCTTCAACACCCAGATGGGCAAGGGGTCGGTCGCCGGCGGCTCCGGACTCTATATGGGCACCGCCGCGCTCTCGGAGCGGGACTACGTCCACGACGCCGTCGACCGCGCCGACCTGATCATCGCCATCGGGCACGACACCGTCGAGAAGCCGCCATTCCTGATGGGTCCCGGCGGGCCGACGGTGCTCCATGTCGGTTATCTTCCGGCTACCGTCGAGGAAGTGTTCTTCCCGCACGCCGAGCTCGTCGGCGATGTCGGTCCGAGCCTGACGCTCCTTGCCGATCGCCTAGAGGGCAAGCTGCCGAACGCCGGTACGCTGCTGTCCCTGCGCGCGGAGATCCTGCGTCACATCGAGGATCGCGCCGAGGAGAGCCGCTACCCGCTGACGCCACAGCGGATCGTGCATGACGTGCGCCAGGTGATGCCGGAGGACGGCATCGTCTGCCTCGACAACGGCATGTACAAGATCTGGTTCGCCCGCAACTACCGAACCCGGGTCGCCAATACGTTGCTGCTCGACAACGCGCTCGCGACCATGGGTGCCGGGCTGCCGTCGGCGATCATGGCCGCGTGCCTGCATCCGGAGCGGCGGGTGATGGCGGTGTGCGGCGATGGCGGCTTCATGATGAACTCGCAGGAGCTGGAGACCGCGGTCCGGCTTGGCGTGAACCTCGTGGTGCTGATTTTGCAGGATAATGCCTACGGCATGATCCGCTGGAAGCAGGGCGTCGACGGCTTTCCCGATTTCGGCATGACCTTCGGCAATCCGGATTTCGTCGCTTACGCGCAGGCCTACGGTGCCAAGGGCAGCCGAGTCGAGATGGCCGACGGCTTGGCTCCCGCACTCGAAGCCGCATTCGCGGCTGGCGGCGTGCATCTCGTGTCCGTTCCGGTGGACTATTCGGAAAACATGCGCGTGCTGGTGCACGAGCTGCAGGCGCATGCGCCGGGGCCCAAAATATGAGCGTACTATTTCGAGCTGGACAGTAGATGAGAAGGGTATCGACAGTCTGTCTTGATGCGGCCATCCTTCGAGACGCCGCTTCGCGGCTCCTCAGGATGAGGACTTTCCCCGCGGAGAAATCTCAAACCCTCATGGTGAGGGCGCGGCAAAGCCGCGCGTCTCGAACCATGAGGCCAGCGACCATCCCGAAAAGCGATATCCGCCAGCCCTACTCCGCCGCGGCGGCGCCGAGCTCGCCGGCGCGGTCGAACACCACCTTGCCGTTGAGCAGCGTGAGATCGCAGCGCACATCATGCTCCAGCCTGGCGGACTCACACGTAAAGACATCGTCGCTGAGCACTGCGATGTCAGCGGCCTGCCCGGGCACCAGCCGGCCGACCTCAGATTCCGCGAACTGAGTGTAGGCGCCGCAATAGGTGTAGGCATGCAGCGCCTCGGCCATGCTCAGCACCTGATCCGGCCCCAACACCGTATGCCGGTTCGACATCCGCGTCGTCATCGTGAACAGGTTCTTGAACGGATCGGTGGTGGACACCGGCGCATCCGAGCTCGCCGCCGGATGCAGGCCGGCGTCGAGCCATTTGCGCATCGGATAGGCCGCGGCCGTCCTGATGTCGCCGACATTGCGCAAGTAAAGATCGCCGAACTCATACATGAAGGTCGGCTGCGGCACCGGCTCGATGCCGGCTTTCGCCATGCGCGCGATCTGGCCGTCAGAGAGGAAACCGCAATGCTCGATGCGGTGGCGGCGACCCGCGATCGGCTGGTCTTTGGTGCCGGCCTTCTCGATGCCGCTCAACACCTGCTCGATCGCGGCATCGCCGATCGCATGGATCGCGAGCTGATAGCCTTGCGCGTGATAATGCGAGAGGTACTGATGCATCTCCTTGTCCGAGAAGCAGAAGATGCCGCGATTGTCCGGCTCGCCGACCAGATAGGGCTCACTCATTGCCGCCGTGAGGCCGCCGGCGCTGCCGTCGCCGAACACCTTCATCGCGCCGTAGCGCAACAGGCCGGTGCGGCGGCCGAAGCGGTAGCCGCCCTCATAGGCCTTGCCGGCGATGCCATCGGGATTGCCATAGAGGCAGGCCCAGACCTTGATCGGCAATTCATCCGCAGCGGCCAGGGCTTCGTAGGCCGCGATCTCCTCCATGCCGGCGGACATGCCGACCGCCGCATCCATCACGCTGGTAAAGCCCTGCGACAGCATGAAGCGGCTGGCGCGATCGATCGCAGCTCTCAGCTCGGCACGCGTCGGCTTCGGCGCGACATCGACGATCAGCCGCATCGCGCGCTCGGCGAGCAGTCCGGTGAGCTGGTTGTCGCGCCGCTCGATCAGGCCGCCGTCCGGATTCGGCGTGTTGTGGCCGACGCCGGCCTCGCGCAAGGCCAGCGTGTTCGCAATCGCGACGTGCCCGCAGGTGCGCTTGACGTAGACCGGATTATTGGGCGCGACCCGGTCGAGCTCGGCGGCGGTCGGATGGCGCTTTTCGGCGAGCTCATTGTGATCGTAGCCGCGGCCGAGGATCCATTCGCCGGGTGCCGCGGTCTTTGCCTTGTCCGCGATCCGGCGCAGGATCTCGCCCACGCTCCGCGCCCCGGTTTCGGGACGCAGATTGATCTCGGCCATATAAAGCCCATAGGGCAACAGATGCATATGCGCATCGTTCAACCCGGGCACCGCGAGGCGACCGCCAAGATCGATCGTGCGCGTGGCGCCGGCTCTGAGACCATCGATATCCGAGGCCTTGCCGGTCGCGAGCACGCGTCCGCCACCGATGGCGAGTGCCTCGGCGAAGCCGTCGTGCAGGCCGCAAAAGATGCGGCCATTGGTCAAAATGAGATCTGCCTTGTCCATCGCGTTTGCGCCCTCGGCTGCCGACGGTGCGCAGGTCAGCGGGACCGCGCCTCGATGTCAATCACGCTTGTCGCATGGGGCAATGCTATACTGCGAGGTGAAGACGTTCTGCGCAATCTGACTGCAGCATGCGCACGATCTGCGCGGCTCCGGCCGCGCATCTGCTCAAGCCGCCGGCAACCGCTCCCGAAAGAACCCGATGACGCGCGCCACGGCATCCGCCGACGCAGGATCGTTCTCGGCAAAATCGAACCCGTGGGGCTTGCCGGGATAGGTGACGAGCTCAGCCGGAGCGCCGACGGTCTTGGCGAGGCGAACCAGCGCCTCTCCCCGCGCGATCGAGACATTGCGATCGGCGTCGCCATGCAGTTCGAGCAATGGCGGCAGATGCTTCACGCTGGTCGCGATCTGGTCGGGCATGCCACCGTAGAGCACAGCGAGCGCAGCAACACGGTCATCGCGCGCCGCCGTCGCGGCAGCGACGAAGCCACCAAGCGAAAATCCGAGCAGACCGAGCCGGCCGGAACTATCCGCGCGCGCCAGCACTGCGGAAGCGACCGCCGAGACGCGTTCGGCCCAGACACCAAACCGTGCGTCCTCATGCGCGAGGCGAGCTTCCCGCGTGCTGGTCGGCGCCATTGCCTGCTCGTCGACCGGGCTGTAATAGCGCACCAGATAGGCGTCGATGCCCGCTGCCGTCAGGGCGTCGGCATAGCGTTCGTAGGCACGTTGCCTCAATTCGACACCCCGTGCACCGTGCAGAACCAGGACGCTCGGCCGTTTCGCCGTGCCGTTTGCGGCATAGTGGGCCGAAACGATTGCACCCTCGGAGGACTCTACGCGGAATTGGTCGGCCGGCTCGGCGTGCAAGGATCGCGCGGTGGCAAGAATGGCAAGACCGCCGCCCAACACGGTCCTGCGCGTGGTCATCGTGGCAATCGATTGAGATCGGAAATCCGAAGTCGACATCGTGACAAGTCCCCGCGCAAGCCGTCTGCGGCAAAAGGGACCGGCGAAGGCGGACTGTCAAGTCCGCATCGCAAATCGTCGGGTGCGCGATGCGCAACTGCTGCGGCTTACGCGGCCGCAGCCATCTCCCAGCGCGGCGCATGATAGGCCGGACGCGGAGCGGCGCGTTCGCTTGCGGCAATGCGGGCAGCGAAATAGCCCTCGAGCTCGACCATCGCGCGGTTTTCCCATTCCTCCGCCTGCTCCAGCAGCGACCAGCGCTGATGCGGGCGGAAGGCGGCGGTCTGCCGATACAAGGATGCGATGGTGCGATAGCGACGCACGTTTTCCAAGACGGCTTCCCCATTCATCGTCATGCTCAATCTCCCCACTCTGTCCCCCTCAGGACAGGCTGACGGTGCACCAGCGCGATTTTCGAAATCGTTAGCGCCCCGGATCAGCCGATGCGATGGTTGGCGAACCGTTGCCGGCGCGCTGCGGGCGGCACGGCCGGGATGCACACGCGCCCGATCTGGCGCGCCCGCAGGATTAAGCTTTCCGAAACCCTGTTCAACGACAGGCCGAAAGCTGTCTCCTTCCGGCTACGCTCCGGTGGCGGTGACCGCGGCGCGGAAACGCCAGATCGTCAGGGTCAGAAACAGCGCGCCGATGCCGGCGATCGCGATGAAATGCTGCCACACTACGTCGAACCCTGCGCCGCGATAGAGGATCGCTTGCGCGACCGATACGAAGTGGGTCGAGGGCGAAGCTTTCATGATCGTGGACAGCCATTGCGGCTGAGCTTCGACCGGCGTTGCACCGCCCGACAGCATGTTCATGGGCACCGCGACCAGGATGTAGAGCAGCCCGAGCTGCGGCATCGAGCGTGCGATGGTGCCGAGAAACAAGCCAACCGCGGTGCCGAAGAACAGGTAAAGCACGACGCCGACCATGAACAACGGAATCGAGCCCGCGATCGGTACGCCAAGGACGAGCTGCACCACCAGATAAAGCGCGATCACGACAGCAGCCGCAATGACGAGCCCGTTGGCCCAGATCTTCGACATTGCGATCTCGAATGGCGAGAGCGGCATGACGAGAAGATGCTCCATCGTCCCATGTTCGCGCTCGCGCACCAGCGCCGCGCCCGCCAGGATGATCGCGAGCATGGTGACGCTGCTGATGATGCCCATCACGCTCTCGAACCAGGACGTCGTCACGTTCGGGTTGAACGCGATCCGCGTCACCAGATTGACCGGCGACAACGGCGTGGTCTGCGCCCGCGCCAGGAACCAGTCGATCTCGGTATCGATGATCTGCAGGATATAGCCCGAGCCAAGGCCCGCCTGCACCATTGCCGTGGCGTCCACATTGACCTGCAGAGCCGGCCGATGACCGGCCAGGACGTCGCGCTCGAAGTTCGGCGGAATGTCGAGCACGAAGGTGAATCTGCCGCTGTTCATCACCGGCTCGATCTGAGCTTGCGTGATGTGCACCGGCGGCTGGAAGTAGGGCAGCAGGAACGCGCCGATGATGCGGCGCGACAGTTCGGAACTGTCCTCGTCGACCACGGCGATTGAGGCGTGATAGAGCTCCTGCGAATTGCTCTGCGCCTGGCTGATCACCGCGACGGTAAACGAATAGATCACCAGCCCGATCAGCACGACGTCGCCGAACAGGCTGCGCAATTCCTTGGTCCCGAGCCAGAAAATGTTGGACAGCGAGCGCATGACCCCTCACTGCTCCTGCTTCGGCAGCAGAACGAGACTGAGCGTCGTCAGCACGGGAATGAACGCGAGCAGCATCAGGACGTATGGACCGAGATCGGCAAAGCCGAGACCTTTGGTAAAGGTGCCGACGGTGATCGGACGGAAATAGGTCATCGGAAAGCCCATGCCGATCAGCTGGGCGAAGCCCGACAGCGACGACACGGGGACCATCATGCCGGAGAATTGTGTCGCCGGCAGCACGGTCAGAATCGCGGTGCCGAACAGCGCTGCGATCTGGGTGCGGCAGAAGGTCGAGATCAGCATCCCATACCCGGTGGTCGTGAAGACATAAACCACCGTGCCCAGGAGCAGCGGCAACATGCTGCCCTTGAAGGACACGCGAAACAGCCACAGCGCCATCACGAACATGACCGCGAAATTGACCAGGGCGACCGCGACATAGGGCAGTTGCTTGCCGAGCAGGAATTCGAGCCGGGTCACGGGCGTGACATAGAGATTGGTGATGGAGCCGAGCTCCTTCTCCCGGACCACAGCCAGCGCCATCAGGATCGCCGGAAACAGCGCCAGCATCAGCGCGATCGTGGTCGGCACCATCGCATAGATGCTGTCGAACGACTGATTGTACTTGAAGCGGATCGTGATGTCGGCGGCCGAGGCCGCCGAAGCCTGCGTGGTCTTCACGGCGGGGTCGGACAAATAGAGGATATGCGTTCCCTCCAGATAGCCGCGGATGGTCTCGGCGCGGAACGGCATCGAACCATCGATCCAGGCGGAGACGAAAGCGGGACGGCCGCGCTTGATGTCCATGCCGAAATTCGGTGGGATCTCGATCGAGGCCTTGATGTCGCCGTTCTTCATCCGCCGCTCCAGATCCGCGTAGTCAGCAAGCGGCGGTCTTTCCGTGAAATAGCGCGACCCGCGCAGCTCGGCGAGGTAGGCACGGCTCTCCGGCGTCTGGTCGTGGTCGAGCGCCGCAAAGGTCAGGTTGTTGACGTCGGTCGAGATGCCGAAGCCGATCACGATCATCAGGAATGCGGTGCCGAACAGCGCAAACAGCAGCCGGATCGGATCGCGGACGAGCTCGAGCCCCTCACGGATCGTATAGGCGAGCAGACGCCGCGAGCTGAACAGCGCGCGCTGGCCATCGTCGTCTGCTCTCGGCAGAGCGGCCCGGTTCGGATCGGCCTGCGTCAGCGTCACCGGTGCGCCGTCGTCGACACCGGCGTCCTGCTCCAGAAAAGCGATGAAGGCCTGTTCGAGCGATCGCGCATTCTTGGCTTTGATCAGTCCGTCCGGCGTATCGGTCGCAAGCACGCGCCCGTCATGCATCAACGACAGACGGTCGCAGCGCGCGGCCTCGTTCATGAAGTGCGTGGAGACAAAGATCGTCATGCCGTCGTTGCGGGAGAGCTCGATCAGCAGCCGCCAGAACTGATTGCGCGCGACGGGGTCGACGCCCGACGTGGGCTCGTCGAGGATCAACAGATCGGGCTTGTGAACGATCGCAACCGCAAGCGAAAGCCGCTGGCGGATGCCGAGCGGCAGGTCGGAGGCGAGGCCATCGATATGATCGGCGAGATCACAGCGCTCGACCAGCTCGGCGATGCGCTTGTCGGCCTGATCGGGCGGCAGGTGAAACAGCCTGGCGTGCAACACGAGATTTTGCCGCACGGTCAGCTCGCCGTAGAGCGAGAAGGATTGCGACATGTAGCCGACGCGGCGGCGGGATTCGTAATTGCCGGCCTCCATGGTGCGACCGAAGATCAGCGCTTCGCCGTCGCTCGGCGGCAGGAGACCGGTGAGCATCTTCATGGTGGTGGTCTTGCCGCAGCCATGGGAGCCGACGAAGCCGAAGATCTCGCCCTTGCGGATCGAGAAACTGACGCGATCCACGGCGGTGAAATCGCCGAACTGGCGGGTCAGCTCACGCGCGACGATCACCGGCTCGTGGCTGCCATCGAGCACGGTGCGTGCAGGCATCTCCGCCTGATCCTGGTCCGCAGCCTGCGGCAACAGCGCGACGAACGCATCCTCGATCGAGGTAGCGCCGGTCTGCACTCTGAGCTCGGCCGGCGAGCCGGTGGCGAGAATGCGACCATCATTCATGGCGATCAGCCAATCGAAGCGCTCGGCCTCCTCCATATAGGCCGTCGCGACGACGACGCTCATCTTGCCCGCGCTACGCGCGCGCAGCCGGTCGATCAGGTCCCAGAATTGGCGTCGCGACAGCGGATCGACCCCGGTGGTCGGTTCGTCGAGAATCAGCAGATCGGGGTCGTGGATCAGCGAGCAGCACAGGCCGAGCTTCTGCTTCATCCCGCCGGACAACTTCTTCGCCGGACGGTCTGCGAAATCTGCCAGTCCCGTGCTCTGGAGAAGCTCGGCGATGCGCCATTCGCGCTCGTCCCTGGATTGGCCGAACAGGCGAGCAAAGAATTCGATATTTTCGCGGACGCTGAGGTCGGGATAGAGATTCTTGCCGAGCCCCTGCGGCATGTAGGCGATGCGCGGGCAAACCCTGGATCGTGCCCGACGATCCGCCATGTCGGCGCCAAGCACCATCACCTGCCCGTCCTGAATTGCGCGGGCGCCGGCCAGGATCGACAGCAGCGACGATTTGCCGACCCCGTCGGGGCCGATCAATCCGACGACGCAACCTGACGGCAATTCGATCGAGATATCGGCGAGGGCGGTGACGTCGCGATAACGCTGCGTAACATTCCTGATCACCGCGACCGGAGGCGCGGCATCGCTCATGGCGACACTTGCAGGCTAGCGGGCCAGGTGACGTCCGGTTTCCAACGGACATAGGCGACGCCGGGAAGCCCGCTTCTCACGGCATCAGCATGTGCAGCCAATGGCTCCGGGTCGACGCGGACGCGGATGCGGAACATCAGCTTGTCGCGTTCGCTCTGGGTCTCCACCGTCTTCGGCGTGAATTGCGCCTGGCTTGCGACGAAGGAGACCTGGGCAGGAATAGGACGATCAGGATAAGCGTCGAGCACGATGCGGGCCTCGGTGCCGACCTTGATCTTGCCGACCTGCTCGGTCGGCAGAAAGATGTCCATATAGACGTAGCCGATGTCGAGCATGGTGAAGACCTTGCCGCCTGCAGCCAGCACCTCGCCGATATTGGCGAGCCGATACTGGATGCGGCCGGCTTTCGGCGCCACCAGCGAATTGTCGGCGATCTGCACCAGGTAGAGCGCCACATCATGGCGGGCCGCTTCCAGCGCGCGCTCGGCTTCCGACACTTTGGCCGTTGCGCCAGCAAAACCTGCAGTCGCGGCATCAAGAATCTGCTGACGCTGGTCGGCCGTCTCCTTCGTCGTCCAGCCGTTCTGTAGCAGCGCCCGCGTGCGTTGCATCTCCTGCTCCGCCAGCGTCTTCTGGGTCTGCGATTGCGTGAGGCTGGCGCGAGCCTGGTCGACCACGTGTTGCGCCTGCTGCTCCTGCGCCTCGGCTTTCGACAGCGACTGTTGCAGCTCTTTGGTGTCCATCCGCGCCACGACCTGCGCCGGCGTCACCATATCGCCGATGTCGGCGAGCAGCTCGGAGACACGCCCGGCATATTTGGTGGCAATGTCGATCTCATCGGCTTCGATGCGGCCATTGCCGAAGCTGATGCCGACTGGCAACGGCGGATGCGTGTGCTGCCACCAGAGATAGCCGCCACCGCCGGCGGCACCGAGGGCGACCAGCAGCAGCAGAAACGGCCATGCGCGCCGCTTCCGACGGACGACATGCGTGGGTACAGGCAGCACCTCGGTTCCCGCCGGCACAGCCGGATGCAGCTGGGGTGCGGTCGCGACCGGAGGACCGGAACGCTGAATTTCCTGCTGATCCATGCACCACGCCTCTGCATTTCAGAACACTTAAGGTCGTGTGCCACAGGCGGAGGTAAACCCGTTGACGCAGCTCAAACAGTGCGGCCGGGCATTCGCCGGCACGGGATCAAGTTTTGGTTATGTCGTCCAAGGCGGCGCGCACGCGCGTGACCACACGAGCGTAATCGCGGCTTGCATCCTGCCGGAACAGCCGCACGCTTGGATACCAGGGGCTGTCGTCGCGGTTCAAAAGCCAGCGATAATCCGGCGTAAACGGCAGCATGATCCAGGTCGGCTTGCCGAGGGCGCCCGAAAGATGGGCAACGCTGGTGTCGACGGTGATGACGAGATCGAGGCAGGAGATCAGCGCCGCGGTGTCGACAAAGTCGCCGACCTCGGCGGTCGGATCGAGGATGTCCCGTCGCGTCGCCAGAAATGTTCTGTCCGCCGGACGCGGCTCCTTCTGCAGGCTGATGAATTGCGCATCCGCTTCCCACAGCGGCGCCAGCGCGGACAGCGGCATGGAGCGGTTGTGGTCGTTGAGATGGGCAGGGTTGCCGCACCACACCAGGCCGACGCGCCGCCGGTCGCGCGATCCGAGCCGGTCGCGCCAGGTCTGCACGCGGTCACCCGACGGCAAACGCAGATAGGACGGCGCGGACGGAATGGACTCGAGCCGCGTCGCGAAAGCAAGGGGCAGGCTCGACAGCGGACAATGATAGTCAAACGCAGGCACAGCATCGCGGCCACGCGCGAGACATTGTGCCACGCCGGCGACACCCGCGAGCAGCGGCTGCAGCACGGCATCGACCTCCAGCAGCACGCGCGCACCTTGCTCGGCGACCATGGTCGCGTAGCGGCAGAACTGGATGGTATCGCCGAGACCCTCGTCGCTGTGGAGCAGGATGGTCTTGCCGGCGAGCGGCGCATCGGCGAGCCACAACGGGGCGTCGAACGTGCGATCGACGAAACCGACCGCGCGGCACTTGCGGCCCCATTCGCGTGCTGCCCAGCCGTGCGCGAAATCGCCGACCAAAAGGCGGAACAGCGCCGCGTTCCAATGCGCGTCGGCCAGATCCGGCTTCAGCGCGATCGCGCGCTCAAAGCTCGCAAACGCCTCCTCGAAGCGATGCAATTCCGCCAGCGATGTGCCGCGATGGTTGTGAAAATCCGCAAAATCCGGCCTGATGGCGATCGCCTTGTCGAACACCGCCACCGCTTCATCGTAGCGGCCAAGATTCTGCAGCACGCAGCCGAAGCTGTTGGCGATGTCAGGATCGTGCGGCGCCAGCGCATGGGCGCGCTTGCCGGCCTCGAACGCCTCCTCGTAACGCCGCAATCGCCGCAGCGAGATGGTCTTGAGGCAAAGCACGCCGGGTTGATCCGCCTTCAGCCGCAGCGACTGGTCGAACCGGGCGATCGCGTCCTCGTAACGCTCGGTATTGAAGTAGATCAGCCCCGCATTGTTGGCGGCCTCGAGATCATCAGGTTTGAACTTCAGCGCCTCGTCGAAGCTCAGTGCCGCCTCAAGCTGGCGCTCCTGTGCCTTCAACAGCTCGCCAAGCCGGAACCAGATCTCGGCGCGATCCGGCGCAAGCTGCAACGCGCGGTCGTAAGCCTGCGCAGCTTCATCGAGCCGTCCCTGCTGGTGCAACACCGCAGCAAGGGCCTCCCAGCTCTCCGGCACATCCGGCTTGAGCTGCAGCGCGCGGTCAAAGCACTTGACGGCTTCGTCCAACCGCCCACGCTCGCGCAGCACCTGACCGAGATTGACGAAATAGTCGGCGACGGTCGGATTTTGAGTGATGGCGCGGGCAAACCATTCGATCGCAAGCTCATGGCGTGCGAGCGCCGCGCAGACCAACCCCATTGCATCGAGCGCGTCGGCATGGCCGGCATCCACGGTCAGCGCCCGACGGCAGGCCTGCTCGGCCTCCACCACCTGCCCCGCCCGCAGCATGCGAAGGGCGGCGGCACACAACGCCTCCGCCGTGTCAGGGCGCGGGGCACCGGCGGGCTTGGCGAACTTGCCGGGCGGACGGCGCTGCTGGCGGCTCATCGAGGGGTCTCTGCGGCTCCTGCACGCAGCAGTAGATGATTCCCGTTCCGCCCGCAAAGCCGCGCGTTCGCGTCAGTCAAGCTGCATCGCGCACCGCCCTGCGCTTGTCGGGCTGCGCCGCCATCGATTCCTCTTCCTTGTCCTGTGGCGCGCCCCAGAAGGCGGCCACCGTCGGCCCATCCGGCAGACGCCGGTCACGCAGAAAGCCGAGAATCTCGTGAGGCCAGACGCGGCGCCCCATCTGCGTGTACCAACGCATCGCGCGGCGCAGCCCGGGATCGCGATGAAACAGCACCCGCCAGAGCGCCTTCGGCCGGCACTGCAGCACCATCTCGGTGAGCTTGAACCACACCAGCACCCGCCAGGGCGCCATGTGTCGCGTCGCCAGCACCTGATGTTTGTAATCCCATTTGCGGCGGTCGGGCTGGATCACTTGCCGTCCGGCGGCGAGCTTGAAATAGGGCGTCCAGCGATGCGGAGTGACGTAGAGCAGCTGCACTTGGTCTGGATCGTAGGAGAGGAGTTGCCGCAGGCCGCGCCAGTGATCGCGATCGGTCTCCTCCTCGAAGCCGACCACCCAGGTCGCCATCGACAGGATGCCGTGACGCCGCATCAACCGAATGGCTTCGCGATCGGTTCTGGTCAGCGCGCCCTTGCGGATAAGCTCGAGCGTCCGCTCGTCGGTGCTTTCCAGGCCCAACAGGAAGCGTGCCCAGCCGGCCTTCTTGTAGAGATGCAGGATATCCGCGTCTCGCACGATATCGTCGGCACGCGTCGAGCCCACCAGGATCAGATCGACGTTCTCGGCGATCAGCGCCTCCAGGAACGTTCGCCACACCTTCTTCGACACGGTCGGATTCTCGTCGGCAAAATTGATCACCTTGACGCCGTGATCGCGATGCAGGCGTGCAAGCTCCTTCGCGAAGCGAACCGGATCGCGATGCCGCCATCGGGTCCAGAAACCGCGCTGGCCGCAGTAGCTGCACAGATGCGGGCAGCCGCGCGAGAACTGCACCACGACTGCACGAAGACCGCCCCAATAGCTGTAACGTGCGTGATCGATCAGCTCCCAGCCGATACGATAGGCATCGAGGTCATGAATGATCGACGCAGGGCGCGCGGCTTTGGGCTGACCGGCCTCTCGCCAGGCAATGCCAGCCACGTTTTCCAGGCCCTCCCGTCGGTCGAGCGCAGCTATCAACCGGCGCGTGGTCTCCTCCCCTTCACCGCGGACGATCGCGGTGACATATGGCTCCTCGTTCAGAATCTCACGCCAGTGATAGGTCGGGAATACCCCACCATAGACCACGTGGACCTGCGGCAACGCGGTTGCGACCGCTTGCGCCACATGCGCGATGACGGGGTGCCCCGAGGTCGAGCCGGAATGACCGAACAGGACCGCATCGGGTGCGAACGCCACAGCCTCGGCAACGATTGCGTCGGTTGGCAGCGGACCGATCTCTGCATCAAGCAACCGGACCTCATGTCCATCGTCGAGCAATGGACCGCCGACGGCAAGCAAGCCAAGCGGCGGCAGGTGATCGTCCGGGATTCGGCTGCCGATCGCGGGATGCGGGACATTGATGAGCAGGATGCGCATGGACGGCGCGCCCGGCCGTCACAGGCTCGGTGCAGGCGCCAGCGGCAGCGCCTCGAGGCCGCCGAAGCGGCGCTCGCGGCCATGGAAGGAGGCCAGCGCCTGCGTCAGATCCTGCGCATCGAAGTCGGGCCACATCCGCGCCGTGAAATGTAGCTCGGCATAGGCGCCCTCCCAGAGCAGGAAATCGGACAGCCGCTGCTCGCCGGAGGTGCGGATGATGAGGTCGACGTCGCGCAGGCCGACCTCGCCGGTGACCAGATCCGAGAAGCCTTCTCGGCTGAGATTGCCGAGCTCGCGGGCCTTCAGTGCGGCGTTGAGGATGGCGTCGCGTGCGGAATAATCCACCGCAATGCGCAGATGCAGCGTCTCGCCGTTGGCGGTCGCGGCTTCCGCCCGCGCGATCGCCGCCGCGATGCCGTCAGGCAAGCGATCCCGGCGCCCGATCACCGTCAGCCGCACACCGTTGCGCGCGAGCGCCTCGACCTCGTTGGCGAGATAGATCCGCAACAACGTCATCAGCCCCGCGACCTCGGCGCGCGGGCGGCGCCAATTGTCGCTGGAAAAAGCATAGAGGGTCAGCGTTCCCACGCCCTGCTCCGGAGCCGCCTCCACCACACGACGGATCGCCTCCACCCCGGCCTCGTGCCCGCGCAGTCGCGACAGGCCGCGCCGGGTCGCCCAGCGGCCGTTGCCGTCCATGATGATGCCGACATGGAGCTTCTCGCTTGCGGTCGGTTGAGGTTTGGACTGGAAACGACTTTGCATCATAAAGCTCCTGGTCAAAAAAATAGCATCAAGCCCGGCTCGGCACGGCGCCGAGATGCGGCAGGTGGATGTGCTCCTTGCCCGCAGCATGCGCGGCGTCGCGCACCAGACGTTCGAGCACGGCGAGATAGTCGAGGAAGCGGCGGCGGCCGATCTTGGTGAGGCGGCAGGTGGTGTGCGGACGGTTGCCCTCATACCCCTTTGTCACTTCGACCAGGCCTGCCTCCTGCAGCACCTGCAGATGCCGCGAGAGGTTGCCGTCGGTGAGCCCGCAAAGCTGCTTCAGGTCGGCAAAGGCCAGTCCCTTCGGATGGGCGATCAGCGAGGTGAGCAGCCCGAGCCGCGCCTTTTCGTGGATCACGCGATCGAGGCCGTCATAGGAAAACGGCGCGCTGTTGTCAGTCTTCGACATCGGACTCTCCGGACGCAAAATACAGGATCGCCGCCATCAGCGCCTGACCGACCGCAAAGGGCAGGCCCATGGTCCAGGGCGACAGCGTGTGGGTTGCGCTGGCAAACACCAGCACGGCAAATCCGGCGAGAAAATACCAGGCTCCAGCCAGCGCCACCGTGCGCGGCAATGAGCGGACCGAGGCGAATACGCCGAGCGAGGTCAACACCTGCCAAAGCCCGGGCAACGTCCACAACGATTCCGGCGCGAACTTCCACAACAAGACCGCGAGCAATACGCCGGCAATGCCGGCCGGCAGAAACTGTTCGACCGCCTGGTGAATCATCGCATCGGCAAGGCCGGAATGATGGCGGCGCGAGCGCGCCCGCATCTCGACCCAGATCATTGTCAAAGAGACCAAGGCCGCGGCGGCCCAGCCCAACAGGAAGGTCAGCGGCTGGCCGGTCGGATCTTCGAGCCAAGCGTGCTGCAACAGCACGGTGACCAGCGCCACCGCTGACGTCGCCGCCATGGTCGCGGGACCATAGCCGCGGAAGGCCGTTCCGGCAGCGAGCTGGCTGCGAATCGCGATGATGTCGGCGAGTGCCTTGTCGAGATCCTGCATCTCATACCCCGAACGAGCCGAACCGGGCCAACTCGAACTTTGCGATACAAAGTATATCGGCTCGCAAAGCGAATGCAAGGCCGTTCGAATACCGCCCGGCCGGAGCCAGCGCCCCGGAGGGCTCAGTAATGGCGCGCTCAGTAGTATTGACGCTCACGATGGTAACGACGGCGCGGCGCAGGGAACGGCTCATCGATGTAGACCGGCAAGCCCTGACGAGCGCGCGCAAACGCGACCACTGGATTGATGCCGCAGGAGACCAAACGGCCAGAGGCGCTGGCCTGGCACTGCGCATAGGTCTGGTAGGAGCAGTCGCCGGGATAGCCGACGCCACGGCCCTGCACACACCAGGGATATTCATAGGCCGCGGCCGGCGTCGTGCCGACCCCGCCCATCAAGCCCGCCCCAACCAAAGTCGCGGCCATCAATACGATCCGACGCATGGTTCCTGCCTCCTCCGTTGCCGGTGTCTTACAGCACAGTCCCATGGTTAAAAAACGACATTCTCGCGCCGCCCTATTCCACCTTCAGCCCAGCAAACTCGACCACCTTTTTCCACTTCTCGGTCTCCGCCGCCACCATCGCGCCGAACGCCTCCGGCGACTGGATCAACGGCTCGCCACCGAGCTCGACCAGGCTCTTCCTGATCCCCGGTTCGGCCAGGATGGTGTTGACCTGCTTGTTGAGCAATTCGACGATCTCTTTCGGCGTGTTCTTCGGCGCACCGACCCCGAACAGCGCGCTCGCCTCATAGCCCGGCACGGTCTCGGCAATCGCCTGCACGTCCGGCAGCTGCGGTGACCGCTCCGCGGTCGTCACGCCAAGCGCCCGCAGCGAACCGGCGCGGATGTGCTGGATGATCGAGGGCATGTTGTCGAACATGATCTGCACCTGGCCGCCGAGCATATCGGTGATCGCCGGCGCCGCGCCGCGATACGGCACGTGCTGCATCTTGGTGCCGGTCATCGCCATGAACATCTCGCCCGACAGGTGCACCGAGGTGCCGTTGCCCGAGGAGGCCATGTTCACCTTGCCCGGATTGGCCTTCAGATAGGCGATGAATTCGGCCACATTGTTGGCCGTGACGTCCTTGTTCACGGTCATGACATTCGGCACCCGGTTGAACGAGGCGATCGGCGCGACGTCGCGGACGAAGTTGAACTTCAGATTGGCGTAAAGCGTGGTGTTGATGTAGTTCGCGGGATTGACCAGGAGAATCGTGTAGCCGTCGGGGGCGGCGTTCACCACCGCCTCGGTGCCGATATTGTTGCCGGCGCCCGGCTTGTTCTCGACCACGAATTGCTGGCCCATGCTTTCCGACAGACGCTGCCCGATCAGCCGGGCCAGGATATCGGTGGCACCGCCGGGCGGATAGCCGACCACGAAGCGGACCGGCCGGGTCGGATAGTCGAGCGCGGAGGCGCTGCGGATGAACGCGGTGGCCGGAACAGCGGAAGCGATCAGGCCGATGGCGCGGCGACGTGAGATCATGCGTTTCCTCGAATATTATCGTTATCATTGATGCCGAGAGGCCTGCCGTTATAACAGGCGTCTGCGGCTCCGACGAGTTCTAGAGCTTCATGAAAAGGGATAAGCGATGCCGGTCAAGGTCCACGCGCTCGATCACCTCGTCATCAATGTCAGCGACGTTGCCCGCAGCACGGAATGGTACCAAAAGATCCTGGGCATGAAGGTCGTCGTGTTCGATCCCGGTCAGGGCAAGGCGAAACGCACCTCGCTCGTGTTCGGCAACCAGAAGATCAACGTGCGACCGAAGGACGCGGACAAGGTCGACTGGTTCACCGCCGACCATGCGATGGCCGGCAGCGACGACCTCTGCTTTCTCACCACCAGCACGCCGGACGAGGTGGTGGCGCATCTTGCAGCCAATGGCGTTGCCATCGAGGAAGGCCCGGTTGCCAGGCAAGGCGCGCGGGGAACTTTGCGCTCGGTCTATTGCCGCGATCCCGACGGCAGCCTGATCGAAATATCGTCGTATGCAGAGTGAAGGCTGACGGGCCCACCGGCCGCAGCCGGTTGTCCACCCCGGCTTGAAGCAAACGTCGTCGGGATAGGTCGCGCGCCGGCGAACCGCGCTCCGTTGCGCCCTTCTCGGTTTGACAAGCAACGCTGGAAAGGCCGACAAATCCAACAACGAAGATCGACGTGGCGCGACGCCCGGCTCCGCGCCATCGATCGATAACATTGGGGAGGGAGCAAATGCGTCGTCGTGGTCTTGGAGTGTGCGTTGCGGGATTGCTGCTCTTGTCCGCCGGCGCCTCATTGGCCGAAACGGCCGATACCGTTCTGTTCAATGGCAAGGTGTTGACCGTCGACAAGGACTTCGCGGTGCAGGAGGCGATCGCGATCGGCCATGGACGCGTGCTCGCGACCGGCAACTCGACGGCGATGAAGGCATTGGCCGACGCCCATACGCGCGTCATCGACCTCGGCGGCCGAACCGTCATTCCCGGGCTGACGGACGGCCACATCCACGGGGTGCGCGCGGCGCTGACGTTCGGCACCGAAGTGAACTGGATCGGGGTGCCAACGCTCAGAGAGGCGCTGGACAAGATCCGCGCTGCGGCCGCAGCGAAACCTCCGGGCTCGTGGATCGTGGTGGCCGGCGGCTGGACCGAGGAGCAGTTCGCGGAGAAGCGCCGGCCTGCGCCTCAGGAGATCGCGGCGGCCGCGCCGGACAACCCGGTCTACATCCAGCACCTCTATGATTGGCTGCTGCTGTCGCCGAAAGCCATGGAGGCGCTCAACATCCGCGACGATGCGGATGTCGCCCCTGGGGGCAAGCTCGAGCGCGACGGCAACGGCAGGCCCACCGGCGTGATCGTCGCGGGCGGCGCCGCGCTCGGCAAGATCTTCGATCGCCTGCCGAAGCCGACCCTCGCGCAACAGGTCGAGGGCTCGCAGGACTTCTTCCGCGAGATGAATTCACTCGGGATCACCGGCATCGTCGACGGCGGCGGCGTCAGCATGTATCCCGCCAACTACCAAGCCCTGTTCAAGCTGTGGCGTGACAAGAAGCTCACCGTGCGCGTGGCCTATCATCTCTGCGCGCCGAAGCCGGGCTCGGAGCTTGCCGATCTGCAGAACCTGACGCAGCTGCTGCCGCAGGGCTTCGGTGATGACATGCTGCATTTCAACGGTCCCGGCGAGATTCTGATCTGGGCCGACTGGACCGACGGCGACATCACGGCCGACGGCAAGGCCAGGCTCGCCGAACTGCTGCGCTGGGCGGCCTCGAAAGGCCACACCATCCAGCTGCATTGGAATCCGGACCGCACCGTGCACGATCTGCTCGACGTGATCGAGGACATCAACAAGGACACTCCGGTCCGGAACCTGCGCTGGACCGTGCTGCATCTCTACAATGCGTCAGAGGACAATCTGAAGCGCATGCTGGCGCTCGGCCTGATCTGGGGCGTGCAGGACGGGCTCTATTTCGGCGGCGAGCGGCTGCAGCAGGAGGTCGGAGCCGAGCGGGCGCGCGAGATGCCGCGGATCGCGACCGCGCTGAAGCTCGGGCTGACGGTCGCCGCCGGCACCGACGCGCATCGGGTCTCGTCCTACAATCCGTTCGTGTCGCTGCAATGGTATCTCGACGGCACCACCATCGGCGGCACCCAGACCCGCGGCGAGGCGGAAGCACCGAGCCGGCCGCAGGCGCTCACCATGTACACCCGCAACTCCGCCTTCATGGCCAATGACGACGACAAGCGCGGCACCCTGGAGGCGGGAAAATATGCTGACCTCGCCGTGCTCTCGGCCGATTATCTGACGGTGCCTGTCAAGGAGATCGGCAACATCCGCTCGCTGCTGACCATGGTCGGCGGCGACGTCGTCTACGCGGCGGCGCCGTTCAAGGAGATCGAGGTCAGGGCCGGCCGATGACGCGCCGACTCAATGCGCGCCCATCGCGACGGGGCGGAAGGCCTGCAGCAGCTGCTGGTCCAGCTTCGCGCCCATGTTCTCCATGATGGAGAAGGCACGGGCGGGCGGGAACGGTGCGCGATAGGCCCTGTTCTCGGTCAGTGCAGCGTAGATGTCGACGATCGTGGTGAGCCGCACGATGTCGCTGATCTGCTCGCTGCGCAGCGCGTTCGGATAGCCGGTGCCGTCGAGAAACTCGTGGTGATGCAGGATGACGTCGAGCATTTCCGGCGGGAAGCCGCCCTGCTCGGCCAGCGCCTCATAACCGCGGCGCGGATGCTGACGCAGGATCGCGATGTCTTCTGCCGTCAGCTTGCCCTGTTTGTCGAGCACCGCGACTGGAATGAAGGCCTTGCCGACGTCGTGCAGCAGCGCGGCGCGGGTCAGGCGGCGCTGGTCGTCATCGCGCATGCCGAGATGCAGCGCAAAGCCGACCGCAAATCCGGTGACGAACAGGCAGTGGCGATAGGTGTCGTTGTGATGGCAGCCGACGACGGTCAGCCATTCGCGCAGCGAGGAGTGCTTGATCGCCTTCAGGATCTTGCCCTCGGCCGCGATGACATCGTCCATCGAGAGCGGAACGCCGGCCGGCAGCTTCTCGAAGATCTTGACCATGACCTCGTGCGCAGCTTCGACGCCGCGGTTGAGCAGCTTGCCGCGATCGGTCTCGTCATAGCCGTCATTGCTCGGAAAGGCGCCGCGAATCCGCTGCAGCACATCTCCCGGGCTGAACGGGCGCGCAATCGTATCGGTGGCGCCGAGCGCCCAGGCCTGCATGGTGGCGTGGTGCAGCGCTTCCTGCAGCACGAACAGCCGCGGCATGTCGCTGTATGCGCGCGAGGACAGCTTCCTGCGCACCCGCTGCACGCTTTCCGGCGAGCGGAGATTGATATCGACGATCACGCCGGAGAAGCGCCCTTCCGGATCTTCCGGGATCTCGGTGGTCGGCATCGTGTCGACGTCGCCGACCGAGCGCAGGATGCGGGCGAGTTCGCTGCTCTGGTCGCCGCGATCCGACGCCAGCAACAGATGGCGCTTGGTAGCGGATGCGGTCTTCTTGGCTACTGCAGTCATACGTGCTCGCCCCCGGGCCGTTTTGGTGCCGATCGAATTTACCCCGTCGCGTGTTCCCTGCCGCTTAACCGGTTTGTTCAAACTGTCTGCATCGGGGTAACCGCAGACCTAATCCGATCGCGCGATTTACCCGCGCTGCGGACAATATGAATCAAATTGAATCGAAGGGGACCGAAGAGGATCTCTCATCGCGGTATTCGCCGCCTCGGCTGTCATCGCCAACACTCGCATGCAAGCGCACACGCGAGGCAGCAAAGACCGCGTTGGCCGCGCGTAGGCGCGACCGTGGTCACCGCATCGGCTACGGCACGGTCCTTCGACGACGTCCGCGCGACGCAAGGCATGCGAGCGGGCCACATCCGCTCGCCAACTTATGATGTTCCTTGATCAGCAGGATCGCGCTAAACTGCGCAACGAGCCGACGGAACATTCTGAAACACCAAGTCTGAGATCAGACGTCATGAGCTGCCGCTGGGTGACACGGATGGCGCGTGCTGGTTGCGCGCTTCTGATCGCAACCTTCATTGCGCCAGCGGGCATTGGCCTGCGGCCGGCGACCGCGCAGCAGATCGCCCCTGATGGCGTGCACCGGCTGCCGTTCACAGCAACACTGTCCAACACCACCCCGCTTGCCTTCGGCATGGATGCCGGCGAGACCTCGCGCGCCCTCGGCCAGCCGCTGACCTATGTGAAGGGATCTGCCGGCAACGAGATCTATCTGGTGCTGCGCGATCTCGGCGGCAGCGGCCTGGTCCCTCACCATCATCGCCTGTTCCTCAAGTTCCGCCGGGGTCACCTAACCGGCTGGAAAGAGGATTATGGCGAGAACTGGATGTGGCAGTAGCCACCGCCGGACTTTGGGTCCGGATCAGCTCATCCTCGCACATCAACCAAGGAATAACCGTGGGACAGGACATCAGACTGACCGCTTCCGACGATTTTGAATTCGGCGCCTACCGCGCCGATCCTGCCGGCAAGCCGAAGGGCGCGCTGGTCGTGATCCAGGAGATTTTTGGCGTCAATCACCACATCCGCCACGTCTGCGATCGAGTGGCGGCCGAGGGCTATGTCGCGGTGGCGCCGTCGATCTTCGACCGCAGCGAGCCCGGCTTCACATCGGGATATTCACCTGAGGAAATCGCGGTCGCGCGCAAATTCGTCGCCAATCCGGATTGGCAGGCGATGTTGCGCGATACCCAGGCTGCGATCGCCGCTGTCCAGGCCGTCGGCTCCGTCGGCATCATCGGCTTCTGTCTCGGCGGCAGCATCGCCTATGTGGCGGCGACAAGGCTGTCGGGCCTGAAGGCGGCGGTCGGCTACTACGGTGGCGCCGTCGTGCGCTTTGCCGACGAAACGCCGAAGGTGCCGGTGCAATTGCATTTCGGCGAGAAGGACGCCGGCATTCCCTTGAGCGATGTCGAAACCATCAAGGCCAAGCGGCCGGAGCTCGAGATCTTCATCTATCCGGGTGCGCAGCACGGCTTCAGCTGCGATGAGCGCGCCAGCTACGACAAGACCAGCGCCGATCTCGCGTGGCCGCGCGCGATGGCGTTCTTTGCGCAGCATCTCAAATAGCAAACGCCGTCGTTCCGGGGCGCGCGGAATCCATAACCACGAACTGAAATAGTTGGAACGCGGCAACCTGACGGGTCAGCACAGCTCGCTGGCGTGATGGATTCCGCGCCCACGCCCTTCAGGCGTGTCCCGGAATGACTCGTGCAGAGATCAGAACCAGCGCTCTCCGACCTGAAGGGTGTCGCCTGGCCGCATTGGCGTGCCGAGCGGCACCTCATAGCGTGCAGCGCCTGCGGCATCGGTGTGGGTCAGCGTCACCACGTCGCGGCGGGCCCGCGGCGAGAAGCCGCCAGCGATGGCGATCGCGCTCTCGACGGTCATGTTCGGCACATAGGGATATTGGCCGGGCGCCTGCACCTCGCCGAGAATGAAGAACGGCCGGTAGGCTTCGATCTCCACCGCCACCGACGGCTCGCGGATATAGCCGTTGCGCAAGCGGGCGGTGATCTCGGCTGCGAGCCCGGCCGGGGTGCGGCCGCGGGCCGGGACGGCGCCGATCAGGGGCATGGTGATCGATCCCGCCGCGTCGATCGCATAGGTGTTGGTCAGGCCTTCCTGGCCGTAGACCACGACGCGCAGCTTGTCGCCGGCGTCGAGATGATAGGCGGACTCATAGCGCCGCGCCGGCGCTGCATAGGCAACCGGGGTGGGGGCTGCGGCAAACGATTCGCGCAGTGCCGCGATCGCGCCCCCGCTCTGCCCGGTGGCGGCAACCGGGCTTGAGACAGGCGGCGGACCATAGGCCATCGCATCGAGATCGCTGACGGGCTGGCCGACGGCAACGGGGGAGACCGTCTGCATGCAGCCCGAAACAAACGATGCGGCGAGGATGGCAATGACCGGCAGGAAGAACGCGCGCACTCGACTTATCCCTTGAACGGATATGGCCCTAGTGATGCGCGGTTAAGGTTAATAAAGCGTTGGCGCAGAGCCGCGCTGTATCGTCCCTGCGCATCCGAGCAGGTCGAAGCAGCGGCCGCTATCTCTCAGCTCACATCGAGGCCAGCGCTATCGCGCCTGGCTGAGGCGACGAAAGCGGCGCATTCGGTGGCCAATTGGGTCACTCGTCATGCGCGGGCTTGTCCCGCGCATCCACGTCTTCATTTCCGAACGACATGGATGGCCGGGGACAAGTGTTCGGCCCGGCCATGACGACGCGGAGGGGGTCTGCGCCGAGCTCCGCTCCTGCCATGCGCGGTTGTCCTCCGTGGGGGACGAAGCTGGTGAACGCGGGTCGAGTTGAGCTTTATTCTCAGCCTACACGCTGACGCCACCCCGATCGGCCGGACGAGGCCGGTGGAGCGAGCCTTCAGTCGCGGGAATAGCCGATCAGCGGCTTGCGCGGCCGGAACAGCAGCATCAGGATGATCCCGAGCAGGCCGAGAACCGCAAAGACCGGCTGGTCGAGCACCCCCTTCACGATCCAATCCCACAGGAACGGCGCCTTCGCCTCGATCCAGGCATGGAAGGCGGCCTGGCTGGACTGATGGACATCGTTCCAGAACTGGCCGAACTGGGTGAATTGGAGGGTCTGATCGGCGACCCAGCGGGCGCCGTCATAGACCATGAAGATGAATCCGCCCGCCAAGAGCAACAGCCCCACCAGTCGGAAGAAACCGCGGATCATGCCTCACCTGCCCTCTGTGGCGCCGAACAAGAGCTGCAAGGCCATAGCGGGGGCCATCAGGAAATTCAACCTGGCCAGGGGCTTACCAGGCGCCCCGGCCCGGCCGTTCCAGCCGGATCGGCGCCGCGAGGCCGTTGACGCTCGAAAAGCCTGCCTTTATAAGGGCGCGAAATGGCGGTGGGCGCAATCCCGCCGCCGCTGTTCTTTGAGCAGCGCCGCGCTACCGAGCTCTGCCGCTCCGGTCATGGCATTCTCAGAGAGGCGTCCGAACAACCCATCGCGTCGATCAGGCTGCAAGCCGCGGCCAGCGCGCGTTACGTAAGATTGCGGCGACTGCGCGCCGCCGAAGGATATTTGAGAGCATGGCCAACACGACTTCAGCCAAGAAGGCGACGCGCAAGATTGCCCGCCGCACCATCGTCAACAAATCGCGCCGCACCCAGATGCGCGGCGCCGTTCGCACTGTCGAAGAAGCGATCAAGAAGGGCGACCGCGACGCCGCGTTGCAGGCGATGGAGCGCGCCGAGCCGCAGCTGATGCGCGCGGCCCAGCGCAACATCATTCACAAGAACAGCGCGAGCCGCAAAGTGTCACGCCTCGCTCATCAGATCGCGAAGCTCGCGAAGTGAACTGATCGCGTCATACTGATTAACTATCATGCATCGAAAGCCCGGCCTCGCGCCGGGCTTTTTGTTTTTCGAACACGCATGACGCACCAGCGTACGCCAGCATCGCGCTCTATCATTTGTTTCATCCGTAGTTCTGGCGTGCACGTTCCGTAGTTCTACCAGGTGACAAATTCGCCTCACCTGCAACGCAGAAACGCCATCGTCACCTGCGCAACACTGTCAAGTGAGCGCGCTGCGGGATTTTGATCGCGCGCGGGCGCACAAGGGCGCGAACGGGCCTGCAGGCGGGAGTTACCCGAAAAAATAATCGCAAAAAGCTTCGGCTTGAAAACGACTTACCCACATAGCGCGGCCAAGTGTTTGGAAAAGCCGGTCACCCATCGGCCAACGTAAATATTTTATGAAAATTTTTTGGGCGGCCGCCGTGATTTGTCACATCCGAGATTCCTCGCGCTGATTCAAGAACATGCTTTCGCGGGGTGCAACGTGGCGCTGCGGCGCGTTCTAGGACTCGTTGCAGTGCGCCGATCAAATGGATTGCCTGATCCGGAGCATTGTGTATTTCTTACATCGCTCGCGGCGCCCACGATCTGTAAGACCAGCGCGGTTTTAGAAACGGGGCGGACGTGCAAATCGGCGGCGGTGTGCGCGTTGGCGACGCTTTCCAAGCGATTGTCGGTTCGGGACTCATAGTAATATGGGTAACGTTGGAGCTATGTCTAAATTTCTCGGGCGGGGCATTCGTGCCTCGTGGTTTAAACAAGAGAAATACGGTATAGAGCCGACCCGGCAGGAGCTTCGATAGCAACGCTTTGCGAGCGGGACAGTTGTACGGGATGTAGTGGCGTAGCGGCTGAATCTGGGGTTCAGGCGCGGCTGCATTTGGGACATGTGCGAGATGACAACTTGCCGTGAGCAATCACGGCGAGGCGGGGAGGTTGCATGCTTTACGGACACATCGCGGTTTCACATCACCAACCAGTTCCGGACCACGCCCTCTTAGCGATCGACATCGCCTTTACCGCCCTGGGCCCTCCCCCTAAGCCTCGCTAGGCACCATCGCCTCACCAGGCAACATCGTCGAACGTGTGCTGACCTCGCGTCAGCTTCATTCCAGCCAGCATTGATCTGATCACAGGCATTCGTGCCGACGGCGGAGCTATGCCTGGAATCTGCGTCCGGCCCGTTCGTGGCGCCTTGGCAGCCAAGCTGCACGGCCGTTCACGGCATCCATCACTCACTTTCGAAAAGTTACGCGACAATGACAAATTCGGAACAGGAACGCTGGTCTCGCGTCAAAGGTCGGCTGCGGTCGACGGTCGGCGAGGACGTCTACACGAGCTGGTTTGCGCGGATGGACCTCGAAAGCGTCCAGGACGAGAGCGTCCATCTGTCGGTTCCCACGCGCTTTCTGAAGAGCTGGATTCAGGCGCACTATGCCGAGCGCGTGCTGACGTGCTGGCAGGCCGAAATGCCGGAGGTGCACCGGATCGATCTGTCCGTGCGCTCGGCGATGCGCGCCGCCATGCCGGTCGTCAAGGATGCGCCGGCTCCCGTCGAGATGCGCCGGGCCGAACGCAGCGACAACCGTCCGGCGCTCGAGCTGCGCCCGGCCACAGTCCCGCCGGCTGCTGCGAGTCATGACGCGCTCGGCGGCTCGCCACTCGACCCGCGGCTCACCTTTGCAGGCTTCGTGGTCGGCCGCTCGAACACGCTGGCGCATGCCGCGGCCCGCCAGGTCGCGGAAGGACGCCGCGGCGATCCCGTGATGTTCAATCCGCTCTACATCCATGCGGGCGTCGGCCTCGGCAAGACGCATCTGCTGCAGGCCGTGACCTGGGCCGGCAACGCCAATCCCGAGCGCAAGGTGCTCTATCTCACGGCGGAAAAGTTCATGTACGGCTTCGTCGCGGCGCTGAAGAGCCAGACCGCGCTCGCCTTCAAGGAAGCGCTGCGAGGCATCGACGTTCTGGTCATCGACGACCTGCAATTCCTGCAGGGCAAGTCGACCCAGGCCGAGTTCTGCCACACGCTGAACGCGCTGATCGATGCCGGCCGCCAGGTCGTCATCGCCGCCGACCGCCCGCCCTCCGATCTCGAGAGCCTCGACGATCGCGTCCGCTCGCGGCTCGCCGGCGGGCTCGTGGTGGAGATGGGTGCGCTCGGCGAAGATCTGCGGCTCGGCATTCTCAAGTCGCGTGTTGCCGCTGCGCGTGCACATCACGCCAGCTTCGATGTCCCCGAGCCGGTGCTCGACTATCTTGCCCGCGCCATCACCCATAACGGCCGCGACCTCGAAGGCGCGATCAATCGCCTGCTCGCCCATTCCAAGCTGAACAACCAGCCGGTGACCTTGGATATGGCCGAGCGCGAGGTGCGCGACCTGATCCGGCCGCAGGAGCCGAAGCGGATCAAGATCGAGGACATCCAGCGCGTGGTGGCGCGGCAGTACAATGTCAGCCGCTCCGACCTGCTGTCCTCCCGTCGCACCGCCAACGTGGTGCGGCCGCGCCAGGTGGCGATGTATCTGGCCAAGACGCTGACCTTGCGGTCGCTGCCGGAGATCGGCCGGCGCTTCGGCGGCCGCGACCACACCACCGTGCTGCATGCCGTGCGCAAGATCGAGGCGCTGGTCGGCAAGGACACCGCACTGTCCGAAGAGGTGGAATCCCTGAAGCGCCAGCTGCAGGAATAGGCCCGCAACCCCGCCCCGGGGCGGACAGAAGGTCCGGCCCCTCGGCGGTTTTCATGCTCCCGTCTCAAACGCGCGCCGACGGCCCGGAAAGGGCCGCCGAAAGATGGGAAATGGCCGTCCCATCCCTTGCGCTTCCGCCCCATCCGCGCCACTTTACGCCCCCCCGTGGCCCCGAACTGACCCGAGGTTCTGGTCGGGCGCGGGTGTCATCGGCCGCGGCGCTGACCCAAAAGCCCCGCCGGCACTCCCAAGACATGCTCTGTGGAACGGGCGGGTATTGCTATGAAGGTTACCGTCGAACGCGCGCAACTCCTGAAGTCGCTAGGCCACGTCCACCGCGTGGTCGAACGGCGGAACACCATTCCGATCCTGGGCAATGTGCTGGTCCGCGCCGAGAATGCGCAGCTCTCGCTGAAAGCCACCGACCTCGACCTCGAAGTGACGGAAACGCTGGCCGCTGAAACCGCGACCGCGGGCTCGACCACGGTACCGGCGCATATGTTCTATGACATCGTCCGCAAGCTGCCGGACGGCTCGCAGATCGTGCTGGAAAGCGACGGCGAGCGCGCAGTGCTGGCGATCCGCGCCGGCCGCTCCCGCTTCACCCTGCAGACCCTGCCCGAAAGCGATTTCCCCGACCTTGCCGCCGGCGAGATGACGCATTCCTTCGCGCTGACCGCCAAGGACATCAAGGGTCTGATCGACCGCACGCAATTTGCGATCTCGACCGAGGAGACGCGCTATTATCTCAACGGCATCTACCTGCATGCCGCCGGCAGCGCCAAACAGCCCGTCCTGCGGGGCGTGGCGACCGACGGTCACCGGCTGGCCCAGGTTGACCTGCCGCAGCCTAGCGGCGCGGCCGACATGCCCGGCGTGATCGTGCCGCGCAAGACCGTCGGCGAGGTGCAGCGGCTGATCGAGGACAACGAGGCCGAGATCCGGATCGAGCTGTCGCAGGGCAAGATCCGCTTCACCATCGGCCAGGTGGTGCTGACCTCGAAGCTGATCGACGGCACCTTCCCCGATTACGGCCGCGTCATTCCCCAGAACAACGACAAGGAGCTGATCGTCGACAAGGCCGATTTCGCCGCCGCTGTCGACCGCGTCTCCACCATCTCTTCCGAACGCGGCCGCGCCGTGAAGCTGGCGCTGTCGGCCGGCAAGCTGGTGCTCTCGGTGACCAACCCGGATTCCGGCAGCGCCACCGAAGAGCTCGAGGTCGAATACGTCTCCGACGCGCTCGATATCGGCTTCAACTCGCGCTATTTGCTCGACATCGCCGCCCAGATCGAGGGTGAAGTCGCGGTGCTGCGCCTGGCCGATCCCGGCTCGCCGACCCTGATCCAGGACCGCGACAACAAGAGCGCGCTCTACGTGCTGATGCCGATGCGGGTGTGACGGCAACGAGCAATATTGGATGCGCGCTGCGCCCAACAAGTTTGGCTCATGCGGGTCCGTCTCAACGGCCCAGCCACACGAAGAAGATCCCCTCTCCCCTTGCGGGAGAGGGTGCCGAGCGAAGCGAGGCGGGTGAGGGGTATGCCACCGCGATCACCGAGCCATCGGACGACCTTCAGACGGACTCGCGGCTTCGCCAAGGCGATGCGAGGTCAGCCGACTGAGGCAGAGGCCGTCATGTGGCGTCTGCTCCGTGATCGCAGATTTGAGCGATACAAGTTTCGCCGTCAGACACCCGTGGAGCACTTCATTCTCGATTTCGTTTGCTTTGAGAAGGGCCTGATCATCGAGATTGACGGCAGCCAACATGCTGATAACGAGGCAGATGCCGAGCGAGACGCGATCTTGAAAGCTGCAGGATTTCGGATCGTTCGATATTGGAACAACGACGTATTGTACAATTCGTCTGCCGTGAAAGAGGACATCCTCACGAAGTTGAACGAGCCGTGAGAAACCCCTCACCCGCCGCCTTCGGCGGCACCCTCTCCCGCAAGGGGAGAGGGGGATCGAGTGTGTGGACTAGCTATCTTCAATGACCCCCTCCCGCATCAACCGTCTCGCGCTGACGCATTTCCGGAGCTACCGCTCCGCGAGCGTTGAGGCGCGCGCCGATATGATCGCGCTGGTCGGCCCGAACGGTGCCGGCAAGACCAATTGCCTGGAGGCAATCTCGTTCTTTGCGCCCGGCCGCGGCCTGCGCCGCGCCACGCTGGAGGACGTCGCCGACAACCAGGGCGACGGCTCCTGGGCGGTTTCGGCGGAGGTGGAAGGCGCGTTCGGGCTCACCACCTTCGGCACCGGCATCGAGCCGCCACGAACCGATACGGCGACCAGCCGGCGCTGCCGGATCGATCGGGAACCGGTGTCGTCGGCGAGCGCCTTCGGCGACCACATCCGCATGGTCTGGCTGACGCCGGCGATGGACGGCCTGTTCACCGGCGCGGCCTCGGAGCGGCGACGCTTCTTCGACCGGCTGGTGCTCGCCATCGACAGCGAGCATTCGAGCCGCGTCTCGGCGCTGGAGCGGTCGTTGCGCTCGCGCAACCGGCTGCTGGAGGTACGCAATTTCGACGATCATTGGTGTGAGGCGATCGAGCGCGAGACCGCCGAGCTTGCGGTCGCCGTCGCGGCTAGCCGGGGCCAGACCGCCGTCAAGCTCGCCGCCATGCTGCGCGCCCGTGGGCAGGCCTCCGCCTTCCCGTCGGCCGAGATCGCGCTCGACGGCTGGATGGAGAACGCGCTGCTCTCCGAGCCTGCGCTGGCCGTCGAGGATCGCTACCGCGCTGTCCTGCGCGACAATCGCGTGCGCGACGCCGCCGCCGGTCGCACCCTCGACGGCCCGCATCTGACCGATCTCCACGTCGTCTATGCGCCCAAGAACATGCCGGCGCGCGATGCCTCCACCGGCGAGCAGAAGGCACTGCTGATCGGCCTCATTCTCGCGCATGCCACCCTGGTGGCGGAAACCACCGGAATCGTCCCCTTGCTCCTGCTCGACGAGATCGTCGCGCATCTTGATCCAGGTCGGCGCGCGGCGCTGTTCGCCGAGCTCGGCAAATTGGGCGCCCAAGTGTGGCTGACCGGCGCGGATCCTGCGGCCTTCGTCGAGCTTGGCGCCACGGGCGAAATTTTTGACGTCGAAGGTGGCCGCATCAACCGGCGCGCTGCCTGACCATCCCGGATTCCAGGACCTGGATTCCAGCACCTGATTCCAGGCTCGGCGGAGCGCTTCGAGGTGCAAAAAATCCGTCGTTTGGCGAAGGTAAAATGGGTGCTCGAATCGCGCCTCCGCAACGCCTAAAACCGGCCCTCGCGCACCTTGAAAAACCGTTAAAAAAAGCTATTTCTTCAATATCTTACACGTCACCACTTTGCGCTAGGCGCGCATCGTCTTTCGTGGCACAAATAGCATCTGCAGCATCCTGTCGCGCGCGCCGCACTTTCGGGATATCTCAAAGGCCTCACATGACTGAACCCGCCCGGCAATCGATCGCCGAAAACGAGCCTGCCATTGCGAGCGCGTATGGCGCGGAATCGATCCGGGTGCTGAAGGGCCTGGACGCCGTGCGCAAGCGTCCCGGCATGTATATCGGCGACACCGATGACGGGTCCGGCCTGCACCACATGGTCTATGAGGTGG
The DNA here is from genome assembly GCF_000239815.1 of Bradyrhizobium sp. STM 3843. Lineage (GTDB taxonomy): Bacteria > Pseudomonadota > Alphaproteobacteria > Rhizobiales > Xanthobacteraceae > Bradyrhizobium. The sequence goes on along the minus strand of NZ_CAFK01000198.1, from coordinate 25,833 downwards.
TCGACAACGCGATCGACGAGGCGCTGGCCGGCTATGCCAGCGCGGTCGAGGTGGTGCTCAATCCCGACAATTCCGTCACCGTACGCGACGACGGTCGCGGCATTCCGGTCGACATCCACAAGGGCGAAGGCGTCTCCGCGGCCGAAGTCATCATGACCCAGCTGCATGCGGGCGGAAAGTTCGACCAGAACTCCTACAAAGTCTCCGGCGGCTTGCACGGCGTCGGCGTCTCCGTGGTCAACGCGCTGTCGAGCAAGCTGCAGCTGCGGATCTGGCGCGAGGACAAGGAGCACTATATCGAGTTCGCCCATGGCGACGCCGTGGCCCCGCTCAGCGTGGTCGGCGAGGCCAAGGGCAAGCGCGGCACCGAAGTGACGTTCCTGGCCGCGACCGAAACCTTCAAGATCATCGAATACGACTACGCGACGCTCGAGCATCGGCTGCGCGAGCTCGCCTTCCTGAATTCCGGCGTTCACATCGTGCTCTCCGACATGCGCCACGCGGTCGAGAAGCGCGAGGAGATGCATTATTCCGGCGGAGTCGAGGAGTTCGTCAAATATCTCGACCGCAACAAGAAGGCGATCGTTCCCGCGCCGATCATGGTGCGCTCCGAGGCCAACGGCATCACGGTCGAAGCCGCGCTGTGGTGGAACGACAGCTATCATGAGAACGTGCTGTGCTTCACCAATAACATTCCGCAGCGGGACGGCGGCACCCATCTCGCCGGCTTCCGCGGCGCGCTGACGCGCCAGGTCAACGGCTATGCCGAGGCCAATGCGAAGAAGGAAAAGATCGCGCTGACCGGCGATGACTGCCGCGAAGGCCTGACCGCGGTGCTCTCGGTGAAGGTGCCGGACCCGAAATTCTCGTCGCAGACCAAGGACAAGCTGGTCTCGTCCGAGGTGCGCCCGGTGGTCGAGAACGTGCTCAACGAGGCGCTCTCGGCGTGGTTCGAGGAGCACCCGTCCGAGGCCAAGGTGATCGTCGGCAAGGTGATCCAGGCCGCCGCGGCGCGCGAGGCCGCCCGCAAGGCCCGCGAGCTCACCCGCAAGAGCCCGCTCGCGATTTCCTCGCTGCCGGGCAAGCTCGCCGATTGCCAGGAGAAGGACCCGGCCAAGTCCGAGCTGTTCATCGTCGAGGGTGACTCGGCAGGCGGCAGCGCCAAGCAGGGCCGCAACCGCGAGTTCCAGGCGGTGCTGCCGCTGCGCGGCAAGATCCTCAATGTCGAGCGCGTGCGGCCGGACAAGATGCTCTCCAGCGAGCAGATCGGCACCCTGATCACTGCCCTCGGCACCGGCATCAGCGACGATTTCTCGGCCGAGAAGCTGCGCTACCACAAGATCATCGTGATGACCGACGCCGACGTCGACGGCGCTCATATCCGCACTTTGCTGCTCACCTTCTTCTACCGGCAGATGCGCGAGATCATCGACCGCGGCCATCTCTATATCGCGCAGCCGCCGCTCTATAAGGTGACGCGCGGCAAGTCCGAGCAATATCTGAAGGACGACCGGGCGCTGGAGGACTATCTGATCGGCATCGGTCTCGGCGATTGCGTGTTCAAGACGGCGTCCGGCGATGACCGCAGCGGCCGCGATCTGTTGTCTCTGGTGGAGGAGGCGCGGGTCATCCGCCACGTGCTGCGCAATCTGCACAGCCGCTACGACCGCAAGGCGGTCGAGCAGGCCGCGATCGCGGGCGTCCTGCGCCATGAGATCGTGCGTAATCCCGAGACGGCCGAGGCCGCCGCCGATTACATCGCCAAGCGGCTGGACGCCCTTGCCGACGAGGTCGAGCGCGGTTGGGTCGGACACTTCACCGAAGGTCAGGGCTTCATGTTCGAGCGCACGGTGCGCGGCGTGAAGGACGTCGCCGTGATCGACGACGCCCTGCTCACCTCCGTCGACGCCCGCAAGCTCGATGACTACGCAGCGCGGCTGCAGGAGGCCTATGCGCGACCCGGCCTGCTCCGCCGCGGCGACACCGAGACCGTGATCCACGGTCCGGTCGACCTGTTCGAGGCTGTCACCGATGCCGGCCGCAAGGGCATCACCCTGCAGCGCTACAAAGGTCTCGGCGAGATGAACCCGGAGCAGCTCTGGGAGACCACGCTCGACACCGAGGCGCGCTCGCTGCTGCAGGTGAAGATCAAGGAGGTCGACGAGGCCGACGACATCTTCACCAAGCTGATGGGCGACGTGGTCGAACCCCGCCGCGAATTCATCCAGGACAATTCGCTCTCCGCCAACGTCGACGTGTAAGCGATCGGCTCCGCATCGCCGCGGAGACTGATCCGCGCGCGCAATTTGCCGATGACCCCGCCTGTCGCCCCATCCGTGTCTGCGCTATAGTCGATCGGGCCTGCGGTGCAGGGGCCATGCACGGCTGTCCTGCACACCGGCAAGCCCCCGGGCGTCCGCCGGTGGAGGTCGCCGATCATGAACACGCGTTCGAGCGAGCTGGCGGTCGAGGGTGAGCTGCGCCCTGGCGTGGCGCATCTCGGTGGCGAGAGCGGCGCGCTCTCTGCGCTCAAGGCCGGCGCCAAGGAGCGCAATGGCGGCATCGACGCGCTTCGCGCGGCGGTTACGCTGCTCGTCGTGTTTCATCACACCGCGATCACCTATGGTGCCATCGGCGGCTGGTACTACAAGGAAATCGCGCCCTCCGACACGCCGGGCAGCCTGCTGCTCGTTCTGTTCTGCACCGTGAACCAGGCCTGGTTCATGGGCCTGTTCTTTCTGTTGGCGGGTTACTACACGCCGCCCTCTTTTCGGCGCCATGGCGCTGCCGGCTTCGTCCGCGAACGCCTGATCCGGCTCGGCATCCCCCTTCTCGTGTATTTTCTCGTCCTGTCGCCCCTCACCAAGGCACTGGCGCAAACCGCAAACGGGCGCTCTTTTTCTCGCGTGTTCGAATACGTCTGGACGCATGGACAGCTTGAGCCTGGCCCGTTGTGGTTCGCGCAGGCCCTGCTCATCTTCGCTCTGGCCTGGCTGTTGTGGCAGTGGGTGCGTCCGTCGGCGCTTGCGATGGAGACGCGCGCGTTTCCATCCAATCAAGTTCTGCTTGCGGCTGCGCTGCTCACCGGCATCGCAGCGTTCCTGCTGCGCCTGGTCTGGCCGGTCGGCGTCAATGTCGGTTTTCTGCAGCTGGGCTATTTCGCGTCCTACATCGTTCTGTTCGCGGCCGGCTGCGCTGCGGCCGATGGGCGGTGGCTCGAGCACATCCCGGACGCGCAAAGGAAAACATGGCTGCGAACCGCGCGAATCGCGCTTCCGATCTTTCCCCTGGCCGGATACGTCGCGCTCAGATTTCACGTGTTGACCGGACCCGCTGAGGGCGGCCTGAACCCGCAGGCGGTGCTTTATGCGTTCTGGGAGCCGTTCGTGGCCTGGGGATTCATCCTCGGGCTGTTGGCTCTGTTCCAGAGGCGCTTTGCGCAACTGAGCGGCGCTTGGAAAAACCTGGCCCGCCGCGCCTTCCTCATCTACATCATCCATCCTCCGATCCTGGTCAGCGTTGCCCTGGCCTGGCGCGATATCGCGGCCCCTGCCCTCGTCAAATTCGCGATCACCGGCACCATCACCTGCGCGCTTTGTTACCTCGTCGCGGGCGTTCTGCTGCGCGCACCGCCGGTCGCGCGCGTCGTGTAATCGACGCGCAGGCCGCCTCGCTTGTCCGCCGGAATCGGCGCGATCGCCCGTTTAACGCCTATCGGGTTTGCGGGAGGCGTTCATGGGGCAGGCCGCGCTGGACCGGCTGCTGCTGCAGGCGGCCGGACACTACAATGCCGGCCGGTCGCAACCCGCGAACGCGCTATGCGCCGACATCCTTGCCGCGGATCCCGGCCATCTGCCGACGCTCCATCTTGCCGCCGTGATCGCCTTCGCCGCGGGCCGTATGGACGATGGCCGCGCGCTGCTCGCACGCGTCTTCCAACGCGATCCGAACCATGCGCCGGCGCTGGTAACGCTCGGCGATGCGCTGGCCGTCAAGGGCGAGCACGAGGCCGCGATCACCGTATTTCGCCGCGCGATCCCCCTGCGGCCGCGCGACGCGGCGCTTCAGGCCAAGCTCGGCGTGGCGCTGTCCGAATGCGCCCGCTTTGCCGAGGCGGAAGCCGTCTATCGCCGCGCGCTTGAGCTCGATCCGACCCTGGTTCAGGCGCGCTTCAATCTCGCGACCGCGCTCGCCGCACAGCGGCGCTTCACTGAGGCCGAGCAGACATACCGCGCGGTGATCGCGCGTGATCCATCCCACCAGGGCGCCCTGATCAATCTCGGCAACCTGCTCGCTGATCAGAACAACCCGGAAGCCGCCGTGGCTGCCTATCGCCAGGCCCTTAACGACAGCGATGAACACGCGCTCTCAGCCAGCGATGTCGCCGCCCTGAGCAATCTCGCGTCCTGTCTGTGCGAGCTCGGCCGGCTCGACGAGGCGAAAGCGAGTTGCGAGCGTGCCTTGGCGCAGGACGCGAACTACGCGCCCGCTTATACCAATCTCGGCATCATCCTCGACGCAGAAGGCAAGTTCGAGGACGCGGTCGCCGCCCATCGCGGCGCGATCGCGGCAGACCCCAATTATGCCAAGGGTCATGCCAATCTTGCGGTCGCGCTGCGCATCACCGGCGCACTCGATGAGGCACGCCTGGCGTCACAGCGCGCCGTGGCACTCGACCCCGATGATCCCGAGATCCGCTTCAACCATGCCCATGTCCTGCTGATGAACGGCGAGCTGGCCCGCGGCTTTGACGAGCTGCGCTGGGGCCGCAAATGCAAGGGCTGGTCGGACGGCTACCCGACCTATACTGAGCCGGAATGGAGCGGCGAACCGCTCGCCGGCCGGACGCTGCTGCTGTACGCGGAGGCCGGGCTCGGCGACACCCTGCAATTCGTGCGCTATCTGCCGATGCTGCGCGACAAAGGCGGAGAGATCGTGCTGCAGGTACAGCCTGCGCTGGTGCCGCTGCTGCGCGCCAATACGGACGTCACGGTGATCGCCCGCGGCGAGCCATTGCCGCGCTTCGATCTGCACCTGCCGCTGATCGGCCTGCCCAGAGTGTTCGGCACCACGCTCGACACCATCCCGGCCGATATTCCCTATCTGCATCCGGATGTAACCAAGCTGGCGCACTGGCAGCGCATCCTCGGCGATGAGCCGTCGCTGAAGGTCGGCGTGGTGTGGGCCGGCAATCCCCGTCACAAGGGCGACCGGCTGCGGTCATTGGCTGCCGCGCAGCTGCTGCCGCACCTTCTGGTGCCGGGCGTCAAGCTCTACAGCCTGCAGAAGGATCTGCGCGCAACGGACGCTCCAGCCGTGACGGCGACCGGCGCGACCATGATCGATCTGGCGCCGCAGCTCGATGATTTTTCCGATACCGCCGCGGCGGTGGCGGCTCTCGACCTCGTCATCACCGTCGATACCTCGGTGGCGCATCTGGCCGGCGCGCTCGGCCGCCCGGTCTGGCTGCTGCTGCCTTACGCGCTCGATTGGCGCTGGCTGCGCGATCGCGAAGAGACGCCCTGGTATCCGACCATGCGCCTGTTCCGGCAGCGCAGACCGCTGGCCTGGGACGATGTCATCGCCCGTGCATCTACGGAACTCGCTCGCGTGGCTTGCGGAGAGCGCGAATTGCTGTCGCCGCCATCCAGACGCGCGCAAATCGTGGTCCCGAAAAGCAGCGAGATCATCGCGCTCAGCGACGATTTTTCGCAACCGAAGACCCAGGAATTTTTCTGAAGCTCCGCCGTTCTCAGCGAGCGTCGATTCTGTTACTGAACTTGCCGAGCGACTGATCGCCAGCTTCGCCCTCCGACGGCGCAATGCCTGCCGCCGGCTCGGCGCGAACAGCCCATGCTCACCCCGTCGCTCGTTCGAAGCAGGCGACGGCCATCGACCACGCGCTTCGAGCACGGATCACCCGCATGGCGCCCATCCAATACATCGTCGAGGGTGGACACCGGCTGAAGGGCGCCATCGAGCCGTCCGGCAACAAGAACGCGGCGCTGCCGATCATCGCCGCGGCCCTGCTGACCGAGCATCCGGTCACGCTGGACAACGTGCCGCGCATCCGTGACACCGAGACGCTGGTCGAGCTGATCCGCTCGGTCGGGGCCTCGGCCGAATGGCGCGGCCGCAATCGCCTGGCGATCCACGCCAAGGAGATCCGCGCGGCCGATCTCGACCCCGATCTGTGCGCGCGCATCCGCGCCTCGATCCTGCTCGCCGGTCCCCTGCTCGCGCGCTGTGGCCAGGTGGCGCTGCCGCCACCGGGCGGCGACGTCATCGGACGGCGCCGGCTCGACACCCATTTCCTGGCCTTCGAGCAGCTCGGCGCCACCGTCACTGCGACCGACCGCATCGAACTGCGGGTCTCGCAACTGAGGGGCGCCGACGTTTTCCTGGACGAGCCGAGCGTCACGGCGACCGAGAACGCGCTGGTCACCGCGGTCGCCGCGCAGGGCACGACCTATCTGCGCAACGCCGCCTCCGAACCGCACGTGCAGGATCTCGCGCATTTCCTGGTCGCGCTTGGTGCCAATATCGATGGCATCGGCACCAATACGATGACGATCCACGGCGCCAGCACGCTGGGACAGGCGAGCTACGCCATCCAGCCTGACCATATCGAGGTCGGCTCGCTGATCGGGCTGGCCGCGGTGACGCGCTCGCCCTTGCGCATCGTGCGCGCCGGGGTCGACCATTTGCGCTCGATCCGGATGGGCTTCGAGCGGCTCGGCATCGTCTGCGAGGTCGCCGGCGACGACCTGATCGTGCCATCCGACCAGACGCTCAAGATCAAGGACGATTTCGGCGGCCATGTGCCGAAGCTCGAGGACCAGCCCTGGCCGGCGTTTCCCGCCGACCTGATGTCGATCGCGATCGTCACCGCCACGCAATGCGACGGCGTGGTCCTGATGTTCGAGAAGATGTTCGAGTCGCGGATGTTCTTCGTCGACAAGCTGATCTCGATGGGCGCCCGCATCGTGCTGTGCGATCCGCATCGCGCCGTCGTCGCGGGGCCGAGCAAGCTGCGCGGCGCCTCGATGGTCTCACCCGACATCCGCGCCGGCATGGCGATGCTGCTCGCCGCGGTCTGCGCCGAGGGCACAAGCACGATCAACAATGCCGACCAGATCGAGCGCGGCTATGAGCGCATCGACGAGCGGCTCAACGCGCTCGGCGCCAAGATCACCCGCGTGCCAGAGCGGGCGCGGTAGACGTTGCCGGATCGCTGACGGTCGCTCCATTTCGAGCGCAGCCACACAATCTAGACGTCCGTTTCTAAAGTTTCGGGCATATCGATACAGCCCCAACTGTCATCGTCCGCGAAGGCGGACGATCCAGTACGCCGTGACGTCTCTGCTCGATCTCTTCTGCCGCGGAGTACTGGATGCTCCGCCTCCGCGGAGCATGACACTGTTGAGTATGGCGAGAGGCTAAATCCACTCGACGGCCGATTTCATGGAAACGATGTTCTAGAATCCCTCTGCGGAGACAGCCTGGATTGCTTCGCTTCACTCGCAATGACAAACTCATGGAGCACCCGTTAAACTCGTCATGACACCGCGCGAAGATCGGACGATGTGTCGCAGTCCGTATGAATTTGCCCTCTCCCCTTGCGGGAGAGGGCGTGTAGGAATGAGCGCCGAACGCGGTCGGGTAAGGGCTATGCCTCCAAGCGGGCCGTTTGCCGAGAGATACCCCTCACCCGACCGCGTGCGTGGATGGGCCGGCGATGCCTCTCCCGTAAGGGAAGAGGGCGCCGTATCGCATCGCGCGGAGCGCCGGATAACCTTCAGATGTGAGGCTCACTGCACATGACCATCAGCGAGATCACTCCCGATGTCGACCGCGCGCGATGGCTAGCCGGCGCGGAATTCGCCGACGCCTTTCGCATCACGATTGCCGGGGCCGCCATCGATGCCCGCACGGCCGCAGAGCGCATGCTCGGCCACCCGCCGCGCTGGATCGACGCGCTTGTGAAACTGCGCAATGTGCTGGTCAGGCCCTTCGGCCTGAAGACGTCAGGTGCGGACGCTCGGAGCTCCCGTCCGATGATCGGGATCTTTCCGATCATCGACCAAACGCCGGAACGGCTGGTGCTTGGCTTTGACGACCTGCACCTGGATTTTCGGGTCGTCATCGACGTCGCGTCCCAGAGCACGGCCTCCCAGGTGACAGCGACCACGTTGGTGCACACGCACAATCTCTTCGGCCGATGCTATCTCGCGATCATCCTGCCGTTTCATCGGCTCGTCGTGCGCACGATGCTGCGGCAGGTGGCGTAGGGCGCGCGGCTTGCGTGCAAGTCGATATCGACATTGACGCGTGGAATGCGGAATGGCGCATGTGCGCAGAATTTCGTGCGACGATTTCCCGTCGGGAGACTCGCCTCACCCTTCTCGAACGCCTGAGCCACGTGGGTCGCTGAATCGTAATAGCGACCTACACCATGGCTGCGATGAAACGCCTAATTGCACAGTCGGATCAACCGCGTGCATTGAGCGAGACTCCGCGTCCGAATTTTGGACTTGCAAAACTTCTGAAAATCAGAAATATTGCATCTATCCCGCCCTCATGAGAGGGGCGCTTCGCGATCGTCACGAACGTTGAGGGCGGGATGCGGTGGACGTGGTGGCCTGCAGCGGGATCATCCTGCGGACGAACAGGCGACTACGTACGGTCAAGTCGCGCGGTCCTGATACTCCGACGCTAGTATCAAGTTCGCGACGAGGTTCGCCTCGCGCGGATGACGGTGGCCAGAAAGCCCGGCGCACCGGGGAGAACGTGAAGCAGCCGTTAAGGCCATCGCGCAGGGAATGCCGGGATCATCCGGCTGGACCTGTGGTTCCTGCCCCGTGCACTTCTTTACGCACGGGGGCCATGGGTATCAGTCGATACCCGGTATTCCCTGCGCCCTCTTCTTTCCGGGAGGGGCATGCTGATGCAAAACTCGAACGCGAGAGGCGTGGCGAGAACGCGGGCTGTTGTCCGACGTCACGTGGTGAGATGCACCCGCGCGCTGGAACGACATGCTGGCGCGATGCACGGCGCGACCAAAAACTGCTATGATGACGATCATGACCTCCTCTGCCGGGACCAACCACGCGCCGCCAGCCGCGGCGCCGCACAGCTCTCTTGCGCACGAACTCTGGGAGACGGTCCGTCTCGCCGCGCCGATGGCGCTGACGCAGCTGTCACAGATCGCGATGATGTCGACCGACCTCGCCTTCATCGGCCGGCTCGGCGGGGAAGCGGTTGCGGCTGCGGCGTTGTCCGGCACGATCTACTTCGTCAGTTTCACATTCGGCATGGGCCTGATGTCCGCGGTGGCACCACTCGCCGCACAGGCTTTCGGTGCCGAGGAACCCGCGCTGGTGCGCCGATCACTCGGCGCCGGCCTCTGGGCCGGGCTGCTCGTTGCGCTGCCGATCATGGTGATCTCGTTGAACGGAGAAGCCATCCTGATTGCGCTCGGCCAGGCCCGCAACGTCGCACATCTGGCGCAGGACTATCTGCTCGGACTGGCCTGGGGCGTCGCGCCGGCGCTGTGGTTCCTGGCTCTGCGCAGCTTCATGGGCGCCGTCAACCGGCCGGAGCCGGTGCTCTGGATCACGCTGGCCGCGATTCCCGTCAATGCGCTGCTTGTCTACCCGCTGCTGTTCGGCCATTGGGGCCTGCCGCGGCTCGGACTGACAGGCGCCGGCCTCGCCACCTCGCTCGTCAACCTCGCAACCTTCGCCATCGCGCTGTGGTTCGCGATCCGCAAGCCGCCGTTCCGCGACTATCACGTCCTGGCGCGGCTGGTGCGCATCGACTGGCGACTGATGCGACAGCTGGTCGTCATCGGGGCGCCGATCTCGCTCGCCTTCCTGCTCGAATACGGCATGTTCTCCGCCGCCTCGCTGCTGATGGGGCTGATCAGCACGACCGCGCTCGCCGCCCACCAGATCGCGCTGCAGGTCACTGCGATCCTCTACATGATCCCCTTCGGCATCAGCATGGCCGCCACCGTGCGGGTCGGCCATGCGGTGGGGCGCAACGATGTCGGCGGCATCAGGCGCGCGGGCGCGATGGCGACGCTGCTCGGCCTGGGTTTCGCCGCCCTGCTCACGCTTGTCGTCGTCGTCGCGCGGTTTCCGATCGTGCACCTGTTCCTTGGAACAGGCATTGCCGACGCCGAGACGACCGGCGCCCTGGCCGCCACGCTGCTGCTGATCGGCGCGAGCTTCTTCATCACCGATGCGCTGCAGACCATCGTGGTCGGCGCCCTGCGCGGCATCAAGGACACCCGGGTGCCGCTGCTGTTCGCCATCCTGGGCTACTGGGTGATCGGCTTCCCGGCCTGCTACCTGCTCGGCCTTCACACGCCGCTCAGCGCGGCCGGCATCTGGATCGGACTGTCCATCGGCACCGCCCTGTATGCGAGCCTGCTGATCCTGCGCTTTGTGAAGCTGAGCGCCTAGATGTCACGCGCCGGCCGTATCGGTCGACTCCTCGGTGCCTGCCGGCTCCTTCTTCGCCCGCGGCGGGGCATCCGACCACTCGGCCACGACACGCTCGAGATCGACCAGGTTCTGCCGCATCTGATCGAGCGAGAAGCCGAGCGCAAAGAAACGCTCGGCGGCGTCAGCCGGCAAGCCTCGCGTCAGGCGCTCGCTGCGCACCATCGCAACCTGCTCGGCATAGGAATTGACGGCAACATGCACCGGCCAGATCGGCGGCGGGTGGGTACCGGCCCGCAAGCTGCCAGCACAGCCGCGCAGATAGGAGGCGATCGCCTCGCTGACCTTGGCGACCGGACCGGCGAGCCGCGCCTGCAGCTCGGATGGCAGCGGCACCACGCTGGCGCGGCCGATCATCACCACATCATGGCGCAGTCGCAGAATGGTGCGCAGCAACGGCCCGGTGTCGGCGCCCGACGACAGCCGCGCCGAGCGCTCGCGCTCGGCCTCCGCGCCGGTGGCGTTGAGCTCCACCAGCGCGGCACCGATGCCATCCTGGATCCGGTGCAGCGCGTCGTTGTCGCGGCCACGCGACAGGCCGGCCAACAGCTCGGTCAATGCGGCCGCGATCAGCTCCATCAGCCGTCCGGCGGCGCTGCGGATCTGCACATGGGCGCGCGACGGCAGCACCAGGAACGACACCGCGAGTCCCGTGAAGGCGCCCACCGCCACCTCGAAGACGCGATCCACCGCCGAGCCCACCGGATCGAGATGACCCATGGTAGGTACCAGCAGCACGATGACTGCCGTGACCGTGGCTGCATTCAGGCTCGGATTGAGCGCCGCGATGAAGGCGAGCGGGGTGACCGCAAGAATCAGCATGCCGAGCAGCTGCAGCTCGCCCGAATGCGGGATCAGCACCGTGATCGCGCCGCCATAGATGGCGCCGCCGATGGTGCCGAACATGTAGTCGCGCGTCGCCTTCAGCGACCGTCCGACGCTGCCTTGTGTCACGATCAGCGAGGTCAGCACCGCCCACAGCGGCAACATCAGATGCAGCGCGCTCGCGATCGCGAAGGCCGCCGTCGCGGCAACCGTGCCGCGCACGGCGAGTGCCAGCTGAGCTTTCCTGGCGCGCAACCGGCCGAACAACATGGAGAGAGCCATCATGCTTTCCGCTTGAGACAACAGACCGGCGCCAGCGCAGATTCGGCATGGCAGCCTCTCGCCAGGCCGAAGCCGCTTGAACTGGTGAATCGCCACGCCTACCCTGCCGGCAACACGAGGAAACACGATGGCCCAGGAAACCGCAACACTTGCCGGCTATGTCGCCGCGCTGAATTACGATGATATTCCTCCGGAGGTCCTGGATCGCGCCAAGGTCCTGACGCTCGATTTCCTCGGCAGCGCGATCCGGGCGCGGCGCGAGGCGGAATCGACCCCGTCGATGCTCAAAATGCTTGCCGCATTGAAGCTGGACACCACGGGCGAAGCCACCGTGTTCGGCGATTCCAGGACCTGGACACCGGCGGTCGCCGCGCTTCTGAACGGCACCATGGGCCATTCGCTCGATTTCGATGACACCCATGCCGATTCCTCGCTGCATCCGAGCGCGCCAGTGGTGCCGGCTGCGTTCGCCGTCGGCGAAATGGTCGGTGCGTCGGGCCGCGACGTGTTGACGGCGATCGTTGCGGGATACGAAGTCTGCTGCCGGCTCGGCAACGCGCTCGATCCAACCTCGCATTATGCCCGCGGCTTCCATCCCACTGCGACCGCCGGCACCTACGGTGCCGCCGCGGCCGCGGCAAAATTGTACGGGCTGTCTGAGCAGCAGATCATCTCAGCCTTCGGCGTCTCCGGCAGCCAGGCCGCGGGCTCGCTGCAGTTCCTGGTCAATGGCGCCTGGAACAAACGCTATCAGGTCGGCGCCAGCGCGATGAACGGCGTGATCGCGGCGACGCTCGCGAAGAACGATTTTGTCGGCGCGATCGAATCGGTCGAGGGCAAGCATGGCCTGCTGGTCGGCTATACCGATACGCCGCATCCCGAGAAGGCGGTCGCAGCGCTCGGCGCGGGCTATGAGACGATGAAGATCGGCGTCAAGCCGTATCCGAGCTGCCGCTACACCCATGCCGCGATCGATGCGCTGATCGCGCTCCGGCGCGAGCACAATCTGACGCCTGACCAGGTCAAACGGGTCGAGATCGGCCTGCATCGCAACGGCATCACGCTGACCGGCGATGCCGCCACCAAGCGGCATCCGAGCTCGATCGTTGGCGGCCAGTTCTCGATGTTCTTCACCGGCGCGCTGGCGCTCGACCAGGGCCGCTTCGGCTGGGACGACTACAATCGCCTCGGTGACCCCGCGATCAACGCGCTCGCCGACAAGTTCGATGTCGTGCAGGACGACCGGCTGGAGATCGGCCGCAGCCATCCGTTCGGCGCGCGCGTGGCGATCACGACCGAACATGGCGTGCACGAGCGGCTGCACGACGATCCCTCGGGCGAGCCGACCGCGTTCCCATCCCCGCAGGCGATGAGCGAGAAATTCCTGACGCTGACGCGGCCCGTGCTCGACGGCCGCGCGCAGAAATTTGCCGACGCGATCCTGTCGCTGGAGCGGTTCGATCGCGTGGCGCAGGTAACGGAGCTGGGAAGGCAGTAGTTGACCTCACTCTCGTCCTGCCACCTTCGTGCCCTTGGTCGCCGCGACGACATCGCGCACCAGCTCGGACACGCCGTCGACATCGAGCGGAAAGTTCACGGTGCGGCCGAAGCGCGCGATCACCAGACGTTCCGACGGGATGACGATCACATACTGCCCGAGCGTGCCCTTGGCGAAGAACGCATCGCGCGGCCAGCCGTGTTCGATGCGATGGCGTGCGCCAAAACTGTTATCGCGATTGGTCCAGAAGCCCGCGCCGATGCCGACGAAGGCATTCGGCGTCGGCGTCGCGGAATAGTCGACCCAGCCCTCGGGCAGGATGCGCCGGCCACCAACTACGCCGTCATTGAGATAGAGCAGGCCGAAACGCGCCCAGTCGCGCGCCGATGCGAGCATCTGGCTCGATCCTTCGGGCGTGCCGGCCGCATCGAATTCGAGCGTCACGTGGCGTATGCCGAGCGGATCGAACAGCTCGTGATGTGCAAAGCGCAGCACGTCGGCCGGCGTGCCGCCGCTGGCGTTCCGAAGGAGCTGCGACAGGATCAGATAGTTGCCGTCGTGATAGTTCCAGGCCGTGCCCGGCGCGGTTTCCAGCGGCATCGTTTCCGCAAACGCCGCCATGTCACTCTCCGCGAACTTCATGCGGTTGATCGGCTCCAGCGCCGACAACAGCGTGGCTTGCAACGAGCTGCCGAGCGCCAGGCCGGCCGTGTGACGCAGCAGCTGATCGACGGTGATGACACGGCGCGGATCGTTGGCATCCTGCCATGCGGCCACCGGCGCCGGCGCATGCAGCGCCAGCTTGCCTTGGCGCACCAGCACGCCGGTCAGAGCCGATATCACCGATTTGGTGGCGGAGAAGCCGAGCAGCGGCGTATCGATGCCGACGCCGTCGGCATAGCGCTCGGCGATGATACGTCCGTCCTTGACCACCACGATCGCGTGGGTGCGCTTGAACGGCGGCTCCGCGGGTTCGGCGAAGGCGCGATCGAGCGCGGCCGCAAGCGCAGGGGTCGTCGGAACAACAACGGACGATGGCCCGATCTCCGGCAAGATCATCGGCTGCGGCGCCTCCTTCGCGGGCGGCGAGAGATCGATGCCGTCGCCATGATCGAGGTGACAGCCGAGGCCGTCACGATAGACCGCGTGGCTGCGCCCCATGCCGAGCAGGGTCACGGTGACGTCCTTCGCAGTCGCGTCGACTTTGGTCTCCATCGCCCAGGTGATCAGCCATGTGCCAGGCATCGCGTCCGTGGTTTCGGTGAACACCCGTTGCGGGTCGAGGCCGGAGACGAAGGTCTCCGCGCACACGACGCTGGCGACGAAGCCGGTGGCGACCTTGGGCACGTCGCGGGCGCGGGCTGCGCCAAAGACGACGGCGCTGAGGACGATGGCGGATGCAGCAACGAGGAACAGGCGGCGCTTGGTCATGGAGGTCTCCGGCACGGGTTGAACCGCGCCGAGAGAAGCCGGACACGGCGAGGCCCGCTCGCCGCAGTCGAAATCGAGCTGGCCAAAACCCTCAAGGCGCCAGCCGATTCTGGAATGTGCTCATGTTTTCAATGACCGGCCGATCATGCCGCCGAAACCTTCAGCCGCCGGTATTCGGTCGGCGTCAGGCCCGTCACGGCCTTGAAGGCGCGATTGAACGGGCCGAGCGACTGGAAGCCGGCGTCCAGCGCGATCGTCGTCACCGGCACGTCCGCCTGCGCCGGATCGGCGAGCGCCGCCTTGGCCTCCTCGATCCGGTGATTGTTCAGGAAGGCGTTGAAGTTGCGGTAGCCGAGCCGCTGGTTGATCAGGCGCCGCAGCCGGTATTCCGGGATGGCGAGCCGGGTCGCCAGCGTCCCGATCGTGACGTTCTCCTGGCGATAGATGCGCTCATCGGCCATCAGCCGCATCAGCGCGTCGATCACTTTGCGGTCGGCGAGGTTCGGGATCGCGGCTTCGGTCACCGCGACCGACGGCGCTTCCGGCGCGAACACGTCACCCGCCCTGACATGGAGCAGCATCAGCGCGAAGGCAGCAACCACGATCAGAAACATCCCCGCGTTGACCACATTGGCAAGCTCCGACGGACCGCTGCCGGCGGCAGCGATCTGCAGCAGCGCGTTGACGCCGCCGTAGGCCACCGCCGCGATCATGACAAAGGCGCGCACCCGCCGCCGCCCTTCGACGAGGTCAGCCGACCAGGTGCGGATGGTCTGCGCCAGCGTGAGAGCGACGAAGCCGAGCGCCAGCAGATTGTTCGCGACGATGACGAGCCGCGCGTGACTGGCAGGAACCAGTACGAGACAGCTGATCAGGCTGAAGCCGAAGGTCGCAAGCCAGATCAGGAGATGCGGCCAGCGCAGCGCAAAACCATCATCGAACAGCGCTCGGCAGAATAGCCAGAGGACCACGATGTCGGCTGTCGCCAGCGCGATCAACGGCTTGAAGGGGAGCGACGGCGCCGCCGCGGTGCCGATGTTGAGGGTCGCTGCATGCGCGGCCGATCCCAGCGCCAGGGCGATCGCGAGCCGTCCGACCAGCTGCCTGCCGAGATCCCGCCACAGTGACACGGCGACTACTGCGAGCAGCGCGATGGCTGCGGCGCGGAGCGCAAGATCGAGGCTTTCGAGCGGCATCAATGCGTGTCCATTTTTGAGCGGCGGAACTCTAGGTCAGGCCGTCCCTCCATTCAAATCGCCGCTATGCCGCCGCGACCCGATGCCCTGCCGATGGCCATGCAAAGCTGCTAAGCTCACCCCATCATATGTCAGGAGGATTTCATGAGCTGGCAACCATCGAACGATCCCGTGCTCGGCGATCCCCTCAGCTGCGATGCGCTGGAGCTCGTGATCGTGCCGCGCACCCGCGACCTCGGCGACGGCTTTGCCGTGCGCCGCGCGCTGCCGCATGGCCAGCGGCAAATGGTCGGGCCGTTCATCTTCTTCGATCATTTCGGCCCGGTGCAGTTCCTGTCCGGCAAGGGCATGGATGTGCGACCGCATCCGCATATCGGGCTTGCCACCGTCACCTATCTGTTCGACGGCGCGATCATGCATCGCGACAGCGAGGGCAACATCCAGGAAATCCAGCCCGGCGCGATGAACCTGATGACCGCCGGCCGGGGCATCGCCCATTCCGAGCGCACCCCGGACCTGCAGCGGCAGAACGGCCAGAACATGCTGGGCCTGCAGAGCTGGATCGCGCTGCCGGTGGAGGCCGAGGAGATCGCACCGAACTTCCAGCACTATGCCGCCGATGCCCTGCCGACCGTGCAGGACACCGGCTTCGCCGCGCGCGTGATCGCGGGCAAGGCGTTTGGCAAGAGCTCGCCGGTGTCGATGGTGTCGCCCTGGTTCTATGTCGAGGTGACAGCGCAGGCCGGCACCAGCGTGCCGCTCGATCCCGATCATGAGGAGCGCGCGATCTATCTGGTCGACGGCGAGATCGAGATCGCGCGCGAGCGCTACGCGGGACCGCGGCTGCTGATCTTCCGTCCCGGCGACGCCATCACGGTGCGCACGATCACGCCGGCCCGGATGATGTTCTTAGGCGGGGATGCGCTGGAGGGCCCGCGCCACATCTGGTGGAATTTCGTCTCCTCGAGCAAGGAGCGGATCGAGCAGGCCAAGCAGGACTGGAAAACCGGCCGCTTCGCGCCCGTGCCGCAGGAGCACGAGTTCATTCCACTGCCGGAATAGGCTAAAGGGAGCACAGCGCTCCCCGATCGAAAGCTACGTATGATGACCACGCTTCTCGCCAGCAATCTGCCGCTTCCCAAAATCGGACGTGGCAAGGTCCGCGATATCTATGCCGTTGGCGAGGACCGCGTGCTCCTGCTCACCACCGACCGCATCTCTGCCTTCGATGTCGTCATGGCCGAGACCATTCCGATGAAGGGCGCGGTGCTGACCCAGATCTCTGCCTTCTGGTTCAATGAGCTCGAAGGCGTGGTGCCGCATCACATGATCACCGCCGACACCGACCAGATCATCGCCGAGGTGCCGGCGCTGAGAGATCACCGGGACGAGATCCGGGGCCGCGCCATGCTGTGCAGGCGCACGACCGTGTTCCCGATCGAATGCGTGATCCGCGGCTATCTCTCGGGCTCGGCCTGGAAGGAATACGCCGCCAGCGGCACGCTCGCCGGCGAGCAGCTCGCCTCGGGCCTGGTCGAGAGTGAGAAGCTCGAACCCGCGATCTTCAGTCCGGCCACCAAGGCCGAGACCGGTCACGACGAGAACATCACCATCGCGCGGATGCGCGAGGTGGTCGGCGACGAGGTCGCTTATCAGCTCGAAAGCATGACGCGGGCGGTCTATACGCTGGGCGAAAAACTCGCCCGCGACCAGGGCATCATCATCGCCGACACGAAGTTCGAGTTCGGTCGCGACCAGGACGGCCGCATCATCCTGATCGACGAGGTCATGACGCCGGATTCCTCGCGCTTCTGGGCGGTCGACGCCTATCAGCCGGGCCAGCCGCAAGCGAGCTTCGACAAGCAGCCGCTGCGCGACTATCTCGATGCCGAACGCCGCGCCGGCCGCTGGAACGGCGAGGTACCTCCGCCGCCGCTGCCGCAAAACGTGGTCGACGCGACCAGCAAGCGCTATCTCGAGGCCTACCGGCGGGTCACCGGCAGGGAGCTTGCGATCTGAGCCGGCGAGCGGCGCTTGCCAAAGCTTCTGGTCTGATCTCTCAGGCCAATCTGCATTTGTCATAAAACTGTAATTTGTGCGTCATCTTTCGGTCGCTACCACTGCGGCCGGGGTTGTTGAGGGCAATTTCAGCATGACGAGTTTATCGGTCGACGCCAATCCGGCGCGACGCCGGGCATTTGACGACGTGTTCGGCGGGTTGGCCGCCAGCGTTCTGACCATCACCTACGGCCTCTCCTACGCGCTCCTGATCTTCGCCGGCCCGCTGGCGCCCTATCTCGGCCAGGGACTCGGCATCACCTTCATCGTTTCGGCGGCGGTGGCGATCGTCCTGGCGCTCGGCAGCTCATTGCCGTTTGCGATTGGCGCGCCCGAGAGCTCGACGGCCGCCGTGACGGCGATCCTGGCTTCGTCGCTCGTCGACCGTATCGTCGCAGTCGATCCGAGCGCACCCGTGTTCGCACCTGTTGTCATCACCTTCGGCCTGACCAGCATCGCCACCGGCGCCGTACTCTGCGGCTGCGGCATGACCCGACTCGGGCGCGCGATCCGCTATGTGCCCTATCCCGTGGTCGGCGGTTTCCTCGGTGCAACCGGCGCTTTGATCGTGTTCGGCGCCATCAGGGTGATCACCGGCCAGCGCCTGCAACTGGCATCGCTCGGCTTGTTCGCCAATCCGCAGACGGGCTACGAGCTTGCGGCCGCCTGCGCCATGGCCCTCCTGCTCTATTCGACCTGGCACCGCTCGCGCAATCCGTTCGCGCTTCCGGTCATCCTAATCGCGGCCACCCTGGCCGCGCACGTCGCGTTCTGGCTTGCCGGCATCTCGCCGATGGGCGCGCAGGCGCTGGGTTGGACGTTCCAGCCGCCCCCGCACGTCTCGCTGGTCTGGAGCTGGAACCTGCATGATCTCGGCCAGTACCCATGGCGAACCTTGCCCGACATGTCCGGCGACCTGATCGCGGTCACCTTCGTCACAGCGGCGAGCACGCTGTTCAATACGGCGGGGATCGAGGTCGCGACCCATCGCGAGGCCGAGATCGAGCGCGAGCTCACCGTCACCGGGATCGCCAACCTGATCACGGGTACGCTTGGCGGCTACACCGGCTGTGTCTCGATCAGCCGCACGATCCTGAACGTCAAGGCTGGTGGCAGCGGGCGCCTGTCCGGCGCGATGGTCGCGGCCATCTCGGTGCTGATGCTGGCATTCGCGCCGCCGCTACTTGGCTACATGCCAAAATTCGTGCTCGGTGGCCTGCTGCTCTATCTGGGCGCCGATACGCTGCACCGATGGGCTGTGCAGTCGCGGCGCCGATTGTCGCGCACCGAATATGTCTCGCTGCTCGCGATCATCCTGATCATCCTGCAATGGGGCTTCATCGCCGGCGTTCTGAGTGGCGTCCTGATCGGATGTATGGCATTTGCGCTCAGCGCTTCGCGCATCAATCCTATCAAGTACAGCTTCGACGGCACTGAATATCGTTCCTCGCTGGATCGCTCGCGGGACGATCAGGCGCTGCTTGCCACGCATGGCAGCGAGATCCAGGGGCTCAATCTGCAGAGCTATCTGTTCTTCGGCTCCGCCAATCGGTTGTATCAGCATGTCAAGGCGCTGCTGGTGCGCCGGACTGAATGCCGATTCCTCGTGTTCGACTTCAAGCTGGTGACAGGAATCGATTCCTCGGCCGCCTACAGCTTCGCCCAGATCAAGCGCGTTGCGCAGGAGCGCGGCATCAAGCTGGTACTGGTGCATCTGGCGCCGGCGGTCGAGCGGGCGCTGCGTGCCAGCGAATTCATTACCGCCGACGTCTCCATCGCCCCCGAGCTCGATCACGGACTCGAATGGTGTGAGAACGCGATCATCGCGCGGCATCGCGGGCGCGAGCAGGACGAGGCGGATTTGCGCGACTGGTTCGGCCAGATTCTGGGAAACCACGACGAAGCCGCAGAACTGATGCAGCATTGCGAGCGGCTGGAAGTGGCCGCCGGCAGCATGATCGTGCGCGCCGGCGATGCCGCGTCCTCGATGCACTTCATCCTCGAGGGGCGCGTCGGGGTGATGATCCCGGCCGAGCATGGCGGCACGACCCGGGTGCGCAGCCTCGGGCGCTATACCACGATCGGCGAGATGGGGCTGGTCGCGCACGCGCCGCGCAGCGCCACGATCCAGGCCGAGGCCGACAGCGTGCTGTACATCCTGACCACTGGGCAATTCGACGCCATCACCCGCAGCCAGCCAGCGCTCGGACAAAAGCTCCTGATCTATTTCGTCACCGTAATGGCCGAGCGCTTGAACTTTGCCAACCGCACCATCGCGGTGTTGCGGCGATAGCGAGCCGTCCCCGGTGGCAACGCGTCTTCTTCGTGCGGCACCGCACTTGGTCCTCAGCTGCAGGTGCCCAAAGCCGTTGTCTTCACCCAGCTTCCGCCGTTTTGCGCCGGGCGCTGCTGCGGCCGACCTGCTGCTGCCGCCCGGATGACACGAGCGAATCGAGAATCCGAAGCACCTCGGACCTTGTATCGATGCGTTGCGCCTCGCTTGCGAACGCGGCCGCCTTGCTGCGATAGGCCGGCTCGTCGAGGACCCTGAGCACCGCCGAACGCAGCGCGTCCGATGTCGGCGCGTTGGTGGCGAGATTGATACCGACGCCCGACCAGGCAACGCGGGCGCCGACGTCGCCGCGATCGGCCACGGTGCCCGCGGTCACGACCGGCACGCCAAAGCTCAAGGCCTGGTTGAGACTGCCATAGCCGCCATTAGTCACGAACGCGTCGATCTTCGACATCGCCCATTCGAACGGCAGATACTCCGCGACGCGGACGTTCGCAGGCAACGGGCCGGGCAGCGCCTCGCGTGGACGACCGCCCGTGGTCACCATCACCAGGATATCGGGCTGATCGGCGAGCGCTGCGAGCGTCGGCAGCACCAGTTCGCCGAAATCATTGTTGGTCAGCGTTCCCTGCGTCACCAGCACCACCTTCCGTGACCCGTCCAGCTCGTGCACCCAGGACGGCACCGGCGCCTGATTGGGCGTGATCGGCAGCGGTCCGACGAATCGGACCGACCGCGGAAGCTCACGGCGGGGAAATTCAAAGCTCGGCACGGTCAGCTGCAGATAGGCATCCGGAAGCTCGACCATCGCGTCATACAGATTCATGTGCAGCGGCGCGATGCCGATGCCGCCGAGATATTCGTTCAGTTCGTCGCCCACCGGCCTAAACACGATCTCATCGTATTTCCGTGCAAGCGCGGCGTAGTCCGACCGTTGCTGATTGCTGGTCGCGAGGGGGGCACCGGCGTCGCCCGGTGCGCCGTCGTCCCGGCTCGAAATCAGGTAGGTCGTTCCCAGCAGCGCGATCGGCGGCCGCTGCGCGCGAGGGCCGAGCAGCAGCGGCAGAACCCCGCACATCAGATGGTCGCCGAGGATGACATCGGCGGGGAACTCCTGCAGCGTCTGCCTGACGCTCTCATATTGCGGCAGCATGAATTCGACGAACGCGCGCTGCAGGATGAGGCGCAACTGATCCGGCCCCGGCGAGAGCTGCACCAGCTCGGGAAACAGGGTCGAGATGTCCCTGGTATCGATATCCGCAGCCGGCACGAAGCTGCGAAAGCGCGCGCCGATGCTCTCGATCCGATTCTGCAGGAAGCTGGACGACAGGCCGACAACTTCGTGCCCCCCGGATATCAGCATGCGTCCGACCCCCAGCAGTGGATGAAGATGACCCATCGCCGGCGTGGAAACGAGCAGAGCTTTCATGGCGGTCTCCGATGCGTTGACGTGAAGCAAGTCGCCGGGCCGGACCAAGCCGCTCCGACCAATCACGCGAGACGAAGGCTGGCCGCAGACGATTACATCTCGGCTACCGCACGGCGGACAAATGGCTGCAGGCGTAACACGCAGCGCGCATGGTTACGGATGCAACGCAATATCCGCGAATGGAGACCGAACCGAAATACGCGCCTGACAGCTTCACTCGAATGATCACTGTTGATGCTCAGGACCGTGGTGCCACCCGGTCCGCCAGGATGGAGCGCGCGGAGTTGCCGGATGCTGTCACGGGACACTGCGTTGCCTAAGTCAGTCGCTCCACCGCCATCGATTCTGCTCCTTGGCTTCATGGCGAGTCTGCCCGGCTTTGGAGTCGACATGGCGTTGCCGGCGCTCGCCGACACCGCGGCTTCGCTTGACGCTTCCGCACATGGCGCGAGCCTCGCCATCAGCACCTACATGGCAAGCTTCGGCATGGCACCGCTGGTCTACGGGCCAATCTCCGATCGATTTGGCCGCAAGCCGATCATCCTGATCGGATGCCTCGTGTTCATCTTGGCCAGCGTCGGCTGCGCGCTGGCGCCATCGCTTCCGATCCTGCTGGGCTGGCGGGTGATCGCAGGCCTGGGAGCAGCGACCATGGCGCTCGCCATGGCGATGGCCCGTGATGTCTATGACGATAGCGTGTTCCGGCAAAAGCTCTCCACCATCGTGGTCGCGATCTACGTGTCGCCCATCGCGGCTCCGATCGCCGGTGCCGCCGTGCTCGCGCTTGCCGGCTGGCGAACGATCTATGTGGGACTCGCCACATTGGGGCTGCTGTTGCTGGTTGGTGTCTGGTTTGGCCTTCACGAGGACTCCAAGAGCCGCCGGCCGGGCCGGCTGCGCATCCTGACGATGATCAAGGACTATGGTCGCGTGTTGTCCCATCCGGCTTGCCGCTCCTATCTGCTGGCGAGCGCAACATCGTTTGGCGTCGTCGGGGCCTATGCGACCGGCTCCGCGCTCTTCTTCATCAAGGCTGCGGGGATGAGTCCTAATCAGTTCAGCCTGATCTTCGGGCTGACTTCGCTGGCCAGCGCCGCCGGCGCCGTCCTCGATAGCCGGCTGGCTGCGCAGGGGATCGCCTCGCTGTATACCGTCGGCGGCGGCCTTGCGATCGTGGTGCTGGGGTCCACGATCCTGACCGCGATGACGCTGGTCGGTTGGACGCCGATCGCCGTCACTGTCTTACTGTTCGCCGCAATGACGTTCAGCGTCGGCGGGGCCGGGCCTGGCATCATGCAGGGCTCGATGCAGCAGCTTCCGGAGCTGTCGGGCACGATCAGCGCGGCCGGCAATTGTCTGGCGATGGTGATGGGCTCATTGTCCAGCGGGCTGGCCGCGATCTTCTTCGATGGAAGAACCTTGCTGTCGACGACCGTCGCGATGCTGTTGTGTTCGACACTCGCGCTGCTGTCGTTCCTGGCCGCGGCGCGCGGAACGGCCAAGCCATGCGCCGTGCCCAGCTGAGGCTTCCTTGTCAGAGTTCTTGCCCATGAGCGATGCGATTGAACCGCGCCCTCTCGGATCCGACCAGGCATTCTGGTGGCTGCTGGATCAAAACCATCCCGTCCATGTGGTCATGGTGGCGGAAGTCGCGGGTCCAACGACAATCAGGGACTGGCAACGCGCATTGCAGGCCGTGCAGCGGCGTCACCCCAACCTGTGCGGCAGGATCGTCGCGGACAATCACGGTGGGCTCTGGTTTCGTCATGTCGCGGATGCGCCGATCACGCTCCGCGTCGCCGAGGGCGATCCGTCGACGTGGGACTCGGAGCTGCAGCGGGAGCTCGCGACGCGCCTCGACATGCATCAAGGGCCGCTGGCGCGGGCGGCGCTGATCCATCGCAGCGATCGGTCGACGTTCATTCTCTCGATCCATCACGCTGTCGCGGACGCCAAATCGATCCTGTTTGCGATCCGTGATGTGCTCCTGGTGCTCGCGGGCCAATCGGTCGAGCGGTTGGCGCCAGTTGCCTCGCTGACGAGCCAGCTGTTCAAAGACGGAGGTGCTCGCGGGCTGGACGCGGCGCCCGAGCACGCTCCCCCGCCATCCGGTATGAAGCCAGACATTTTCCGCAGCTTCGCCGGAGAAACTCCTGAGATCGTCCGCCTGACATTGGGGCCATCCGTCACCGCGGAATTGCGCAACCGTGCCAGGGCCGAGCGCACCACGGTTCATTGCGCACTTATCATCGCTGCGACCATGGCCGCGCGGCAGATTTCGCCCGAGTTGCGGAATGCGCCGATCACGATCATCTCGCCGAGCGACATGAGACCGCTACTCGGCGCAGGCGAAGAGGTTGCTCCACTGGCTGGTGGTGCCGCCTTGACGATGCAGCCGCGCCAATATCCGGATGATTTCTGGCAGGCCGCCCGCGCCGTTCGCGAGGATCTTGTCCCGCCTCGCACGATCGAGCAGCTCGCGCAGGCGTTCAGTTCCACCGAACGACTGATGGCGACACGGCCGCGCCTGCAGCAGCTGATCGATTTGTTCGCAAGCAGAGGCGGGCAGAAGATCAGCATCAACAATCTCGGCGCCGCTCCCTTCAAGGCCGAGTTCGGCGCGCTTGCGCTGAAAGCTCTGTGGGGGCCGGCGCTGCTGGTGGGATACGAAGGCGAGCGGCTGATTTCGGCTGCGACCGTCGATGGATCGCTCAACCTGCTTCACGTGAGCTACACGCCGATCCCATCCATTCTCGAGCTCACGCAGCAGCATCTCATCGCGGCCTGCGCAGCCGCGCCGTCCTGAATTGATGAATCCGGCGTCCGAAGCCGAAGCGCCCATGCCAACAGCGGCGAAGTGTCGCTGGGCGGCAAACTTAACCGTTCGTTAACTCAGCTTGCCCTACCTAAATACTCTGAAACGATCAGAAACATTTGGAAAAAGACGTTCCAAGTCTTTGCAGTGCACATGACCGTCGTTCAAAGCACCAGCCAGATCTCTCCCGCCATGGAGCGGGTCTATCACCAGAGCAATCTGCTCGGCGAATGGAAGGGCAGTTGGACCGCCAGCAATCAGGCCGTCAGCTTCAAGGTGGTGAACATCCGCGGCGCCCAGGCCACGATTGAATACACCCATAATGGACGCACCGAGCGCGGTATCGGCAAGGTCAATGGCGCAACCATCGACTTCGGCAATGTCACGCTCGGGACAAAGAACGGCAAGACCGCGGTGTTGCTGTTCTCCGCCGGTGGCGGCAAGGCGACCGCAACCCTCGAAAAGCAGGCGCCCGCCGCCGAGCAGAGCAACCTCACCGGCAGCTGGGCCGGCTATTCGGCCGACAACGGCAAGAGCGCAAGCTTTCGCGTGCTCTCGGTCAGCGGCAACGAGGCACAAGTCAGCGTCACCATCGACGGCATCACGCGCCAGGGGACGGGGATCGTCTACAAGAACGTCATCATGTTCGGGCAGTCGCAGATCTCGACCGACGACGGCAAGAACGGCGAGGTCATCTACCAGTTCGGCAACAAGTCCTACATGGTTCCAGTGACCAAGCTGCCGCCGTTGGCCTGAGCTCAGGCGCCCGTTATCAGGCTTTTGCGCTCGGGCGCGTGGAAACCTCTCGGTACCATCTTTGCAGATGACAAAGATGCGCGGGCGGTTCGAGCTTCGCCCGCGCCGAGAAGTCGACGGTCACCATGGCGCTGATGTCCGCGATCGTAAAGTTCGGACCACAGACGAACGCATTGTTGGCCAGACGGGCATCGAGCCATCCAAAGAAGTGCTGAACTCGAAGACGTCCTCGCTCAGCCAGAGCCGGAATCTGTTCGAGCGGCAAAGGGCCCGGCAGAGCTTTGCCCTTCAACCCAGGAGCGGCATTTCGAAACGCTTCCTGGACCGCGCAAATTCCATTCCACTCGATCCGCCGCACCCAGCATTCGATGAGGGCCCTTTCCTCTGCGCTGCGTCCCATCAGAGCGGGCTCAGGATGCAGCTCTTCGAGGTAACGGCATATCGCAATGATGTCGGTAATTGCAGCGCCGCTATCGAGTTCGAGCACCGGAACCGTGCAATCAGGATTCAAGGCACGAAAGGCAGGCGTGAACTGTTCGCCATTGCGCAGATCGACCTGCACGGTCGGCAAAGCAAGACCTTTCTCGGCAAGGAATATGCGTACGCGACGAGGGCTGGGGGCCGTGGCACAGTCGTAGAATTTCATGGGGCGCTCTCTCCGCCGGAGGCCTGATCTATGCCCTAGTGTCGTAGCTAGGCTCGGCCCGACGATCCACGTCTTTGCAAACCTTGAAAAGAAGAC
>NZ_CAFK01000199.1 GCF_000239815.1 Bradyrhizobium sp. STM 3843 | reverse complement strand
ATTACCGATTCCATGCGCGCCCCACGGCGGCCGATATTTTCGACGACAGTTTTCTGCCGCCGGTCGACAGCCGCCTGATCAATTGAATTGTCGCTTCGCTTCCATCCGGGGTTAAATAGCGCCGTTCGCAGGCCCATTCGACCGAACCAAGACCGCTAACCATGTCCCTCCTCCGCATCTATGCCCGTGTACTCCAGCTGCTCGGCAAGGAGGCCCGACTTGGCTGGATTCTCGCTGTCGCCAATCTCGCGCTCGCCGGCACGCAATTCGCCGAGCCCGTTCTGTTCGGCCGCATCGTGGATGCGCTGTCCAGCAACGCATCAGGAGCATCGGCCTGGCCGCTGCTGGCCGCCTGGGTCGCGTTCGGCCTGTTCACGATAGGCGCCGGCGCGGCCGTCGCCCTGCATGCCGACCGCCTCTCGCACCGGCAACGCCAAGCGGTGTTGAGCAGCTATTTCGAGCACATCCTGCAGCTGCCGCTGACCTTCCATTCCGGCACCCATTCGGGGCGGCTGATGAAAGTGATGCTGAATGGCACCGACGCGCTGTGGCGGCTCTGGCTGTCGTTCTTCCGCGAGCATTTTGCGGCGATCATGTCAGTCGTCGTGCTGCTGCCGCTGTCGTTCTATCTCAATTGGCGGCTTGCAATCCTCCTGTTCGTGCTCTGCATCGTCTTCACGGTGCTGACCACGCTGATCGTACGCAAGACTTATGGCATGCAGAGCGAGGTCGAGGAGCATGCCAGCAATCTCTCGGCGCGCGCCTCCGACGCCCTCGGCAACGTCGCGCTGGTGCAGAGCTTCGTCCGCATCGATGCCGAGGTGCAGGGCCTGCGCTACGTCGCCAGCCAGCTTTTGGCCGTGCAGATGCCGGTCCTGGGCTGGTGGGCGCTGGTGTCCGTCATCACGCGCGCCTCGACCACGATCACCGTGCTCGCGATCTTCACGCTTGGGATCGCGCTGCACCAGGCCGGGATGAGTTCGGTCGGCGAGATCGTGATGTTCGTCTCCTTCGCGACCATGCTGATCCAGAAGCTCGAACAGGTCGTCGCCTTCATCAACAATGTGTTCATGGAAGCGCCGCGGCTGACCGAATTTTTTACCGTGCTCGACGCGGTGCCGGCGGTGCGCGACCGGCCCGATGCGATCGATACCGGCCGGCTGTCGGGCCTGGTGGAATTCTGCGACGTGTCGTTCTCCTATGACGGCAAGCGGCCGGCGGTCGAGGACATCACCTTCACCGCGCTTCCCGGCCAGACCGTCGCGCTGGTCGGGCCGACCGGCGCGGGCAAATCCACCGCGATCGCGCTGCTTCATCGCGCCTTCGATCCGCAATCGGGCTTCATCAAGATCGACGGCATGGACGTGCGCGGGCTGAAACTGTCGGCCCTGCGCCGAAACATCGGCGTCGTGTTCCAGGAGGCGCTGCTGTTCAACCGCTCGATCCGCGAAAACCTCTTGGTCGGCAAGCCCGATGCGACAGACGAGGAGTTGCGTACCGCAGCCGCTCGCGCACAGGCGCTCGACTTCATCGAACGATCCGAGCGCGGTTTTGACACCAATGCCGGCGAGCGCGGGCGCATGCTGTCGGGTGGCGAGCGCCAACGCTTGTCGATCGCTCGCGCGCTCTTGAAGGATCCGCCGATCCTGATTCTCGACGAGGCCACCAGCGCGCTGGATGCCGTGACCGAGGCCAAGCTCAATGCGGCGCTCGATGAAGTGATGAAGGGACGCACCACCTTCGTGATCGCGCACCGGCTTTCGACCATCCGCAACGCGACCAAGATCCTGGTGTTCGAGGCAGGACGCGTGATCGAAAGCGGAACATTCGATGAACTCGTTGCCAAGGGCGGCCATTTCGCGGAACTCGCCAAGGCCCAATTCATGGTACATGAGGACGCGCAAGCCAGCCTTGCGAAGCCGGCAAGCGACAGCCCGGCAGTTACCGTCTAGAGAGCGATCCACCTTCGTCGTGGAATTGAACGGTCGGCCTCTATTCCGAAGCAGCAAGCCGTTATAGGTTCGCGAACTGCCGCAGATGTCGGCACCGGATAGCTTGAAACCCGTGAATCACGCGCCCTCCTCTTCACAAAGAGGCGGGTTCTCCAAGGACCGGAATCGAATAGTGCAACCTCGTCATCTGTTGCTCCGCAAATCGCCGTTCAAACTCCTCATCGTCGCTGCAGCCCTGGCGCTGTTTGCGCCGCGCCTCGCGCAGGCCGAAGTGCTGCTACTGGTCGAAGCCGATAGCGGTAAGGTGCTGGAGGCGCAGAACGCGACCGTTCCCTGGCATCCGGCCTCGCTGAGCAAGATGATGACGGCCTACGTCACCTTGAAGGCGGTCAAGGACGGCAAGATCACGTTGGACACGCTGTTCACGGTGTCGCCGCTCGCGGCCTCGCAGGTGCCATCAAAGATGGGCTTCCGCCCGGGCACGCAGGTCACCGTCGACAACGCGTTGAAGATGATGCTGGTAAAATCGGCGAACGACATGGCGGTGGTGCTGGCCGAAGGTGTCGGCGGCTCGATCGAAGGCTTTTCGGCCATGATGAACGACACGGCCCAAAAGCTCGGCATGACGCAGACCAACTATGTCAACCCCAACGGCTTGCCCGACGACGCCCAGATCACTTCGGCACGCGACTTGGCGATCCTGGCGCGGGCGATCATCCGCGATCTGCCGGACTACGAATATTTCGTGCACATTCCCTCAATCCGCTACGGCCGGCGGATCACGCAGAACTTCAACAAGCTGATCGGCCGCTATCCCGGCGCCGACGGCTTCAAGACAGGCTTCATTTGCGCGTCCGGTTATAATCTGGTGGCTTCCGCCACGCGGAACGGCCGCCGGCTGATCGCAGTCGTGCTCGGCGCCAACTCCGGCAAGGCGCGATCGCTGCGCGCGATGCAGATGCTCGATCGCGGCTTCGGCGGGACACCGCTGACCTGGCTGAAGCCGTCGCTCGGAACGGTCGAAAGCCTGGTCCCGGCAGACGTCCCGGCGCCGGATCTCCACGACGAGGTGTGCAGCGGCAAACGCCATGCCCCCGCTAGCGACGACGACGATGACACGGTTGCAAGCTCGGCCAAGGAATCGCCTGGCGGCGCATTGCTGGCCGGCCTGCAGGCACCAGCGCTGAAGCCTTCCGAGATCCTGGCTGCGGCGCCCGAACCGTCAGAGCCGATCCTGGTCTATACCGGCCCGACCCGCACCGGCCCGGCGCTGATCGCCGCCATGGCCGCGGATGCCGACGCCCAGACGCCGCCGAAACACCGTGGCAAGAAGGCGCGGCTGGCCTCCCGGAAGGGGGAGACGGACACGGTGGGGACCAGGACCGACACCAAGAAGTCCGCCAGGACCGAGGTGAAGATCGACGTCAAGCCCGGCAAGGGGGCGAAGCCGGACGCCAAGCCCGCCGTTCACCACGCCAATGCCGGAGGCAAGGCGGCGGACAAGCCGGCTTCCGATCCGGCGACCAAGCCCGCCAAGCCCAAAGCGGCCGCGAAGCCGAAGTCCGGTGCTGGAGCCGGGACCGGCAGCAGCGACGCAAAGCCTGCACCGAAGAACGGGTGAGCCCGCCGGCGCGCGGGCAGGCCCCGCTTCAGCTGGGTGCTCCAGACATTCATTCGCGTTTCCGCAATAGTTCCCGGCCGCTTGCCTTGAGCGGCCGGAAATTCGATATTGGCCGCCAAGAGCCTCGCCGCACGCGGCGAATATGAGAAACGAGAGAGGAAACCATGGAGCGCATCTGGCTCAAGCACTACCCGGCCGGCGTTCCCGCCGATGTCGATCCGAGCCAATATTCGTCGCTGGTGGAGCTGCTGGAAGAAAGCTTTGCCAAGTACGCCGATCGGCGCGCCTTCATCTGCATGGACAAGGCAATCAGCTACCGTGACCTCGACGAGATGTCGGTGGCGCTGGCCGCCTATCTCCAGGGCCTCGGCCTGGCCAAGGGCGCGCGCGTCGCGCTGATGATGCCCAACGTGCTGCAATATCCGATCGCGATCTCCGCGGTGCTGCGCGCCGGCTTTACCGTCGTCAATGTCAACCCGCTCTATACGCCGCGCGAGCTCGAGCATCAGCTGAAGGATTCCGGCGCCGAGGCAATCCTGGTGCTGGAGAATTTCGCGCACACGGTGCAGCAGGTGCTGAGCCATACGCAGGTGAAGCACGTCGTCGTCGCCAGCATGGGCGACCTGCTCGGCTTCAAGGGCGTGATCGTCAACCTGGTGGTCCGCCGGCTGAAGAAGATGGTGCCGGCCTATTCACTGCCCCGCGCCGTTCCGTTCAATGACGCCATCACGGCAGGCCGCGCCAAGCGCTTCGCCAAGCCCGCCATTGCGCCCGACGACGTCGCCTTCCTGCAATATACCGGAGGCACCACCGGCGTCTCGAAGGGCGCCACCCTGCTCCATCGCAACGTCGTCGCCAACGTGCTGCAGAACGATGCCTGGCTGCAGCCCGCGCTGGAGAAGCCGCCGCATGTCGACCAGCTTCTCATCGTCTGTGCGCTGCCGCTCTATCATATCTTCGCGCTGACCGCCTGCTTCCTGCTTGGCGTGCGCGCCGGCGGCGCCAACCTGCTGATCCCGAACCCGCGCGACATCGCGGGCTTCGTCAAGGAGCTGATGAAGTATCAGGTCAACAACTTCCCGGCGGTGAACACGCTCTACAACGGGCTCATGCATCATCCGGATTTCAGGAAAGTCGATTTCACCAAGCTCAAGATCTGCAACGGCGGAGGCATGGCGGTGCAGCGCCCGGTGGCCGACCAGTGGAAACAGCTCACCGGCTGCAGCATTGCAGAAGGCTATGGGCTGTCGGAGACCTCGCCGGTCCTGACCTGCAACCCGCCGTCCGCAACCGAATTCACCGGCACGATCGGCCTGCCGCTGCCCTCCACCTGGCTCTCGATCCGCGACGATGAGGGCAACGAGGTGCCGCTCGGACAGGCCGGCGAAATCTGTGCCAGAGGTCCGCAGGTGATGGCCGGATATTGGAATCGTCCTGACGAAACCGCGAAAGTGATGACCGCGGACGGCTACTTCCGCACCGGCGACATCGGCGTGATGGGAGAAGACGGCTCGATCAAGATCGTCGACCGCAAGAAGGACATGATCCTGGTCTCCGGCTTCAACGTCTATCCGAACGAGGTCGAGGAAGTGATCGCGAGCCATCCGGGCGTGCTGGAAACCGCCGTGATCGGCCTGCCGGACGAAAAGTCAGGCGAGGTGGTGAAAGCGTTCGTCGTCAGGAAGGACCCCAATCTCACGGCCGACCAGATCGTTAAGCATTGCCACGAGCAGCTCACCAACTACAAGGTTCCGAAGCAGATCGAGTTCAGGACGGAGCTGCCGAAGACCAATGTCGGCAAGATCCTGCGCCGGGAGTTGCGGGACGAGAAGAAGCCGCCGGCTGCGGCTTGATATAGACCTCGCTACGCACCATCAGCGGCGATGACGGACACGTGAACGCAGGCCGCCGTTGCCGTTTCCAGGCGTCCGAATATTGTAACGCGGCCACACCTAAGCGATCCACCCAGGGAGATTTGAGGATGACCATCCAAGTAGGCGACAAGCTGCCACAGGCCCAATTTCGCGTCATGACGGGGGAAGGCCCGCAGGTCAAAACCACCGACGACATCTTCAAGGGCAAGAAGGTCGCGCTGTTCGCCGTGCCCGGCGCCTATACCGGCACCTGCCACAAGATGCATCTGCCGAGCATCTTCCTCAACGCCTATGCGATGAAGAACAAGGGCGTCGACACCATCGCGATCGTCTCCGTCAACGACGCCTTCGTGATGAATGCCTGGAAGCGCGACACCGACCAGCGCGACGAGGCGACGTTCCTCGCCGACGGCAATGCCGACTTCACCAAGGCGATCGGCATGGAGCTCGATGCCTCCGGCGCCGGGCTCGGCATCCGTTCCAAGCGCTACTCGATGCTGATCGAGGACGGCGTGGTGAAGAAGCTCAACCTCGAGGCCGCACCGGGCAAGGTCGAGGTCTCCGGCGGCGACACGCTGCTCGAGCAGCTGTGAGCACCGTGGCCGGGTGATCAGGATGAGGCACATTGCCTCCTCCGCCACAACTGTCATTCCCCGCGAAGGCGGGGAATCCAGTACGCTGCAGCTTCTCGATCAATCATCCCTGCCTCTGCAATACTGGATCGCCCGCCGGCGCGGGCGATGACGGCGGAGTGAGATGGTTCGAGTGAGACTGTAGGATGGGTTGAGCGCAGCGAAACCCATCAACGATCTCGCAGCGGCCGCAATGGTGGGTTTCGCTTCGCTCTACCCACCCTACGCGACTATCAGAATGAGGCACATGGCCTTCTCTATAGCTGTCATTCCCCGCGAAGGCGGGGAATCCAGTACGCCGTGGCCTCTCGATCAATCACCACAGTCTCTGGAATACTGGATCGCCCGGTCGAGCCGGGCGATGACGGCGGAATGGATCAGCCCCGCACGTTCTGCTGCAACCTTGCCATCGCCACGCCGTCGCGGGCGAGTTGATCGGCGCGCTCGTTCTCGGCGTGGCCGGCATGGCCCTTCACCCAATGCCAGTTGACCTTGTGCGGCTTCAGCGCCGCATCGAGCCGCTGCCAAAGCTCGGCATTCTTCACCGGCTTCTTGTCGGCGGTCTTCCAGCCGTTCTTCTTCCAGCCGTGAATCCAGCCCGTGATGCCCTGCCGCACATATTGACTGTCGGTGTAGAGCTCGACCTGGCACGGCTTTTTCAGCGCCTCCAGCGCCGAGATCGCGGCCATCAGCTCCATCCGGTTGTTGGTGGTGTGCGGCTCGCCGCCCTTCAATTCCTTTTCCTTGTCGCCGAATTTCAGGATGGCACCCCAGCCGCCCGGGCCGGGATTACCCGAACAGGCGCCGTCGGTGTGGACGATGACAAGCGGAAGTGCGCTCACGCCATCGCTCCCGACGCCGAGAGCCCGTAGTCGCGCACACTGGCGACGCTCTGATGGAAGCGCAGCTTGCGGACATATTCGAGCGGATCCTTCGGCTTCACCAGCGCGCCGGGTGGCACGTTGAGCCAATCCACCAGCCGCGTCAGCAGGAAACGGATCGCAGCGCCGCGCGCGAGCAGCGGCAGCGCCTCCTGCTCGGCCTCAGACAGCGCGCGCTCACGGCCATAGGCATTGAGGAAGGCGCGCGCCTTGGTGACGTTGAAGGAATGGTCGGCCTCGAAGCACCAGGCGTTCAGGCAGATCGCGACGTCGTAAGCGAGGATGTCGTTGCAGGCGAAGTAGAAGTCGATCAGGCCGGACAGCTGGTCGCCCAGAAACAGCGCATTATCCGGGAATAGATCGGCATGGATCACACCGCCGGGCAACTGCGTCGGCCAGGATTTCTCCAGATAATCGAGCTCGGCGGCGAGAAAGCTGGCGAGCCCGGCCTGCACGCCGTCGGCGCGTGGAGCGGCTTGCGCGAACAAGGGCCGCCAGCCCTGCACCGACAGCGCATTGGCGCGATGCATCGGAAAATCGCCCCCAGCGAGGTGCAGCTTGGCGAGCGCCTGGCCGATCGCCGCACAATGGGCCGCGTTCGGCTTGCGCGGCCAGACGCCTTCGAGGAAGTCGATGATCGCCGCCGGCCGGCCCGCCAGGCTCGATAGCGTCTCGCCATTCGTCATCCTGACCGGCTGCGGGCAAACGATGCCATGGCCGGCCAGATGCGCCATCAGGCCGAGGAAGAACGGCAGGTCGCCCCTCGCGACGCGCTTCTCATAGAGCGTCAGGAAGAACGAGCCTCCGGTGGTATGAAGAAGAAAGTTGGAGTTCTCGACGCCCTCGGCGATGCCCTTGTACGAGAGCAGTTCGCCGATGTCGTATTGTCTGAGGAATTCCGCAAGCTCGTCGGCGGCGACGTCGGTGTAGACCGCCATGTAGGTCTATTCCGCTGCCGCTTCGGGACGCAGCGAACGCGGCAGCGGGAAGAACTCATTCTCCTCCGCGGCCGACACCGTCTCCACATGCAGCGTATAGCGCTCGGCGAAAGCGCCCATGATCTCTTCGACGATCACTTCCGGAGCCGAGGCGCCGGCCGTGATGCCGAGGCTCTTGATGTTATCGAAGCGCGTCCAGTCGATCTCCGAGGCCCGCTGAGCCAACACTGCAATGGGACAGCCTTCGCGCTCGGCGACCTCACGCAACCGCTGCGAGTTCGACGAATTCGGCGCGCCGACCACGATCAGGGCGTCGACCACCGGCGCCACCTTCTTGACCGCGAGCTGGCGGTTGGTGGTGGCGTAGCAGATGTCTTCCTTGTGCGGGCCCGAGATATTCGGAAAACGGCCCTTCAGGATGGCCACGATATCCTTGGTGTCGTCGATCGACAGCGTGGTCTGGGTGACGAAGGCCAGGTTGTTCGGGTCCTTCGGCGTAAAGGTCTCGGCATCCTCGGCCGTTTCGATCAAGGTGACGGCGCCGGGCGGCAACTGGCCGACGGTGCCGACCACCTCGGGATGATGGGAATGCCCGATCAGAAGAATCTCGCGGCCGCGCTTAAAGTGGATCGCAGCCTCCCGGTGCACCTTGGTGACCAAGGGACAGGTGGCGTCCAGGGAAAAGAAATTGCGCGCCTGAGCCTCGGCCGGAACCGATTTCGGCACGCCGTGGGCGGAAAATACTACCGGTGCATTGGTACTGTCAGGAATCTCGGAAAGTTCCTCGACGAAAATCGCGCCCTTGGTCTTCAGGCTGTCCACGACGTATTTGTTATGGACGATCTCGTGGCGGACATAGACCGGCGCCCCGTAGATGGCGAGCGCCCGTTCCACGGTGTCGATGGCGCGAACCACGCCGGCGCAGAAGCCGCGCGGCGAGCAAAGCACGATTCTAAGGTCTGGTTTGGCTGCCATGAAGCTGATCTGTGCGGGCTGATTTTTGTGACCGAACACTCCCCGGAGCCGGCAAGCAGGGGCGGTCATTGCAATAGGCGTCGAGACAGGACTTGGGACCGCTTTCCGGCGCTGTCAAGGCTGTTCTTCAGAGCCATTGCGCCGCGACCCCCGGACGGCTTATATAGGGCTAATTCCCGTCATCCCCGATGACCGCAGGTTTCGCCTCCGAGGCAGGAGGCGGAGCACAAAGGAGATTTGCCATGAGCAACGCCCCGCTGATGCCAAAGGCAACTGCCGTGTGGCTGGTTGACAATACCGCGCTGACCTTCGACCAGGTCGCTGATTTTACCAAAATGCACCCGCTTGAGGTGCGCGCCATTGCCGACGGGGACGCCGCCCAGGGGATCAAGGGCATGGATCCGATCTCGACCGGCCAGCTCACCCGCGAGGAGATCGAAAAGGGCGAGCGCGACCCGGATTACCGCCTGAGGCTGCAGGAGAGCAAGGTCGTGCTGCCGTCCCAGGGCAAGCGGAAGGGCCCGCGCTATACGCCGGTGTCGCGCCGCCACGAGCGGCCGAGCGCCATTCTCTGGCTGCTGCGCAACCACCCTGAGCTGAAGGACGCGCAGATCATGCGCCTGGTCGGCACCACCAAGAGCACGATCGCCAGCGTCCGCGACCGGACCCATTGGAACGCGCAGACCCTGACCCCGATGGACCCGGTCACCCTCGGCCTGTGCTCGCAGATCGAGCTGGATTTCGAGGTGCAGCGCGCCGCCAAGGAGCGGCCGATCGACGCCCAGTACAGCGGCGCCACCCTGCTGCCGGCTTCCGAGACCACCCGCAAGGACGAGTTCGAGCCGGCCGAGCGCGATCAGGACGATCTCAACGTGGATGCCGTGTTCGCCAAGCTGAAGACGATCGGCGGCAAGAAGCCCGAGGACGAGGAGTAAGCGCGCGGCAAGCCGCGCCACGTCACAACGAGGGCGTCACTGAAGAAACAAAAAAGGCGCCGGAGAATCTCCGGCGCCTTTGTTTTTGGAAGCGGTTCGGCTCAGAAGCGGTAGGTCACGCCGCCGCCGATCAGCCAGGGATCGATATGGGCGGTGCCGTTGACCGGGATGACGCCGTTGACGGTGGCCGAATAGTCCGGCCGCAGCCACAGCTTCTTGACGTCGAAGTTCAAGCCCCAGTGCCGGTCGATCATGTAGTCGAAGCCGAACTGCACCGCGCCGCCCCACGCGTTGCTGACATGCAGGCTGGTGACGGCCAGACCGCCGGGCGTCAGCTGGTTGGCGGCGCTATTGTTGAACATCACCGTGTAGTTCACGCCGGCGCCGATATAGGGCTGGAACGCACCGAAATTGGTGAAGTGATATTGCAGGGTCAAGGTCGGCGGCAGCAGCGTGGTCTTGCCGATGTTGAGGCCCGCGAGCGCCCCGGTGCCGCTGATCGAGTGCCGGGTCACACCGAGGATCAGTTCGGCCGCGATGTTCGGGGTGAAATAGTAGCTGATGTCGAGTTCGGGAACGACGGAGTCGCCGATCTTGAGGCCGGAATTCGGCGACGACAGCGCCGGAACGCCCACCACATTGACCGTGCTGCCGCCCGCATCCGGCAGCACACCGAGCGCGCGAAGGCGGATCTGCCACGGGCTCCACGTCTCCACCACCGGCGCCTTCGTGTAGACCGGCGCAGCCTGCAGATCGGCCGCTTGCGCGAAGCTCACCGCTCCGCAGATCGCCACTGCCAACCCCAGCAGCGACGACGTCAGTTTCTGGATCTTAGTCATTGAAGTCCCCATAGCCACCCTTCGGCGCGCGACAGATGCGCGTTACGCGTGCAGATGTGGCAGACACGGGAACCCGACGGATTTGATCTCGATCAAATCGTGGCCGGCGTGGCGGCATTGTCACCCGACTGTGGCAGTCAGGTCACGAAACATGACAACAGATTTCAGTCGCTGGCCGGTATTTTTACGGCCGATCCGGATGGTTGAGCATGAACTCGCCGAGATCCCGCTGTCTGCGGTCGGCGCGCGCTTCCGCCCGCTGCCGCTGCACGTCGCGGTCCTTGCGGCAGGCGACATATTCCGGCGAGCCGGGCGCCACCGTGCCGCCAGCGCGGCAGGCCGAATCATCGTCGTCATTGCCCTGCGCCGTGGCCGGCCCCTGGTTGCGCGTCGCGCAGGCGGCAAGCGAGAGGGCAAGGCAGATCGGGAGGATCAAAGGCAGGCGAAGTGGGCGCATCGGACTCTCGGTCTGAATGGGCGCCCTGTTTAGCCGAAAATTCGGACTTTGCCAGTGTCGGGCCCGCGCATCGAACGCGGACCCGGACCAGGCCGGCGCCTCATGCCCGCCCCTTCAGCGCCTCACCGATCTCGTCCAGCACCTTGGGATCCTCAATGGTAGCCGGCATGGTCCATTCGTCGCCATCGGCGATCTTCTTGATGGTGCCGCGCAGGATCTTGCCCGAGCGCGTCTTCGGCAGCCGGCCGACGGTGATCGCAAGCTTGAAGGCGGCGACGGGCCCGAGCTTGTCGCGCACCAGCGCCACGATCTCCTTCTCGATCTCGGACGGGCTGCGCGTCACGCCGGCCTTGAGCACGATGAAGCCGCAAGGCACCTCGCCCTTGATCGCATCCTTGATGCCGAGCACCGCACATTCGGCAACATCGGCGTGCGAGGCGAGGATCTCCTCCATGCCGCCGGTCGAGAGCCGATGCCCGGCGACATTGATGATGTCGTCGGTGCGGCCCATCACGAAGACATAACCATCCTCGTCCTTGTAGCCGGCATCCGAG
Source organism: Bradyrhizobium sp. STM 3843 (assembly GCF_000239815.1). Taxonomy (GTDB): domain Bacteria; phylum Pseudomonadota; class Alphaproteobacteria; order Rhizobiales; family Xanthobacteraceae; genus Bradyrhizobium. The sequence continues at coordinate 4,939 of NZ_CAFK01000199.1, read as the reverse complement.
GTCTTGTAGTAGCCCGGGAATTCGCTGAGATAAGACTCCTTAAAGCGGTCCTCCTGCTGCCACAGGGTCGGCAGGCAGCCCGGCGGCATCGGCAGCTTGATCACGATCGAGCCCATCGTGTTGACCGGCACGGGCTTGGCGGCCTCGTCCACCACATCGACCTGATAGCCCGGCATCGGCACCGTCGGCGAGCCGTGCTTGACCGGCAAAAGCCCAAGGCCGACCGGATTGCCGGCAATGCACCAGCCGGTCTCGGTCTGCCACCAATGATCGATCACCGGCACCTTGAGCTGCTGCTCCGCCCATTCCACCGTCGGCGGATCGGCGCGCTCGCCCGCCAGAAACAGCGTGCGGAATTGCGACAGGTCGTATTGGCGCAGCAGCTTGCCGTCCGGGTCTTCCTTGCGGATGGCACGAAACGCGGTCGGCGCGGTGAACAGCGCCACCGCCTTGTGCTGGCTGATGACGCGCCAGAACGCGCCGGCGTCGGGCGTGCCGACCGGCTTGCCCTCATACATGACCGAGGTCGCGCCATGGAGCAAAGGTCCGTAGATGATGTAGCTATGGCCGACCACCCAGCCGATGTCGGAGCCGCACCACCAGACCTCGCCCGGCTTGATGCCATAGAGATATTCCATCGACCATTTCAGCGCGACCAGATGCCCGCCATTGTCGCGCACCACGCCCTTCGGCTTACCGGTCGTGCCCGAGGTGTAGAGGATGTACAGCGGATCGGTGGCGAGCACCGGCACGCAAGGCGCGCGCTTGCCGTTGACGAGCGCGGATTTGCGCAACGCGTTCCAATCGTAGTCGCGCCCCGGCATGAGCTCGCAGACGTGCTGCGGCCGCTGCAGCACGATGCAGGCTTCGGGCTTGGCGGTCGCAAGCCTGATGGCCTCGTCGAGCAGCGGCTTGTAGTGCACGATGCGGCCAGGCTCGATGCCGCAGCTTGCCGAGAGAATCAGCTTCGGGGTCGCATCGTCGATCCGGGTGGCAAGCTCCTTGGCCGCGAAACCGCCGAACACGACGGAGTGGACCGCGCCGATGCGCGCGCAGGCCAGCATCGCCGTCATCGCCTCCGGCACCATCGGCATATACAGGATGACGCGGTCACCCTTGGTGACCCCGAAATCCTGCATGATGGCGGCCAGCGTCTCGACCTCCTTGAGCATCTCGGCATAGGTGAAGGTCGTGATCGCGTTGGTCAGCGGCGAATCATGGATCAGCGCCACCTGGCTGCCACGGCCACCGGCGACGTGGCGGTCGAGCGCGTTGTAGCAGGTGTTGACGACGGCGCCCGCAAACCATCGGCCGTAAGCGCCGATCGTGGGATCAAAAATTTTCTTTGCCGGCTCGATCCAATCGATCGCGCGCGCAGCCTCGCCCCAGAACCCCTCAGGGTCCTGCAGCGACCGGGCATGAACCTCGTGATACCGGCTCTGTCCCTGGATATTCATAGGTTTCCTCCCGCATGTCTTTTGTCCTTATCGACCTGGATCGGCGCCGGCTTTCCGGCCATGATCCGGATCAATTCCAAAGACGATTTGGCGGCATTGTCCCGCGAAGCTGGCGCAATTCAAGCCGGAAAGATGGCGCGCGACCGGCGGCCCCGTCAGTGTCCGCCGGCTCCCTGCAGCTGATGCAGCCGGTCCCGCATGGTTTTTTTCAGATCGTAGCCGGGACGGCCGAATTCAGCATTGCGTCGGGCGAGATAATCCTCCTGCTCGCGCTGACGCAGCCTGACCTCGCGGGAACCCAGTTTCGAGGCCTCGCGGATCGCCCAGTCCTGGGAGACAGTGATTTCGCGGTCGAGATCGGCCAATTCGGGGTCGGCACAGATCGCCTTCTCGACCAGCCGACGGGCCGTCGCGCAATTGAAGCTCGGCCTACCCGCAACCGCCATCTGGGCGCCGAGACGCTCGATCTCCTGGGCCAGCGAACGGTAGTTGCTGCGCGCGCTGACATGAGCGGGGTTGAGCTTGAGCGCGGCGGCGAAATCGGCAAGCGCTTTCGGCCGGTCGCCGCGCTGGCGCTGCAGCTCGCCGCGCGCGTTGAAGATGTCCGCGAGCGTGGGATCGAGCTGCAGCACAACGTCGTAGTCGGCGATGGCCCGATCGGGCTGCCCTCTGCTGATCAGGACAGATGCGCGGGCGATCAGCGCATTGATGCGGTCGGTCCTGATCGCTTTGGGATCATCGATCAGCACGCTGCATTCACGCAGCACCTTGTCCGCGTCATTGGCCCTGGACGCTGCCAGGCAGGCTGCGGGATCGGCTGGCGGCTCCTTGGCCGGGTCGGCCGCGCCGACGGCATGCGCCTCAGCCGCGAGCAACAGCGCAATGGCACTCACCGTCACATGAAGAAAACGGGCAGCCACGGCATTCAAAGGTCTATGCATCAAGCATCCGAGAATACAAGTCAGTCCATTCACAGCCAGTCTGAGGAACAATTTTGCGGCGCTGATATCGGCGGATTTTGGATGCTACACTCGCAGGCACCCACCCATCGTAGCGCAGGACCCCTCGCTTGACGACACTCGAATGGATCATCGGCCTGCTGCTCGGCGCGGTTGTGCTTTCGGCGCTGGCGCGAAAGGTGAAGGTCCCCTATCCGACCTTCCTCGCAATTGCGGGCGTGATGCTCGCATTCGTGCCGGCCGTCCCGTCCTGGACACTCGATCCTGAACTGACACTGGCCCTGTTCGTCGCGCCGGTGCTGCTCGATGCCGGCTACGACACCTCGCTGCGCGACCTCCGCAACAACTGGCTTCCCGTCTCGACGCTGGTCGTCATCGCGGTGGCCGTAACCACAATTGCAGTGGCGATTGTGGCCCGCAGGCTGGTGCCCGATATGCCTTGGTCTGCGGCGGCCGCACTCGGCGCGATCGTTGCGCCACCCGACGCAGCCGCAGCCGTCGCCATTCTTCGCCAGGTCAAGCTGCCCTATCGCCTGCTCAAGGTGCTGGAGGGCGAGAGCCTGCTCAACGATGCCAGTGCACTCTTGATCTACCGGACCGCGGTCGGCGCGGCTGCGATGACGCATCTCGCTTGGCGCGAGATCGCTCCTTCGGTCGCGCTCAGCCTGGCGGGAAGTCCGATCGCCGGCTATGTCGCAGCGAAGATCTGGCTTCGCCTAACCCCTCGCGTAAACGATGCGCCAACCGCGATCATTCTGCAATTTGCCGGCACGTTCACCATCTGGATCGCGGCCGAACGATTGGGGCTCTCCGCCATCCTGACCACCGTGGTCTATGCCGTCACGCTCGCCCGCACTGCGCCGGCGCGCACGCCGGCTCGGCTGCGGGTGCCGTCCTATGCGGTGTGGGAAACCGCGGTCTTCATGCTCAACGTGCTCGCCTTCATGCTGATCGGCATGCAGCTCCGCCCGATCTGGATCCAGCTCGATGACACCGTGCGGCTGCATTATGCCGAGGTTGCCGGCTGCGTGCTCGCCGTCATCATCGTCGTGCGCATCCTATGGGTCGCCGTGTATGGCCTCATCATGCGCCTCCTGACGGCAAAAGGACTGCTGCGGCAAAGCCTGGCCACAGGCGGCCCGACGCTCAAAGGCGGCATTGTCGTGGGCTGGTGCGGCATGCGGGGAATCGTCACATTGGCATCAGCCTTTGCTCTCCCGGAGGGCTTTCCCTATCGCGAGCTCATCCTGCTGACGGCGTGTTCGGCCGTGCTGGGAACGCTGGTGCTTCAGGGCCTGACGCTGCGGCCGCTGATCTTGATGCTGCGGTTGCAGGATGACAGTCCCGTGGCGCTCGAAGTCGCGCGCGCCCGCGGCGTGGCATTCCGCGCCGCGCTCGAGGAGATCGACGGCGATCCGTCGGAGGCGGCGGATCTGTTGCGGCAGGAATATCGCGAGCTCCTGATGCAGGCGGATGGGAGCCCCGACGGCGGTATCGCCGCGACCGAACTACCAGCCGATCCACTGCGGCGTCGCGCCATCCGCGCCGCCCGCAACGCCATCCTGGGCTTGCGGAATTCCGAGGAAATCGGCGACGACGCTTTCCACCAGATCGAGGAAGAGCTCGATCGCGCCGAGCTCAGCGCCGAGGGCTAGCAGGCGGAAGATGTCATCGTAACGCATGACGTAACACGCCTGAAATATCCACGCATCCAGCGTTACGTCCGCAACAAACAAGTGGACCGGCTCACCTGATCGCGAGAGATGCGCGCGGAGAGATGATAGCAATGTGACGCGCGCCTCCCGAAAATTTCTACTCATCTCGTCGTTAGTCTGCGAACCTTGATCCGCGCGATTGGTGTCCACTCAACGCACTCGTCGCGTGCGACACCTTGCGATGGGATGTCATGATGTGCGTCAGTCGACCAACCGGCGTCGGAGCCATAAGCCGCGAAGGCTTCGTCGAGCTCGAACATCACGCCGGTCGCGAGCCTCTTCGCAATGCAGGGATGCGGCCGGTCAAGCCCGATGACGTCGTCTCCTTCTGGCAGCAGGCCGGCATGGAGAGGTGGTTCACCAAGGATGCCGATTTCGACGCTCGCTTCCGTGAGACATTCCTGCATGCCTACGAGCTCGCAAGATCGGGCCGGCTCGACTGTTGGTCGGCGACGCCGAACGGCGCGCTGGCGCTCCTGATCCTGCTCGACCAGTTCCCACGCAATTCATTCCGCGGCACCTCGCGCATGTACGAGAGCGATTCTCTGGCACTCATGCTCGCCAAACGCGCCATTGAAGCCGGCCATGACCGGCAGCTCATTCCCGCGCTCCGGAGCTTCCTCTATATGCCGCTATGTCACTCCGAAGGTCTCGCCGACCAGGAGCGCGCCGTGGCGCTGTTTCGTCCACTCGGCGAACGGCCGGCGCGGGCCGCCGAGCGCCATTGCGACATCATCAGGCGCTTCGGCCGTTTTCCTCACCGCAACCGCATTCTCGGCCGTGCCATGACGGCGGAAGAGCAGCGCTA
>NZ_CAFK01000200.1 GCF_000239815.1 Bradyrhizobium sp. STM 3843 | reverse complement strand
GNGGTCCGTCTCCCGTTGCTCGCTCGCCGCGACAACCCCTCACCCGGCTGCGCTTCGCGCAGCCACCCCCTCCCACAAGGGGAGAGGGTCACAGCGTGCCTGTCATCCCATGAACACCGCCTTCCTCATCCAGCTCCTCGTCAATGGCCTCGTGGTCGGCACGCTCTACGGCGTGGTCGCGATGTCGTTTGTGCTGATCTACAAGGCCACGCAGGTGGTCAATTTCGCACAAGGCGAACTCCTGTTGATCGGCGCCTGGGTCTGCTGGGCGCTGCTGACAAAGTTTCAGGTCCCGTTCTGGGCCGGCATGCCGCTCACGCTCGTCTTCATGTTCGTGTTCGGCATCGCGATCCAGGTCGTGATCCTCCGGCCCATGATCGGCGAGCCGATCATCTCCGTCATCATGGTCACGATCGGGCTGTCGACCGTGTTCCAGGCGGCACTGAAATGGATGTTCGGCGTCAACCCGCAGCCGTTCCCGCCTGTGTTCGCAAGCCAGGCCATCAACCTGTTCGGCCTGCAGATCCAGACCGTCTATGTGATGAGCCTTGTCGTCTCGCTGCTGATGATGCTCGGCATGGCCTGGTTCTTCCGCGCCTCGAAATATGGGCTCGCCATGCGCGCCACCGCCTTCAACCAGCAGGTCGCACAGTCGCTCGGCATCTCCGTGAAGAACGTGTTCGCAATGGCTTGGGCGATCTCGGCCACGGTCTCGGCCGTGGCAGGTGTTGTTGTCGCCGTCGTCAACGGGGTGTCATCGGGCCTCTCCGCCTACGGCATCAAGGTGTTTCCGGCGGCGATCCTCGGCGGCCTCGATTCGATCGGCGGCGCCGTGCTGGGCGGCATCATCATCGGGCTGCTCGAAAACGTCGCGCAATATATCGACAGCCAGTATCTGCACTGGGGCAATCTCTATGAGATCGCGCCGTTCTACGTGCTGATCATCATCCTGATGATCAAGCCCTACGGCCTGTTCGGCACTCACGATATCGAGCGGATCTGATCCATGGTGGCGCGTTCAACGATTCCCGCCGGTGATTTCCGTACCTCTTATGCCGCGGACACCACGATTTTCCCGACCAGGACCAGCCGCAATTTCGCGATCGCCGGCGTGGTGCTGCTCTGCTTCGCGCCGCAGCTGATCTCCGAATATTGGCTGTCGATTGCGATCCAGATCGGCATTTTCGCGATCGCGGCGCTCGGGCTCAACATCCTGGTCGGCTTCACCGGGCAGATATCGATAGGCCACGCCGCCTTCTTCCTGCTCGGCGCCTTCACCTCGGCTTATCTCAACAACACCTACGCGATCCCGGTGTTCTTCGCGATTCCGCTCGCCGGCGTCGTCACCGCGCTGGTCGGATTGATCTTCGGCATCCCGGCCGCGCGGCTGAAGGGGCTCTACCTCGTCATCGCAACGCTCGCCGCGCAATATATCCTGCTCGACTTCTTCTCCCGCGCCGAATGGTTCTCCGGCGGCTCGGTGCCTGCCTCGGCTAATCCGTTCTCGATCTTCGGCTATGCGCTGCGCGGCGACCGGCAGTATTTCTATGTCGTGCTGGCTTATGTGCTGATCAGCTACATCCTGGTCACCAACCTGATGCGCACGCGCGACGGCCGCGCGCTGGTCGCGATCCGCGACCATTATCTCTCCGCCGAGATCATGGGCATCAACCTTACCAAATATCGCACGCTGTCGTTCGGCCTGGCCGCCTTCTTCGCCGGCATCGCGGGTGCGCTCTATGCGCACTATCAGCTCGTGATCTCGCAGGAAGGCTTCGGTATCGAGCGCTCGATCCTGTTCCTCGCCATGATCATCATCGGCGGCGCCGGCTCGATCATGGGCACCCTGATGGGGACCGCCTTCGTGGTGCTGCTGCCGGAATCGATGGAATGGATCAGCCTGCTGCTGAAGGGCAGCGCGGTCGACCGGCTGCTGTCGCTGAACAACAACATCACCTTCCTGCGCGAGATCGCGATCGGCCTGATCATCATCGCATTCCTGATGTTCGAGCCGGACGGGCTCGCGCATCGCTGGCGGCAGATCAAGGCCTATTGGAAGCTCTACCCGTTCTCACATTGAAGCCAACAGGGACCGGCAACAATCCGGCCCGGATATCAGGAGGAAGCCATATGACCATCAAATCATTGCTCGGCTCGGCAGCGCTCGCAGTTCTTGCCGCCACGTTCGCATCAGCGGCGCAGGCTGAGAGCGGCCAGATCGCGATCGGCCATCTCGAGGATCTCTCCGGCGGCACCTCCGATGTCGGCACCCCCTATGGCCAGGCCGTGGCCGACACCTTCGCCTGGGTCAACAAGAACGGCGGCATCGGCGGCAAGCAGCTTGCGGTCGACAGTAACGACTACGGCTATCAGGTGCCGCGCGCGATCGCGCTGTACAAGAAATGGTCGGCGCCGGACAACAAGGTCGCGGCCATCATGGGCTGGGGCACCGCCGACACCGAGGCGCTGACCGGCTTTCTCGCCAACGACAAGATCCCGGACCTGTCCGGCTCCTATGCCGCGGCGCTGACCGATCCGGAAGGCACCAGCGGCAAGGCCAAGCCTGCGCCCTACAATTTCTTCTACGGCCCGAGCTATTCGGACGCGCTGCGCGCCGAGCTGACCTGGGCGGCCGAGGATTGGAAGGCCAAGGGCAAGCCGGGCAAGCCGAAATTCGTCCATATGGGCGCCAATCACCCCTATCCGAATGCACCGAAGGCCGCGGGCGAAGCGATCGCGCTCGAGCTCGGCTTCGAGGTGCTGCCGCCGCTGGTGTTTGCGCTCGCGCCCGGCGACTACAGCGCCCAATGCCTGAGCCTGAAGAGCTCCGGCGCCAACTACGCCTATCTCGGCAACACCGCGGCCTCCAACATCTCGGTGATGAAGGCCTGCAAGAATGCCGGGGTCGACGTGCAGTTCCTGTCGAACGTCTGGGGCATGGATGAGAATGCGGCCAAGACCGCGGGCGATGCCGCCGATGGCGTCATCTTCCCCTTGCGCACCGCCGTGGGCTGGGGCGGCGACGCGCCGGGCATGAAGACAGTGATGGAGATCTCCAAGATGTCCGATCCCACCGGCAAGGTCTATCGCCCGGTGCACTACGTCGCCGCGGTCTGCTCAGCGCTCTACATGAAGGAAGCGATCGACTGGGCCGCGAAGAACGGCGGCGCCACCGGCGAGAACGTCGCCAAGGGCTTCTATCAGAAGAAGGACTGGGTGCCGGCCGGGATGGAAGGTGTCTGCAGTCCCTCGACCTGGACCGAGAAGGATCACCGCGGCACGCTGAAGGTCGATCTCTACCGCACGAAGGTCACCGGCCCGACCGAGGGCGATCTCAACGACCTGATGGCCAAGGGCACGATCAAGCTCGAGAAGGTCAAGACCGTCGAGCTGCCGCGCAAGCCGGAATGGCTGGGGTGGTAATCACTGAGCTGCTGCTGAGGTAGCTTGGCGGCAGCAACATGACGATCGTCATCCCCCGCGAAGGCGGGGGATCCAGTACGCCGCAGCTTCTCGATCAAGCATTGGCGTCTCTGGAATACTGGGTCCCCCGCCTGCGCGGGGGGACGACAGCAGTGGACAACCATAATGACCGAAACACTCGACATTTCGCGAACGGATGCAGGCAGCGCGGCGCCCCCGCCCCTGCTCTCGGTCCGCAACATCGAGGTCGTCTATGACGACGTGATCCTGGTGCTGCGAGGCTTGAGCCTCGACGTGCCGAAGGGCGCGATCGTCGCGCTGCTGGGAGCCAACGGCGCCGGCAAGTCGACGACGTTGAAGGCGATCTCCGGCCTGCTCAAGACCGAGGATGGCGAGGTCACGCGCGGCGAGATCCTGTTCGACGGCGCGCGCATCGACGGCATCGAGCCGGAGACGATCGTCCGCCGCGGCATCTTCCAGGTGATGGAGGGGCGCCGCATCATCGCCGACATGACCTCGCTGGAAAATCTGAAGCTCGGCGCCTTCACGCGCAGGGATCGCGCGGTCGCCTCCGATATCGAGATGGTCTTCAACTACTTTCCGCGGCTGAAGGAGCGCACCGGGCTCGCCGGCTATCTCTCCGGCGGCGAGCAGCAGATGCTGGCGATCGGACGGGCGCTGATGGCGCGGCCGAAGATGATCTTGATGGATGAGCCCTCGATGGGGCTGTCGCCGCTGCTGGTGAAAGAGGTGTTCGCCATCATCAAGGAGATCAATCGCGATCTCGGCGTCACCATCCTGCTGGTCGAGCAGAATGCGCGCGCGGCGCTGTCCGTCGCGAGCCATGGCTACATCATGGAGCAGGGCAAGGTCGTGCTCGACGGCAGCGCGGACTCCTTGCGCGACAATGAGGACGTCAAGGAGTTCTATCTCGGCGGCGCCGGCGATCAGCGCAAGAGCTTCAAGAACCTGAAGAGCTTCAAGCGGCGGAAACGATGGCTGTGAACGAGATTCATCGTCATTCCGGGGCGAGGCCAAGGGCCTCGAGCCCGGAATCTCGAGATTCCGGTCCGGTCCTTCGGACCGTCCCGGAATGACATGCCTAGGGTGAGAACAATGCCCCCCCACTACGACGCCCTCGAAACCCGTGACCCCGAAGCCCGCGAGCAGGATCTGTTCACGCGCCTTCCCACCGTGCTGCGCGCGGCCATGCAGGCGCCGGCCTATGCCGAGCGGCTGAAAGGTGTCGACCCCGGCGAGATCATCGACCGCGCGGCCCTGGCGCGGCTGCCGGTGCTGCGCAAATCGGAGCTCCCATCGCTGCACAAGGCGTCGCCGCCATTCGGCGGCTTCGTTGCGCAGCCACCCGGCACCTTCGCACGCCTGTTCACCTCGCCCGGCCCGATCTTCGAGCCCGAGACGAACCAGTACGACCCCTGGCGTGGTGCCCGCGCGCTCTACGCCAGCGGCTTTCGTCGCGACGACATCGTGCTCAACACGTTCAGCTATCATCTGACGCCAGGCGGCTTCATCTTCGATGCCTCGGCGCGCGCACTCGGCTGCGCGGTGATCCCGGCCGGCCCCGGAAATACCGAGGCGCAGTTCGAGCTGATCGAGGCCTATCGTCCGGTCGGCTATAGCGGCACGCCGGACTTCTTGAAGATTCTGCTGGATGCAGCGCAGAACGCGGGCCGCGATGTCTCCTCGATCAAGCGCGCTCTGGTCTCCGGCGCGGCGTTCCCGCCGTCGCTGCAGGCCGAGATCAAGGCGCGCGGCATCGATGCCTACCAGGCCTTCGGCACCGCCGATCTCGGCATCGTCGCCTTCGAGACTTCCGCGCGCGAGGGCATGGTGGTGAACGAGGACCTGATCGTCGAGATCGTGCGCCCCGGTACCGGCGATCCCGTGGCCGAAGGTGATGTCGGCGAGATCGTGGTGACGTCGCTCGAGCCTGAGCACCCCTGGATTCGGCTGGCGCTCGGCGACCTTACCGCCGCCCTGCCCGGCATCAGCCGCTGCGGGCGGACCAATATGCGCATCAAGGGGTGGATGGGCCGCGCCGACCAGACGACCAAGATCAAAGGCATGTTCGTGCGGCCGGAACAAGTCGCCGAGATCGGCAAGCGCCATCCGGAACTGGGACGCCTCCGCCTGGTGGTCAGCCGCGCCGGCGAAGCCGACGCGATGACCTTGCGGGCCGAATGCGCCGCGGCCGGCGCGGCCCTGCAGACTGAACTCGCAGCGACCTTGCGGAGCGTGACGAAACTCGGCGGCAACGTCGAACTGGTGGCCGAAGGATCGCTGCCGAACGATGGCAAGGTGATCGCCGACGAGCGGTAACGCTGCGCCGGCCTACCGGACCTAGTCGCTATCCCCTATCTTCCGGTTCGGTCGGTGCTCACCTCTCCCCGCACGCGGGGCGAGGTGAACCGAGGTCGCGGCGAGAGCATCGCAAGCTCTCGACTTGGACTGTTCCATCCTCGGCACGCGAGCCCTGCACCAGCATCATGAGCGGCGGCGCGCACATCGCTCACGCGCAATTGTCGCCGATGGCACCGTCTCCTATACAACCTCGTCCCGCGTCTTTCGGAGTTCTCCCGCATGGCATTTCCGCGCGCCTCGCAGGCCCTGTCCCGCTTCGTTGTGCTCGACCTGACCCGGGTCCGCGCTGGCCCGACTTGCGCACGGCAGTTCGCCGATTGGGGCGCCAATGTCATCAAGATCGACGCTGTCATGGAGGATGGGGGCGAGTCCTTGGGCGGCCCGCGCCAAGGTGCCGATTTCCAGAATCTGCACCGCAACAAGCGGGCCATGAGCCTGAACCTGAAGCATCCGAAGGGCGTCGAGACCTTCATGCGCCTCGCGGCGAAGGCCGACGTCATCATCGAGAACTACCGGCCCGATGTGAAGACCAAGCTCGGCATCGATTACGAGAGCGTGCGCAAGATCAATCCGCGCATCGTCTATGGCAGCATCTCCGGCTTCGGCCAGGATGGCCCCTACCACAAGCGCCCGGGCTTCGATCAGATCGCGCAAGGCATGGGCGGGCTGATGTCGATCACCGGGGCCCCGGGGCAGGGCCCGATGCGGGTCGGCATTCCCGTCGCCGACCTCACCGCGGGCCTGTTCTGCGCGATGGGCATCCTCACCGCACTGCTCGAGCGCGACGTCTCCGGTGAAGGCCAATGGGTGCAGACCTCGCTGTTGCAGGCGCAGATCTTCATGCTCGATTTTCAGGCCGCCCGCTGGCTGATGGAAAAAGACGTCGCGCAACAGGCCGGCAACAACCACCCGACGAGCATCCCGACCGGCGTGTTCAAGACCTCCGACGGCTATATCAACATCGCCACGACGGGGGGGCGGATCTGGGAGCGCTTCTGCCAGGTGCTCGGCGCCACCGAATGGATCGACAATCCGGATTACGCGACCGCGCCTGCACGCTCGAAGAATCGCGATGCGCTGAATGCTGCGATCAACGAACACACCGCGACCAAATCGACCGAGCAGTGGGTCAGTGAGCTGAACGCCGCCGGCGTTCCCTGCGGCCCGATCTACGCGATCGACCAGATGTTCGAGGACCCGCAGGTCAAGCATCTCGGCATGGCGCAGCCCGTGCCGAATGACGATGGACGCGAGATCACGCTCGTCGGCCAGCCCTTCGCGCTGTCGCGCACGCCGAGCCGGATGGCCGCGCGGCCGCCGGAGTTCGGCGAGCAGACCGAGGAGATCCTCTCCGAATTCGGCTTCACCGACGGCGAGATCGCCGATCTCCGGCTGCATCGGGTGGTGTGAGCGGCCAACTTCCGGCGGCCACGAACTAGGGCATGAAAACATTTTTTTGCCGCTCGAGCCGCGCGCCCTCACCTCTCCCCGCTTGCGGGGAGAGGTCGGATTGCATTGCCAGATGCAATCCGGGTGAGGGGGTACAGGTCCAACGACTCGCACCGATCATGCGTCTGCCCCTCACCCCAACCCTCTGCCCGTAAGAACGGGGAGAGGGAGCACACCGACTCCGCCGCACCAGCGTGCTATGCGCTCAATTAGGAAATGCGTGCACGCCCTACCGGCCACGAACGGACAAAAGCCGCCGCGCCTTGCTGTTGCCCAAATATCACCACGGCCGAACTTCAGACTTGGTCAGATTGAGGTCGTTTCAGGACCGCTGTATGCTTAGTTCCGTCAATGGATGTGGGCCGCAACGGACGGCTCGCACCGTCCGGGAGCCGGTCCATGAGCGCGACAGAACTGAAGGACTTTCTTGCGGCCATGGACGTCGCGCGCCAGGCCAACATGGCGGCGTTGGAAGCCGTTGACGGTCGTCTCGAAGGCGATTTCGACGAGGATGTGGGGTCCGCTCTCTCCTGCCGGTCCGTGACCATCCACTAAGGCCCGAGCTGGTTCGCCGCTCATTCCGCTGGCGATCGAACTCCGCCACAATTCCATTCCAATTGAAGCGACGGCGCAGGGTGAGCAAAGGCGCGCCTGCGACAAGGCCTACGAAACATAAGCGCGGCGCGCGCCGTGCCCACCATATCTCCACGCGTGCCGAGCCAAATGGTGGGCACGCACCGCCTTGCGGCGGTGCTCTGCCCACCCTACAAGCTACGCCTCAACCTTTGCCGCAGAATTCCGCAGCCTGAGGCCGCCGACGACGCGGTCGATCACCGGCCAGAACAGCAGCAGGATTGCGAGCGTCGTGATGGTGCCGACCAGCCCGTTCGACCAGAACACCTTCATGTCGCCGCCGGAGATGATCATCGACTGGCGGAAGGCGTCCTCGGCGCGGCTGCCCAGCACCAGAGCCAGCGTGAACGGCGCCAAGGGAATCTTGATCTTCTTGAAGACGTAGCCGACCACGCCGAAGCCGAGCATCAGCCAGACGTCGAACATCGCGTTTTGGATCGCATAGGCGCCGATCGCGCAGGACACCACGATCATCGGCGCCACGGCTGCGAACGGCACTCGCAGGATCGAGGCGAAGATCGGCACCGTGGTCAGCACCAGCACCAGGCCGACGACGTTGCCGAGATACATCGAAGCGATCAGGCCCCAGACGAAATCCTTGTGCTCGACGAACAGCAGCGGTCCGGGATTGAGGCCCCACACCATCAAGCCGCCAAGCAGGATCGCGGCCGTCCCCGAGCCGGGAATGCCGAGCGCCAGCATCGGCAGCAGCGCCGAGGTGCCGGAGGCATGCGCAGCGGTCTCAGGCGCGAACACCCCTTCGATGCGACCCTTGCCGAAGCTTTCCTGATCCTTGGCAAAGCGTTTGGCGAGGTTGTAGCCCATGAAGGACGCGGCGATCGCGCCGCCCGGCGTGATGCCGAGCCAGCAGCCGATCACCGACGAACGCAGCAGCGTCATCCAGTATTTCGGCAGGTCCTTCCACACCGAGAGCACGGTGCGGAGCGAGATCGAGGCGGCGTGGCCGTGCAGCGCCAGCCGCTCCTCCATGGTCAACAGGATCTCGCTGATGCCGAACAGGCCGATTACCGCGACCAGGAAGTTGATGCCGCGAAGCAAGTCGGTCGAACCGAACGTCATGCGCAGCTGGCCCGACACGGTGTCCATGCCGATGCCGGCGAGCAGAAGGCCAAGCGACATCGAGATCACCGTCTTGTGCTTGTCCTCGCGGCCGAGGCCGACGAAGGAGCAGAAGGTGAGCAGATAGACGGCGAAGAATTCGGGCGGCCCGAAGCGCAGAGCGAAGGAGGAGATCCAGGGCGCCAGGAAGGTGATCAGGAGCACGGCGACCAGCGAGCCGATGAAGGACGAAGTGAAGGCCGCAGTGAGCGCTTCCGCCGCCCGCCCCTGCTGCGCCATCGGATAGCCGTCGAAGGTGGTCGCGACCGACCAGGCTTCACCGGGGATGTTGAACAGGATCGAGGTGATGGCGCCGCCGAACAGCGCGCCCCAATAGATGCAGGACAGCATCACGATGGCCGAGGTCGGATCCATCGTGAAGGTCAGCGGCAACAGGATCGCCACCCCGTTCGGACCGCCGAGCCCCGGCAACACGCCGACGAAGACGCCGAGCACGAGCCCGACCATCATCAACAGGAGCGTCTTCCAGGTCAGGAGGACGGCGAACCCATGCAGCAACAGGCCAAAGGCTTCCATCAGGAGTTTCCACTTCCCCGGTCATTGCGAGGAGTGAAGCGGCGCAGCTCGCTCGCAATGACGGATAGAGCTAACAAGGCTAATACCCGAACGCTGCTTCCAGCGGCCCCTTCGGCATGATCACGTCGAAGACCAGGTCGAAGGTCACGAACATTGCGGCGCTGAAGATGAAGGCCGTGAGCAGCGACTTCCACCAGGCGATCTTGCCGACCAGCCGCATGAAGCCTGCGATCAAGAAAAAGCTCGCGACGTAGAGCCCGAGATACTGCATCGCGATGCAGAACAGGAGCGTCGGCACGAACACCGCCATCACCCGGCGCGCCTGCGCGCGCGTGACGAAGGTCTCGCGCGCCTCCTTGCGCGACAGGAACGCCGCAATCAGCCCATAGAGGGAGGCAGCCCCGAGGATCACCGAGAGATAGAACGGGAAATAACCGGGCTCCGGTCCCGTCGCATCCCAGGCCGCACCGGTGCGCCAATTGTCGTAACCGAGCAGCACCGAAAGCGCGAGCAGCAGCAGCGACACCGCGACGTCGACGGCCCGGTTCGAGGTGATGGCGGGCGAATCCTCTTCCGGCGCGGTCGGATCGTCGACGTCGATTTGGATATCGATATCGGTGTTGGACATTTATCAACTCACACCGTGGTCATCGTCCGCGAAGGCGGACGATCCAGTATTCCGAGACAGGAGTGATGATACGTCGGACGTTGCCGGATACTGGATGCCCCGCCTGCGCGGGGCATGACGCCGTCCTGCAACGCTACTTCGCCACAAAACCCGCTTCCGTCATCAGCTGCTTGTTGAGCGCGCCGTCATCCTCCAGGAACTGCAGCATGTCCTTGCCGGTCAGGAACACCGGCTTGAGCGCCTGCTTCTCCATGTAGTCCTTGTATTCCGGCGTCTGGATCAGCTTCTGGAACAGATCGACATAGAACGCCTGCTGCTCCGCCGTCACCTTGCCCGGCAGGAACATGGCGCGCAGCATCAGATACTGGACGTCGAGCCCCTCTTCCTTGCAGGTCGGGATGTCATGCCAGGACTGCGTCTCCGTGACCTTGGCCGTGTAGGAGATGCGCTCCTTGTCGAACACGCAGAGCGGCCGCACCTGGCCGGCGCGCCAGACCTCCAAATTCTCTGACGGGTTGTTGACGTTGGATTCGGTGTGGCCGCCGACCAGCTGGGTCGCCGCCTCGCCACCGGACTTGTAAGGCAGATAGGCGAACTTGGCGCCGGTCTTCAGCTCCACGAACATCGTGAGCACGTGATCCTCGCGCTTGGAGCCGGTGCCGCCCATCTTGAAGGGCGAGCCCGATGCCTTCGCGGCCGCGATGAACTCCTTGACCGACTTCGGACCGGCGACGTTGTCCCACAGCACGAACTGATCGAGCGCGATCACGGAGACCGGCGTGAGTTCATGCCAGTCGAACGGCAGCTTGGCCGACAGCGGCAGCATGTAGATCAGCGAATAGGCAATCAGGACCTTGTTCGGGTCGCCTTCGCTCGACTTCATGTACATCAAGGCTTCGGCCCCGGAGGCGCCGCCCTTGAGCGACACCACGACCGGCGCCTTCATCAGATTGTTCTTCTGGATCGCGGCCTGCATCATC
This sequence comes from Bradyrhizobium sp. STM 3843, assembly GCF_000239815.1. GTDB lineage: Bacteria > Pseudomonadota > Alphaproteobacteria > Rhizobiales > Xanthobacteraceae > Bradyrhizobium. Next base: position 33,801 of record NZ_CAFK01000200.1, on the reverse strand, counting down.
CGCGCCATCTGGTCGGATGCGCCGCCGGCGCCGGCGGCAACGACGATCTCAACCGGCTTGGTCGGCTCCCAGCCGGCCCAGGCCGGCGCGGCCGCAAACAATGCGGCACTCAAGGCCGCAATTGTGACGATCTTACGCAATGGTTTCATCCCCGATCTTCGCCCGCTTGTACCCCACTCCGATACTGCGGGCTTATTGTGATTAGTTCAAGTCGGCTCGCGATCTGCGACATCTTGACTTCGCGTCAGGTTGCAGACCGTTCGCACCACCACTTTCCTGCCTATTTCCCTTTCCAGTTCGGCGTCCGCTTGTTGAGGAAGGCGTCCATGCCTTCGCGGAAATCCTCGCTCATATAGGCGCGCAGGATCAGGTCCTCGCCTTCATCGCGGGACAGCGTCCTGCGGATGCGTCGCACGGCCTCCTTGGTGACTTCGAGGGTGATCGGCGCATGGCCGGCAACCAGCTGCGCCGTTTCCAAGGCGCGCCGCTGCAAGGTCTCGACGTCGGGCACGATTTCGTTGAGCAGGCCGAGCGCGAGCGCCTCCTGGGCTTCCACCAGCCGCGCCTTGAAGATCATGTCCTTGGTACGGGCCGGACCGACCAGCGAGACCACGCGGGAGATGTTCGACATCGACAGGCAATTGCCGAGCGTGCGCGCGATCGGAAAGCCGATCCGCGTGCTTTCCGTGCCGATGCGCAGGTCGCAGCAGGCGGCGATGCCCGCGCCGCCGCCCGTGCAGGCGCCGGCAATCGCGGCGATCACGGGCACGCGGCACTGCTCGAGCGTGCCGAGCACGCGGTCGATCCGCGCTTCGTAATCGAGCGCATCCTGCGCGGTCTTGAAGGCGCGGAACTGGGAGATGTCCGTGCCGGAGGCAAACGCCTTATCGCCGGCGCCGGTCAGGATCAGCGCCTTGATCGAGCGGTCGGCGTTGATGCTTTCGCAGATCGAGGCCAGCTGCTCGTACATCGCAAACGTCATTGCGTTGCGCGCCTGCGGCCGGTTGAAAGTGATCTTCGCGATGCCGTCCTCGACGGCATAAAGCAGATCCTCGGTGCCAGTAACGGGAGCGTTCATCTCGCGACTTCCTGCTGTGACGGGGAGCAGAACGGCTTTAGGACGGATCGCCGCTCCGTTCCACGTCGATGTTCGAGCATCAGCATTGCGACTTCAGGCGACCTTCGACATCGCCGTGACCTCGCGCGTCTTCAACACCTCCATCGCCGCCAGCACGCCGCCTTCGCGATGCGGCACCTTGGCGAGCGCGAGCCCCATCTCGACCCCGGCCAGGGTCCCCATCAGCATCAGGTCGTTGAAATGACCGATATGGCCGATCCGGAACACCTTGCCCTTGATCTTGTTCAGGCCGGTGCCGAGCGACATGTCGAAATTCTCCAGCACCACCTTGCGGAAATGATCCGCGTCATGCCCCTCCGGCATCACGACGCCGGTCAAGGCCGGCGAATGCGCCTGCGGATCCTGGCACTGCGTCTCCAGCCCCCACACCTTCATGGCGGCGCGCGTCGCCTGGCCGTGGCGGCGGTGGCGGGCGAACACGTTCTCATGCCCCTCCTCCTCCAGCATCTTGAGCGCTTCGTTCAGGCCCATCAGCAGATTGCACGCCGGCGTATAGGGGAAGGTGCCGAGCTTGTTGAAGTTGATGACCTCCTGCCAGTCCCAGTAGGAGCGCATGCCGGAATTGGCCTTGGCGGCCGCGAGCGCCTTTTCCGAGACGGCGTTGAAGCCGAGCCCTGGCGGCAGCATCAGGCCTTTCTGCGAGCCGGCCACGGAGATGTCGATGCCCCAGGCGTCGTGCTCATATTCCATCGAGCCTAGCCCTGAGATGGTGTCGACCATCAGAAGCGCCGGATGCGAGGTGCGATCGAGCGCCTTGCGCACCTCGAGCGGCGGGGTGACGCAACCGGTCGAGGTCTCGTTATGGACGACGCAGACCGCCTTGATCTTGTGCCCCTTGTCGGCGGCGAGCCGCTGCTCGATCGCGGCGATGTCGGCGCCATGGCGCCAGTCGCCGGGGATGAAGTCGACATCAAGCTTGAACTTGTCGGCGATGCCCCGCCACAGCACGGCGAACTGGCCGGTCTCGGCCATCAGCACCTTGTCGCCCGGCGAGAGCGTATTGACGATCGCGGCTTCCCAGGCGCCGGTGCCGGACGACGGATAGATGACGACGGGCTGCTTGGTCTTGAACATCCGCTGCGACGCCGCCAGCACGGCAAAGCCGAGCTCCGCAAATTCGGGGCCGCGATGGTCGAGCGTTGGCATGTCCATCGCGCGCAACACGCGGTCCGGCACATTGGTCGGCCCCGGAATCTGGAGAAAATGCCGTCCCGTATGCAAAGTCATAGGCGTTCTTCCCGGTCTTCGAATTGATTGGGCGGCTGGCATACCACCATTCAGCCCACTTGTCCTCCGCCTTGGCGGCGACGTCAACTCAAAGACCGGGAAGGACGGTGTCAAGCCCGCCTCACTCCGCCGGCACTGCGCTCGGCGCGCCGACCACGTCGGCGGTCTCCGAGAACGGCTCCTCGGGGCGCATGAGGAAGGCCGACAGGCCGCCGATCAAGAGCACGCCCATCAGCATCAGGAACGGCAGGTACCAATTGCCGGTGAGATCGATCACCCAGCCCGCCACCAGCGGCGAGGCGATGGCTGCACCGGCAGAGCCCATGTTCATGATCCCCGACGCCGTGCCCGAATATCGCGGCGCAATATCCATCGGCACCGACCACATCGGCCCGATCACCAGCTCGGCGAAGAAGAAGCCGCTCGACAGGCAGAGCGCGACCAGAGTGAGGTCGTGGACGAACAGGATCGGGAACAGCGAAGCGAGAGCACCGGCAAAACCGGCCACCGTCACGGACAACCGCGCCAACCGCACATTGCCAGTGCGCTTGAGAATCGCGTCCGAGAGCATGCCGCCTGCGCTGTCGCCGATCACGCCGGCGAAGAACACGCCAGCCGAAAACAGCGCGGAATTCTTCAGATCCAGATGGAAGTTGTTCTTGAAGAACAGCGGCAGCCAGTTGAGGTAAAGCCACAGGCCCCAGCCGTAGCAGAAATAGGTCAGGGTCACCGGCCACATCCGCCTGAGCAGCGGCCCCCACGGCACCGGCGGCTTGGTGCCGGTCGGCCGCGGCGGCAGCGCGGCGAGCTCAGCCTCGGTAATATGGCGATGCTCCTTGGGCTCGTTGCGGAAGTACCAGACCCACACGATGCCCCAGAGCAGGCTGACGATGCCGAGCACGACGAACGAGCCGCGCCAGGTCAGCCACACCATCAACGCCGCAACCATTGGCGGCGTGATCGCGTTGCCGAGGCGCGAGAACGCGTGCGTCAATCCTTGCGCGAAGCCGCGGCTGGTCGCCGGCGTCCAATATTGCATCGCGCGCGTCGCGGTCGGAAAGGTCGCGCCCTCGCCGAAGCCGAGCGCAAAGCGCGCCACAAACAGCATGGTCAGGCTGCTGACGAAGCCGGTCCCGATGGTGGCGAGCGCCCAGATCATGCCGCACCAGAACAGGGTCTTGCGCGGACCGAAATGATCGCCGACCCAGCCGCCGATCACCTGGAACATGAGATAGGGATAGGCGAAGGCGGAGAACACCAGACCGAGCTGGGTGTTCGAGAGCGAGAGCTCCTTCTGGATCTCGCTGGCGGCCGTGCCGATATTGACCCGGTCGATATAGGTGATGAAGTACATCACGCACAGCATCGCCAGAACGACGTGCGTGGCCTTGAACCGCAGTCCCATGTTCTCTCCCGTCGAATTGTGTTTTGAAGGCGCGTTAAAAAAAGCGGCGCCGGGGCCCGGCACCGCTTCGAGGTCGATCAGGTCCCGACGACCTTCAGATGCGAGCCCGCATTGCCTTGCGGGCGCTCTTCCAGGAGCTTCATGGCGGCATCGACGCCGCCCGAGCGATGCGGCACGCCGGCGACGCGGAGCCCCATTTCGACGCCGGTCAGCGCCGCCATCAGGCTGAGCTCGTTGCATTCGCCGAGATGGCCGATGCGGAACACCTTGCCGGCGACCTTCGAAAGGCCGGAGCCGAGCGACATGTTGTAATTGTCGAGCACGACTTTCCGGAACTGGTCGGCGTCATAGCCGGGCGGCATCAGCACGGCGGTCAGCACCGGCGAGAAATCCTTCGGCTCCTGGCACAGCACCTCCAGGCCCCAATGATCGACCGCGGCGCGGGTCGCGGCGGCCAGCCGCTGATGGCGCGCGAACACCTGGTCGAGCCCTTCTTCAAGCAGCATCGCAACGGCTTCGCGCAGCCCGTAAAGCAGGTTGGTGGCGGGCGTATAAGGGAAGAAGCCGCTTGCATTCGGCTTCAGCATCTCCTCCCAGTCCCAATAGGAGCGCGGCATCTTGTTGGCCTTCGCCGCGGCCCGCGCCTTGGGCGAGATCGCATTGAACCCGAGGCCGGGCGGCAGCATGAAGCCCTTCTGCGAGCAACTGACCGCGACATCCACCTTCCATTCGTCGAAGCGGAAATCGGCCGAGCCGAGGCCGGAGATGGTATCGACCATCAACAGCGCCGGGTGCTTGGCGCGGTCGATCGCCGCGCGCACTTCGCCGATCCGGCTGGTGGCGCCGGTCGAGGTCTCATTGTGCACGACCATCACGGCCTTGATTTCGTGGGCCTTGTCCGCGCTGAGCTTCTCCTCGATGAAGGCCGGATCGACGCCCCGCCGCCAGTCCCCGGGGATGAAGTCGACCTCGATGCCCCAGCGCGCCGCCATCTGCCGCCACAGCGTGGCGAAATGCCCGGTCTCGACCATCAGCACCTTGTCGCCTGACGACAGCGTGTTGACGATCGCCGCCTCCCAGGCGCCGGTGCCCGAGGACGGGAAGATGATGACGTCGCTGACGGTCTTGAAGATTGTCTTCGACCCCTCCAGCACGGTCTTGCCGAGCTCGGCGAATTCGGCGCTGCGGTGGTCGATGACGGGCATGTCCATGGCCCGCAGCACGCGCTCCGGCACCGGGCTCGGACCCGGAATATTGAGGAAATGGCGGCCTTGGTGGCGGGTCACGGGCAAATCTCCCTGAGGTAGCGGCGTTCTGATACCCCAGGATTGCATTCATTTTGTGATATCACAAGGCCAGAATGCATTCATTTTGACGGTCGACGCTGACCGGAACAGTCGTTAGGATTTTAGCCAATGAGCACAACGATTCCCGAGGAAACGGCACCGCCCGCCGCCCCCGACAAGATCGATACACCCGCACGCGACGTCGACGCGCCCGCGCGCGACGAGGTCTCGTTGCACGACGAGATCCTGTCGCGGCTGCGCGACTACATCGTCGAGGGCAATATCGCTGATGGTGGGCGGATTTCCGAGCGCCAGCTCTGCGAGATGCTGAAAGTGTCGCGCACGCCGTTGCGCGAGGCCTTGAAGGTGCTGGCCGCTGAAGGACTGGTTGAACTGCTGCCCAACCGCGGCGCCCGGGTGCGGCCACTCGGCCCCGACGATATCGCCGAATTGTTCGACCTGATGGGCGGGCTCGAAGGTCTCGCCGGCCGCTTGGCCTGCGAGAAGATTTCGGATGAAGACATCGGAAAAATCGAGCAAATTCATCATGATATGTACGGATTTTACATTCGTCAGGACATGCAGGGCTATTTTCGGATGAACCAACTCATCCATCGCGCGATCGTCCACGCGGCAGGCAATACAATGCTGGCGGCGAGCTATGAGAGCCTGGCCGGCCGCATCCGCCGGGTGCGCTATTCCGCCAATTTCGCCCGCAAGCGCGAGCGCTGGAGCGAGGCCATGCGTGAGCACGAGGCGATCCTGGACGCGTTGCGCCGCCGCGCCGGCGGTGAACTCTCCGACATCCTGTTCCAGCATCTGCGCAACAAGGGAGCGGCGGCGATCGCCTATCTCACCGAGCCGACCGCAACTGCGGAGGCGCCGGCCGCCACGTCCGGCAAGCTCGTGAAGGTCGATTGAAAAGCAATCCGCACCGAATTTGCATGCAGATTTTATTTGCCTCTTGGCACAAATGAATGACATCTGGGGCGGGTAAGCGCCAGCCCGGGGACGACACAGACCAAGCCTGGGCCGAGACTTAGGGATCCTCCATGCCGCATGCGAACGCCGGCCCGTCCAAGCTCGAACGCAGGCTGCGTGCCGAGGTTTCCGGCGAAGTCTTTTTCGATCGCTTCAATCGCGGGCGCTACGCCACCGACGCCTCCTTCTATCAGGTGATGCCCGCGGCCGTGGTGCTGCCGCGTACGATCGACGAGGCGTTGCGGGCGCTTTCGATCGCCCGCGACGAGGGCCAGATCGTCACCCCGCGAGGCGGCGGCACCTCGCAATGCGGGCAGACCGTCAATAGCGGCATCGTTGTCGATTTCTCCAAGCATCTGAACCGGCTGCTCTCGCTCGACGTCGAGAACCGCAGCTGCGTGGTCGAGCCCGGCATCGTGCTGGATGACCTCAACCGCCAGCTGAAGAAGCACGGCCTGTGGTTTCCGGTCGACGTCTCCACCGCCTCGCGCGCCACCATCGGCGGCATGGCCGGCAACAATTCCTGCGGCGGGCGCTCCTTGCGCTACGGCACCATGCGCGACAACACCATCGCGATCGATGCCGCGCTCGCCGATGGCACGCTCCTGCATTTCGGCGAGGTGCCGCGCGATCTCACACAGGTGAATTCGCCGGAGAGCGGCCTATCGCTGTTCCGCGACATGCTGGCGCTGGGCGAACGCGAGGCCGCCGAGATCGCCGACAAATTCCCCAAGGTGCAGCGCCGGGTCGGCGGCTACAATCTCGACGCGCTGACGCCACGCAACGCCGCCAACAACATGGCGCATCTCCTGGTCGGCTCGGAGGGCACGCTCGCCTTCTCCACCCGGATCGAGCTGAAGCTGTGGCCCTTGATCCGCAACAAGGTGCTCGGCGTCTGCCATTTCGGCAGCTTCTATGAGGCGATGGATGCGGCCCAGCATCTGGTGAAGCTGAAGCCGATCGCGGTCGAGCTGGTCGACCGCACCATGATCGCGCTGGGCCGCGACATCGCGATGTTCCAGCCGATCATCGGCGCTGCGGTGCGCGGCGATCCCGACGCCATCCTGGTGGTCGAGTTCGCCGAAGAAGACCAGGACCAGAACCTCGCCAAGCTCAAGCAGCTGACCGAGCTGATGGGCGATCTCGGCTTTGCCTGGGACCGCGATATCAGCAAATGGGGCGGCGTGGTCGAAATCATCGAGCCGGCCTTACAGGCCGGCATCGCCGAATTCCGCGCCGCCGGTCTCAACGTGATGATGTCGATGAAAGAGGCCGGCAAGCCCGTGTCCTTCGTCGAGGACTGTGCGGTACCGCTGCCGCATCTCGCCGATTACACCGCGCGGCTGAACGAAGTGTTTGCCAGGCACGGCACCCGCGGCACCATGTATGCGCATGCCTCCGAGGGCTGCCTGCATGTCCGCCCCGTGCTGAACCTGAAGCTGGAGAAAGACGTGCGCGCGATGCGCGCGATCGCGGAGGAAGCCTTCGCGATGGTGCGCGAATACAAGGGCTCGCATTCCGGCGAGCATGGCGACGGCATCGTCCGCTCCGAATTCCACGAGCAGATGTTCGGACGCCGCATCGTTGCCGATTTCAAGGAGGTGAAGCAGCGCTTCGACCCCGAGAGCGTGCTTAACCCCGGCCGCATCGTCGATCCGCCCAGGATGGACGACCGCTCGCTGTTCCGCTATCCGCCGGACTACCAAGTCGGCGAGCTTAAGACCGTGCTCGACTGGTCGGCCTATCCCGGCGCCGGCCGCGGCTTCCAGGGCGCGGTCGAGATGTGCAACAACAACGGCGCCTGCCGCAAGCTCGACGGCGGCGTGATGTGCCCGTCTTACCGCGCGACGCGCAACGAAAAGGATGTCACGCGCGGCCGCGCCAATACGCTCAGACTCGCGATCTCCGGCCAGCTCGGCGCGGATGCGCTCTCCTCCGATGAGATGATGGAGACCCTGAAGCTCTGCGTCTCCTGCAAGGCCTGCCGGCGCGAATGCCCGACCGGCGTCGACATGGCCAAGATGAAGATCGAGGTGCTGGCGGCGCGCGGGCGGACCCATGGCCTCATCTTGCGCGATCGGCTGGTCGCGTTCCTGCCGCGCTATGCCGATCTCGCCGCGCGCTTTGCGCCCCTGGCCAATCTGCGCAACCACAGTCCGCTCTTGCGATCGCTGATGGAACGCTTTGCCGGCATCAGCGCGCGGCGCAAGCTGCCGGCGTTCCGCAACGATACCTTCCGGGTCGATTCCGTGGCGATGGGCCCCGAGAATGGCCGCGAGGTCGTGCTGTTCACCGACACCTTCAATCGCATCTATGAGCGCGAAAATCTCGATGCGGCCTTGCGCGTGCTGATCGCGGGTGGCTATCGCGTCTATATCCCCAAGCCGTCCGACGGCGGCCGTCCGCTGTGCTGCGGCCGTACCTTCCTGTCGGCCGGCCTCGTCGACCTGGCGAGAAGCGAACTCGATCGTCTGGTGGAGACCTATGCGCCGTTTGCCGCGCGCGGCGTGCCGATCATCGGGCTCGAGCCGAGCTGTCTTCTGACCTTGCGCGATGAGCTGCTGTCGCTGCGCGCGGATACCACGGCGAAGACCATCAGCGCGCATGCCCTGCTGCTCGAGGAATTCCTGGCGCGCGAGGCCGAGCAGGGCCGGCTGCAGCTGCCGCTCGGCCCCCTGCCCGGCAAGGCGCTACTGCATGGCCATTGCCACCAGAAATCCTTTGCCGCCTTCAAGCCGGTCGAGCAGGTGCTGCGGCTGATCCCCGAGCTTGCCGTCGAAACCATCGAGTCCTCCTGCTGCGGCATGGCCGGCGCGTTCGGCTATGGCGCCGACACCTATGAGGTCTCAATGACAATGGCCGAAGCCTCGCTGCTGCCGGCCGTGCGCAAGGCGGACGCGGCGACCTACATCGTCGCCGACGGCACCTCTTGCCGCCACCAGATCCAGGACGGCGCTGCGCGCGGCGCCCTCCACGCCGCGCAGATCCTGGCGATGAGCTTGGATCGTGCGCGTATGAATTCGTAGGATGGGCAAAGCGACTGGTCCGCCGAAGCTCGAAGAGCGAAGGCGGAAGCGTGCCCACCGCCGATCTGCAAGTTCCTAATACGGTGGGCACGGCGCTCCGCGTCTTTGCCCACCTTACATTTTCTCGAACTCACCACGGACCGCAAAGGACCCTGACCAATGGCCGACCTCACCCTCGACACTGCCCGCAAGATCCTTGATGCCACGCTGGCGAAAGGCGTCGAGAAGAAGCTGAAGCCGCTGGCGGTCGTCGTGCTCGACGACCGCGGCTGCGTCAAAGCCGCCGCAGCCCAGGACGGCACCAGCCTGATGCGGTCCGAAGTCGCGCATGGCAAGGCCTATGGCGCGCTCGCACTCGGGCTCGGCTCCCGCGCGCTGTTCCAACGCGCGCAGGACCAGGCCTATTTCATCGACGCCGTGAACACGCTGGCACAAGGCCGCCTGGTGCCCGTGCCCGGCGGCGTGCTGATCATGGACGGCACCACCCTGCTCGGCGCCGTCGGCGTCTCCGGTGACTCCTCCGACAATGACGAGATCTGCGCCATCGCCGGCATCGAGGCGGCGGCGCTCAAGCCGAATGCGGGATAGCGAAACCAGATCTCACCAATGTAGTCCCGGCAAGCGCCGGGGCTACCGGATTGAAGACGCCAGCTTGCTTACAAAAGTTTTCCATCTGCAACGTTCAGCCACATTTCAACTGTGCGCTGCGGCGGCTTTATCGGGCGCCCGGATAGGTCCACAAGAGGAATGGACCTATTGTCGATACCTGATTGTTTGAGGACATCAGCTACGACGCGCTCTATTTCAGCGGCCAGAGCGGCATCCTCAAGATAAAAATAGCGCAGGCTTGAGCTCGCAACGAACTCACGACCGCCTTCCATGGTCACCGTAAATTTTCCCTGGGACCCGATCTTCGCTGCCAGGTCGGCTGCCAAAGTCTTTGGTACGCCGGCTCCGACGCGAATCGTTATATGTCCCGCGTCCAGCTTTGCGATGGCTTCCGCCCTGGAGCCCTGTCCAGCTTCCGATTGGGTCACTACGGTTCCGAGTATCTTGACCCGGTCATTGAATTGGTCGAACGCCAATTGTGCGGCTGACTGAAATGCCTGCAACTGCCTCTCCAGATTGCCTTCGTTGCTCAGCGCAACATCCAGTTTCTGGTTGGTATCCTTTAGAGCCTCGGTCAGCTTGGCCGCACTCTTCTGCGCTTCGGTTAGGGAGGCGGAAAGCTGCTCGGTCAAGAGCTTTGCTTGAGCGACCGCCATTTGCGCCGGCTCCATCTTCTCGGCAACGCGCAACTGCACGATGCTTGTAATGAGTGCGGCACCACCAAACCAGGACGCAACAGCAAATATCAAGGCCGCCCAGAAGTAGCGGCCCTTGATCTGCCGGTCGGCCCCCTCTACCACTTTTTCTGCAACCCTCCGCCACAGCAGTTCTTCACGATCCTCATCGTTCATGGTGGCCCTCCGCGAAGCCTGGCGAACAAGCAACTATCTATGGTAGCATCCACGCTCGCACCGGTCACGACTTTCGATAGATCGTGAGCACCGGACGTTCAGCCCCCGATGGCGGCGGAGAGGGCAAGATGAGCCGGCGGATCGCGATCATCCAGGGACATCCGGACGCAACGGCGCACCATCTCCTGCACGCCCTTGCCGATGCCTATGCGGAAGCTGCAACAGAGGCCGGTCACGAGGTGCGCCGTATCGACGTCGGTGCCCTCGATTTCCCGCTGCTGCGCTCGCAAGTCGAATTTGAAACCGGCCAGTTGCCGGCGACGCTGGAGCAGGCGCGAGACGATATGCGCTGGGCCGAACATTGGCTGTTTCTGTTTCCGCTTTGGCATGGAACCATGCCGGCCGTTTTGAAGGGTTTTCTCGAACAGATCTTCCGCCCGAACTTTGCGATGGCATACCGCAAGGACAGCTTTCCAAGGCGATTGTTAGCGGGGCGATCCGCCCGGATCGTGGTCACGATGGGCATGCCGGCCCTGCTCTATCGCTGGTACTTCGGCGCGTTCGGCGTGCGCGGTTTCGAACGCAGCATCTTGCGATTTGCGGGGATCCGGCCCGTGCATGAGAGCCTGTTTGGCCTGACCTTCGCCGATGATCGCAAACGCGCGCGTTGGATCGAGAACATGCGCAAGCACGGCCGCTACGGGGATTGAGCAACTCTCGGTACCGATAGCAACCTTTGAACGGATCGCGGCTTCCTTTCGGTTCAGTACTGGATCGAGGAGGCCGCCCCGTGAACCAGATCCCACTGCCTGAAACGGCCGAGGCCGAGAACCGCGCCGCGGACGAGGCGCGCGACGACGGTGTCCGCGAGATCGCCCCCGATGTCGGCTACCGACAGCTTGCGATCGTCAACGTCGTCTTCTACGGACCGCCCGCATCAGGCGATGGCAATTGGGTACTGATCGACACCGGCGTGTTCGCCTCGGGTCCTGCAATCCGCCACGCCGCACGCGCCCGCTTCGGCGGCAACGGCAAGCCGGCCTGTATCATCCAGACCCACGGCCATTTCGACCATGTCGGGCTGCTGGAAACGCTGAGCAGCGAATGGAACGTGCCGGTCTATGCGCATCCGCTCGAACTGCCCTATCTCAATGGAACGCGCTCCTATCCGCCCGCCGATCCCGAGGTCGGCGGCGGCCTGCTGGCGCTGTTGTCACCGATGTTCCCGACCCGGCCGGTGCACGTGTCGTCGCGCCTGCACAGCCTTCCCGACGATCACAGCGTGCCGTTCATGCCGGAGTTCCGCTGGCTGCACACGCCCGGTCACGCCCCCGGACACATCTCGCTGTGGCGGGAGCGTGATCGTCTCCTGATCGCCGGCGATGCGGTCGTGACCACCGCGCAGGAATCCGTCTATGCGGCCGTGATGCAGAAGCCGGAGATGCATGGGCCGCCGATGTACTTCACGCCGGACTGGGCCGCGGCACGCGAGTCGGTGCGCGCACTCGCCGCACTCTCGCCGGAGACCGTGATCACCGGGCACGGCGCGGCCATGCGGGGCCCTGAGATGCGCAAGGCGCTGGACCAGCTCGCGCGCGAGTTCGACGACATCGCGGTTCCCAAAGCCGGCCGCTACGCGCCGTCGTGACGCACGCACGGTACGTCAGCGCGCATGATGCATCGCGGTGCGAAACAATGGCGGCCGGTCAACGTTTGTAGGGCGGGGCACGTTGGAGACTGCACATGTCTCGTCGACAGCAACCTCGTACCATCATCATCACCGGCGCCTCCGCCGGCGTCGGTCGTGCCATCGCCAAACGGTTCGGAGAGGCTGGCGATCGCGTCGGGCTGATCGCGCGCGACGAGGACGCGCTGAAGGATGTGCAGCGTGAGCTGCAAGGCTGCTTTGCGCACGCGGAGTATGAAGCCGTCGATGTCGCGGACGCGGATGCCTTGTTTGCCGCCGCCGAAAGGCTCGAATATCGGCTCGGCCCGGTCGACATCTGGATCAATGATGCAATGGAGACGGTGTTCTCGCTTGTGGCGGACATCAGGCCTGACGAATTCCGCCGCGTCACCGAGGTGACCTATCTTGGCTTCGTCTACGGCACCATGGCGGCGCTGAGATCGATGCGGCCGCGCGGCCAGGGGCGCATCATCCAGATCGGCTCCGCGCTCGCCTATCGCGGCATTCCCTTGCAGGCCGCTTATTGCGGCGCCAAGCATGCCATCCGCGGCTTCACCAATTCCTTGCGTACCGAGCTGATCAACGAGGGCTCCGCGATCACGATCAGCATGGTCGACCTGCCGGCGGTGAACACGCCGCAATTCGACTGGGCGCGCGCGCATATTCCGCACACCCCGCGTCCGATGGGGCGGCCGGTCGAGCCCGAAGTGATCGCCGACGCGGTCTATCGGATCGCCGATGGGATGTTCCGCGAATACTGGATCGGCTGGCAGACCCTGCTCACCATTCTCGGCAATGCGGTGGCCCCCGCTTATCTTGATCGCTATCTCGCGCGCAAGGCCGTGACCGGGCAGCAGACCGACGTGCCGCTGGTGCCGGACCGTGCCGACAATCTCGATCATCCCGTGACACGGCTGCATCGTGTCAGAGGCTCATTCGGCAGGGAATCCGCGCAAGACGCCGTGCTCATTCCAGGCGATGTCGCCCGCGCCGCAACCGTCGCGCTCGGCGCTGCGGTGTTCTTCGTGCTCGGCAGGCTGACCGCGAGTGCCAGGCAGCGGCGCTCGCCACGCCGCTCGCTTGTGATGAGAGGGCCTGTCACCCGAGCTCGAAACTGGTGACGCCGAACACCCGGTCCGTCCGCAGATCGGGGATCGCGCCGGTATACATGCGTGCGGTCTCGAACACCGGCGTGAGCCCGAGATGCTGCGCCAGCGCAGCCGCGTCGCGATTGACAGCGGGAACATCGAGGAAGAGTTCGGCGTCGCCGATCTCGGCCAGCAGGGCCGACAGCACGGCTTCAGCGGCGGCGCGATCGGCGGCGACCAGCGGGCCGATCTTGTAGCCGAGCCGGCACGGCCGGATCACGCCCCAGCCGGCCAGGTCGCCATCGCGTATCAGCGCGCGACCGACATGACCGGGTGCGTTGATCCAGGCGCGCAGGAAGGCGACGCGTGGTGCCGGAAAAACGCTCGCATCGGAAGCTTCGATCGCGCTGGAGGAGATTGCGGTCAGCGGGACGACGCCGGCTTGCGAGATCGCCGGAGCGCCGACCGTGCCGCCGTAGCGAATATTGGCATAAGCATAGTGAAAGCCGGATTTTCTGTAATTGTCCTGCTGCGCGACCACACCGTCGAGGCCGATCACGCGGCGACCGGCATGCGCCATGGCCGCGTTCCAGATCCGCAGCCCATAACCGCGGCCACGCAGATCCTGCCGCACGATGTAGAAACCGAGAAAGGCGAAGTGTGCGTCGTAGTTGACGCAGGAGACGGTCGCGACCGGCGCCCCATTGCGTTCGGCGATCAGAAAGCCTTGCGGATCGACCGTCGCGAAGCACGCGGCATCGGCAAGGCCGGGATTCCAGCCCTCGGCTGCAGCCCAATCGATGGCGAGCGCGATCTCCTCCTGCCGCATCGGCCTGATGTGCAACCCGCTGGCGTCGGGGTATCCGGAAGATCGCGTCATCTCAGCCTCGATGCGAAAGCTGCAACATCCGGCAATGATGAGACCATATGACCCCCAGGGCAACCGGTGCGCGCCAATTTTACGACGACACCTTAGCGCCGGAGAGAATCCGTCCAAGCCGACTGTTCAATTCCCGCCAAGAAAGGACCAGATGGCACGCGTTAGCTACACCCCGCCCTCGTCAGCCGAGGAGTGTGCGGGTCCCGACGAGACTCTCGATCGCACTGCTCATAGTGCCGTGTGTGATCTCAACGTGATTGCCCGTCGTGCCAACGTGTCGCAGATCTTTACTGTTGCACCGTCGGGCAAATCACCGGCAGATTCTCCTGCGTCTCGGCCTCTCCAAGAGGGGCGCTTCGCGATCGTCACGAGTGTTGGGTCCGGGATGCGATGGGCGTGTCGATGTTGCAGCGTGATCTCATCATGCCGACGAACAACACGATGCGCACGGCGAAATCGTGTGGTCCTGGCGCCCCGGTGCTGGCGCTAAGGTTCGCGGTGCTCGACGAGCCCGTGGCCGACGGGGGCAAGAAAGCCGATCCCCGGGGAGATCGCGTATAAGCCGTAAAGCCGTTGCGCAGGGAAGGCCGGTGTTCGGCTCGTACCTGTGGTGACTGCCGCCTGCTTTCTTTGATGCAGGCGGGCCATGGGTGCAGGCCTTGCATCCGGCCTTCCCTGCACCCTCTTCGATTTCAGAGGGTGACGACGACAAGCATCACTCGGACATTTTGTCGCGAGAACGCAGACGTGTATCTGCCCGGCAGATTGGCAATTGAATCAGAATGTCGCCACACACATCTCCCTGTCGTCCCGGCCAAGCGAACGCAGTGAGCGCGAGCCGGGAGCCATAGCCACAGGGCAGAGTGGAGCGCGAGCTGGAGCTTCTAGCGTGCGCAATGATAACCGACGGTGGTTATGGGTCCCTGCGTTCGCAGTGACGACACCGAATACGGCGCGATATCGCAGCGACCCAACTAACAGCAGATCAACGAGGAGCCGCTCACTTTCCCGTCCACACCGGCTTGCGCTTCTCGGCAAACGCCTTCAGCCCTTCCTTGGCGTCTTCGGTCATCGCCAGCAGTGCGATCTGGCTCTCGGTATAGGCGATGGCCTCGTCGAACGACATCGACGCGATGGCGCGCATCGCATATTTGCCGCGGCGGATCGCGGTCGGAGATTTGTCGACGATACGGCCGATCAGCCAGTTGATCTTGGCGTCGAGCTCGGCCGCAGGCACGACGTAGTTGAGGAGGCCGGCGGCTTGCGCAGCCTTCGCATCGAACGGCTCGCCGGTCAGCGCCCATTCGCTGACGAGGCGCGGCGGCGCGATGGTCTGCAGCAGGCTCAGCACCTGCATCGGGAACACCCCGACCTTCACCTCCGGCAGGCCGAAGATCACGTTGTCGGCGGCCACCGCCATATCGGTCATGCAGAGCAGCCCCATGCCCCCGGCCATGCAGACGCCTCCGACCCGCGCGATCGCAGGCTTGGTCGCATTCTGCGACAGCCTGAGCAGATCGGCGTAGTCCACATTGGGACGCGAGAAATCCATCGCGAAGGCAGCGCCGGAATTCTGCAGATCGGCGCCGGCGCAGAACGCCTTCTCCCCCGCACCGGTCAGCACGATGACGCGGACATCCGCATCCTCATGAGCCTGCCGATAGCCTTGGGCGATGCCGGCGATCACCTCGCCATTGAGCGCGTTGCGCTTGTCCGGCCGATTGATGGTGATCCAGAGAGCCTGTCCGCGCTTGTCGAGGATCACGCTTGGCGTATCGGTCATGGCCTTGCCTATCTGCTGCTATCCGGAACGGGATTGTCGCCGGATAGCTGCCACGAGCAAGGAAAACTTGCGTCAGGTCGCCGCCGGGCGGTTCATCTCGCGCGGCTCGCGACGCCAGGTCGGGCGACCGCGCTCGAACCGGCCGTTGCGCAGGAAGGCAACCGTCTGCCGGACCGCGGTGGGATGGAGCAACAGGCCCATATGCGAGGCCTTGACCGTCATATGGTCGGTCATGTCGGCGAGCTTGCAGCTTTCCACCGACACTCGGCCGTCATTCGGCCAAGGCAGCAGGAACAGGGCCGAGATCGGATCGAGGAAGCGGTTGCCGGCGATGACGCCGACCTCGTAGTCGAGCGGCGGCAGCGACGCCAGGGTGACGTGCTTGGTGGTCACCAGCTGGAGTCCGGCGGGACCGAAATAGCTGCGATACAGCGCAATGTGCTTCAACCGATCGGCAATCTCGCTGCCGCCGTTCGGCGTGCCCAGCATGACGACGCGGCCGAGTCGCGCCGGGCGGTGCTCTGCAATGTAGACCCGTGCCAAAAGCCCGCCCATCGAATGGGTGACGAAGTGAATCGGGCCCTGCAGGCTCGCCGCAAAACGCGCGATCGCCGGGTGGATGTCCTCGGCGAGTTGTTCCAGCGGCTTCTTGCGGCTTTCATAGTCGAGATTGAGCGTCGCAAATCCCGCGCGCTGCAGCGCGCTCTCCAGCCGGCGCAGCATCAATGAGCGGCCGGCGATGCCGTGCAGCAGAACCACCCCTGCGATACAGGGGCTGCTCTGCGAACGACGTCGGCGCAACGATGCGATCAAGCGACCTCCCGCTCCGTCGACTCTCCCGCGGCGCCGCCCGCGGCAGCCGATTCGGCGAGCGCTTTCGCCGCAACATAGTCGGTCTTGCCGCTGCCGAGCAGCGGCACCTTGTCGACCACCATCACAGTTGCGGGAACGGCAAGCTCGGGCGCGCCTTGCGCCTTGGCCTGACGCTGCATGCTGCCGCGATCGGCGTCCCTCTGGGTCGTGAGCAGGACGATGCGCTCGCCCTTGCGCTCATCGGGGATCGACACCGCGACCGAGATCGCCTGCGGCCACACCGCGGCGGCGATCTGCTCGACAACCGACAGCGAGACCATCTCACCCGCGATCTTGGCGAAGCGCTTGGCACGGCCCTTGATGGTGATGAAGCCCTGCGCATCGATGGTGACGATGTCGCCGGTGTCGTGCCAGCCCTCGGGGAGGGCCTCCAGCACGCCCGGATTTTCCGCGCGCAGATAGCCGAGCATCACGTTCGGGCCGCGCACCGACAAGCGGCCGCCCTCCTCGATTCCCGGCACCTTGTCGAGCCGGTATTCCATCAGCGGCGACAGCCGGCCGACGGTGCCGACGCGGTTGGCCATCGGCGTGTTCATGGCCAGCACCGGTGCGGTCTCGGTCACGCCATAGCCTTCGAGCACGCGGATACCATAGCGCTCCATATAGACCTGCCGCGTGCGGTCCTTCACCGGCTCGGCGCCGGCGATCACCAGCCGCAGCGTGCGGAAATCATAGGCATGGGCCGAACGGGCATAACCGGTCAGGAAGGTGTCGGTGCCGAACAGGATGGTGGCGCCGGTCTGATAGATCAATTCGGGCACGATCCGGTAATGCAGCGGCGACGGGTACATGTAGATCGGGATACCCGCCAAGATGGGCATCATCATGCCGCCGGTAAGGCCAAAAGAGTGGAACACCGGCAGGACGTTGAACACGAGGTCGTTGGCATTGGCATCGACGCGGGCGAGCGCCTGCGCCGCATTGGCCAGGATGTTGCGGTGGGACAGCACGACGCCCTTCGGGGTACCTTCCGACCCCGAGGTGAACAGAACCACTGCGGGATGGGTGGCGTTGCGGGCGACCCGCGGATGAATGCCGTCGGCAAAGCCCTTGATCTTGTCCATCAGACCGATCGAGGCACGCACATCCTCCAGATACACCAGCCGCGCCTGGCCTTCGATTGCGGCGATCAGCTTGTCGAGCTTGCCCTTCTCGATAAAGGCGCGCGAGGTCAGCACCGTCGTCACCTGCGCCGCCTTCATCGCCGCCAGCACATTCACGGGACCGGCCGAGAAGTTGAGCATCGCCGGCACCCGGCCGATCGACTGCAGCGCCATGAACACGACGGCAACGCCGGCCGAGTTCGGCAGCAGGACGCCGACGTTGTCGCCGACGATGCTGCCCTGCTCCAGCTTGCGGCTGAGCACCTGGGCCCCGAGCAGGAGCTTGCGATAGGTCAGTTGAGTCCCGAGCGGATCCTGGATCAGCACCTTGCCGGTGTCGCGATCGCGATAGGCATGCGCCAGTGCCTCGAACAGGGTCTGGTCGAGCATCGCGTTCTTGACCATGGCGTCGATCATGACGTCCTGCAGCGCAGCTCCGGCCGCATTGCGCCGGGTCTTGCCTTTGAGAGACTCGTCGATCGACAGTTTCACCGGCGGCAAGATCGTAACGGTCACCTTCGGAAACCAGGAGCGCTTGATCTGGCCGTGCTTGAGATAGCTGAGATGCGAGCGCTGCGCGCCCTCGATCCGCACGGGCACGACGACGGCATCGGCCTTGTCGGCGATCATCGCGGTGCCGTCGTAGACCTTCATCAGCGAACCGGACAGCGTGAGGCGGCCCTCCGGGAAGATCACCACCGGCTCGCTGCCGGCGACGAGCTTGATCAGATCGCGCGCGCCGAGCGGCTTGGTCGGATCGATGGTGATGTGGCGAACCATCTTCAGGAAGATCTTCGCCCACCAGGCCTGCGCGATGCCGGTGTCCACCGCGAAGGTGGCATCGATCGGCAGGATCGCGTGCAGCAAGGGTCCATCGACCAGGCTGACGTGGTTGGGCGCGATCAGCATGCGGGTGCCGGCGGGCGGCAGGTTTTCCAGGCCGCGCACCTCGGTGCGAAACATCGCACGGAACAGCAGCGCGCCGAAATCGCGCACGCCTTCCTTGCCCCATTTGTTGAGCACGAACCAGACCGAGGCGAAGCTCGCGAGCGCAAGCCCGAAGAAGATCCAGGCGATCGAGAGACCGGCGGCCTGCAGGCCCGCGACGAACAGCGAGCCGACCACCATGAAAGCTGCCTGCAGGATGTTGCCGGCGGCGATCACCCGCGCACGCTCGGACGGCGCCGACCAAGCCTGCACCGCGGCGAAGGCCGGCACCACGAACAGGCCGCCGCCGAAGGCGAACAGCGCGAAATCGATCACCATGCGGAAGCCTGCCCAGGAGCCGAGGAAGGCCATTGGCGTGATGTCCTTCGCCGTTTCGGTCGTGCCGATCGCCCAGGACAGATCGAGCCCGAGCACACCCATGATGATGGCGCCGATCGGCACCAGCGCCAGGTTCGGCCGGACATGGCTGAGCTGGGCGGCAAACAGCGAGCCGATCGCAATACCGATCGCAAAGATCGCAAGGCACAGCGTGACCACACCCTCGGTACCGCCGACGACGCCCTTGATCAGCGCCGGCAGCAGCGACAGCACGACCGCACCGGCGAGCCAGAACCAAGACACGATGACCATGCCGTCCCACAGCCGCGACTCGGCATAGAGCGATTTCAAGAGATGCAGCGTCGACGTCCAGGGATTGGCGGTGATGCGGAGATCGGGAGCGGACGGCGTCGTATGCGGGATCTGCGCGGCAGAAGCCCAGGACATCAGCGCAAGACCGACGACCGCGAGCGACACCCAGCCCATATGCGTGGAGCCGGAGACGAGCTGGCCACCGGCGATGGTGCCGATCAGGATCGCCAGGAAGGTCGCGCCCTCGACCAGCGCGTTGCCGGTGGCGAGTTCGCCGACCGTGAGCTGATCCGGAAGCATCGCGTATTTCACCGGCCCGAACAGCGCCGCGACGATGCCGAACAGGCCGAGCGCGACGAACAGCAGCGGGACCGAATGCAGGAAGAAGCCGAGCGCAGCAAAGACCGCCGCGAAGATCTCGACGAACTTCAGACGGCGCGCCACCACGCCCTTGATGTACTTGTCGGCCAGCTCGCCGCCGAGGCCGGACAGAATGAAGAACGGGAAGATGAAGACCGCGCCCGCAACCGTCACCAGCGCATCGCCATGCGCCGCGACGGCGCCATAGAGCAGCATGATGACGAGCGCATTCTTCAGGACGTTGTCATTGAGTGCGGAGCAGAACTGCGCCCAGAACAGCGGGGCAAAGCGACGCGACGACATCAGTTGCTTGATCATTGTCGTTTCCTGGTGTGCTGCGGGCTAGGCCGCGAAATCATGGTGCTCTTTGGTATTGATGACAAAATGGAGGGCCGGTTCGGCCTCAAATTCCTCTCTGTGCCGGGCCGCTGCCCGGGCTTTCGTTCTCTCTGCGTTTGCGTTGCGCGGGATCCTGCGCGATCAGCACCATGGTCTCACCCAGCGTGAAAGACGACCAGACGAGTGCGACGAGCCCTGCCGCAAAACCGCTGCGCAACTCCCAGTCCAGCGGCAGCGCAACGATGCCCCCACCGACCAGCACCAAGCATGCGCCGAAGGTGATGTGCAGAAAGCTTATCCAGAGCCGGTTTGGCCGTTCGGGAGCTGCGCGATGTGGGGACATGGTGACCGCTTGGTTGCGCATGGGAGACGGATTCGAACGGATCAGGTCAGTTCGTTCAGATAATGAAAGCAGCCGAACAGGCCCCGACGGCGGAGCCGGTGCCCGTCCCGCCGCGCCGCACGATAGAGGCTCGCCCCGGCCCGCCGGACGGCAGGACGCGCCGCCAGGAGGCCGGCGACGTCGCAGGCGTTCGCGATCCGCTCGATCGGAGCCGTCACCATGTGAGACACGATCCGGCCAAAACCGTTCACCAGAGCGAGGGCATCAGCAGCGAAAAGATGTGGGATGCGGATGGCTTGGGTTTGCATGGCGCGACCTTCAATTTTGAGCAACGCTCAAAACTATTTATCGCAAAAATGAGCAAGGCTCAAGAAAAATCTTGCGAGGCGTCAATGGAGGTCCAGCGGTCGGTCGTGCCAATGCGCTGGCGTCCGGGCCTAAGCGCACCAAGTTATTGCAATTATTTCTATTTTCTGCCGAACCGGCCGACACGCGATCGTTACGCGGAGGCCTTTCGCAGCCAGACCTTATTGTCGTGGAACGCCGCGCCGCCGATCGGTGCGACGGTGTCGGCCCCAGTCAATGTGTTGATGCCCCGGCCGCCTTGGTGGGCTCGATTGGGGTGGATCGATTCCGCAATCAGCACGCCTCGCCGCACGCCGTCGAACAGGCGCGCGGTGAGCGTGGTCTCGCCGCGCCGGTTCCCGAGCGTCACCGCCTCGCCATCGGCGATGCCGAGCGCGGCGGCGTCCAGCGGATGGATCATCACCGACGGCGCCCCTTCCCTCGCCTGCGAGGACGGCGTCTCATTGAAAGTGGTGTTGAGGAACGAGCGCGAGGGGCTGGTGGCCAGCCGGAAGGGATGGTCCGCGTCGGTATCCTCGGTCACCGCCCAATGGTCCGGCAGCGACGGCATCCGCTCAGGATTACCCATCACGCGGCCGAAGGGTGGGCGCGCCCAGTCCGCCCTGAAATGGAATTTGCCGTCCTTGTGCGCGAAGCCGTCGAGATAATGCGAGGTGCGGAAATCCGGCTGCAGGTCGCGCCAGATGTCCGCTTCGAGCCCGGCGATGTCGCCATGGCCGCTCTTCTTCAGCGTCGCGTCGATCAGCTCACGCGGCGTCATCTCGAACCCCGGATGGACAGCCCCGAGCCGCCGCGCCAACCCCTGCAGCACGTCGTGGTTGGAGCGGCATTCGCTCGGCGGATCGATCAGCTTCGGACCGACCGAGATGTACTGATGGCCGCCGCCGTAATAGAGATCGTCGTGCTCCATGAACATCGTTGCCGGCAGCACGATGTCGGCCATCTGGGCCGTCTCGGTCATGAACTGCTCGTGGACCGCGACGAACAGATCCTCCCGCGCGAAGCCTTCCCGCACCAGGGTCTGCTCGGGCGCCACGGTCATCGGGTTGGTGTTCTGGATCAACATCGCCTTGACCGGCGGGCCGCCGCACAGCGCTGCGCTGTCCCCGGTCAGAACGCGTCCGATCTGAGACTGGTCGAGAATGCGCGTGGTGTGATCGATCGCATCATGGCCTTCGATGATGGATTCATTGAAGCGCCAGAGCGCGGCATTGTTGAAGAAGGCCCCGCCGCCTTCATACTGCCAGGCACCCGTCACCGCAGGGATGCACGACGCTGCATGCATCTGCGTGGCGCCATTGCGGCTGCGGGTGAAGCCATAGCCGAGCCGGAAGAAGGTGCGCTTGGTCTCGCCGATCGCGCGCGCAAACGCCTCGATCTCCGCGACCGGAACGCCACAGATCGAAGAGGCCCATTCCGGGGTGCGCGTCTTCAGATGCGCCTCGAGCTCAGCCGGACAATCGGTGTAGCGGTCCATATAGGCGCGGTCGGCATAGCCGTCGCGGAACAGCACATGCATGACGCCGCAGGCGAAGGCGCCGTCGGTGCCGGGACGCAGGATGATCTTGATATCAGCCTGCTTCATCGTTTCGTTGTCGTAGATATCAACCGCGGCGATCTTCGCACCGCGTTCCTTCCGGGCGCGCGACGCATGCGTCATCACATTGACCTGCGTGTTCACGGGGTTGGTGCCCCAGATCACGATCAGGTCGGAGACGGCCATCTCGCGCGGATCGACGCCGGCGATCTTGCCGGTCCCGATCGCAAAGCCGACACGCGCCACATTGGCGCAGATCGTCGAATAGAAGCGCGAGTACTTCTTCACATGGGTCAGGCGGTTGATGCCGAGCCGCATCACCAGGCCCATCGTGCCGGCGTAGTAATAGGGCCAGACCGATTCGGCGCCGGACTCCCGCTCGGCTTCCATAAAGCGCGCCGCGATCTCGTCGAGCGCTTCGTCCCAGGTGATGCGCGCAAATTGACCGGAGCCTTTCGGGCCAGTGCGACGCAACGGATGCATCAGCCGCTCGGGATGATGGATGCGCTCAGCATAGCGTGCGACCTTCGCGCAGACGACGCCAGCCGTGTAGGTCTGCTGCTTGGACCCGCGCACGCGGCCGATCGTGGTCCGATCGAGCACCTCCACGTCGAGCGCGCAGGCCGACGGGCAGTCATGCGGACAAGTGGAGTGGCGGATCTCAATGCGAGGCTGCTGGTTCATGCCACGATTGTTAACATCGAAATTTGCCTCAGCCGAGCGCTTTCGCGAGGCATTCGCATGAACAAAACGCAGGCGTGATCCCACCTGGGGCTGGAACCCCGATCCGGACATTCAGTGGGTGAGAAAGTGTCAGCCGCCGAGCTGGGTCAGGCCGGTTGGCGGACCGTCGACCGCGGTCCAGCCGCCGTCGACGAACAGGGTGCTGCCGGTCACGTAACTCGCCGCATCGGAGGCGAGGTAACAGACGGCGGTCGCAACCTCGTCAGCACTGCTCCAGCGGTTGAAGACGGTGTGCGCCGCGTAGAGATTGTAGATGTCGGGGCGTTCTTTGAACGCCGCGGTCAGCGCGGTCTCAACGATGCTGGGCGCAATCGCGTTGACGCGTACTCCGAAGGGGCCGACCTCGGAGGCGAAGCCCTTGACCAGCAACCCGATCGCGGCCTTTGTCGCGCCATAGACTGCAAGTCCCGGCTCGATGGTCACCGCACGCATCGACGAGCAGGCGATCAGGCTGCCGCTGCGCTGCTGCGTCATGATCCGGCCGAAGGCCTGGAAGAACCACAGCGTGCCCTTGATGTTTAGGTTGATGACACGGTCGAGATCCTCCTCGGTATAGTCGAGGATCGTTTTGCGGATGTTGAGCCCGGGGGTGGTGACGGCAATATCGATACGCGGAAACCTATCTCTGGCTTTGGCCGCAAGTTCTGCGATCCCGCCACGATCTGCTGCATCGCACACAGCCGCATCAGCCTGTCCGCCCCGCTCTCGAATCGCGGCTGCTGTGGTCTGCGCACCTTCGACGGCGCGATCGGCGCACAGCACATGGGCACCAAGGTCGGCAAGAGCCTCTGCCGAGGACTTGCCGATGCCGGATGCGGCCCCGAGCACGACGGCTGACTTGCCCATGAGATCGAACAGCTTGCGGTAATCCGGCACAGGCTCTCCTCCCCGCTCGCAGCAGTGGTAATTTTCGTTGCCAAGCGAGATTCATATACTAATATATCAATTGAGGAAACGCATATGATCGCCCGCGCACCCAGGAAGTTGGCCCCTGCGCCACGACCGCTATCCGCCCGCTTGCGCCGCAGCGCCCGGCCGCGCGGGACGCGGGCATCATCCCAGATCTATTCCGACCTGAGGACAGAATTGGTCTCACTGGTACGAAGACCCGGCGAGATCATCTCCGAGTCGCAGATCGCAACGGCCTACGGCGTCAGCCGAACCCCCGTCCGCGAAGCCATCCTGAAACTTGCCGATGAAGGCCTGGTCGAGATCTTCCCGCAATCCGGAATCTTTGTCTCGCGCATTCCGGTCGCTGCGCTGCCCGAAGCCATCATCATCCGGAAAGCGTTGGAGGAAACCACGGCACGGATGGCCGCGGAGCGGGTGACATCAAGCCAGCTCTTGAATCTGCACGCGGTGCTCGAGCGGCAGCGGGAAGCCAGCGCAGCGAAACATCGCGAGGCTTTCCACCAGGCCGACGAGCTCTTTCATGCGACCATTGCGGAAATTGCCGGCTATCCCGGGATCTGGACCTTGATCCAGCAGGTCAAGGTTCATGTCGACCGCTATCGCCGATTGACGCTGCCCCAGGCGGGCCGCATGGCGGAAGTGATTGCAGAACACGAGCCGATCCTGGCCGCAATCGAGGCGCGCGATCCGAACGGCGCGCGGCTCGCGATGGCACGCCACCTCGAGCGGCTGCTCAGCGACATTTCGGAGATTCAAATGATCAATCCGGAGTTCTTCGACCAACCGACCTAAGTCTCACCTGCCGAGAACCGCGATCTGCAATGATTGTGGATCAAACGCCATAGTCCTGGGAGGGACGCCATGAAACGACGCGACTTTATCAAACTGAGCGTGGGGCTGACCACTGCAGCCACGCTTCCCCCGTTCTCGTCCGCGCTGGCCCAGTCCAAAGCGGTGTTCAAGACCTCCGACGTCCAGCCTCCGGGCTACCCGACGGTGGCCGCAACCGAGAATCTGGGCAAGAAGCTCGCAGCCGCCACCAACGGTCGGCTGTCGATCCAGATGTATCCGTCCGCTCAGCTCGGCGGCGAGAAGGAAACCATCGAGCAGACACAGATCGGCGCAATCCAGATGTTGCGCGTCAGCGCCGGCGCATTGGGCCCCATTGTCGACGAGATCAACGTCGTCAACATGCCATTCCTGTTCAAAAGCATCGAACATTCCGAGAAGATGATGGATGGCCCGGTCGGCCAAGACCTGCTCGACCGCATCAGCGCCAATCCAAGCGCCAACCTTGTCGCCCTGTGCTGGATGAACTCCGGCGCACGGAGCATCTATAATACCAAGAGGCCGATCAAGACGATCGACGACATCAAGGGCCTGAAGGTCCGCGTGATCGGCAATCCGATCTTCATCGACATGATGAACGCGCTGGGCGGCAACGGCATCGCGATGGGATATGATCAGGTCTTCAGCGCGCTGCAGACCGGCGTGATCGACGGCGCCGAGAACAATCCGCCGAGCTACGTGTTCTCCAACCACTACACCGCAGCGAAATACTACTCGTTGACCGAACACCTCGTCATTCCCGAGGTGCTCGTCTTCTCCAAGCGGGCGTGGACTGCGCTCTCCCCTGACGATCAGACCCTGATCAAGAAGTTTGCGCGCGAAGCCCAGATGGAAGAGCGCGAATTGTGGAAGGCCTATGAACGCCAAGCCATGGAAAAGGCCAAGGCCGCTGGCTGCGAGATCACCGAGATCCCCGACAAGGCTCCCTTCCAGGCTGCAGTGAAGCCGGTCTGGGACAAATATGGTCCGAAATACCAGGAGATGATCAAGCGCATCCAGGAAATCGCGTAAGCGACGCGAACAAGGTTCGCGTGTCGGACGAGGAGGAATAGCCATGGCCGCTTGGTATCGCCGGGCAATGGATGCGCTCTATCTGGCCTGCGTGATCGTCGGCACCACGGCGTTGGTGCTGATCTCGGCGGTCATCCCATATGCAGTGTTCACCCGTTATGTGCTGAACAGCGCAGCGTCCTGGCCGGAGCCGCTCGCTGTGCTGCTCACGATCCTCCTCACCTTCATTGGAGCGGCTGCGGGTTACAGGTTGAACCTGCACATGAACCTCTCCTACTTCGCCGATCAGCTGCCAGCGCGATGGCGTCGGATCCTCGACGTCATCGTGCAGCTGCTGATGGCGCTGATAGCGCTGTTCATGATCATCTGGGGGGAGCGGCTGGTCGAGGTCACCTGGAGCAACACCATCGCTGACTTCCCCTTCCTCTCGGTCGGCGTGACCTATCTGCCGATTCCGATCGGCGGCCTCTGCCTTCTCCTTTTCATCATCGAGCGGCTCGCCGTCGGCGTTCCGCCTGATCCCATTCCTCATCGCGACACCGCGTCTTTCGATTAAGCGGCAGAGAGATCCATGGATATTTTCGTCCTGCTCACGACGATGCTGGTCTGCTTCCTGATCGGGATGCCGATCGCGTATTCGCTGGCGCTTGCCGCCATCGTCGGCGCGCTATGGATCGGCATTCCGCTCGAAGCGGTGATGCTGAAGGTTTCGGATGGCGTCAGCAAAGTCGCCATGTTGACGATTCCCTTCTTCGTGCTCGCCGGTGCCATCATGGCGGAAGGCGGCATGGCGCGACGGCTGGTCGCCTTCGCCGACGTGCTGGTCGGCCTCACCCGGCTCCGCGGCGGGCTATCGATCGTGAATGTATTGGCGACGACGTTCCTGAGCGGCATTTCCGGCTCAGCGGTGGCCGACACGTCCGCGATCGGCTCGGTGATGATCCCGCAGATGGAGCGCTCCGGCTACCCCCGGGTCTTCGCAACCAACCTGACCATCAGTTCGTCGGTGCAGGCGCTGCTCGTGCCGCCGAGCCATAATGCCGTGCTCTATTCGCTCGCAACCGGCGGCACGATTTCGATCAGTGCGCTGTTCGTCGCGGGTGTCTTCCCCGGCCTATTGCTCGGCTTCTCGCTGATCCTGCTCTGCCTTGTGATCGCCTATCGCGAGCGCCATCCGGCAGGGAATACAGTCGCCGCCAAGGATGCGGTCCGGATCACCATCGACGCCGCATGGGGATTGATCACGCTTGTGATCATCCTGGGCGGCATCCTTGGCGGCGTCTTTACCGCGATCGAAGCCGGCGCGGTCGCCTGCCTCTGGGCCTTCTTCGTCACGATGTTCATCTATCGCGACTACCGTTGGCGCGATCTGCCGGTTCTGCTGCACCGGACTCTGCGCACCGTAGCAATGGTGATGACCTTGATCGCCTGCGCCTCGGCGGTCGGCTACATCATGGCGCTGACCCAGATGCCGAGCAAGATGACCCAGTTCTTCCTGTCGATCTCCAGCAACAAGTATGTGATCCTGTTCCTGATCAACATCCTTCTGCTGCTGCTCGGCACCTTGGTCGACATGGCCCCGTCGATCCTGATCGCGACACCGATCCTGCTCCCTGTCATGCAGAATTTCGGCGTCGATCCCGTTCATTTCGGGATGATCATGCTGCTCAATCTTGGGATCGGCCTGTGCCACCCGCCGGTCGGCGCCATCCTGTTCGTCGGCTGCGCGGTCGGCAAGGTCTCGATCGAGCAGGTCATGCGCCGGATCTGGCCGTTTTACGCGGTGATGTTCCTAGTGCTGATGGCCGTGACCTATATCCCTCAGATCTCGCTTTGGCTCCCGCGCCAGGTGCTGCACTGAGGCCATTCTCGAGGTTCAAGATAGCGCGACCCGCGCTACGAGCGGTCTTGCTGGCAGCGGGATGGTGGCCCTAAGTTCGGTCTGCGAGCAACATAGGCGCGCGTGCGACTCTGGGCGCGCGAGGCGTCGCTTGGTGACGGGAGAGAACACGCCATGGCCCGAAGACTGATCGATATATCGGTGCCGCTGCAGAATGATGTGCCGGCAGACCCGCCCGGCAACCATCCGAAGATCCAATATATCGACCACCAACAGAGCCTGGCGCACATGCTGCAGTTCTTCCCCGGCCTGAAGGCGGAGGATCTGCCCGATGGCCAAGGCTGGGCGGTCGAGCAGGTCCAACTGTCGACCCACAACGGCACCCATCTGGATGCGCCCTGGCATTTCCATCCTACGATGAATCGCGGCGAGCGCGCCTGGACGATCGACGAGGTGCCGCTGGAATGGTGCTTCCAAGCGGGAGTGAAGCTCGATTTCAGACACCTGCCGGACGGCTATGTCGCGACAGCCAAGGAGGTCGAGCAGGAGCTCGAGCGCATCGGCCACACGCTGTCGCCACTGGACATCGTGGTGGTTAACACCTCGGCCGGAGCCAAATATGGCCGCCCCGACTACGTAAGTTCAGGCTGCGGCATGGGCTATGAGGCGACCATGTACCTGCTCGAGCGCGGCGTGAGACTGACGGGCACTGACGGCTGGAGCTGGGACGCGCCGTTCGTGCATACGGCAAAGCGCTACGCGGAAACCAAGGATGCCGGCCTGATCTGGGAGGGACATAAGGCCGGGCGCCACATTGGCTATTGCCACCTGGAGAAATTGCACAATCTCGAGCAGCTGCCCTCGACCGGCTTCCTGGTGAGCTGTTTTCCGGTCAAGATCGAACGCGCCTCCGCCGGATGGACCCGGGCCGTCGCGATTATCGAGGGTTAATCTTAGGTAGGGGGCGTACGGAGAAAAGGCCGGTTCCGCTTGCTGCCGGCGCAAGCGGCGCTACAATGAAAAAAAACAAGCATAATTCCAGGGAGAGAAATATGAGAAACGATTCCCGCTCGGCGGTCTCGCCATTCGGCTATAGCGCGCTGGTGTTGGCCGCTGCCGGGTTTCTAGGCACGATTTCGAGCCAGGCCCTCGCTGCCGATCCACTGAAAATCGGCGTGATCGCGGAGGCGCAAGCCATCGCAGGTGCCTCCATTCCCCAGGCCGCGCAGATGGCGGCCGACGAGATCAACGCCAAGGGCGGCGTCGACGGGCGGAAGATCGAGATCGTCACCTATGACAACCACTCCTCTTCTGCCGATTCCGTCCGCGCGTTTCAGCGCGCGGTCAACGAAGACAAGGTCAATATCGTCATCGCCAGCTATATCAGCGAGGTGGTGCTCGCGCTTGAGCCCTGGGCATCCCGGCTGAAAACACCGTTCATCACGCCGGGCGCGGCGTCGAACGAGATCAGCAAGAGCGTCCACGCCGACTACGAGAAGAACAAGTACACGTTTCATGGATATCTGACGTCAGCCGCGCTCGCGCTCTCGGTTTGCGATGCGGCCAAGGAGCTCCTGGTCGACGGCAAGCACATGTCGACGGCGGTCATCATGAGCGAGGACGCCGCCTGGACCAAGCCGCTCGACGTCGGATACGAGGAATGCCTGCCAAAGATCGGGCTGAAGGTGCTCGACCATATCCGCTTCTCGCCAGACACCACCGACTTTACGCCGATCTTCAACAAGATCGAAGCCGCCAAGCCGGACGTCATCATCACCGGTATCTCCCATGTCGGTGTGCAGCCGACAGTGCAGTGGAAGAACCAGCAGGTTCCGATCCCGATGTTCGGGATCAGCTCGCAGGCGA
Source organism: Bradyrhizobium sp. STM 3843 (assembly GCF_000239815.1). Lineage (GTDB taxonomy): Bacteria > Pseudomonadota > Alphaproteobacteria > Rhizobiales > Xanthobacteraceae > Bradyrhizobium. The sequence continues at coordinate 4,119 of NZ_CAFK01000200.1, read as the reverse complement.
CCAACTCCACCTTCGGCAAGGACACCAACGACGCCGCCAATGGCGTTCTGTATCAGGGCGTCTCCGGCACCGGCGTCGCCGTAACCCCGAAATCGGTCCCCTTCTCGGAAGGCTTCAAGGCCAAATACGGCAACTATCCATCCTATGCGGGCTACACCTCGTATGACGAGGTCTACTACATTGCCGAGGCCGTCAAGCGGGCGGGCTCGACCGACGCCGACAAGCTGGTTGAGGCGCTCGAGAAGACCGACTGGGAAGGCACGATCGGGCGCGTGCAATTCTACGGCAAGGACGATCCGTTCACGCACTCGATCAAATACGGCAAAGGCCTGATCACTGGGCTGATGCTGCAGTGGCAGGATGGACAGCAGGTCGCGGTCTGGCCGAAGGAAGTCGCGAAAGCATCGATGAAGTTCCCGAGCTTCATCAAGGTCACCTCGAACTGATATTGGAGCCGTCCTGCTCTCGTTCCGCGAGAGCAGGACGTTTCCGCCTTCCTCTCTCGCCAAGGCAGCGGTGCTGCCGCAGCCAAAGTCCATGCGTGCACTCCAGATCCTGATCGACGGCTTTGCCGTCAGCGCCCTTTATGCGCTGGGCGCAACCGGCTTCACCCTGATCTTCGGGGTATCCGGCGTGCTTAACCTCTCCCATGGCGCCATCATGGTGCTGGCGGCCGTGGCGGCCTGGGCTGCCGCGAGCGTTCTTCATACCGGCACCTACGCTGGCGCACTGATCGGGATCGCCGCGGCGCTGGTCGCGGCTTTCGCCACCTATTTTGCGGTCGTGCAGCCAATCCAGCGGTCGCGACGGATTCCGAACGAGGAGAAGGAGATCTTTGTTCTGACCGGAACACTGCTCTGGGGAATCATGATCCAGGAGCTGATCGCCTATTTCTTCACGAATAATGCCAAGACGGTGCTGCCGATCGTCGAGGGCGTGGTCGATATTGTGGGCGTCCGTACGCCGCGCAATGAGATATTCACCGCAATCGTCTGCTGCTTTGTGATCGCGCTGCTCTGGGTCCTGGTGAACCGGACCCGCACCGGAAAGGCGGTGCTCGCTGCATCGATGAATCCGCGCGGGGTGACGCTGCTCGGTCTCGAGCTGAACAACATCTATATCGTGGTGTGGGCTATCTATGGCGTGCTGGCCGGCATTGCCGGCGTGCTGCTGGGCATGTTTCTTGGCGTCAGTTCCTACAGTGTCGGCCCATTGACCGCGAGCGCCTTCTCGATCGTGGTGCTCGGCGGGCTCGGCAGCGTGTCGGGATCGTTGATCGCCGCGTTCGTGGTCGGCTATCTCGAAACCTTGACGGCCTATCTGATTTCGCCGGCCTACCGTACGATCCCTGCCCTGCTGCTCCTGGTCTTCGTGATGTATATCCGGCCGCAAGGCCTGCTCGGGAGACGATGAGCATGTCGGGTTTCTTCACCTCACGCCTGTTCGTGATCTCTCTCGTCGTCATCATTGTCGCGGCAACATTACCCCTCTACGTCTCGGGCTACGTGCTGGGCCTGCTGACCGTGGCCTACTATTTCGGCGTCTTCGCGATGGCCTGGGATCTGCTGTTCGGCTTCGCCGGGGAGGTCAATTTCGGCCCAACGTTCCTGATCGGCGTGGGCGCCTACACCGCCGGTATCGTCAACAACCAATATGGCTGGTCGGTCTATGTGTGTATCATCCTGGGAGCGCTGGCCTCCGTCGTTGCAGGGTTCGTCCTGGCGCTACCCGCGCTGCGGGTGCGCGGGCCCTATTTCGGCCTGACGACCCTGGTGGCCGTGCTGATGCTGCAGAACTTCGTGGTGGTTTTCGCCGACCTGACCGGGGGCGAAATCGGCTTGACCATTCCCGACGTCATTACGATCAGCGCCAACGCCAATTACTGGATCGCGCTTGGCTTCATGACTGTCAGTGGTGCGATCCTTTACGGCCTTTCGCAGTCGCCGCTGGGCCTGGTACTGCAGGCGAGTGGACAAGACCCCGTGCAGGCCGGCGCCCTCGGCTTCAACATCGTCAAGCACAAGCTGTTCGCCTTCATCGTGAGCGCCTTCTTTTCCGGTCTTTCCGGGGCGCTGCTGGTGTTCTACTTCGGCACAGCTTCGGTCGGGACCGTGGTCGACGTCGCCGTCGGCGTTAACGTGATCGTCGCCGCCGTGCTCGGCGGCAGACGCACGGTGCTTGGCGCTGCGCTGGGAGCGATCTTCCTGATCGTCGCGGGAGAGTTTCTGCGGCCGACCGGGGAGCTCGCAACCTTCATCGTCTCTTTTGTCGCGCTGCTGGTCGTCCTGTTCTTCCCGGGCGGCTTTCTTGGCGCGGCTCTGTCCCGCGGGGCGCGCGCGTGATGGATGCCAGCGGAACGTCGACACCGACCCTTCAGGTCCGTGGCCTGGTCAAACGCTATGGCGGATTGACCGCGGTCAAGAACCTCAACCTCGACCTGCATGCCGGGCAGATCCTGGGGCTGATCGGGCCGAATGGCTCGGGCAAATCGACGGCAATGAAGTCGATCATGGGCATCGAGCGTCCGACGGCAGGCGAGGTTGTCTTTCAAGGCGAGAACGTTGCGGGATTGCCGGCGCATAAGATCGCGCGCAAAGGCTTCGGCATGGTGTTTCAGCATTCGCGGCCGCTGAACCGCCAGACTGTCCTGGAAAACATCATGGTTGCTCTGCTGCCGGACAGCCTCTTGATGCTGTTTCCGGACAGGGAGCTGACCGAGCGGGCCAAATGGATCGCCGAGCGCGTCGGCCTCGGCACGGTCATGGACCGCCGCCCGCCAACGCTGCCGTTCGCCGATCTCCGACGGCTGGAGCTTGCGAAAGCGATCGCACGGGATCCGAAGGTCGTGCTGGTGGACGAACCCTTCGCCGGCCTGACGCTCGCCGAAGTTGGCATCTTCTCGGCTCTGATCCGCAGCTTTCGCGACGAGGGCCGCGCGGTGCTTCTGGTCGACCACAATGTGAAGAGCGTCGCTGCATTGGTTGACCGCGTGCTCGCCATGTATCTCGGCGAAGAGATCGCGTTCGGGCGCGCCGAAGAAGTCATGCGCAATGAGACGGTGCGGCGGGTGTATCTGGGCGGAGCGATCGAGACCTCGGCCCGGCCCGAGGTCAGCTTCAAGGACAAGGTCCCGGCACTGGAGGTCAAGAACCTCAGCGTGGTCTACGGGAAGGCGCAGGCGCTGGAGGACGTCTCGATCCACGTCCATCACGGCGAGTTCGTTTCCATCGTGGGCCTCAACGGCGCCGGCAAGACCACACTGTTCAACGCCATTTCGGGCTTCCTGCCCTATAGCGGCGACATCGTTCGCGACGGCGCGCCGCTGCGCGGCATCAGCCCGGCGCGGATCGCACGCGAAGGTCTCGTGCAATGCCCGGAGTCGCGCGAACTGTTCGGCGAAATGACGGTTCGCGAAAATCTCGATCTGGGCGGCCAGCACCTCTCAGACCAAGAACGAGCCCGGCAGCTCACTTGGCTGTTCGAGCTGTTCCCGATTCTAAAGGACCGGCAAAGTCAGCTGGCGCAGACGCTTTCGGGCGGCGAGCAGCAGATGTTGGCCATCGGCCGGGCGCTGATGATGCAGCCGAAAATCCTGATTCTCGACGAGCCAACGCTTGGATTGGCACCGGTCATTCTCGAGCAGTTGTCCAAGGCACTGGAAAAGCTGCGCCAGACGACACCGATTACAGTCATCCTGGGAGAGCAGAACGTCACCTTCGCGCTTCCGCATGCGGACCGGGTCTATGTGCTCGAGCACGCCCGTATCGTCTGGGAGGGCGATCCCGGCCGCTTTGCAGCGGAAGCCGGCGCAGGTTATCTCTGATGCCGGACTACTCACATCTCGTCGTCTGAACCGGCCTCGGCCAAGGCGCGGAGCGGCTCCGGATCCAACAGAACGATGGCTCCGTGCTCGAGCCGCACCCAATTGCGGGCCGCCCAGGCCCGCAATTGCTTGTTGATGCTTTCCCGGGTCATGCCGACCATCTCGCTGATTTCCTGCTGGGTGATCGCAATGGTCCGACTGGCAGGCTCAAGCTTGCGCTTATCCGTCAGACCCAGCAGCGCGCTCGCCAGACGTCGAGGCAGGTCCTGCAAAATGACCTGCTCGACCTGATCGCT
>NZ_CAFK01000201.1 GCF_000239815.1 Bradyrhizobium sp. STM 3843 | reverse complement strand
AAGCTTAATCTGAAACGACTACTCGTGCGGGCTCACGCCTCCCGCCCGCGCGATCGAAGGACGAGAAGAGACGATGGAAAAGGTTCCTATGACCTCGGGCGGCTATGCCGCGCTCGAAGACGAACTGAAGCGCCGTCAGCAGGTGGACCGTCCACGTATCATCGAACACATCGCCGAGGCGCGTTCGCATGGCGACCTCTCGGAGAACGCCGAGTATCACGCTGCGAAGGAAGAGCAGTCGCACAACGAGGGCCGCATCGCCGAGATTGAAGACAAGCTTGCGCGCGCCGATGTGATCGACGTCACCAAGCTCTCCGGCGACACCATCAAGTTCGGCGCCACCGTCACCCTGATCGACGAGGATACCGAGAAGAAGACGGTGTGGCAGATCGTCGGTGAGGTCGAGGCCGATGCCAAGAAGGGCAAGATCTCCATCACCTCGCCGCTGGGCCGCGCCTTGATCGGCAAGAAGAAGGGCGCCTCGGTCGAGGTGATGGCCCCAGGCGGCGCCAAGTCCTACGAGATCGCCAAGGTGGAGTGGCGCTAGCTTTTCTCGGATGTCTTGAAGTCAAAAAGGCCGCGCGTCCTGCGCGGCCTTTTTGCCACGCTGCAAGGTGTGGTGGGGTCGCCCGGTGTGATGCGTCTGAGCCTCGGCGGGCGAGCGGTGGAAATCCCGGCGGGTGACGAAATCCGGCTGTTGCGCTAGTAATGAAACCGGTTCGCTTCAATCGGGGGATGACAAGTATGGAGCAGATCTTTTCCAAATATCGGCCAGTGGCGCTCAGCCTGTTTCGCTTCATCACGGGACTGATGTTGTTCCAGTTTGGCGTCGCAAAAATTCTGAAGATCCCGGCGGAATCGCCGTTCGCCAAGGTCGAACTGATGTCGCTGTACGGCGCTGCCGGCATGATCGAGCTGACCCTCGGCGGGTTGTTGATACTCGGCCTGTTCACGCAGCCGGTCGCGTTCATCCTCTCCGGTGAGATGGCGTTCGCCTATTTCATCAGCCACGCCCCGCGGAGCTTTTTCCCGGTGGTCAACAATGGCTCGCTCGCCATCGCGCTCTGCTTCGCCTGCCTGTATCTCGCGACTGCGGGCGGCGGCCCGATCAGCCTGGATGCCATGCTGCGGAAGAAGGGCTGAGGTCATTTGATCCAACGTCATTCCGGGGCGATGCGCCAGCATCGAACCTCAGATGCGCGTTTGCGCATGGGGGAATCCCGGGCTTGATGACGATCTCGAGATTCCGGGTTCAGCCCCTGCGGGGCTGCCCCGGAATGACAGTCAAGTTTATCTCGGCCCCTTGACCCCGAGCGGAACCGCGGCCTCGTACTTCGAATTGTGCAGCACCAACGACGTCCTGACATTGCGGACGTGAGGTGCCGCCGTCAGATGGGTGACGAATTCCTGGAACGTCGCCATGTCGGGCGCCACGCATTTCAGGATGAAGTCGACCTCGCCCGACAGCATCCAGCATTCGCGTACCAGCGGCTCGGCGCGTACAAACTCCTCAAAGGCCTTCAGGTCGGCGTCGGCCTGGCTGGAGAGATGGACGGCCGCAAACACCGTCACGTCGAAGCCGAGCTTGCGCGGATCCAGCAGGCCCCGGTAACCGGTGATGTAGCCCTCCTCTTCCAGCGTCCGCACCCGCCGCAGGCAGGGCGGTGGCGAGATGCCGACCCGCTTGGCGAGCTCGACATTGGTGATCCGGCCGTCAGCCTGGATCTCGCTCAGGATTTTGAGATCAATCTCGTCAAGATTCTTCGACACGGGGATATGGGGTCCTGGCGGGAGCTTCAGCGGATGACCGCCGGGTCATCGGAACGGACGGAACTGTCTTAGCCCAGGTCGGCAGGTTTGAGCAATTTTATTGCGCAGTTTTCCCGAGATGACCGGGTCGTGAAGGGAAAATTCGCTGAGATGCGTTGCAATTCTTGCATGGCTAGCCAGATGCCTTAGACTTGGATTTGACACTTTCGATGGGGGCCGCGGGGACGTGTGTCGACACATTCCGGTCGCCACCTCGCCAAAATGCCCCCGCCAGCGAGAAATCCACCCCATGCAAGCTCCGATCCACGCCAAGGTCGTCATCATTGGTTCCGGCCCGGCCGGCTACACGGCCGCGATCTACGCAGCCCGAGCCATGCTGGAGCCGATCCTGATTCAGGGCATCCAGCCGGGCGGCCAGCTGACGATCACCACGGACGTCGAGAACTATCCCGGTTTCGCAGACGTGATCCAGGGTCCCTGGCTGATGGAGCAGATGGAGAAGCAGGCGGCGCATGTCGGCACCCAGATCAAGACCGACTACGTCACCAAGCTGGACCTGTCGCGACGCCCGTTCCGGTTGACCTGTGATTCCGGCGACACCTATCTCGCGGAAACCGTGGTCCTCGCGACCGGCGCCCAGGCGCGCTGGCTCAACATTCCCTCCGAGGACAAGTTCAAGGGTTTCGGCGTCTCCGCCTGCGCGACCTGTGACGGCTTCTTCTATCGCGGCAAGGACGTGATCGTGGTCGGCGGCGGCAACACCGCAGTCGAGGAGGCGCTGTTCCTGACCAATTTCGCGGCATCGGTCACGGTCGTGCATCGGCGCGACCATTTCCGCGCCGAGCGCATCCTGCAGGAGCGACTTTTCAAGCATCCCAAGATCAAGGTGGTGTGGGACAGCGTGCTCGACGAAGTCTGCGGCGCCAGCGAGCCCGCCAAGGTCACCCATGTCCGGCTGAAAGACATTAAGACCGGCGCGGTCACCGAGATCAAGGCCGACGGCGTCTTCATCGCGATCGGACATGCGCCTGCGACCGACCTCGTCGCGGGCCAGGTCAAGCTAAGGCCATCCGGCTATGTCGAGGTCGCCCCGAATTCGACAGCGACCTCGGTGCCCGGCCTGTTCGCAGCAGGCGACGTGGCCGACGAGACGTACCGCCAGGCGGTCACCGCGGCCGGCATGGGCTGCATGGCCGCGCTCGAGGCGGAACGCTTCCTCGCGCATGCCGCGGGCGAACGCGCAGCAGCGGAATGAATTCACGATGGCACGAACCCGCGACGGATTTACGGACATGGATTGGGACAAGCTGAAGGTGTTTCACGCAGCGGCGGAAGCTGGCAGCTTCACGCATGCCGGGGAGCAGCTTGGCCTGTCCCAATCGGCGGTGTCGCGCCAGGTCAGCGCGCTCGAACAGGAGCTGGCGGTCTCGCTGTTCCACCGCCATGCGCGCGGACTGATCCTGACCGAGCAGGGCGACCTCCTATTCCGCACGGCGCATGACGTGTTCATGCAGCTGCAGGCGGCACGCGCCAAGCTGACCGACAGCCGCGAACGGCCGAGCGGCGACCTCAAGATCACGACCACGCCGGGCGTCGGCATCAACTGGCTGATCCCGCGGCTCGGCGAATTCACCGCGCTGTATCCGGAGATCCGGATCTCGCTGATCGTCACTGACGAAGAGCTCGATCTGTCAATGCGTGAGGCCGACGTTGCGATCCGCACCCGCAAGCCGACGCAGCCCGACCTGATCCAGCGCAAGCTATTCGCGATGGGCTTCCACGCCTATTGCTCGCCGGAATATGTGAAGCGCTTCGGCACGCCGCGGACCCTTGACGAACTCGACAATCACCGCATCATCACCCTGGCCGACGGCCAGGTCGCGCCGCATCTGCAGAACCGCAACTGGCTGGTCGAGGCCGGCCGCAACGGTTCCGGTCCGCGCGAGGCCTATTTCAAGGTCAACAACATCTTGGGATTGGTGCGTGCCTGTCAGCAGGGCCTCGGCATCGCCGCGCTGCCGGACTACCTGGTCGAAGAAAACAGCCGCCTCGTGCAGCTCTTCGGTGAGTCGGATTCGATCCAGCTCGACACCTATTTTGTCTATCCCGAGGAGTTGAAGACGGTCGCGCGCGTGCAGGTGTTCCGTGACTTTGTCGTGAGCAAAGCGCAGCGCTGGCCGTCCTGATTTTGCGCATGTCTGACATGCGGCTCGCATGGGTTGCTGGGCAGCGGTAACGGGCACCATAATATCTGTGTGCTGAGCGCTCGCGTTGCGCATTTGTCCCCCTCCTCCAGTGGCGCGGGCGCTCAGGCATCCCTCTTGGAAGGTGATTGTGTCGGCCTTCATAGGCCAAACCTCCACAGCCGGGCTCATTGGGCCCGGCTATTTTTTTGTCCGGCGTTTTTTGCGCGCAACAAGCCGCCTCGTTGACAGCGCAGCCTTTTCCAACGCATGTAGGTGCCATGTCCACATCGTCGTCTGCCAAGCTGTCGTCGAAAAAAGCTCCCCATTCGGGGAGGTGTGGACGCGCGCGCTAGATTTCACCGCCGCTTCGCAAAGCCCCGCCGCAAGGACGGGGTTTTTTGTTGGCTCCGTCTCCCCGGCACTCAACCACAAGGAGATGGACCATGACCGACCTTCAAGACCTGCTGCACGGCCTCTGGCTGCCGCTCGTCACCCCATTCCGCGATGGTGCACTTGACGAACCGTCGCTGCGCAATCTTGTGCGCCACTATGCGGACAAGCCGATCGACGGGCTGATCCTGGCCGCAAGCTCCGGCGAAGGCCTGTTGCTGTCATGGCCGGAACGCGAGCGCCTCGTCGCAGTCGTGCACGCCGAGCTGGCGGCGATCGGCCGATCCTTGCCGATCTGTTTCGGGCTCGCCGGCGCGGCGACATCCGAATTGCTTGAGGCCCTGGACCGGACGGCGGCCTGGCCGGTCGATGGCTATCTGGTCTCGAGCCCTTATTATCTCAGGCCGTCCCAGCGCGGACTGATCCGGCATTTCACCGCGCTGGCGGAGCACGCCGCGCATCCGATCGTCCTCTACAACATCCCCTACCGGTCCGCGGTTGCGATCGAGAACGAAACCCTGCTGCGGCTCGCCCAACACCCCAACATTGTCGGGCTGAAGGATTGCTGCGCCAATCGCGCCCAGACCCGCGAGCTGCTCGCGAGGAGGCCGGACGGCTTTCGCGTGCTGACGGGCGAAGATGCGCAGAGCTTCGATGCGCTTGACGCCGGCGCCGATGGCGCGATCCTGCTCTCCGCGCATGTCGAGACCGAAACGTTTGCGAGGGTCCAGACCCACCTCAAGGCCGGTGATCGCGATGGCGCCGCAGCGTGCTGGCAAGCGGTCGAGAACCTGACGCGGCTTTTGTTTGCCGAACCAAGCCCGGCGCCGGCAAAGTACTGGCTGGCCCGCACCGGGCTCATCGCAAGTCCCGAGGTGCGCCTGCCGATGGTAGAGGTGGGGGTCGAGCTTGCCGCCCGCCTCGATCAGGAGATGGCGGCGCGCACGACGGCCCCGGCACGGGTGGCGTGACCAATGCCGCCGCGTCGGCTCTGCCCGGCGCGGCCCGCCGGCGAGATCTCGCCGGGTGCTGCTGGTTAATCCGAGGTAGCAGGGACGAAAAGATTTGAAGGACGGCGCAACCGGATTTTTAAAACTATTCCAATATCAAACTTGCAAAGAGCAGAACGCGGGGGCGTCGTGGCTTTGCAAGATCATGCATACCCTGGCCAGCAGGGTTTTACGCGGGAAGACATCCTTTGGGGTATCGGCATCTGGTCGGTGATTCTGACCCTGACGCCGGCGATCGCGTTTTATCTGTTGATGGTCGCGTAGCCCTCAGCCGCGCCGCCGCGCGGCATCGAGCTCTACACCACCAGACAACACAAGAGGCGACAGGCCGCGCGCTGGAGGCCTGGCTTTCGCGCGAGATCAAGCCGCCTGCTTGTGCATCGTGCCGTTTGACGACACGGTACCTCGGATCGCCTTCACCGAACGCTCGATCGCGGCCCAGAGCCTGGCAATCTCCGCCGCGGCACGGCCCTCGGCATAATATTCGCGCACGCCTTCGCCCTGACCCAGCGCCATCAGAAGATCGGCTCGGTTGGTGATCTGACCACCCCACACCGGCGCCTTGAACTTGGCCAGCGCTTCGCGGGCGATGGTGACGATCGGGCTTTCGGCCTCGTCGCGACGGGCCGGCGCGCCGTTCAGCACCACGGCATAAGGCTTGCGGGCGGCGCGGCAGGTCTGGATCGTCTCCTGCACCGCGTTGACGTCGAACACGCCCGGGCGCGCGGGAATGATGACCATGGTGGCATTCTTGATCGCGTCTTCGACGACGGCCGAAACGGTCGGCGGCGTATCGATCAGCACCCACTCGACACCCTCGCGCCGGGCGGCGGCGACGATCCCGCTCACCGAGTTCACGGCGGTCTTGATCGGCGGCTCGTTGGTGCCGCGCAATTTGTGCCAGAGCGTCAGCGACCCCTGCGGATCGGCATCGATGAGCAAACAAGATTTGCTCGCCTTGATCTGCGCAGCGAGGTGAGCGGCAAGCGTACTTTTGCCCGACCCCCCTTTACGCGATGCGAAAACAATAACGTTCATACTTTGGCCTCCAGATTGACCCCGGCCAAAAATGGATCACTGAGCTGATTCGCGGAAGATAAATTTAGTGTTTGATGTGGCGTAACTCCTGATTGCTGATTCGCATTGGTTTTTGAGTCACACCCGAGGCGAATCTTATCGTTGAGCGTGCGAATTTCGATGAGCGTCAATCGCTGATTAGGGATTGAACACGCGACTGTGAGCGCGCTGCCATTCATGCCGCGAGATGATCCAAGAGCGCCATCATGACCGGCGCGTCCGGCATCGGCAGCACCGCATCGATCCGATCGATCAGCCGCGCCTCCAACAGCGGGTTCTTGGCCTTGCCGATGGTGCCGAGCGGGCCGCGGAAGCCGTGATCCTCCCAGGCGAGCTCGAGCACCGCCTCGCTGGTGAGCGCATCGATCAGCTGGTCGGCGCCACGCTCGACGCTGATCAAGGGATGCGCCGAAAACACCGTCGGCCGCGGATACATGATCACGGGCTTGGCGGGCGCATTGGCCTCGACCCGCTTCCAGCGGTCCGGATCCTGCAACACCCATTCGACCAACTGGTTCTCATAGCCGACGATCAAAGGCTGAGCGCCGGCGCCGCCGGCGATGTAGTCGTCGAACAGCTTGCCCGAGGACGGCGGCTTGAAACCCATCCGTTTAAATACGGTGCCGACATCGCCGTCGATACGGGGAAGCGTATCGAGCCCGATCACGTCGCCGCTCAACAGGCTGGCGGCGAGGCCTGCGAACATGAAACCGGAATTGGAGCGGTTGGGATCGGTGGACACGATGCGGGCGCGGCCGAACAGATCGGCCACGCCGATCTGGGCCCAGCCGTCACCCGCGATGATCGCCTTCAACAGCTTCAACAGATCGACCGTATAGCGCGGGCCGCCGGCGGGCTCGGCAATCCCCGCCTTCACCAATCCGTCGGCGATGCGATCCCAGGAATAGAGCACGATCGGCGAATTGAAGATCACCTGGTCGCGCGAGATCTTCACCCCCGACTGGCGCGCCACCTCGACCAGGACGGAGGACGACGGCCACAGGAATTGCGGCTTCTGATCCAACAGCGCGTGTTCGCGCACCATCTCGACCGAGCCGGCGCGGCGCGCGTCGAGCACCAGCCCGAAGCGACGTTCCAGGAGGCCGCGCACGCGGCTGTTGTTGATGAAGCCTTCCTTCTCGCCGCCGGCAAAGCCGAACAGCTGCTTCGCCTTGCCGAGCGGACCTGCGATCTCCGGATGCTGGGTGAGATAGACGTAGCCGCCGGTGGCCGCGGCGCTGGTCGCGAGCAGGCCGATCCCGAGAGCTCGGCGCGAAATGGCCATCAACCCCTCCCCTCACTCTTATCCTGATTGGTCCCGTGCGCGGAATCGAGCGCAGGCGGGCGCGATGCCGCCGGCCCAAGATCCTCGTCGAGCGCGCTCTTCAAGAGCTTCATCTCGATGTCGAGCTTGTCGAGATCGGCATCCTCGAGATTGGTGGCATAGCGCGTGAAGGCGCTATCGAGCCGCTCGATCAGCTCGCGCGTGGCGGTCAGCCGCTGCAGATCCGGCACGGTGGTCCGTTCCAGCTCACCATAGGCCTGGGCGATCTCGGCCGCGCGCGGCAGATAATAAGTGAGAAAGCGCCTGACGCGATCGAGCCGGAGCGGGTCCTTCTCGATGGCCGCAAAGATCCGCCTGGCAATGACCGCCATGTGGCGCACGCATTCGATCACCTTGCGGTCACGAATCTGCGTTGCCGCCTGGTCCAGCCGCGCGGCTTGCGGCGCCGCCTCGGTCAAGAGCTCGCGGGCGAACGTCACCTTGCCGCGCGCGACGCCGCTGGCATCGAGCAGCGGAAAGGCCTCGCGCGGCGCAAGCGCGGCAACGGCCCCGCCCCCGGCCGCCACGCCGATGATGCAGGCGAGCCAGAACGGCATGCTCAGGCCGATCGCGAGCGCGGGGACGACCGCCGCCGCGACCACCCCGCCTACGATCCAGCCGGTTTCAGAGCTTGCCGCGGGCATCTAGAACACCGTTTCCAACGTATCGGTCCTATTGATGCGGAAAATGGTGGCCTCCCCCCGCTGTCATCGTCCGTGAAAGCGGACGATCCAGTACGCCG
>NZ_CAFK01000202.1 GCF_000239815.1 Bradyrhizobium sp. STM 3843 | reverse complement strand
TGCCAACCTGACCGAGCAGGTGCGCGGCATCGTCAAGGTGGTCACCGCGGTGGCCAATGGCGACCTCAAGCAGAACCTGACCGTGAAGTCGAAGGGCGAGGTCGCGGCGCTGGCCGAAACCATCAACAACATGACCGAGACCTTGGCGACCTTTGCCGATCAGGTTACCAGCGTGGCGCGCGAGGTCGGCGTGGAAGGCCGGCTCGGCGGCCAGGCCAATGTGCCCGGCGCTGCCGGCACCTGGAAGGACCTGACCGGCAACGTCAACCTCCTCGCCGCAAACCTGACCTCGCAGGTGCGCGCCATCGCTGAGGTCGCCACCGCCGTGACCAAGGGCGACCTCACCCGCTCGATCCAGGTCGATGCGCGCGGCGAAGTCGCCGAGCTCAAAGACAACATCAACACGATGATCACCAATCTGCGGCTCACGACCGACGTCAACACCGAGCAGGATTGGCTGAAGACGAACCTCGCGAAATTCACCAACATGCTGCAGGGCCAGCGCGACCTGACCACGGTCGGCCGGCTGCTGCTGACCGAGCTGTCGCCGCTGGTCAATGCGCATCGCGGCGTCATCTATCAGGTCGAGAACGAGTATTCGCCACAGCTGCGGCTGCTCGCCGCCTATGCCGATGACGGGATCTTTCCGCATCCGCAGGTGCTGCAGTTCGGTGAGAGCCTGGTCGGCCAGTGCGCCATGGACAAGCGGCAGCGGCTGGTCGCCGATATCCCGACCGACGCCGTGCCGGTCGGCTCGGCTCTGATGCGCGCGCTGCCGCGCAATCTGGTGGTGCTTCCGGTGCTGTTCGAAAACCAGGTCAAGGCGGTGATCGAGCTTGCGTCCTTGAGCACGTTCACGACGTCGCAGATGACCTTCCTGGAGCAGCTCACCGACTCCATCGGCATCGTGCTCAACTCGATCGAGGCGACGATGCAGACCGAGGGCCTGCTGAAACAGTCGCAGCAGCTCGCCGCCGAGCTGCAGGCCCAGCAGCGCGAGCTGCAGCAGACCAACGAACAGCTCGAACAGAAGGCGCAGCAGCTCGCCGAGCGCAACGTCGAAGTGGAACGCAAGAATCAGGAAATCGAGCAGGCCCGGCGTGCGCTGGAGGAAAAGGCGACCGAGCTCGCATTGACCTCGAAGTACAAGTCCGAGTTCCTGGCCAACATGTCGCACGAGCTGCGGACGCCGCTGAACAGCATCCTGATCCTTGGTCAGCAGCTGACCGAAAACCCGGACGGCAATCTGACCGGCAAGCAGGTCGAATTCGCCCGCACCATCCACGGCGCCGGCACCGATCTGCTCAACTTGATCAGCGACATTCTCGATCTTTCCAAGATCGAGTCCGGCACGGTCACGGTCGATGCCGAAGAGATCCTCACCTCCAATCTGCTGGAGACGGTCGGCCGGCCGTTCCGGCACGAGGCCGACAATCGCCAGCTGTCCTTCAACATCGAGGTCGATCCGAACCTGGCGCGAAGCATCGTCACCGACTCCAAACGGTTGCAGCAGGTCTTGAAAAATCTGCTCTCCAACGCCTTCAAGTTCACGGCCGAAGGCGGCGTCGGGCTGAAGGTATCAGCAGCGCTCGGCGGCTGGAGTGCCGAGCACCCGGTGCTCAACACCGCGCCTGCGGTGATCGCGTTCGAAGTGACTGATACGGGCATCGGCATTCCACAGGAAAAACAGAAGCTGATCTTCGAGGCGTTCCAGCAGGCCGACGCCGGCACCAGTCGCAAATATGGTGGCACAGGCCTTGGACTCGCGATCAGCCGCGAGCTTGCGAACCTGCTGGGCGGCGAAATCCATCTCAGAAGCGCGCCGGGTAAAGGCAGCACCTTCACGCTCTATCTGCCACTGAAATATGCCGGCCCGGCGGTCGCGCCGCGCATCAGCTCTGCGCCCTCCTCGCAATATGTTCAGTCCCCGGCCCTGCAGCAGCCGGCGACCCAGGAGCGTGTGATCGAACAGCTGCCGGACGACCGGCTCAATCTCGACCCCGGCGACACCATCCTGCTGATCGTCGAGGATGACCCGCATTACGCGCGCGTGCTGATCGACCTTGCGCGCGACAAGGGCTTCAAGGTCCTGGTCGCCAGCCGTGGCGCCGAAGCGCTCGACCTTGCCAAGCAATATCAGCCCGCCGCGATCTCGCTCGATGTCTTCCTGCCGGATATGCTGGGATGGACGGTGCTGAGCCAGCTCAAGCACAATCCGCTGACGCGGCACATTCCCGTGCAGATCATCACGCTGGACGAAGACCGCCAGCACGCCCTGGCGCGGGGCGCTTTCTCCTTCGTCAACAAGCCGACCACGACCGAAGGCGTGAGCGCGGCATTGGCGCAAATCAAGGAATATGCCAAGCCACGTCGCAAGCGCCTGCTCATCGTCGAGGACAATCCGGCCGAGCAGCTCAGCATCCGCGAGCTGCTTGACCACGACGACATCGAAATCATCGCCACCGATACAGGCGCGGATGCTCTTAATGTCCTCCGCGACTCTCCTTGCGACTGCGTGGTGCTCGATCTGCGCCTGCCCGACATGAGCGGCTTCGATGTGCTCGATCAGCTCCGCTCGGACTCATCCCTCTCGGGCGTGCCGGTCGTGGTCTTCACCGGGCGCGAGTTGTCCGCCGAGGAAGATGCGGAACTTCACACGATGGCACGTAGCATCGTTGTGAAGGGTGTCGAGTCCCCGGAACGCCTGTTGGACGAAACCGCACTGTTCCTGCATCGGGTCATCACGGAACTTCCGGCCGAGAAGCAACGGATGCTCGAGAAGCTCAACAGTTCCGACGAGGATCTCGTCGGCAGGACCGTGCTGCTCGTCGACGATGATGCCCGCAACATTTTCGCACTCTCGAGCGTGCTGGAGCGGCGCGGCATGAAAGTGTTGACCGCAACGATGGGGAGCGAAGCGATCGAGCTCGTCGAAACCAATCCTACGATCGCAATCGTGCTAATGGACATCATGATGCCGCAGATGGATGGTTACCAGACCATAGGCGTCATCCGGCAAAACCCGATCTTCGCCCGGCTCCCTATCATCGCGCTCACGGCGAAGGCCATGAAGGGAGACCGCGAAAAGTGCCTCGAAGCCGGCGCATCGGATTATCTCGCAAAGCCTGTCAACACTGAACAGCTGCTCCTTGCGATCCGCATGTGGCTGCATCGCTGAACGGCTGATGATGATGGAACATGAAAAGGTCAACATCCTTCTGGTCGATGATCAGCCGGCGAAGCTGTTGGCTTATGAAGTCATCCTGAAGGAACTCGGCGAAAATCTCGTGGTCGCGACCTCCGGCCGCGAGGCGCTGGAAATTCTCCTGAAGACCGAGATCGCGGTCATCCTGGTCGACGTGTGCATGCCAGAGCTCGACGGCTTCGAGCTCGCTGCGATGATCCGCGAACATCCGCGGTTCCAGAAGATCGCGATCATCTTCATCTCGGCGATCCAGGTCAGCGACTTCGATCGCTTGCGCGGTTATGAGATGGGCGCCGTCGATTATGTTCCGGTTCCGGTGGTCCCGGAAGTGCTACGCGCCAAGATCAAGGTGTTTGCTGAGCTCTATCGCAAGACCCGGCAATTGGAGCATCTCAACACCGAGCTTGAGGACCGCGTGCGCGCACGCACCGCCGAGCTCGAACAGTCGACGGCCCAGCTCGTCGAAAGCGAGCAGCGGCGGAGCATGGCGATTGCCGCCGGAAAGATGGGCTCGTGGGATTGGGATGGCGTGAACGGCGACTGGATGTGGGACGACGGCCAGTACCGCATCTTCGGCGTCGATCCCCGCGGTTTCGAAGTCAACTCGGCGAACATCATGGCGCGGCTTCATCCGGAGGACGTCGCACGGCTGCAGCACCTCATCGCCGATTTCAACAAGGGTGTCAGATCGTTTGAAGCGGAGTTTCGCATCAACCGGCCTGACGGCGAACAGCGCTGGTGCGTCGCGACGGCTGCGGCCACCACCGACGCCACGGGGCGCGTTTTGCGCGTGAGCGGAGTTACGGTTGATATCACCGACCGCAAGCGCGCCGAGGAACGCCAGACCCTGCTGACGCGCGAAGTCGATCATCGTGCTAAGAACGCACTGGCCTTGGCGCAGTCCATCGTCCGCCTGACCCGCGCAGAGGACGTCCAAGCCTATGTGCGGGCGGTCGAAGGCCGTATCAGCGCGCTGGCGCGCGTCCACACCATCCTGTCGTTGTCGAGCTGGCAAGGCGCCGAAATCGGCCGCCTGGTGGCCGAAGAAGTGGCGCCGTACACGACTGGCGGACAGATCTCCTTTTCGGGAGCGGAGCTGCAATTGCAGCCGGCAACGGCGCAGACCCTTGCGCTCGCCTTGCATGAGCTCGTCACCAATTCGGCGAAATATGGCGCCCTGTCCGTTCTGAGCGGTCAGGTGTCCGTCAGTTGGAGCATCGAGAATGACCGGTTCGATCTGATATGGATCGAGACCGGAGGTCCGCTGGTGCACACCCCGACTTCACGGGGCTTTGGAACGCGCAGCCTGATGGCGAGCGTCGAGAGCCAGCTCGGCGGCGAGGCCGTGTTCGATTGGCGGCCGGAAGGGCTGATCTGCCGGCTGCTGGTGCCGCTCGGCCGCGCCGCAATCAGCGCGGCCGTGCATCCCACGCCGGCGAGCGTGACAACGGTCGCGTCACGGCAGCGCGCCGTCGGCTAGGCAGCGCGCGCCGCGTCCTTTGTGATGCGAACCGGGACCGACTTGGCCGCCGGAACCTTGCTGCCTTCGGCATAGTGCCAGAGCGGGATCAGCCCGTTGCATTCCGGGTAGTAGGCCGCGATGCTGTTGCGCGGAATGTTGAACGCGACCACCTGCAGACCGCCCAGCGATCGTTCGACGCCATCATTCGCCTCGGTTTTCAACGTCACGAAATCATCCTGGATCAGTCCGAGCTCGGCCATGTCGCCCTTGTTCATGAACACGACGTGGCGGCCGCCGGTGACACCGCGGAATCGATCGTCCTCATTGTAGATGGTCGTGTTGAACTGGCCATCGGCGCGCAACGTCATCAGCTGATAGACACCGCCTCCTTCTTGCGGCGGAATGAGCGCAGCCTTGGGCACCGTGAACGTCGCCTTGCCCGTCGGCGTCTTCCACTTGCGCTCGCGGGCGCCGAGCGGCCGCGGAAAACCGCCGGGCTGAAACAAGCGCGCGTTGAAATCCTTGAACTGCTCGGGATAGGTCCGCTCGATCGCGTCGCGCACCAGCGAATAGTCCCCGATCCAGGCATCCCAATCGATATGCGGATTGGGCGGCAGTGTTGCCTTCGCAATCCCTGCCACGATCGCCGGCTCCGACAGCAGCCCCTGCGCGACCGGCTTGCGCTGGCCGCGGGAGCCGTGGATGCATGTCGTCGAATCTTCCATTGCAACCGCCTGCGGGCCGGTGGCCTGGACATCGACCTCGATGCGTCCGAGACACGGCAGCAGATAGGTGACCTCGCCCGGAACCAGATGGGTGCGGTTGAGCTTGGTCGCGATCTGCGCGGAGAGGCGCAGTTTCGACCACGCCGGCTCCATCAGCGAACGCTCGGGCACCGCGCGCAGGAAATTGCCGCCGAGACTGATGAAGCCCTTGACCTCTCCCTTCAGGATCGCTTCGCACGCGTCGACCGTATTCAGCCCGTCCCAGCGGGGCGGCTCGAACTGATAGAGCTCCGCCAGCTTGTCGAGAGGCACCAGCTTGGTCTTCTCGGAGATCCCCACCGTGCGCTGGCCCTGGACGTTGGAGTGACCACGCACCGGCGAGATGCCGGCGCCGGGCTTGCCGATGTTGCCGCGCAGAAGCAGCAGATTGACGATCATCTTGACCGTCTCGACCCCATGGCGATGTTGGGTGATGCCCATTCCGTAATTGGCAATCACCGCGTGGGATTTGGCGTAGACCTTTGCCGCTTCGAGAATCTCGGACCGTCTCAGACCAGATGCACGCTCGATATCGCTCCAGGACGCCTGCCGGCAGCAGTTGGCAAACTCCTCGAATCCGGACGTGTGCTGCTCGATGAACATCACGTCCAGCACGCGCGGGCCCTTGGTTGCCAGCGCCGCGTCATCGGCCTCGATCACGGCCTTGCAGAGACCGAGCAGGGCTGCGCCGTCGCCGCCGATACGCAGCTGATGATATTGCGTGCTGATCCGCGTGCCGCCCGTCACCAGCATCTCGATCGGGTTCTGCGGGTTGGTGAACCGCTCGAGCCCGCGCTCGCGCAGCGGATTGAAGGTGATGATCGGCACGCCGCGCTTCGCCGCCTCCTCCAGAGGATGCAGCATGCGTGGCGAATTGGTCGTCGTGTTCTGGCCGAAGAACAGGATGCAATCGGCCTTCTCGTAGTCCGGCAGCAGCACCGTCCCGACGGGAACGCCGATCACCTCCGGAAGAGCCACGGAGGTCGATTCGTGGCACATGTTGGAGCTGTCGGGGAAATTGTTGGTGCCATACATGCGCCCGAACAGCTGATACATGTAGCTGGTCTCGAGCGAGGCTCGGCCTGACGTGTACATCACGACCGACCGTGGATCGAGCTGCTTCAGCTCGGCGCCGATATCGCGAAACGCCTGCTCCCAGGACACCGGCACGTAGGTGTCCGACCCGGCATCGTAGCGCATCGGATGGGTCAGACGCCCCTGCTCCTCCAGCTGATGATCGGACCATCCGCGCAATTCGGTCAGCGTGTGCCGGGCGAAGAACTCCGGTCCGATGGTCTTGCGCGTGATTTCCCAGGCTGTCGCCTTGGCGCCGTTTTCGCAGAACTCGAACGGACGCGGTTTTGCCGGCTTGGCCCAGGAGCAACTCACGCACATGAAGCCGTCCGGCTTGTTCTGCTTCAGCAGGATCTCGCTGCCGAGCAGCGCAACCTCTTCCTGGGTCAGGATGCTCGCCACCGCATGCAGCGAGCCCCAACCGCCCGCCGGTGCGTCATACTTTCCGACCTTGGCCTTCTCTCTCATGGCGGCACCTCCGGGCGCTGTAAAATCCGGCAACAGGTGAGATCAGCGGAAGTTCCGGGCCCGTACGGAACCGTGCGGTCGGTCTTAATCTGTTGAATGGGCTTGTCTGTCGGAGAGCTCGATCCGATCGCGCCGGAGCCAATTTTCCAGATCGAATCCACGTCTGACTGAACGTGGTGCGATCAGCCATCATTAGGAACAATGTGAATTGCCGCGCGTCTTTACTCGGCTCCTGGCGGCGTTCCCCCATCACGTCGGGAGCACTCCGTGTGGAATGCGGCCTCAGCGTTCGACCCCTCGAGCGCTGGGGTCGTTCACCTGTTCAACCTTGACAGATCAACCCGTCGTCAGGCTCGCGCCCGCCCCAAGGCCGCGCGCAGCGCGCGGCCTTGAACTGACGGATCGAGCTTGGGGCGGCTCAAGCAGCGCTGCGCTGGAAGTGCCGGCCTTCCTTGACCTCCTCGATGATCTTGGCGCTGAACGCCTCGAGATCGCCTGGGTAGCGCGAGGTGATCACGCCTTGATCGACCACCACCTCCGCCTCCACCCAGGTGGCGCCGGCGTTCGCCACATCGGTCTTGATCGACTTGTAGGACGTCATCTTGCGGCCCTTGGCGATCCCGGTTTCGATGAGGAGCCAAGGCGCGTGGCACACTGCGGCGACGACCTTCTTGGCATCGAAAATGTCCTTGATGAATTTCAGTGCCTTTGGCTCGACGCGCAGCAGGTCCGGATTGATCTGCCCGCCTGGCAGCACGATGGCGTCGTAGTCTGACGCCGAGGCCTCATCCAGGGTCTTGTCCACCTTGACCGGACGGCCCCAGTCCTTCTTGTCCCAGCCCTTGATCTCGCCCGCAGCCAGCGAAACAATGTCCACGGTTGCGCCAGCCTGCTTCAAACGGTCGCGCGGCACTTCCAGCTCGGACTGCTCGAACCCGTTGGTGGCCAGAATCGCGATCCTCTTTCCCGACAAATCCATTGCCTACTCCCTGATGAGTTGGAATGCCGGTCAATGAGACGCCGGTTGCATCGTTCCCCGCTGAGGGCGCTAGGCGCTCTCCGGCCTTGTCACAATTCATCGAGCACCCCGTTCATCGCGGGGAACACCCCCGGTCCAGTGTCGTTGACGACGGGCGCGGATTTTCCGTGCGCGGCGGAGATGCTCAAGATCGCGTCAAACGCCGCGATGTCAGGATCCGGAGTGTGCGGTGCCCTACGCTCTGTTCGAGAATGATGAAAGACTGACCCGCCCGTTTCGTACCGAACGAGAGGTCTGGGAGGCCGCCGAGCGCGCCGATCTCGTCACGCTTGGCACGCATGGCGAAAAGATCCTGGACAATGATTTTGAGATCAAGCCCTGCGAGGCAACGCCGGATGAGCTCGCTCTCCCTCACCCGGATATCGTTTTCGCTAATGGCGAGCCGGAGGAGCCGACCGAGAGGAACGGCTCCCCCGATCCTAGATTTCCTTCGCCTCCGACGAAAACGAAGGAGCCGTCGTCGTAATGACCGGCAATAACAATCCGCCGCCCGGAACTAGCCGTCGAACGGCCCTGCTGTCGAGGCCCCGGTCCAGACCGGGGCTTTCTTTTATTCGTCCGCGCTGCTCCCTAAACGGAGCTACTCAACCGGCACGGCTCGATTTGGAGTCCGGGGCCGTCCGCGGCAGCTGGACTGAGATGTGGGGCGATGTGCTGATCACACGGGGGCTCTGATCCCAGGCGCTCTGGCTTCGCAGCGTTTCCAGCAACAAAATGAATTTTTCTGCAAGCATGGCCGTCTTCCAATTCACTGGCGCACCTTGCACCACGCATGTGCGCTCGACCGAATGGCCTAAGATGCTGCGCGGCGTTTGTTTCAACGCGATGTCGTCGGCTGACCAAAATGATGTCGTCGGACACTCCGAGCGCCGCGAAATCGCATCGCGACCAGCAAAAAGCCGAGGTGCGACGCACCCCGGCTTTCAACTAGGTTAATAATTCGTAGCGCTTTTCGTCAGTAGCAGGAGCGCGGATCGACCGCGACGTACTCACCGGAAGGATAGCGATAGTAGC
>NZ_CAFK01000203.1 GCF_000239815.1 Bradyrhizobium sp. STM 3843 | reverse complement strand
TTTGCGCGACCTTCGCTGGCTGGCTGATTGGAATATAAGGAAACGAGAGCATGACTGAACAGGCCGATATCCTTCCGGGCGACGAGCTCGCGCATATCAGAAACAAGGGCACCCAGGCGATCGTGCCGGCGGCGACCTCGCGCGATCGCGGCATCGGGCCGTTCAAACGGCTGGCGCTGCGCAGCGCCACCGTGATCGACGGCACCGGCGCGCCGCCGATCGGTCCTGTCGACATCATCGTCGAGAACGGCCGCATCGTCAGCATCAAGAAGGTCGTCGGTTACGGTTATGGCGGCAAGCCGGGCGAGCCGGCCGATCATGAGATCGACTGTCGCGGTAAATGGGTGACGCCGGGCTTCGTCGATTGTCACGCCCATGCCGGCGTCGCCTATCACTCGGCGAACGGCTGGGTGCCGCCGGTCGACTATGTCTACAAGCTCTGGCTCGCCCACGGCGTCACCACGGTGCGCGAGATGGGCTCGATGAACGGGCTGTCCTGGATGATCGACCAGAAGAAGCGCTCCGAGGACAACAGCATCGCGGCGCCCCGGCTCTTATCCTACGCGTATTTTCCGGCCGTGAACGACATGGTCAAGACCATCTACACGCCCGAGCAGGGCCGTAGCTGGCTGCGCGCGGTGAAGGAGCGCGGCGCCGACGGCATCAAGTTCTTCGGCGCGCCGCCGGCGATCATGGAGGCTGCGCTCGACGAGTGCAAGAAGCTGGACTTGCGCGCCGGCTGCCATCACGCGCAGATGGCGGTGTCGCGCATGAACGCGCTGACCACTGCGCGCTGGGGCCTGACCAGCGCCGAGCACTATTACGGCCTGCCGGAGGCGCTGTTCGAGGATCGCGTGATCCAGAACTTCCCGCTCGACTACAACTACACCGACGAATATTTCCGCTTCTCGGTGTCAGGTCAGATGTTTCGGCAGGGCGCCGAGCCGGGCTCGGCGAAATGGAACGAGGTCTTGGAGCAGTTCCTCGAAATCGGCTTCACTTTCGTCCCGACTTTCTCGATCTACGATGCCAACCGCGACCTGATGCGGGCGCGCCAGGCCTATTGGCACAAGGACTACACCTGGAAATCGATGTGGGACTACTTCACCCCGCAGCGTGGTGGCCACGGCTCCTACTGGTATCGCTGGTCGACCCAGAACGAGATCGAGTGGAAGGAGAACTACCGGCTCTGGATGGCCTTCATCAACGAATACAAGAACCGCGGCGGGCGCGTCTGCACCGGCTCGGACTCCGGCTTCATCTACCAGATCTTCGGCTTCGGCTATGTCCGCGAACTGGAGCTGTTGCAGGAGGCCGGTTTCCATCCGCTCGAGGTGCTGCGCTCGGCGACCTCGCAAGGTGCGGCGCTGTGCGGACTCGAGAATGAGATCGGTACCATCGACATCGGCATGCGCGCCGACATGCTGGTGCACGATCATAACCCGCTGACCGATTTCAAGCTGCTCTACGGCACCGGCGCGATGCGCTTCAACGACGCCACCAATGCGGTCGAATGGCACCGCGGCCTGAAATACACCATCAAGGACGGCATCATCTACGACACCGAGGAGCTCCTGGCCGACGTGCGCGAGCTGGTCAAGGCGAGCTGGGAAAGCGACGTGCCGGAGAAATACGCCGTCAAGGACGCTGCCGCGCCATGACCGCTGCGCCGATCGATTTCCTCGTCCTGACCGGCTTCCTCGGCTCTGGCAAAACCTCGTTGCTGCGCGATTTCCTTGTCAGCGACGCGGCGAGCGATACGGCGGTGATCGTCAACGAGGTCGGAGAGATCGGGCTCGACGGCGTGATCCTGCGCGAGAGCGGCGACGACGTGCCGATGGCGATGCTGTCGAATGGCTGCGTCTGCTGCCAGATCGGCTCCGATCTGGCGTTTACGATCGATCGCCTGATCATGGCGCCGCGCCCGCCCGGCGCGGGTCCACTGCAACGGATCATCCTGGAAACGTCGGGCCTGTCGATGCCCGGTCCTGTGCTGCGCCAGCTCGCAACGCTCGCCGAGCACCGGATGCGCGTCGCGGTGGTCGGTACCTACGATCTCGCGCGCGGCATCGCGGTGGCCGCTTTCGAAGAGGCAGCGGCGCAATGGGCGGCATCGCACCGCATCATCGCGACCAAGGCCGATCTGGTCGGATCAGAGGGCTTGGCGAAGGCGACGGAAGCGATCGCCGGCATCAATCCGGTTGCGGAGGTGATCGCAACAGCCGATCGCACCGCAGCCGTACGGACGGCCTTCGCGCCGCTGATTTCAGCGCTGCCGCCGAGCGAGCTTGCGCCCGCACCGACGTCAACGCATCCGCGGCTGGCGCTATGTCTCCTAAGTCCAGCCGGCGAACTCGCCTATTCCGATCTGGCCGCCTGGCTCGACAATCTGGCCGGCGCGCTCGGCGAACGCCTGCTCCGCATCAAGGGGCTGGTGAGGGTTCACGAGGCACCGCGGCCGCTGCTGGTCGAGAGCGTCGGCACCATGTTCTCACCGCCGCGCCAGCTTTCGGCCGACAACCCGCCGCCGCCGTTCGTCGTGGTGATCGCGCGCGATATCATGCGCGCCGAAGTGGAGCAGGTCGCGCCGTCAGGCCTGTTCAGCTTCTCCTGGCGCCAGCCGGAGTCCACGCCAGGCGCGGCCGCGATCAAAGCAGAATGGGTGAGCTGAGCGCATGACTGTGACTGATAACACGGAGTCGGCCTGGCGCGTGCCACCGGCCGACTATGTCGCGGCCCGGCCGCTCGACTATCTGATCACCCAGCCATCCTCTTGTTACGTGACGATGCGCGACGGCTGCCGCATCGCGGTCGATGCCTACGTGCCGCAGCCGAAGGACGGCACCGGCCCCGGCCGCTTCCCCACGCTCGTATTCTTCACGCCCTATTATCGCCGCTTCAAGCTGAGGCCTGGCGGCAGCGGCGAGGTCAATCCCAACACCGGCAAGTTTCGCGATTACTTCGTACCGCGCGGCTATGCGGTCGTGGTCGTCGATGTCCGCGGCACCGGCGCGAGCTTCGGCACCCGCGACAGCTTCCGTTCGCCCAGGGAGCGCGAGGATAGCCGGGAGATTGCCGACTGGATCGTCGCGCAGCCCTGGTCGAATGGCGCCATCGGCGCCACGGGCATCTCCTATCTCGGGGCCGCCGCCGACTTCCTGGCCAGCACGGGCCATCCCGCGGTGAAGGCGATCGCGCCGTTGTTCTCGGTGTGGGATACGTATGCCGACAATTACTTCCCGGGCGGGATTCAGTTGAAATCGCTGACCAAGGTCTATGACGAGCTGATGGTCGGGCTCGATCATGACCGGCGCGATATCCTGCGGCAGTTCTCCTATTTCGCCAATCCGGATTTCGAAGGGCCGCAGCCGGTCGATGAGGACCCGGATGGCGCGCTGCTGAATACGGCGATCACGCAGCATCTCGGCAACTTCCGCCAGACCGACTTCATGGCCGAGTTCAGATTTCGCGAGGAGGGGCTGCCTTACGATCCCACCTTCAGCTCGGCCTCGTTCAGTCCCTATTCGGTGGCTGATGGCATCAGGCCTGATGTCGCGATCCTGTCGGTGTCCGGCTGGTTCGATGGTGCCGGCTATGCCAACGGTGCCATCGTGCGGCATCTCACCATGCGAGACAATCCGAGGCATCTGCTGCTCGGCCCCTGGGATCACGGCGCACGCATCGACATCTCGCCGTGGCGGACATCGGTCGAGCCGAGTTTCGCGCTTCTCGGTGAGATCCTGCGCTTCTTCGATACCTATCTGCTCGGCTATGACACCGGGCTGATCGAGGAGGCGCCAATCCATTACTACGCACTTCATGCCGAGCAATGGCGCGCCGGGCATCAATGGCCGCCGGTCGTGGCGCGGCGGCAATTCTATCTCGCCTCTGACGGAGAGCTCGCCCAGGCCGCGCCGCAAGCGGGCGAAGATCAGCATCACGTCGATTTCAGCCGCGGCACCGGTCACAACACCCGGTATGAGCGGATCGCCGGCATCGACAGCCGGCACTACTACGCCGATTGGCAGGGTCGTACCACGTCGATGCTGAGCTACACCAGCGCACCCCTGCCCTCAGCGATGGAGCTCGCAGGGCACGGGCTTGCGGACCTCTGGCTCTCGTCCAGCGAGCCGGACTTCGCGCTGTTCGTCTACATCAGCGAGGTCGAGGCCGACGGCACCGAGCGTTATGTCACCGAAGGCCTGCTGCGCGCCCTGCATCGCAAGGAGAGCACAGCGCCGGACCAGTATCGCACCACATGGCCGTTTCGCAGCTTTGCGCGCGCCGACGCCGCGCCGCTGATTCCGGGCCAGCTCGAGCGTATCCGGGTGCCGCTGTTGCCAGTGGCGTGGCAATTCGCTAGCGGCAGCCGCATCCGCGTCTCGATCGCCGGCCACGACGACGATCATTGCGGCCAGGTGCCACATGGCCGTCCGCCCGTGATCACCATGATGCGCGGCGGCGAGCATGCCTCCGCAATCGAGCTGCCGCTGGTTGCTGTGTAGCTGACGAACTCGTCCGCCGTCGGCGAAAACGGTTTACCCTCTCCCCTTGTAGGAGAGGGGGCATCGTGCTCGTTGATGCAGCGTTTGGGTTGCTGTCGCGAATGGACGGACTATCCCTCCGGATAGCTCATCGCATAGGCATCCGTTAGCGCATCTCCCAACAGCCGGCCGGCGCTGTAGCTCGCGAGCGTGGCCGGGCGCGGAGTGCCCGCGATCAGCCGGCTGCACGGTTCCGGCGCGCCGAGCACGGTGCGGACCGGAATGCGCTCGGCATAGATCGGCAGCGCATAGTCTTCCTCATCGTCGACGATGCCGCTGCTGCGGATCTTGGCCGAGGCCTTCTCGATCTCCATCGTGACGACGGCAGTTGCCTTGAGCTCCTGTGCGGTGGTCGGGCGCAGGGTCGCGGTACGCCCGGGAAAGAAGCGGTCGACCATCATGGTGAGCGCATGCGCCTTTTCGGCCTGATCCTCGATCAGCCTGGCATGGCCGAACGCCATCACGGCGCGGTAGTCCGCCGAGTGATGGAAGCCGCTGCGCGCCAGCACCAGGCTATCGAGCTGGGCAACGGTGAGACAGGCAGGCTCGCCTTCGGAAAGGTTGCGCAGCATGCGGCTGGCGCTGGAGCCGTGCCAATACAGCGTCGTGCCTTCGCGCCAATACAGGGTAGGCGTGCAATAGGGCTGGCCGTCGATCACATAGGCGACATGGCCGAGAGCGGCGGAGTCGAGCAGGGCGTGCACGGTGGCATGGTCGTAGCGGCCGCGATCGTGCCGGCGCTTGACGCGGTTGGTCTCGTCGACGGGATAGCTGGCCTGTTCGGACATCGTCATTCTCCGGTTGGAGAACGCTTCCTGCCATGGCAAAGTGGTTGCTACGAGCTCCAATTTGATGAGAAACCAAGCAACCACTTCCAGGCGCCGCCGCGACGACGTGCTGGCCCTGCCGATCCGGCTGGACCGCGCAATCCGCAACCAGGCGCTCCAGGTGCACGGTGCCTTGCGCGCTGCAATCGTCGACGGCCTGCTGACGCCGGGCCTGCGGCTGCCGTCGACGCGCGCGCTGGCCGAGCAGCTCGGCGTCCGTCGCAACGCCATCGTCACGGCGTATGAGCAGTTGCTGTCCGACGGTCTGGTCGAAGCGCGGCATGGCGCGGGGACCTATGTCGCCGCGCGGCTGCCGGCACCCGCGCCGTCGGCTCCTGTGGCCGAGCTTACCGTCCAGACCACGCCGCACCGTCCGTTCGCGCTCGGCTTTACGTTTGTGGATACGCCGCTCCTGAAGCGGCTTGCTGCCGCGAGCCGGCGCCGCATCGCGCAGGCCTCGCGCGATGAGCTCGGTTATGGCGATCCGCGCGGCAGCGCTCATCTGCGCACGCAGATCGCGCATTATCTTGCGGCCAATCGCGGCATCCGCTGCGATCCGAGCTGCATCCTGATTGTCAGCGGCACGCAGCAGGGCCTGCGGCTATGCACGGAGGCGCTGCTGAAGCCGGGGGATCGCGTCTGGTTTGAAGACCCCGGCTACTATGCCTCGCGCAACACTCTGCGCGCATCCGGTATGACGCTGGTGCCCGTGCCAGTCGATGGCGAAGGCATTGTGGTGACGGCCGGTGAGAAGGCGATGCGCGTGGCGAGGGCCGCTTACGTGACGCCGTCCCACCAGTTCCCGACCGGGGTCGCGATGAGCATGGCGCGGCGCGTGGCGCTGCTGAACTGGGCGCAAGCGGCTGATGCCGTCATTTTCGAGGACGATTACGACAGCGAGTATCGCTTTGCCGGCCCGCCGTTGACGGCGCTGGCCGGCATCGGCGGCGAGCGCGTGATCTATATCGGCACGTTCAGCAAGACGCTGTTCGCAGGTCTCAGGCTCGCTTATCTCGTGCTGCCGCCGAGGCTCGTGCCATCCGTGGTCGCCGCGCGCGCCTCGCATGATCGCTTTCCGCCGCGCTTCATGCAGGATGCGCTCGCCGACCTGATGGCGGATGGCGCGATTGCGGCCCATATGCGACGGATGCGTTTGCGTTACCGTCAGGCCCGCGATGCCGTCGCGGAGACGCTGCAGCGGTCTGCCAAGGACTGTCTGCACATCGCGGCCCCCGCGCAGGGCCTGCACCTGCTCGCGACATTGCCGCCGGATGCGCCGAAGGACGCCGCGCGGCTGATCCGCGAACGCGCCGGCATCGAGAGCCGGCTGTTGTCGGACGCGCGCATCGTGCCGCGCGGACCGGACGGATTCATCCTCGGTTATTCAGGCTTTCCCGCAGCCGATCTGGTCGAGGCTGCGAAGCGGCTCGGGCGCGCCGCGCGTGACGTCCTGCGCGGAGCGCGATAGCTGGTCAGAAATTATAGTCGATAAAGAGTCCTCCTTTTGGGGCCGTGAAGGCGGTCGGCACGTTGCCCGCGTCCGGGGCCGGCTCCTCCGTGCCGGCCGCCACCTGGTCGCTGCGCGCGAGCTGGTCGTTCATGCGCTTGCGCAGCGCATCGAGCAGTGGTGCCCGCGGCACCTCATTGTAAGCGTGCTCCTGGGTCGAGCACATGCCGACGCAGCCCATGCGCATCGCCAGCACGGCGTCCTTCGGCGTGGCATTGGCGCTGCCGTGATGACCGACCTTGTAGAAATCGATCTTGCCGAGAATGCCCCTGGCTTTCTCGGTCAGCTCGGTATGGCCCGGAGTGCCATAGGCGCCGCCATAGAGGAAGTTCTCCCAATTGCCCCATTGTGCGTCACCCGCGAACAGGAGGTTCTTGCCGCCGAACGAGAACAGCACGACCAGGCTCTGGTTGTTCAGCGTCTTGTCCGCGGCTAGCGCCTGGGCAGCGAGCACGTCGGGCTGTGCGCTCCTGATCATCCGGATGATCTGATCGGGACCGTAGAGCTCGAAAGCCTTGTCGTTGTAGTCTTCATGGCTGCCGCGATAGGCATCGGCGAACGGCTTCGAGCGCCCGAAATCCTGCTCCGTTCCGGTCGCGCCGGCCAGATATTGCTGGTTCTTGTTGGTCATCTGCGTGATCAGCGCGTCGTCCATCGGCGGCCCGAGGATCTCAGCGTTGAGGCCGGCATCCTCGAGATCCGGCGGCAGTTTCGGCGTGTCACCGGCCTTGTAGTAATCGGGTTGCACCTTGGTCTTGAAGCCGCCATGCAGGACGTTGAGCGCCTTCTGATTGGCGGCGATCCCGGCAGCGCCGAGCCCGCCGGTGATGTTCTCGGCCATCTGAAGCATCTGCTCGGTGGCATCGTCGTGGCTTGCGGCCAGCCGGGCGCGAAACTGCTGGCCGAGATGACCGGCCATTGCGGTCAGGCTGGCCTGGAAGGCCGCCGCCTTCGGATCATCAGGCTTTTCGAACCAGGGCATCCAGACGCGGTCGACGGCGATCTGGCTGAAGATATCGCTGCAACTGGCAAAGCCCGAGATATGATCGGCGTGCCGATGGGTCATGATGACCAGCGACAGGTGCTTGTTGCAGTCCTCCGCCATCTGCGTGACGGCCTCGCGAATGCTGCCAAGATCCCTGGCGTGGACCCCGCAGTCGATCAGGATGTGGCCGGCGCCGGTCTTGGTCGGCACGCTCAAGAGAAAGAAGTCACCGAAGCCGACGCGATACATGCGCACCCGCATGCCGCCGGCGGCCTTCACCAGCGCACGGGAGTTGGATGTTGCCTCCTGCGGCGCCGGCGCGGATGCCCGGCGCGCGTTCGCGGGATTGCGTGCGGTCATGCGCTTCGGCGAACGCGGGCGAGATGATTTGGAGGACGCCTTGGCCATCATCAGACTCCAGCATGCAGCAGCGCGAAGTTCAGGCGGAAGCGTGAATTGTCGTCCGACGCGCTGTCGGCCGCGGCGCGCCCGCTCGCGATGTAGAAGCTGCGGATCCGCTCTTCGCGCTCGGGCTTGTACAGCTTCGGAATGACGAACCGTATCCGTGGATCTGGCCGCTCATCGCGGTCCGGCGGATCCTGGGCGATGAGGAGCGTGACGCCGTTGCGCATCGGGAAGGTACCGGGGATTCCGGTCCCAAACGGAATCTGCATGGTCTGGACCAGCTCCACCACCATGGTGACATAGAGCTTGCCATCCTTTCCGGTGTGGAACATCGGATGGAAGGACGGCGCGGCAATCGCGCCCGCGTGGCGGTCGAAGCCGAGCATCTCGGCGTTCTCGGCGGCGTAGGCGCGCAGCACGTCGCCGTTGCGATCCTTTTCCTCCTTGGTCAGGCCGTTCGGATCGCCGAACACCAGGCCTGGGACCCGGAGCCGGCCGGACGGCGCCTTGGGCCAGAACAATGCGTCCTCGGAAAATGAGTTCGCGTCTTCGGCGTAGATGCCGCGCAGCCGGAACGCCTGCATCAGTGCGTCGCGAATATGGTCGCGGTCATCGGGTGAATAGTCGAGATGCGCGGTGAGCAGGGCGCGCAAAAAGTCGCCGAAGGTGATGTCGACCGGCGGGCAATAATCGAGTGCGCGGGCGCAGATCGTGAAGAACTCTTCGGCGGTTCGGCTCGCCTCCGCGGCCAGGCGGCCGGCAAGCGGCGAGGGCAGGTCGGATTTTTCCAGGCTGCCGCCGCCGGCGCGATAGATCCGGAACAGGTCAAAGGTCCTGCGGCCATAGACAGTGAAGTAGGCGTCGAACACGGCGGCGACCAGGATCGAGCCGCGCTCGTGCGGCTCCGTCTTGGTGGCGATGTCCTTTGCGCCTTCCGTCGTCGGAGGTGTGGTCAGGGCGCTCCGCAGACTGCATTGCCGGCCCGCCGCCTCGCCGAACTGGGTGGCCAGTGCGATCAGCGGATTTTCGGTGTCGAGCTGCGACTGCAGGACCGGCGTGGCGCCCGGGGCGGTGGCGAAATCGCCCTTGAGCTTGAAGTCGAACAGCTTGCCGCCGGTCTTCTGCAGGGTGTCGATCAGCACCTCCTCGTGGGAGAAATGCAGGAACAGAGCGGCGAGATCGGCGAAGGCTTCATGGAAGGCCGCGACATCGACATTGCTTGGCTCCATGAAATATTCGCGGATGCCGTCGACGATCGCATGCGTAGTCTCGTGCACGATGATGTCATGCGACAGGCAGGTGAACACGGTTTGTCCCGGCAAATTGCGACCGGGATTGGTCTGGCTTGCCTTGAAGTAGCCGAACAGGATGCCGTGCGCGTCCGGAGAATAAAACGCGTTGGCTTCGCACATGGCATGCGGAAACAGATTGAGACGGCGAGACGCGCCCTTCGGAGCATGCGGCTGATTGTCGCCCAGCCGTGTCCGCCAGCGGACGCGGCGCCCGAGCGCATATTCGAAGCGCTGCAAGGTTTCGCTCGCGACAGCATAGACCATCTGCTGATGGAAGCGCGGATCTCCCTCCGACGGCGGCAGGCCATTGGTCATCAGCAGCCTGGGATCGTCGAGATTGACCGGCTTGTAGAACGTGCGCTGCCCGCCATCATAATCGATCACCGCGAACCGGTCGCCAACCGGTCCGGGCTCGAGCTCCTCGTAGCTGACACGGGTGATCATCTGGTTGCCGACGAAATTGCCCAGACTCGGATCGAAGGCATAGACGTTGAGCGGGCGGATCGACGGCGTCGGGATCTCGGTCGAGGTGAAGATGTCGATCGGGCTTTCATCCGGCTTGGACGACCGCTCGCCCGGTCCACCCGTTTCATCGCATCTGAACCGCGATCGATTTGACATGGTCGCCTCCGCAACGATGGGCGCGCTTCAATAGGCTTCCGGGAAGGGAAAGGCTGGCGGCGTCATCTGCATGCCAAGTGCAGCCTGGAGCTCCGGCTTGATATGCGCCCGCAACCCCGCATCGCAGATCGCATAGCCCCAGTTGATCAAACGGTGCTGCTGATCGCGCGGCATCTTCTCCAGCCGCGTTGCGATCGCCGCGAGCGGCGTAGCGTCCCGATGCAGGCAGCCCAGGGGATCGTCAGGCAGATGATAGTCGGCAAAATTGGTGCGGATGCCCCAATAGGTGCCGGTGTAATCGCCGCGCTCATAGGCGTCGATCAGATGCCGCTTGCGCAAGCTCCGCACCTGGTTGTCGATGATATCGAGCACGCGCATGGAGTGACGCGCCCAGTCATGATGCGGGTCCGGTTCGGCTGCGATCTTCTGGCCGGCATCGCTGACCAGCAGCGTCGTGAACCGCTTCACCGTCTCCAGGCCGAGATTGTCGTAGACGCCACCGTCGCTCAGGATCGCCTGCGTCGTGTAAGCTTGGTCGTGATTGAGGTCGGCGCCCTTGGTCTGGCGTACCTTCTGCTTGATCGGCAGCGTCAGCGGGGACAGCACCGGCGGGAACGCCGAGGAGGCAGCTACCGCAGTGGCGAGCGCGACATCCGGCGCATCGACGAGACCGATCCGATAGTCGCCCATATAGGGCCGCGAGAACCGCCACAGCACCGAGGTCTGCACGTTGGTTGCGTTGATGACGAAACGCGGCGCCTTGTTGTCGCTGTCGTCAGGGAGATCGGCAAGCTTGGCGCCGTTGAACAGCACCTCGTCATAGGCCTTGGCGACCCGGTCGCTGATCGTGCCCGGCAGGAAAATGCCGCCGATGATGGCGCCGGCGTCGACGGTCCGATCCGCCATCTGCTGCATGCCGTCGACGAAAAGCTGGAAGTTCTTGGCCTTGCCGTTGTCGAACTGCAGGTCCTTCCATTTGAAGCCGAGATACGCCGCGGTGATCGAGCCGCCGGAGACGCTCGAGATGCGCTTCAGCCGGCCGAGCAGCCCAACTTCATTGAGGCGCCACAGCGCGCCGATGTGAAACACCATGGCGCGATAGCCGCCGCCGGAGAGCGACAGCGTGGCGCCCTGTACTTGCTCGGTAGATTCGGAATCGAGGTCGGTCGGTTCGATCGGCATGACGGTCCCCCTGTTTGCGATCGGTCGCGCGAGGAGGCCTGCACGTTCAAGGCGAATCAAAATAATCCGACACGTATTGCGCCGCGTGTCTGAACGACGTCATGCGCCTTATTGATACGGATCGTGCTGAATGTTCGGCGTGGTCTGGCGGACCCGGCGCAGCGTGATCGGCGAGCCGTCCGAGACGAATTGCAGCTCGTAGGCCCGTCCCGCTTGATCGGTTGCCCGGCAGGTGACGCTCGCAACCTGAAGCGAGGCGAAATTGCCGATCTGACGGCAAACGCCCGCCGAGGTCTCGGTCGCCGGCACCGGAATGCCGTCGACCCTCGGGCGGTCCTTGGAATTCAGCAGCATCCGGTCGACAGGCAGCTCGTAAAGATCCTGCTGCGCCCGCGAGCGGTGGCCGTTGATGCCGGAAAACGCGATGATGTGGCTGTCATCGGCCGGATCGTCGAGCGCGACCGTGAAATGCGCGCGGCCCTTCTCGCTGTGGAAGAAGGCGACCGCCTTGCAAGGAAATTCCCGGCCGTCGACGGTGAGCTTGCTGCAGGTGCCGGACATCAGCGCATAGAGGTCGATGTCCGGCTTGATCTCCGGGTCGGTCGAGGCGGTAGTCGGGTCTTGCGCAAGGGCGGACCCGACCAGGCAGAGGCTCAAAGCCGCGACCAGGCACTGGACCACGCGCCAGCCAAGGCGCGAAGTCACGGACGGACGGCGCCGCATGGGGCAGGGGTCGAGTGGGTCGGCGAGCTGTTGCAAGCGGTTTGCGGCGGATTCTGTCGGCGGATCGTTGGCTTATAGCGAGCGCCGCCCCGTTCGTCACCTCCTTCAAGGATCCGACGCAGCGTGCGCCGCAATATCGATGTGCCGCCGGCATCGATTGATGCCGGAACAGGATTAGACCCGCCGGCACGCCGGTTTTAAGCAGGTGCAGGTCGGCGATAGGCCGAAGCAAAAGCCAAACCAGGGAGGATTCTTGTGAAGTTTTCACGTCGACACATTCTTGCAGGCGCTGTGGCGGGCTCCGCCGCGGCCATCGCCGGGCGCGCTGCCGCTCAATCATTCCCATTCAAGCCCAACCAGCGCTATCCGGACCCTGCCGTCGAGATCCTCGACCCGAGCTTTGCCAAATACCGGCTCTACAGCAGCACGGTCGAGCAGCTGGCGAGCGGCATGCGCTGGGCGGAAGGCCCGGTCTATTTCCCGGACGGCGGCTATCTGCTGCTGAGCGATATCCCGAACAACCGGATCATGAAGTACAGCGAGGCCGACGGCAGCTTCACGGTATTCCGCAGCCCGTCGAACTACGCCAACGGCAATACCCGCGACCGCCAGGGACGGCTGGTCACCTGCGAGCATTCGCTGACGCGGCGCGTCACCCGCACCGAGAAGAACGGTGCGATCACGGTACTCGCCGATAGTTTCGAGGGCAAGCGGCTGAACGCGCCGAACGACATCGTGGTCAAGTCGGACGATACGATCTGGTTCACCGATCCGATCTTCGGTATCGGCGGCAATTGGGAAGGCTTCAAGGCCAAGCCGGAGCAGGCCAACACCAACGTCTTCCGCATCGGCACCGACGGCAAGCTGACCGCCGTCATCACCGACCTGGTCAACCCGAATGGGCTTGCCTTCTCGCCGGACGAGAAGAAGCTCTATGTCGTGGAATGGAAGGGCACGCCGAACCGCAGCATCTGGAGCTACGATGTCAATGCGGACGGCACGGTCGGCAACAGGGTGAAGCTGATCGATGCCGCCGACCAGGGCGCTCTCGACGGCTTCCGGGTCGACCGCGACGGCAATCTCTGGTGCGGCTGGGGGTCGAACGGCGCGCTGCAATCCGAGCCCACCGAGGTCAACGGCCACAAGGTGTATCAGCTGAAGGGCAAGTCCGAAGATCTCGACGGCGTCATGGTGTTCAACCCGCAAGGCAAGCCGATCGGCTTCATCCGCCTGCCCGAGCGCTGTCCGAACCTGACCTCGGGGCCCGAAGGGCAACCGGCTCTATATGGCGGCCTCGCACTCGTTGTATTCGCTCTACGTCGAGGCGGAAGGGGCGGTGTAGGCGAGCGGAGGTCTGTCGCGAGCGACGCGTCCCACTTCGCCTTGTGGTTATGGATTCCGGGCTCAGCCCTTCGGGCTGCCCCGGAATGACGGAGGCGAACGTGGGAGCAGTTCTGTTCGTTATTACTTCCCCATCAGCGTCTGCACCCGCAGCTTCCAGAGATTCCAGACGCGGTCCATGATCACCATGTTGACCGCGTCGGCCTTGGTGCCTTCTTCCGGACTGAGATAGGTGACATCGCTGCCGAGCCCGAGGGCCTGGGCCTGCAGCTTGGCGTTGACGTCGGTGTAATAGGCGCGGAACACCGCGACCTTCACCGCGGAGCCGACGGCGACATCGCCGTGGCCGCGCATCAGCACGATCGATTTATCGCCGAGCGCAGTCGCAAGCGACCTGCCGATTGCATTGTTGCTCACCAGCATGTTGGTGGCGCCGAACGCCGCGCCGATGTCCCAGACCGGCGCGCCCTGCGCGAGGAAGGCGGCATTGTGGAACATCGGCTTCAGCTGTGTCTTGCTGTTGGCGAATGGAATCACGCCCAGCGAATGAGCATGCACCACGGCCATCACGTCCGGCCGCGCTCTGTAGATTTCGGCGTGGATGAAGCGCTCGAGGAAGATGCTGCGGCCGCGGGCGTCGACAGGCTCGCCGTTCTCATCGAACTCCATGATATCGTCGGCGGTCACCAGTGCCGGCGCCAGCGAGCGCGACATCAGGAAGTGCTTCGGGTTGGTCGGATGCCGCGCGCTGACATGGCCGAAGCCGTCGACCACGCCGAGATCGGCAAGGATGCGGCTGCCGACCACGAGGTCGTCAAGCAGTTCGCGCGGGACGGTGTTGATGGTTTCCTGCGCGCGAGAGGTCGCGCCGGTCACAAGGAGCAAAGCGACGGCGAGCGCAGCAAAACGGCTGATAATGTGCATCTGATCGGTCCGCCATGTCTGGTGAAGCATGTATGGTGGGCTTGAGTTCGACACTCCCAGCATACCCGTCATTGCGGGCGAAGCGAAACAATCCAGATGCTGCTGCTACCCTTGTAGCTCGAAACAGCCGATGTAGCAAAATTGGCCGTCTTTGAATTACAAGAGTAGCACTTTCGCCGACGCTCCCAGATCAGTCCCGATCACGACCCTGATCGAGAAACTCATGTCACCGGCGCAGGGTTGAACAGCGTGAGGTCGTTGTGGATGCCCCAGCGGTCGGACCACGGCTTGGTACGGCCGCTTGCGACATCCAAAATCAGATTGAACAGCTCCCAGCCGGTTTCCTCGATCGTCATCTCGCCGGTGGCGATGCGCCCGGCGTCGAAATCGATCAGGTCCTTCCAGCGCCGCGCCAGCTCGCTGCGGGTCGCGACCTTGATCACCGGTGCCGCCGCGAGGCCATAGGGCGTGCCGCGTCCGGTGGTGAACACCTGCAAGGTCATGCCGGAGGCGAGCTGCAGGGTGCCGCAGATGAAGTCCGACGCCGGTGTCGCCGCAAACAGCATGCCCTTCTGTTTCGCCCTCTCGCCGGGTGCGAGCACGCCGGTGATCAGGGTTGAGCCTGACTTCACGATCGAGCCCAATGCTTTTTCGACGATGTTGGCAAGGCCGCCCTTCTTATTGCCCGGCGTGGTGTTGGCGCTGCGGTCGGCGCCGCCGCGCGCGAGATAGGCGTCGTACCATGCCATTTCACGCACCAGTGCGCGGCCAACCTCCTCGTTGATGGCACGTCGCGTCAAAAGCTGGATGGCGTCGCGGACTTCGGTGACTTCCGAGAACATCACGGTGGCGCCGGCCTGCACCAGGAGGTCCGCGGCAAAGCCGACGGCCGGATTGGCCGTAACGCCGGAGAACGCATCGCTGCCGCCGCATTGCAGGCCGATGACGAGGTCGGAGGCCGGGCAGGTCTCGCGCCTGCGTTTGTTCAGTTGCGCGAGCCGTCGATCGGCCGCCTCCATGATGGACTCGACGATGGCACCAAAGCCGTCGAAGGCTTCGTCCTGCATGCGCACGATCGCATTGTCGACGCCCTCCGGCACCAGCCGCTCAGGAGCCAGCTTCTCGCAGCCGAGGCCGACCACGAGAATCTCGCCGCCGAAATTCGGGTTCAGCGCCAGGTTCTGTAGCGTCCGGATCGGCACCACGGCATCTGGCGCCGTGATGGCGACGCCGCAGCCATAAGCATGGGTCAGTCCGACGACATCGTCGACATTGGGGTATTTCGGAAGCAGCTCCGACTTGATGCGCTTGATCGCGAATTCGAGTGTGCCGGACACGCACTGCACCGAGGTCGAAATGCCGAGCACGTTCTTGGTGCCAACCGAGCCGTCGGCATTGCGATAGCCCTCGAAGGTGTAGCCTTCGAGCGGCGGCAGCGGGGCAGGGACGACGGTCGCAATCTCGAGCTTGTCCAGCGCGGGGGCCTCCGGCATCTCGATGCGCGCCTCATCGACCCACTCGCCCGCCTTGATCGGCGAAGTCGCGGTGCCGATCACCTCGCCGTAGCGGACGATCGGTGCGCCCTGGTCGATGTCGACCAGCGCGGTCTTGTGGCCCTGTGGCACGAAGCTCTTCAGCTCCAGGCCATCTGGGAATTTGGTGCCGGCGGGCAGGCCGAAATCATTGACCACGATCGCGACATTGTCGCGCGGGTTCAGCTTGATATAGCGCGGCTCCGCCGCCGCGACCGGTTCGTGTTTCATGCCTGCTCCTCGTCCTATGAGCCTTGGTTAGGCTGGCGCGGCACTCGCTGTGCAACCTCGCCCCGCTTGCGGGGACGCGACGAGCTTCGCTCGCGCTGAGAGGTCGGATTGCATCGCAAGATGCAATCCGGGTGAGGGGGTACAGGTCTTGTGGCTTGCACCGAGCAAGCGTCTGCCCCTCACCCCAACCCTCTCCCCGTAAAGAACGGGGAGAGGGAGCCGACCGCTGATGCCGCGTGATCTCACCGAACTCACACCGGATAAGTGTAGGCCGTCTTGACCGTGGTGTAGAACTCGCGCGCGTAGGAGCCCTGCTCGCGGGCGCCATAGCTGGAGCCTTTGCGGCCTCCGAACGGTACGTGATAGTCGACGCCGGCGGTCGGCAGGTTGACCATCACCATGCCGGCTTCGCTGTTGCGCTTGAAATGCGACGAATATTTCAGGCTCGAGGTGCAGATGCCGGCGGCGAGGCCGAACGGCGTGTCGTTGGCGATCGCCAGCGCCTCGTCGTAGCTCTTGGCGCGGATAACGGCGGCGACAGGGCCGAAAATCTCCTCGCGCGCGATGCGCATGGTGTTGGTGGCCTCGGTGAACAGCGCCGGCTGCATGTAGAAGCCGGGAGTCTCGCGATTCAAGAGTTCGCCGCCCCAGGTCAGCTTGGCGCCCTCGTCCTGGCCGATCTTGAGGTAGCGCTGGTCCTGCTCGAGCTGATTCTGATCGACCACCGGGCCGATATGGGTGCCCTGCTTCACGGCGTCGTCGACCACGAGGCCCTTGAGCCGCTCGGTCATTGCCGACACGAATTTGTCATGGATGCCTTCGGTGACGATCAGCCGTGACGAGGCGGTGCAGCGCTGGCCGGTGGAGAAATAGGAGCCGTTGACGCAGGCTTCGACCGCGACCTTCAGGTCGGCGTCGTCGAGCACGATCATCGGATTCTTGCCGCCCATTTCCAGCTGGAACTTCTTCAGCGGATCCGATGTCACGCAGGCCTGCGCGATTCTGCGCCCTGTGGCCACCGAGCCGGTGAAGGAGATCGCAGCGATATCGGGATGTTCGAGCAGGGTCTGGCCGACCACCGAGCCCGGGCCGACCACGAGATTGAACACACCAGCGGGAATGCCGGAGCGTGCGATGATCTCGGACAGCGCATGCGC
Organism: Bradyrhizobium sp. STM 3843; assembly: GCF_000239815.1. Lineage (GTDB taxonomy): Bacteria > Pseudomonadota > Alphaproteobacteria > Rhizobiales > Xanthobacteraceae > Bradyrhizobium. Next base: position 646 of record NZ_CAFK01000203.1, on the reverse strand, counting down.
CGAGCCGGGCACCAGCTCTGCCGGCTTGAACACCACGGTGTTGCCGTAGCAGAGCGCCGGCGCGATCTTCCAGGCGGGGATCGCGATCGGGAAATTCCAAGGCGTGATCAGGCCGACCACGCCGACCGGCTCGCGGGTGATCTCGACGTCGAGGCCGGGCCGCACCGAAGGGCCCTTCTCGCCGGTGAGGCGCAGCGCTTCGCCGGCAAAGAATGCGAAGATCTGCCCGGCACGGGCCACCTCGCCGATGCCTTCGGGCAGGGTCTTGCCTTCCTCGCGCGCCAGCAGGCGGCCGAGCTCTTCCTTGCGCGCCAGGATCTCGGCCGAGATCTTGTTCAGGGCGTCATAGCGCTCCTGCGGGGTCGAGCGCGACCAGGCCGGGAAGGCGGCCTTGGCCGCGGCGATCGCCTTCTCGGTCTGCGCCTTGTCGGCCTTGGCATATTCGCCGACGACGTCATTGGTGTTGGACGGGTTGATGTTGCGCGTCGCACCGTGACCGTCGACCCATTCGCCGGCGATGAAGTTCTTCAAGATCGCGTTCATGTTGTTCTCCGAGAAATTGCGCGATTGGACGGGCACCTTACCCGATCAGTTTGGCAAGCACACGTCCGCACGGCGTGGCAAGGCTGCTGCCGAGACCATAGTC
>NZ_CAFK01000204.1 GCF_000239815.1 Bradyrhizobium sp. STM 3843 | reverse complement strand
ATTACCTGCACCCTCTTCGTTTCGAGAGGGTGACGAGAGCAGCATAACTCGGGCAGCACGTGCCGCGGGAATACGAACTCATGTTAGAACGACAGAAGGCCGTATGTGCCGTCATTCCGGGGCGCGCGGAACGCGCGAGCCCGGAATCCATACTCACGATGGTGGTTATGGATTCCGGGCTCGCGACTTCGTCGCGCCCCGGAATGACGATGTGGAGACGCCAGCTCTTTCACCTCGTCCATCATTGCGATGACGCGGCTGTCGCAAATGATCAACAGCTACGGATCACCTGATCACTGCAGGCCCCTGGTCCGGCACGGCGACGTCGAGCACGCGCAGCTGCACCCGCTCGACACCCTGGTAGCGATCGACCGCGAGCGTTCCGGCGACATGCAGCAACTGGCCGCGATGCTGGACCAGCGCATTGCCGAGCTTCTGGCCAACAGAACGGAAGGCGATGCCATTCACCGTCGCGCCGTCGCCAGCCTTGAAGCGCAGCTTCAGATGCGCCTGCCCCACTTCATCGGCATAGACCAGCTGATGCGCGGGCAGCGCCACGACGGGCTCGGGATTGCCGCTGCCGAACGGGCCGGCGCGGTTGAGCGTCGCGACCAGCTCGGGCGTTGCCGCGCGCGCACTGATCGCGCCATCAATCAGGAGCTCGTTGACGTGCCGCGCTTCTGCGACATCAGGGCCGAGCGTGGTTTCGAGAAAGGCGCGGAACTCCGCAAGTTTCTCCTTTCGCAGCGTGACGCCGGCAGCCATCGCGTGCCCGCCGCCTTTCATCAGGATGCCCCGCTCGACTGCGTGCCGCACCGCCTTGCCGAGGTCGACGCCGAGGATCGAGCGGCCGGAGCCGGTGCCAATGCCACCGGGCTCGAGCGCGATCGCAAAGGCCGGCCGGGCAAATTTCTCTTTCAGCCGCGAGGCAACCAGGCCGACGACGCCGGGATGCCAGCCTTCCGACGCCGTGACGATCACATTGCCTTTGTCTTCCAGTCCAAGCGCGGCCAGGGCCTCGGCTTCGGCCTGCGCTTCCGCGGCCTGCTCGATCACGCGCCGCTCGCTGTTGAGGCGGTCGAGCTCGGCAGCGATCCGCGCCGCTTCGGACACATCACCTTCGAGCAGCAGCCGCACGCCGAGATCAGCCCGGCCGATGCGGCCTCCGGCATTGACGCGCGGCCCCAGCATGAAGCCGAGATGCCAAGCCTCGGGCGGTCCGTTCAACCGCGCCACATCCATCAGCGCGGTGTGGCCGACATGATCGCGCCGGCGCAATGCGATCAGCCCCTTGGCAACGAAGGCGCGGTTGAGCGCAACCAGCGGCGCGACGTCGGCGACGGTGCCGAGCGCGACGTGATGCAGCATGCCCAGCAGGTCCGGCTCCGGCATCTCGCGAGTCCAGAAGCCGCGCCCGCGCAGCTCTCTGTTGACCGCGACCAGCGTCACCAGGGTCAGACCGACGGCAGCGAGATAGCCGAGGCCGGAGAGGTCATCAGGCCGGTTCGGATTGACCAGCGCGTCGACCTCCGGGAGATCCTCACCGCATTGATGGTGGTCGATCACCACCACGGACATGCCGAGCCGCCGCGCTTCGGCGAGCGGCTCCAGACTTGTGGTGCCGCAATCGACGGTGACCAGCAGCGTCGCGCCCTTCGCGCCGAGCGCACGCACGGCCTCTACGTTCGGCCCGTAGCCTTCGAAGATGCGGTCGGGAATGTGGATCAGCGGATCGAGCCCGCAATGGCGAAGATGCCAGGCGAGCAGCGCCGCCGAGGTCGCGCCATCGACATCGTAGTCGCCAAAGATCGCAACCTTTTCGCCGCTGGTCGCCGCGTCCGCGATGCGCTTGGCCGCCGCCTCCATCTGCGTCACCGTGAACGGATCCGGCATCAGCTTGCGAATGGTCGGATCGAGGAAATCAGCCACCTCATCGAGGTCGACGTCGCGGCCGGCCAACACTCGCGCCAGCATCTCCGGCAGCTGATAGCGCTGCACGATGGCAAGTGCGCGTGCCGCTCCGCGCGCATCCAGCCGGCTGCGCCACAGCTTGCCGGTCAGGGACAGCTGCACGCCGAGGAACGCAGGCGGTGCTTCGATGGGCAATGCGGTGGCGGACAGGGGCATGATGCGCTGAGGATGCGATTCGGAAGCCAGCCCCGAATCTACACCATCCGGAGGACGCATGAGGGCAACCGCCGGAATCGCTGTGGGAACTGCCAAAAAATCGAGTTTGCTCAAATTAGAGGCAGTTTTGGCCGGTTGCAAACGCGCCGTATTAAACCGTCGTTAGGCCAAATCCACGACAAATCGAGTCAAATATACCTCAATTTGTTTCCTCGCGCTCTCCTTGCCGGGACGAGACGCGCGCCGCAACGTGGAGGCCATTTGCCGATGTTGACTGCGCTTGATTTGAAGAAATCCCCTGTCCTCGCTCCATCACAAGCAGCCAACGCCGAGGACGAAACCGATGTCGCCGCGCTGATTGCGCGGCTGACCGGCGAGGTCAACCAGATCGCCTGCGAGAAGACCAAGTCGATCCAGCAGATCACCAATCAGATGAAGATGCTGGCGCTGAACGCGCTGATCGAGAGCTCACGCGTCGGCGCGCAAGGCGCGGGCTTCGCGGTGGTCGCGCAGGAGGTGCGCGCCGTCGGTCAGCAGGTCGAGACCATCGCGCGCGAACTGGAAAGCCATCTCACCACCCGCACCGGCAATCTGAAGAGTTCGATCGAGCGGATGACCGACCGCGCCCGCGGCGAGCGCATGGTCGATCTGTCATTGAACGCAATCGAACTGATCGACCGCAATCTCTATGAGCGGACCTGTGACGTGCGCTGGTGGGCGACGGATTCCGCCGTGGTCGACTGCGCCGCGACCCCGACTGCAGCGACGGTGTCCCACGTGTCCGAGCGGCTCGCGGTGATCCTGTCGGCCTACACCGTGTATCTCGATCTCTGGCTGTGCGATCTCGACGGCAAGGTCATCGCCAACGGCCGCGCCGATCGCTTCAAGGTGGTCGGCCAGAGTGTCGCGGACACCAGATGGTATCGCGAAGCGCGTGGCCTGCGCTCCGGCGACGACTACGTCGCCGGCGACATCGAGTGCCAGCCGCTGCTCGGCAACGCCCAGGTCGCGACCTATTGCGCCTCTGTGCGCGAGCACGGCAAGGCCCATGGCAAGCCGCTCGGCGTTCTCGCGATCCACTTCGACTGGGAGGCGCAAGCGCGCGCGATCGTGCAGGGCGTGCGGGTCGGCGCCGCCGACCAAGCGCGCGTGCTGCTGGTCGATTCGAATTTTCGCATCATCGCCGCCTCTGATGGTCAGGGCATTCTGAGCGAGCGTCTCGCGCTCAAGCTCGATGGCAAGCCGAGCGGCTTCTATCAGGACGCATCACGGCGGCTGATCGCGTTTCACGCGACGCCGGGCTACGAGACGTATCGGGGGCTCGGCTGGTATGGTGTAATTGTCTCGGGAGGCTAGCAGCCGAGCCGGTCGGCGATGGCGCCGAAATCCTTGGCGACGATGTCCCAGGCGCCGGTGGCCTCGAAGTCGCGGCTCTGCAGCGGACCGTATTCGGTCGGCCGCGCCACGAACGCCGTCTTCAGGCCGTTGCGCTGCGCGGCTTCGAGATCGTTGTTATGTGCGGCCACCATCATCACCTCGCCCGGCGCCAGCCCCAGCAGGCGGGCGGCGCCGAGATAGGTCTCGGGATCCGGCTTGTAGTGCGCGAACAGCTCGGCCGACATCACGAGGTCCCAGGGCAGGCCTGCGAACTTCGCCATGTTGGTGAGCAGCGCGACGTTGCCGTTCGACAGCGGCGAGAGGATGAATTTGCGCTTCAGGCGCGTCAGCCCGGCGACACTGTCGGGCCACGGATGCAACCGGTGCCAGCCCTTGGTGAGATAGTCGAGGTCGGCGTCGGTCAGCCCGGCGATGCCGAGCTGCGCCACCAGTTGCTCCAGCGAGCGGCGATGCAGCGTATCGAGAACCACGAAGCCGCGCTCGGGATGCCTGCGCACCTCGTCCATCGAGGCGACATACAGGCCGCGCCAGCGGTCGACCAGCGCAGTCCAGTCGCCGGTGACACCGCGGCTCTCCGACCATTTGGTGAAATCGGCGATCAGGCTGGTGCGCCAGTCCACCACCGTGCCGAATACGTCGAAGACGAGCGCCTTGACCGCGGACAGATCGGACATCAGCTGGCTCCGCTTGTGGTCGGCCGATCAATCGAGGTGGAATTTTTCCAGCTGCCGGTGCTCGGCGCGGATATAGCGCACCGTGCCGGTTACCGAGCGCATCACCACCGTCTCGGTCTCGATCACGCCGTCCTTGCGGAACTTGACGCCCGAGAGCAGCGAGCCGGTGGTCACGCCGGTTGCGGCAAACAGGCAGTCGCCGCGCGCCATGTCCTCGATGCCGTAGATCATCTTGGGATCGCCGACACCCATCTTGGCGGCACGCTCGCGCTTCTCCTCGGTGTCGAGGATCAGGCGGCATTGCATCTGGCCGCCGATGCAGCGCAACGCCACGGCGGCCAGCACGCCTTCCGGGGCGCCGCCGGTGCCGAGATACATATCGACGCCGGTATTGTCGGGATCGGCGCAGTGGATCACACCGGCGACGTCGCCGTCAGTGATCAGGCGGACGGCGGCACCGGTGGAGCGCACGCCCTGGATGATGTCGGCATGGCGCGGACGATCCAGCACCAGCACGGTGATCTGCGCGGGATCGACGCCCTTGGCCTTGGCGAGTCGGCGGACATTGTCGGCCGGCGTCGCATCGAGATCGACAACGCCCTTGGCATAGCCGGGCCCCACCGCAAGCTTCTGCATGTAAACGTCGGGCGCATGCAGCAGTGTGCCGCCATCTGCCATCGCCATGGTGGCGATCGCACCCGGCATGTTCTTGGCGCACAGCGTGGTGCCTTCCAGCGGGTCGACGGCAATGTCGACCCTGGGGCCTGCATTCATGCCGACCTTCTCACCGATATAGAGCATCGGCGCCTCGTCGCGCTCGCCCTCACCGATCACGACCGTGCCTTCGATCGGCAGCTTGTTGAGCTCGCGCCGCATCGCGTCCACCGCGGCCTGGTCGGCCGCTTTCTCCTGGCCATGGCCGCGCAGGCGCGCGGCCGACACCGCCGCGCGCTCGGTCACGCGCACCAGCTCCAGCGTCAGAATGCGCTCGAGCAGCATCTGCTGCGGGACGGAAATATGCGTCGACATCGGCCAACTCCTCAAGACGTCACGGCGAGCGCCCCGCGCCCGCAATTCTATCGCTCAACCGTCTCCGAAACGACGGCACCGGATCGGCGACTGGCGTCGCCCGTCGATCGCCCGGTTTGAGCATGATCTCTCCCCAAACACCATGCGCTAATTTGAGCACAGCGAATGAGTTCCGTGAGCATCATGCCCTAATTTTTCTCGATCCGGATGACCTGCGGTTTGCCGCTGATCACCTTGTCGTCCTGCACCGCCTGCAGCGCCCGATACACCGCATCCTCGTGGGTCGCATAGGTGATCAGGATGACCGGCACCGGTGCACCCTCACCGACCGAAGCCGGCCCGGCGCCGTCCGGATGGCGCTGCACGATCGATTCAATCGAGATCTTCTGTTCGGCCAGGCGAGTCGCGATGCTGGCGGCCGTGCCGACGTGATCGCGAGCCATCAGGCGGATGTAGTAACCGCCCTCGTGACGCTCCATCGGCGCCTTCTCGGTGGCGCGCAACGTTTCGACGGGGCGACCAAACGGCGCTGCACGCACGCCGCGCGCGACATCGGCAATATCGGCGACGACGGCCGACGCGGTGGCGGCGCCGCCGGCGCCGGGTCCGACCAGCGTGATCGGCGGAATCCCTTCGCCGTCGATGGTGACCGCATTGGTCACGCCCATCACCTGCGCGATCGAGGACGATTTCGGCACCATGGTCGGGTGGACGCGCTGCTCAATGCCCTTGGCGGTGCGCATGGCGACGCCGAGCAGCTTGACCCGATAACCGAGCTCGGCCGCGGCGCGCAGATCTTCGGGTGCGATCGAGGAGATGCCTTCGACATAGACCGCGCTCTCCGCCACCTCGGTGCCGAAGGCGAGGCTCGCCAGGATGGCAAGCTTCTGCGCGGTATCATGACCGTCGACGTCGAAGGACGGATCGGCCTCGGCATAGCCCAGGCGCTGGGCATCCTTCAGGCACTCTTCGAAGGACAGCCCCTCCTGCTCCATGCGGGTCAGGATGTAGTTGCAGGTGCCGTTCAGGATGCCGTAGACGCGTTCGATCCCGGTCCCGGCCAGCCCTTCGCGCAAGGTCTTCACGACCGGGATGGCTGCGCCGACCGCTGCCTCGAAATTCAAGGCGGCGCCGTGTGCCTCCGCGGCCTTGGCAAGCCGCAGGCCGTGCTTGGCGATCAGCGCCTTGTTCGCCGTCACCACCGACTTGCCCGACTTGAGCGCGGTCTCGATCGCCGACAGCGCTGGGCCGTCGGCGCCACCCATCAATTCGACCAGGCAATCGATCTCGGGATTGGCTGCGAGCGCCATTGGATCTTCGACCCACCGAATGCCGGACACATCGATGCCGCGGCTCTTGGCCTTGGAGCGCGCGGTTACCGCCACGACCCGGATCCCGCGCCCGGTACGCTCAGTCAGCACGCGCTCCTGGCGCGCGATCAGACGAACAACCTCGGCACCCACGGTGCCGAGGCCCGCGATACCCACTCTCAGGGGTGCAACCATCACGAAAAGAACCTGCCGGAAATATTACCGCCGGTTGGCGAGGGGAACCACGTTGTGCAACGTTTCAATGCCGCTTTCAAGGAAGCGACGAACCCCACGTGCCGCTTGCCGGATTCGCTGCTCGTTTTCCACCAGCGCAATGCGGACATAGCCCTCGCCATGCTCGCCGAAGCCGACGCCTGGCGACACCGCGACGCCGGATTTCTCTACCATCAAGGTCGCGAACTGCATGCTGCCCAGCCCCTTGAAGGCCTCCGGCAGCGGCGCCCAGGCGAACATCGACGCTTCCGGCGCGGGGATCTCCCAGCCGGCCCGGCCGAACGCCTCGACCAAGGTGTCGCGGCGCTTCCGGTAGGTTTCGCGCATCTCGCGGATGCAGTCGTCAGGGCCGTTCAGAGCGGCCGTTGCCGCGACCTGGACTGGGGTGAACGCGCCATAGTCGAGATAGGACTTCACCCGCGCCAGCGCCGCGATGATGCGTTCGTTGCCGACCGCAAAGCCCATGCGCCAACCTGCCATCGAATAGGTCTTCGACATCGAGGTGAACTCGACGGTGACGTCCATGGCGCCGGGCACCTGCAGCACCGATGGCGGCGGGTTCTTGTCGTCGAAATAGACCTCGGCGTAAGCGAGATCGGACAGGATGAAGATCTCGTGCTTTTTCGCGAAAGCGACCAGGTCGCGATAGAAATCCAGGCTCGCCACATAGGCGGTCGGATTGGAGGGATAGCAGACCACGATCGCAAGCGGTTTCGGGATCGAATGGACGATCGCCCGCTCGACCGCCTCGAAGAATTGCGGCGTCGGTTCCGACGGCACCGAGCGGATCACCCCGCCGGCCATGAGAAAGCCGAAGGCGTGGATCGGATAGCTCGGATTGGGACAGAGGATGACATCGCCCGGTGCGGTAATCGCCTGCGCCACGTTGGCGAACCCCTCTTTGGAGCCGAGCGTGGCGACGATCTGCGTATCCGGATTGAGCTTCACCCCGAAGCGGCGGTCATAATAGGCCGCCTGCGCCTTGCGCAGCCCGCCGATCCCGCGCGAGGCCGAATAGCGGTCGGTGCGGGGCTTGCCGAGCGTGTCCTTGAGCTTCTCCAGGACGTGCGGAGGGGCCGGCAGATCCGGGTTGCCCATGCCAAGATCGATGATGTCGGCGCCAGCGTTCCGTGCGGCCGCCTTGGCCCGGTTGACCTGTTCGAACACATAAGGCGGCAAACGGCGGATACGATAAAACTCTTCCATGGGTCTCTGGCTCCGGCAACCGACGGGTGCTCACTCCCTTCGAGGCGGGTTTGCTGGCGGACCTGGGTGCCTGAAACCCACGCCAAGTCAGTACCTTGGCATGACTTCCGAGCTGACCGGCCCGCTTACCCTCACCACTTGACGGTTGATTCCGGTCTTTTAGCACGGACGCCGCGCCGCGCCAGAAGATTACTGCGTCAGCGAAGCCGGTTACTTCCCTGCGTGCTTGACCACCGTCGAGGCCTGCCGGTCGCGCGCCGCCAGCAGCTCCCTTTCGATCTTGGCGCGCTCGTCCGGGGACATGGTCGCGGAGTCGCGCTCCGGCGGCAGCTCGTTGACCGGAAGGTAGCCGCCGGCCCGGGCCTGCGCGTCGGCGGGATTCGCGGTTGCGGGCAGATCCGCGATCGGCGTGGAACAGCCGGACAGCACGAACGCGCTGGCGAGCAGCATCATGCCCGCCGCCAGCACCCCCGGCCTATGACTGCCATACGACGACGCTGCCCTCACCTGCGCCGACCTCCGTCCTCTGATGCCGCTCTGCCGCTCGGTACATTTTGCCGCGGGACAACCAAATGTCACCGGACGCGTTGACAATCCCAACAGCAACCTCGCCGGGTAGAAGCGCAATATGTCGGAAGCACGATCCTTTGTCGCGGCGCAACACGCTGCAATCGAATTAACCGCAAACTCGCGGATTGTTGATCTCGCGCGGTGACGAACCGCCCACGACACGGTAGTGTAGTTGAGCCATGACTGACGTTCCCACCGAGACCCAACCGACAACAACATTTGATTCCGAAGCTTTCGCGAGGAACATCGCGAAAGCCCTGGAAAGCAGCGGCAAGGCGCTTGCGGCCTATCTGAAGCCGCGCGAGAGCGGCGAGGTGCAGGACCGGCCGCCGACCGAGCTCTCCGAAGTCGTCAAGGCATTCACCGCTGTGGCCGAATATTGGCTCTCGGACAATGAGCGCGCCAGCGACATCCAGACCAAAATCGGCAAGGGTTATCTGGATCTGTGGGGCTCTACTGCGCGGCGGCTCGCCGGTGAAGAGGCGCCGCCCGCGATCTCGCCGTCGCCGCGCGACAGGCGATTTGCCGATCCGGAGTGGAAGTCGAACCAGTTCTTCGACTTCATCATGCAGGCTTATCTGCTGACGACACAATGGGCGCAGGACCTTGTGCACAATGCGGAAGGCCTCGATCCGCAGACCCGCAAGAAGGCCGAGTTCTACGTCAACCAGATCACCAACGCGCTGGCCCCGTCGAATTTCGTGCTGACCAATCCGGAGGTGCTGCGCCACACGGTGTCGTCGAATGGTGAAAACCTGGTGCGTGGCATGCAAATGCTGGCGGAGGACATCGAAGCCGGCAAGGGCATGCTGAAGATCCGCCAGTCCGATCCGGCCAACCTCGAGGTCGGTGTCAACATGGCGACGACGCCGGGCAAGGTGATCTTCCAGAACGACCTGATGCAGCTGATCCAATATACGCCGAGCACGGAGACGGTGCTGCGCACACCGCTCCTGATCGTGCCGCCCTGGATCAACAAGTTCTACATCCTCGACCTCCGGCCCGAGAAGTCCTTCATCAAATGGTGCGTCGATCAGGGCATCACCGTATTCGTGATCTCCTGGGTCAATCCCGATAAGAGCCTCGGAGCCAAGGGCTGGGAAGACTATATGAAGGAAGGCCCGCTGAAGGCGATGGACGTCATCGAGCGGGTCACCGGCGAGATGAAGGTGCACACGCTCGGCTATTGCGTCGGCGGCACCATGCTGGCGACGACGCTCGCCTGGCTCGCGGACAAGCGGCGGCAGCGCGTCACGTCGGCAACGTTCCTGGCCGCGCAGGTGGATTTCACCCATGCCGGCGATCTGCTCGTGTTCGTCGACGAGAACCAGATCTCGGCGCTGGAGCGGGACATGCAGGCCTCGGGCGTGCTCGAGGGCAGCAAGATGGCGATGGCCTTCAACATGCTGCGCTCCAACGACCTGATCTGGTCCTATGTCGTCAACAACTACCTGAAGGGACAGCCGCCGTCGGCCTTTGATCTGTTGCACTGGAATTCCGACGCGACGCGGATGGCCGCCGCCAACCATTCCTATTATCTGCGCAACTGCTATCTGGAGAACCGGCTGACCTCGGGCACGATGGTGCTGGACAACACGCTACTCGATCTCACCAAGGTGAAGGTGCCGGTCTACAATCTGGCGACGCGCGAAGATCACATCGCGCCGGCCGACTCGGTGCTCTACGGCTCGCAGTTCTTCGGCGGCCCGGTGAAATACGTCCTGTCGGGCTCCGGCCATATCGCCGGCGTCGTCAACCCGCCCGCGGCGGGCAAATACCAGTATTGGACCAACGAGACGATCCACGACATTTCGCTGAAGGATTGGATCAAGGCGGCGCAGGAGCACAAAGGGTCCTGGTGGTCGGACTGGCGCGAATGGCTTGGCCAGCTCGATCCGGAGCAAGTTCCCGCGCGGAGCGTCGGCAGCGAAGATTTTCCGCCGGTCGAGGATGCGCCGGGCTCCTATGTGCGCGCTCGTGCATAGCGCGGCAAGCCGCGATTGAATATAACCCCCGCGTCCCGCCGGGACGGGACGGTGTAAGTTGAGGGGAAATCGATGACGCGGGAATTGTTCTGGCTGACGCTCACGGTGATTCTGACCGGGCTGTTGTGGATCCCTTACGTCCTGAACCGCTGCCAGGTGCGCGGCCTGTCCGGCGCGATGGCCAACCCGGCGCGCGGCGACAAGCCGCTGGCGCCGTGGGCCACGCGGCTGATGTTCGCGCATGACAACGCCGTCGAAAACCTCGTCATCTTCGCGCCCCTGGTCCTCATCCTGAATTCGATGGACTACTCGACCAAATGGACCGTGCTCGCCACAGCCGTGTATTTCTGGGCGCGCGTTGCCCATCTTATCGTCTACACGCTGGGACTGCCGGTGTTCCGGACCCTCGCCTTCACTGTCGGCTTCCTCGCCCAGGCCGTGCTGGCGATTGCGATCTTCGGCTGGCTATAAGCTCGGGCCAGTCGTTACACGCAGCGCGCCTTGAAATTGGCCGCAGCGAGCTTCGCCATCACATCATCGAGATGCGCCTGATCGCGGGTCTCGATGACAAGCTCGAGCAAAGTCGCTTTGGCCGGCAGATCGGAGAAGGTGCGCTGGTGCGACACCTCGATGATGTTGGCGCCGGCCTCGGCGAGCAGCGTCGAGACCGCGGCAAGCTGGCCGGGTCGATCGACGATGTCGATCGACAATTGGGTCAGCCGGCCCTCGCGCGCGAGTTCTCGCGTGAGCACAGAAGCGATCAGCCGCGTGTCGATATTGCCGCCGGTCAGGACCAGCCCGACATTGCGTCCGGCAAAACGCTCCGGAAACGCGAGGACCGCGGCAAGCCCGACGGCGCCGGCCCCTTCCACCACCGTCTTCTCGATCGAGATCAAGGTCGCCACCGCACGCTCGATCTGCGGCTCGGTGACGAGCACGATGTCATCGACCAGATGCCGGATGATCTCGGTCGTGATCGCGCCCGGCGCCTTGACCGCGATGCCTTCGGCCAGGGTGTCGCCGCGCATCGGCAGATCCCTGCCGTAGACGGCGTTGTACATCGATGGGTAGAGCTCGGCCTGGACACCGATGATGCGCATGGACGGCTTGCGCGCGCGCGCCGCGATCGCCATTCCCGAGATCAGGCCGCCGCCGCCGATCGGCACCACCAGCGTGTCGAGATCAGGGATTGCATCGAGCATCTCGAGTGCGACCGTGCCTTGGCCGGCGATGATCAGCGGATCGTCATAGGGATGGATCAAGGTCAGCCCGTTCGCCTCGCCATGGCTGCGCGCGAACGCGCCCGCCTCTTCCAACGTCGCCCCTGAGACGATGACTTCGGCGCCGAGCCGTCGCGTGTTCTCGATCTTCACCATGGGCGTACCGATCGGCATCACGATGACCGCGGGGATGCCGAGCCGCCTAGCATTATAGGCCACGCCTTGGGCGTGATTGCCCGCCGACATCGCGATAACGCCGCTTTTCCGCTGCTCGGCCGACAGCGCCTGCAGCCGGTTCAAGGCGCCACGCTCCTTGAACGAGGACGTGAATTGCAGGTTCTCGAACTTCAGCCAGATATTGCAGCCGCAGATGTCGCTGAGCGTGCGGCTCTTGTTGCAGGCGGTGGCCAGCACCGAGTCCTTGATCGTGGTCGCGGCGGCGCTGATATCAGATGGTGTGACCGGCAGATGGTCCAGGTCGAATGCAGTCTCGTTTCCGTCCATCATCTTGCTCTGAACAATTCGAAGCGACCCTGCTCTGCGGAGCACAACGGGCCGGTCACATTGGCAGTCGAACTGCTCGGCGGCGATGGCCGCCGAGCAAGGTGATTTGCAGCGTCCTCAGCTCTCGAGATCGGGAAGGCCGAGCATCAGCCGCAGGTTCTGCACCGCTGCGCCCGAGGCGCCCTTGCCGAGATTGTCGAGCCGCGCCACCAGCACCGCCTGGTGATGCTTGGCGCTGGCAAAGACGTAGAGCTCGAGCCTGTTGGTCTCGTTCAAGGCTTCCGGCTCGAGCCGGCCGCTCCTGGCTGCGTCGTTGTCGAGCGGCAGGACCGAAACATACTTGCTCCCGGCATAGTGCTTGGCCAGCGCGGCCTGCAAGTCGGCGCCGTCAGGTTTGCCTGGCAGCGTGTCGAGCTGCAGCGGCACCGAGACTAGCATGCCCTGCCGGTAATTGCCGACCGACGGCACGAAGATCGGCCTCCGCGTCAGCTTCGAGTAAAGCTGCAGCTCCGGCAGATGCTTGTGCTCGAAGCCGAGGCCGTAGAGCTCGAAGGCCGGCGCGGTGCCGTTCTCGAAGCTCGCGATCATCGACTTGCCGCCGCCCGAATAACCGCTGACGGCATTCACCGTGACCGGATAGTCCTGCGGTAGCAGTCCGGCATCGACCAGCGGCCGCAGCAGCGCGATTCCGCCGGTCGGATAGCAGCCGGGATTGGAGACCTTTCGCGCGACGCGAATCTTGTCGGCCTGATCCGGGGCGAGCTCAGGAAAGCCGTAGGTCCAGTCGGGGGCGACGCGGAACGCGGTCGAGGCGTCGATCACCTTGGGTGCGGCGTTCCCCATGCTGTCGATCAGCGCCGCCGTCTCCTTGGCGGCGTCATCGGGCAAACAGAGGATGACGAGGTCGACCTCCTCCATCAGTGCCCGCTTGGCCCCCGGATCCTTGCGCTTGTCGTCAGCGATCTGCTTCACCGTGATGTCGGGCTGCCGGCTCAGCCGCTCGGCGATGCCGAGGCCGGTGGTCCCCGACCCACCGTCGACGAAAACGGAGCGTGTCGCGGCACCTGCGGCTTGGTCTTTTGGCTGCTTGGTATCGATCAAGGTCATGACACGCTCCCTTCAGGTCCTGTTGATTTCACCGGCAAATGCGTCCGGCCGCGCCTCGCGCATCAGACGCGCAATCTGTTGCGAACTCGTGTCGGCTTGGTCGGAGAGCGCGCCAGCGACGGCGACGAAGTCGGCCTCCGACTTGTGCTGGTTGAGCTTGAAGCTGCCTTCGACCTCCTCAACGGTCATGACGAGACCGATGATCGCCTTCTTCATTGCCTCGAGACGCCCAGCGCTCATCTTGTCGGACGTCCAGGGCTTCTTCGGCAACAGCCAGTGTTCGAACTTGGCACTGAGGGCATCGACCTGCGCGCCGAGCTCGGCCTCCGACAAGATGCGTACCGGCCCGGTCAGGTGCACGGCCTGGTAGAGCCAGGTCGGGACCTGATCGGGCGAAACGTACCAGTCGGCCGAGACATAAGCGTCCGCACCGGACACTGCGAGGAGCCAGGACGTCGTGCCGTTCGCAAGCTTCGCCAACAGATTGCCGCGCGCCACGTGGAAGAAAGCCTGCGGCGTACCGTCGGCGGAGGCGCTCAGGTAGAACGGCAGCGACGATGCGACCGGCTTGCGTCCGTCCCACGCACAGACCGTGCCGAAGCCACGGGCCTCGGCAAAGCCGAGGCTCGCGGCGCGGTCAGGCTTGAAGGGCGGTGGCGTGTACATCGAAAGGCTCCTGCTTGGCGAAGGAGCCGCCTGATCAGATCACGCTGCATGGGAGGCGCCGCGGGATCGGATCCGGCGGCAAGGGCTGTGATCTAAACGCAGATCAACGCCCGCACCGCGGCGGTACGGCGGCGTTCAATGGCGAACATCATGGTCGCGGCGTTGATCATGGGCGCAGGGCTATAAGGCCGCGCGGTTCCCGCGTCAAGCAGCGGACGGCAACGGCTTTCAGAAGAGTCGCCAGATCCATTCGACGGTGCGTCCGATGATATCGCCGAACAGCAGCAGCACGGCCGACCAGACCAGGGCAGAGACGAAATTGGCGATCTGAAACTGCAGGTAGGGCATCTCGAAGATGCCGGCGGCCAGCGGCACCGAAGCGCGTAAGGGTCCGAAGAAGCGTCCGATGAAGATGCTTGGGACGCCCCACTCACGCACGAATGCCTCGCCGCGGATCAAGATCTTGGGGTAGCGAGACAGCGGCCACATCTGGGCGACGTGGTCCTTATACCGATAGCCAAACCAATAGGAGACCCAGTCGCCAAGGGCCGCGCCCAGTCCGCCGGCGAGCCAAAGCGGCCAGAAGTTCATGCCGGTAACGCCGATCAGAGCCCCGATCGCAACCAAGGCCCCCCAGGCCGGGATCAGCAGGGAGATGAAGGCAAGCGATTCCCCGAAGGCGAGCAAAAGCACGATCGGAGCCGCCCAGGCCTGATGGTCGCGCACGAAGTCGGCGACCGCGCGCCCAACGTCTTCCATCTCCGATTTGCCTTTCCCGCGTCCCGCGCCTTAAGTCATTGAAGCCTATTACGGTTCCCACGAAACGGACTGGTACGCCGGGGAACCATTTGACTTCAAGTCACAAAGGCCGACACGGCGCGTGAAAGTGGCCGGCGCGGTCCCCATTTCAGGCGCTAGAACCGCCCGACAGGTGGCGGTCATTGTTTTCTGCCCATCCATGGCATAGTCAGGCCAACCGATTCGTCATGCTCGGCGTTCCGCCTGGCGCATGCAAGCTATCAAAATCTATGGACAAGCCATTGAAATCCGCAGCCAAAACCAAGGCCAAGCCCGGCGAGATGTTGGCGCAGGCCGCCAAGGCAGCCGTGAAAAGCAAAGCGCCGGCCAAGGCGGCCGCGCGCGCGGCCGGTTCCGAAGGCGAATATACCGCCCGTGATATCGAGGTTCTGGAGGGGCTGGAGCCGGTCCGGCGCCGGCCCGGCATGTATATCGGCGGCACCGACGAGAAGGCGCTGCATCACCTGTTCGCCGAGGTCATCGACAACTCGATGGACGAGGCGCTGGCCGGCCACGCCACCTTCATCGAGGTGGAACTTGATACCGACGGCTTCCTGACCGTGACCGACAACGGCCGCGGCATCCCGGTCGACCCGCATCCGAAGTTCCCGAAGAAGTCGGCGCTCGAGATCATCATGTGCACCCTGCACGCCGGCGGCAAGTTCGACTCCAAGGTCTACGAGACCTCGGGCGGCCTGCACGGCGTCGGCATCTCTGTGGTGAACGCGCTCTCGACGCGGCTCGAGGTCGAGGTCGCCCGCAACCAGAAGCTCTACCGGATGGTGTTCGAGCGCGGACACCCGAAGGGCAAGCTGGAAGAAGTTGGCAAGGTGGCGAACCGCCGCGGCACCAAGGTCCGCTTCCAGCCTGACCCGACCATCTTCGGCGCCAAGGCGGCGTTCAAGCCGCAGCGGCTGTTCAAGATGGCGCGCTCCAAGGCCTATCTGTTTGGCGGCGTCGAGATCCGCTGGAAGTGCGATCCGTCGCTGCTCAAGGGCGTCGAGGACGTGCCGCCCGAGGCGACTTTCCACTTCCCGGGCGGCCTCAAGGATTATCTGGCAGCCGCCATCCATGCCGATACCCTGGTGCATCCGGACATCTTCGCCGGCAAGTCGGGCCGCACCGGCGGCCATGGCGGCTGCGAATGGGCGGTGGCCTGGACCGCCGATGCCGACGGTTTCCTGTCTTCCTACTGCAATACCATTCCAACCCCTGACGGCGGCACCCACGAATCCGGCATCCGCAGCGCGTTGCTGCGCGGCTTGAAGGACCATGCCGAGCGCGCCGGCCAGGGCAAGCGCGCCGCCAACATCACCTCCGAGGACATCATGGCGGGCGCCGCCGTCATGCTCTCGGTGTTCGTGCGTGAGCCGGA
This sequence comes from Bradyrhizobium sp. STM 3843, assembly GCF_000239815.1. GTDB lineage: Bacteria > Pseudomonadota > Alphaproteobacteria > Rhizobiales > Xanthobacteraceae > Bradyrhizobium. The sequence goes on along the minus strand of NZ_CAFK01000204.1, from coordinate 12,692 downwards.
ATTCCAGGGCCAGACCAAGGACCGTCTGGCCACTGCCGAGGCCCAGCGGATCGTCGAGCAGGCGGTCAAGGACCCGTTCGACCACTGGCTGTCGGGCAATCCGGTGCAGGCGAATCGGCTGCTCGACTTCGTGATCGAGCGCGCCGAGGAGCGTATCCGTCGTCGCCAGGAAAAAGAGACGCAGCGCAAGACCGCGACCAAGAAGCTCCGCCTCCCCGGCAAGCTGGCCGACTGCACCGATGCAGGGACGGCAAATTCGGAGCTCTTCATCGTCGAGGGTGATTCGGCCGGCGGCAGCGCCAAAGCGGCGCGCGACCGCAAGACCCAGGCCGTGCTACCGCTGCGCGGCAAGATCCTCAACGTGGCTTCAGCGGGCAAGGACAAGCTGACCGCCAATGCCCAGCTCTCGGATCTCGTCTTGGCGATGGGTCCCGGCACCGGAACCCAATACCGGGAAGAAGACCTGCGCTATCAGCGCATCATCATCATGACCGATGCCGACGTCGACGGCGCCCATATCGCCTCGCTGCTGATCACCTTCTTTTACCGGCAGATGCCGCGGCTGATCGACGAGGGGCACCTCTATCTGGCCGTGCCGCCGCTCTACAAGCTCACCCACGGCGCCAAGTCCGTGTACGCACGAGACGATGCCCATAAGAACGAGCTGCTGAAGAGCCAATTCCACGCCAATGCCAAGGTGGAGATCAGCCGCTTCAAAGGTCTCGGCGAAATGAGTGCGGCGCAGCTCAAGGAAACCACGATGGACCCGTCCAAGCGCACGCTGTTGCGGGTGATGCTGCTCGCCGACGATCGCGAAGGCACGGCCGACTCGGTCGAACGGCTGATGGGCACCAAGGCGGAGGCGCGTTTCGCCTTCATTTCGGAAAGGGCGGAATTTGCCAGCGACGAGCTCCTCGACGTCTGATCGGCAACGCCTTTTCAAGCCACAATTGCAGGTTCCACACAGTTCGCGTGGAGCCAGTTTTTTACAAACGATTCAGAAGCTTACTTTCGAAGCAACGAGTAGAAGCCGTAGTTTTCCGCATGGTGTGCCCGTCGGGCAACAGCTTTTAGGCACCAATCGGCTATAGTTCGGGCACATCAGGCGAGGGAATCGCCGACAAAATGTCTGCCAGCGGCGGCATGTGGACTTGGGGATTAGGATTATGAAAAAGCTTTTGCTCGCTTTGACCGCGGTGGCCGCGATGACGGGAGCCGCTTCGGCAGCTGATCTGGCTGCGAAGCCCTACGTGAAGGCTCCGATGGCTCCGGTCGCTCCGAGCTGGACCGGCTTCTACATCTTCGGTGGCGCCGGCGGCGGCATCTGGGACGCCGACACCCACACCAATCGGACGATCGCGGGGGTCACCACGTCGACGATCGATCATCGCAACGGCGGTGATGGCTGGTTCGGCACCGTCGGTCTCGGCTACGATTGGCAGGTCAATCCGAGCTGGGTGATCGGTGCATTCGCCGACGGTCAGTTCGGCAGCCTCCGCGGCAACGTCGACGATACGTTCGCTGCCTTCCAGGGCCGCATCAAGTTGGAAGATTCCTGGGCTGCAGGTGTTCGCCTTGGCTATCTGGTCGCGCCGAACGTCCTGTCCTACGTCAACGCTGGTTACTCCGGATCGCACTGGTCGGGCACGACCCTCGTTTCGTCCTTCACCGGCATTCCGGCAGGCTTCCACACCGACTCGTTCAACCGCAACGGCTGGTTCGTCGGCGGCGGCGTCGAGAACAACCTGAACATCTTCGGCATCTCGGCTCCCGGCTGGTTCATGAAGACCGAGTATCGCGCTGCCTACTACGATCGGAAGGACCTCAATGTCCGTTTCGATGGTACGAACGCGCTCAGCACGGACACCGTCAGCTTCAAGCCGTGGGTGCAGACCATCAGCACCTCGCTGGTCTATCGCTTCAACTGGACCGGCCCGGTCGTCGCCAAGTACTAAGGCGAAAAGTACTAAGCCTATCCAACGGATCGGATGAGAAAAGCCCCGGCTCTGCCGGGGCTTTTTGTTTATGGCGCCCGTCGGTCCCAGCCAGTGCTCTGGTCAGAGCTGCACTCAGCCGCTACGGTCGCGGTAAGCCGCAAATAACAGCAGCCGCAGTTGACCGCAGCACCAGCGGACCTGCATGCAGCGGCCTTGACCGGGAGGGATGCGGAGATGCGCAGAGTTCTTCTGATCGCAGGTCTGCTCCTGCTCGCCCTCGGCCTGCTATGGATCGGCCAAGGGACCGGCGTGATCGCCTGGCCAAGATCGAGCTTCATGATCGATCAGATCGAGTGGGCCGGCTATGGCGCAGCCGCGGCGGCGCTCGGCCTGATCTTGATCTGGCAGAGCAGCCGTTGATCTGGCAGAGCGTCCGCTCGTAAGCCAGCGCCCTCGCCGCGTCCCATCAGATAAGGATCAGCGGCGAAAGCTCTTGATCTCCGACACGCTCCCGTCGCGATAGGTCAACTCGACCGACACGAACTGCGTCGACGGCGGCAGCTTCAGATACGGCGTCGCATTGGAGGGAATCGCAATCGGATCCTTCATGTCGCAGGCCGGGAGGCTCAGGACCTTGTCGGGCACGGCGGTATCGATGCCGATTCGTATCTGGCGGATCGCGCAGCGATACGACATCAGATGCGTGTAATAGACGAGCAGGCCGTTGAACTCGCGGAATGACAGCCAGCTGGTCGCGGTCATGTCGAGGATCTTGCGCTGGTCTCGAATCAGCGCGGCCTCGGGCTCGAATTTGATCGGGAACGGCCCCTGCATCTCGCCACCGGCATCAACATAGCGCACCTGGATTGTCCCGGCCGGCGCGTCTGCCGGCAGCTCGATGGAGGGATTGGGCATCCGCTTGCGGGTTCGCGGATCCAGTACATCCATGAAGCCGGTCTCGCGGAAGTCGCCGGCGTCACCCATCCGCCAGGAAATGCCGAGCGTCGGATCCACAATCGAGAACGTGATAGTCCAGCCGCCATTGTGGCGCGAGAACATCGCGATCGGCGCATTCACGCTCTCATTGGCCGGAGGCAGGCGCGGCGCCGCGACCGGCGGCAGCGCCGCCAGCTTCTGCGACGGATCGGCAGGTTTGGCGCCCCCCACCGCGGCACTGGCGATGCCGTTGAGAAAGACGTCATCCACCATCTGATCGAAATAGACCGGGATCTGCTTATGGTGCACGGTCTCGGCCATCTCGCTGACCAGGCGGCGCGTGCGCTGCGCGACCTGCACCAGATTGACGCCGGACTGGGTCAGCTCCTTGGCAAAGGTGCGCGTGAAGACCGAATTCGGGTTGGCATCATCGTTCGACAGCCGATCGAGCGCGGTCTGCCGCGGCCCTGCGGAGAACACCGAAAACACGCCTTCGGGCAGTTGCGTCATCGGCGCAAGCCCGCCGCCGCCGGCAACCGCGCGCGTGCCGGGGCGCTCGAACGGGTTGTTGCGGCAGGCGTCAAACACCAGGATCGAGGTTCGCGCCTTCTTGTTCTGCAGCCGCTCGATGATGCGGTCCGCCAGAACCGAGGCGTCGCGGACCAGCTCCTCCTGCCCTTCGGTCGCAGCCGGAACGTCCGTCGGCAGCAGGAAATTCTGGCCGGCAATCTCGAAGCCGTGTCCGGCATAGAAGAAGAACGCTGTGTCACCGGGTTCGACCGCATTGTCGAAGGCCAGCAGCGCCTGGCTGAACTGCTGCCGGCTCAGATTCTCGGCGACCATCACGCTGAAGCCGAGCTGCTTCAACGTGTCGCCCATGGTGCGCGCATCATTGACCGCCTTCTGCAGCTTCGGAACGAATCTGTAATCGTTGTTGCCGATCACCAGCGCCACGCGTTTTTCCGCCTGCGCCGGAGCGGTCATGGCTACCACGATCAGCGCCAAGCCGCCGACGATCCACGTCCTGAGCGATATCGTCATTGTCGTCCTCTGTCCCGCTCCAAGGCCGCGCTTGCGTCGTCTGGACCTATGCGAACCCATCTCGGCATAGTCGGACAATCATCGGCGGTGGTTCAATGCGCGACCGGCAGTTCCTGCCTCCAGCGCCGCAGCAGCGGGCCGCCGAAGGCCAGCAGAAAGGACCAGAGCGCAAGATGCGGAGCGATGAAACTGACGAGGATAGCAACGACCGATGCGAGCATCAGCAACAGCGCCGAGAGTTGCCGCTCGCGCAAATGATCGCCCTGCTCCAGATGCGGCGTGATCCGTACCAGGCGCGAACCGACCAATGCGATCAGGAGCGTGTGGCCGGCATAAAGCCATATCGCAGCCTGCACGTGCGCGAAGCGCCCAACCACGATCGTGGTGAACGGAACGCAGGTGATGAGCAGCAGGTAAAACAGCCACCAATAGACATATTCCCGGTTGACGTAATCGGCGCGGCTGCGAACCTGAATGTTGGCGAGCCAGCGCAGGCCCAGCACCCCGAAGCTCAGCAGATAGGGCAGGAATTTCGGCCAGAGATTGACGACGCCGACGATCAGCTCGTTGTTGTCGTGGGGGTGGAAATCATCCGGCAAACGAACGTCGAGCACGAGCAAGGTCATCGCCACGGCGAAGATGCCGTCACTCAATACATCAAGCCGCGCTTTCGAATACATCGCCCTTCCCCATCTGCGCGGATCTGAAAACCCTGATTCTTGAAATACCTGGTTCTGATGTCGCAAGCCTCTCGAACCTGCTCGCGCGACGCCTTTCGGCAACGATTCTCGACCTTCAGCACCAGCTAAGCGCCCGTTCAAATGCAACAGCTTTGCGACAGGCTGCCTGCAAATAATGCAAAAACATTAAGCTTTTTCGATACTTCGCGCATCTCCTCCATTGACTTTGCCCAATTACCCCCTATCTTCCGATGCGACGCGGCTCGGGATCGGTCTGATTCCTAAACAGAGCAACCGCGGGGTCAGCGTAAGTCACAGAGCCCCCAGCTTATCAAAAAGCACGCCGTTTGGGGCTGAGCGCGACCACAGCCTGTTACCTTCGATTCCTAACGGCGGCGTCGAATAGAGGCCTCGTCATAGAGGGGCCCGCCAAACAGAGGCTCGATGTCCTTTTCCAATCTCGGTTTATCCGACAAGGTGCTGGCCGCAGTCGCGGCAACTGGTTACACCGCACCGACCCCCATTCAAGAACAAGCCATCCCCCACGTCCTGGCCCGCCGCGACGTTCTCGGCATCGCCCAGACCGGCACCGGCAAGACGGCCGCCTTCGTCCTTCCGATGCTGACGATCCTGGAAAAGGGACGCGCCCGGGCGCGCATGCCCCGGACCCTGATCCTGGAGCCGACCCGCGAACTGGCAGCCCAGGTCAAAGAGAATTTCGACCGCTACGGCGCAGGTCAGAAGCTCAACGTTGCGCTGCTGATCGGCGGCGTCTCCTTCGGCGACCAGGACTCGAAGCTGACGCGCGGCGTGGACGTGCTGATCGCGACGCCCGGCCGCCTGCTCGACCACACTGAACGCGGCGGGTTGCTGCTCACCGGCGTCGAGCTCCTGGTGATCGACGAAGCCGACCGCATGCTTGACATGGGCTTCATTCCGGACATCGAGCGGATCTGCAAGCTCGTCCCCTTCACCCGGCAGACCCTGTTCTTCACCGCTACCATGCCGCCGGAAATCCGGCGCGTCACCGAGGCCTTCCTGCACAATCCGCAGAAGGTCGAAGTCTCCAGGCCCGCGACCACTGCCGTCACCGTGACGCAGTCTCAGGTGCCCGCCGGGCGCGAGGCACACCAGAAGCGCGAGGTGCTGCGCCGCCTGCTGCGCGAGGCCAAGGACCTCAAGAACGCGATCATCTTCTGCAATCGCAAGCGCGACGTCGCCATCGTCTACAAGTCCCTGCAGAAGCACGGCTTCAGCGTCGGCGCCCTGCACGGCGACATGGATCAATCGGCGCGCATGGCCGCGCTGGACCAATTCCGCAAAGGCGAGCTGCCGCTGCTCGTCGCCTCCGACGTTGCGGCCCGCGGCCTCGACATTCCCGAAGTCAGCCACGTCTTCAATTTTGACGTGCCGCATCATCCCGACGATTACGTGCACCGCATCGGCCGTACCGGCCGCGCCGGGCGCACCGGGACCGCAATCTCGATCGTGACGCCGCCCGACCAGAAGTCGGTCGCAGCGATCGAAAAGCTGATCGGACAAACCATTCCCCGCGCGGAGGGCGATTACACCGTCCAGGAAGCGTCCTCGCATGATGACGAGGCGCATGAGCGGCGGCCACGCGATGCGGCCCGACGCGGCCGCAAGGCGCCGTCGCGTGAACGCGAGCCGCGCCGCACGCATAGCGAGCCGCGTCGCTCGGAGAGCGAACCGGCTCATGCCAATGGCGGCCGAAGCCGCGCGACGCCCGCCGCGCCGCAACCCGCCTCACCGGGACGGACGCCGATGCGACGCCCGCACCGCGAACCCGACAATGAGCCGGCGGATCACTCGCATCTTCCTGCGTTCCTGCTCAGGCCGGTTCGCGCGCCGGTCTAAGCCGAGCCCATCGACATAAAGTCGTCGCCGATCCAGACTTTGTCGGCGCGGAATATCGCTCGCGCATTGTCGCAGCGAGGGCTATGGCGTTGCCAGGCGCCCCCTAATCGTGCACGCGGCAGCAGGGTCCGCAGACGCGCGAGTATCCCCTTCACCACACGCGTTTACCGCTAATTCATTCTCGTCCACTAGCTTGGCTCTCATTATTTAATGATTGCTGGCGACGCGGCTGATTGCGGGGAACTGGTAGTGGTCAATGTGCTTGACGAACACGAACGCACGATGGCCTTTGCCGATGTCGCGCTCAGCCAGATCAAGTCGCTGCGCCATCCGGCCACCCCTCGCAACTATGAGATCTGGTACGTCTACGCCACCGGCTACAACGCCGCGCTCAACAAGATCATCAACGAGACGCTCGCGCGTAGCGGCAAGCTGGCCGAAGCCGAGCTCGAGCAACTCTACGAAACCTATCTGTCCCACCTGAAGACCACCGACCGCCTCGACAAGGTCGGCGCGCGCGTCATCGGCGAGATTGACGACGTAATGAATCTGATCACAGACGCGCTCGGCATGACCGCAAGCTATGATGCAAGCCTTGCGAGCGCAGACCAGAAGCTTGCCTCTGTGACCGACCGCGAGCAGCTGGTCGAGATCATCGATATGCTCGCGAAGTCGACGCGCGAGATGCGCGACACGAACCGCATCCTGGAACAGCGACTGTCGCTCTCGAAGAGCGAAATCAGCGGCCTGCAGCACAGCCTTGAGGCGATCCGGGCCGAGAGCCTGACCGATCCGCTGACCAGTCTCGGCAATCGCAAATATTTCGACCGCATGATCGAGATTGCCGTGCAGACCGCGCTCGCCAACAACGAACCGCTGTCGCTGTTGATGTTCGACATCGATCATTTCAAGTCGTTCAATGACTCCTATGGCCATCTCACCGGCGACCAGGTGCTCCGTCTGGTCGGGATATCGTTGAAACATGCGATCACAGGCCGGGACGTCACGGCGCGGTATGGCGGCGAGGAGTTCGCGGTCCTGCTGCCGAACACAGCGCTACGGCAGGCATTGACCGTGGCGGATCAGATCCGCCGCGCCGTGATGGCGAAGGAGCTGAAGAAAAAATCGACCGGCGAGGTCCTCGGCCGCGTCACCATCTCGGTGGGCGTGTCGATGCTCAAGCCAAGCGACGATACCGACGCGCTGATCGAGCGAGCGGACGCCTGTCTCTATGCCGCCAAACGCAACGGCCGCAACCGGGTGATCTCAGAAATCGACCCGGAATACACCGCACAAGCCCGGAGCCAGGTGGCCTAGCAAAATCCCCTGGGAGCGATTGGCTCACCGGCGCCTGATGCGCAGAAGCCTCATCGGCCCTTCGCTCAGCTTCTCTTGCTGCTGCCTTTGCGGCCGGATTTGCCCCCGCGTGCTGCGGCCTTCGCCGTCTTCGATTTCCTGCTTGGCGGCGCAGCGCCTCGCTTTGTTGCACGCGTCTTGCCCGATCCCAGGCGTCCGGATGCTGTCTTCGCCGCGGGTCGCTCCACGCCGGTCCCGGTCTTCTTTATCGCCGGCTTGCGCACCCTGCTCCGTTTCTTCAACGCGGCGCGCTGTGCCGCGGCCAACGCCGCCCTCGCCCATTCGGCGAATTCCTCGACGTCGTCGAACAGATGGGCAGGCACCTCCCAGTACGAGCCGACCGTCATGGTTCGCGCCCGCGTCTGGTATTGGAACGGCTTTGAACCTGCGGCTTCGAAAGCGGCAACGTTCTCCTCGTCGACGCGCAGATAAAGCCCGCTGCGCAGCGCCAGCGCGAAGTTGATGCCGTCGGCGGAGATGCCGAAGCCCGAGAACATCCGCCGTATCGTGACCGGCCCGAAGCCGGCAAACAGATCGACCAGGAATTCGCGGTCCATCGCGTCCACCGCTGATTGCTGTCCGGCATGCGATGCCGGAGCCCCGATGCGGTTGTCCTATCTGCGAGGAGCGATTGTCAATGTCCGGAATGCGACAAGGCGCGAAGCCGCCCTGCCGCGGAGCTGTCACACCTCGGCTGGCTTGAGCTGCACCGATTCGCCGCAACCGCAGGCGCTGATCTGGTTCGGGTTATTGAATACGAACTGGGCCTGCATCTTGTCGGCGTGATAGTCCATCTCGGTGCCGAGCAGGAACAACACCGCCTTGGGGTCGACCAGGATCTTGACGCCCTTGTCCTCGACCACCTCGTCGGTGGGCCGGATCTCATGGGCATATTCGACCGTGTAGGACTGCCCGGCGCAGCCGCCATTCTTGACCCCGACGCGCAGGCCCACGATCTCGGAATCCGCACGGTTCGTCAGCTCACGGATGCGCGCGGCAGCCGCCTCCGTCAGCTTCATCACCTGCGGACGGGGCCGCGGCTTCGGTTTCGTGGCAGGGGTGGATTGCGTGTTTGTCATCGTGTTCATGTCGTCAATCCCGGCGGTCATGGATTCCGCCCTCTAATCAAAATTCGTGCCCGACAACGCCTCACCACATGTTGAGAACGAGCCGTGCCTCGTCGCTCATCCGGTCCGGCGTCCATTGCGGCTCCCAGACGATGTTGACGCTTACAACCCCGACCCCTGGCACGCTCGCAATGGCGTTCTCGACCATGGTCGGCAACTCACCGGCGGCCGGGCAGTTCGGCGTCGTCAAGGTCATGACAACATCGACGCTGCGATCGTCCTTGATCTCGACCTTGTAGATCAAGCCGAGCTCATAGATATCGGCCGGGATTTCCGGGTCGAACACCGTCTTGAGCGCCGCGATGATCTCTTGCGAGAGCCGTTCGGTTTCTTCCGGCGGCAGGGCCGAATGCGTTTCGACGGACTGGGTTTTGATTTCGGCTGTGTCGCTCATGCAAACAAATCCCGCGCCTTGATCAGCGCCTGCGCCAGTTGATCGACTTCGTCCCGGGTATTGTACATGCCAAACGACGCCCGGCAGGTCGCCGTGACATTGAATCTCTCCAAAAGCGGCATCACGCAATGGGTGCCAGCGCGCACCGCAACGCCCTGCCGATCGATCACGGTGGCAACGTCGTGCGCATGCGCGCCCCTCATCTCGAAGGAGATCACCGGCCCCTTGCCACGGGCCGTGCCGATCAGCCGCAGCGAATTGATCTCGCGCAGCCGCGCCTCCGCGTAAGTCAGGAGATCGTGCTCGTGCGCGGCGATCCGCTCTTTGCCGATCGAATTGACATAGTCGATCGCAGCACCAAGTCCGACCGACTCCACGATCGCCGGGGTTCCTGCCTCGAATTTGTGAGGCGGATCGCCATAGGTCACCCAGTCGCGCGCGACCTCGCGGATCATCTCGCCGCCACCATTGTACGGGCGCATCGCGGCGAGGAGATCATATTTGCCGTAGAGCACGCCGATGCCGGTTGGGCCGTACAGCTTGTGCCCGGTGAAGACGTAGAAGTCGCAATCGATATCCTGGACGTCGATCGCCAGATGCACGGCAGCTTGGCTGCCGTCGATCAGCACCGGAATCCCGCGCGCATGTGCGATCCGGACCACCTCTTTGACCGGCACCACGGTGCCCAGCATGTTCGACATCTGCGTGATCGCGACCAGCTTGGTGCGGTCGGTCAGCAGCTTCTCGAACTCGTCGATCAGAAAGTTGCCCTCGTCGTCGACCGGGGCCCATTTGATCACCGCACCCTGGCGCTCCCGCAGGAAATGCCATGGCACGATGTTGGAATGATGCTCCATGATCGAGAGCACGATCTCATCGCCCGCACCGATGTTCGGCGCGCCCCAGGATGACGCGACCAGGTTGATCGCCTCGGTCGCGTTGCGGGTGAATATGATTTCTTCAGTCCGGCGCGCATTGAGGAATTGCGCGACCTTGGCGCGGCCGCCCTCATAGGCCTCGGTGGCGGCATTGGCGAGATAATGCAGGCCGCGATGCACGTTGGCATATTCGGACGTATAGGCTTGCGTCATGCGATCGAGCACCGCAGTCGGCTTTTGCGCCGAGGCCGCGTTGTCGAGATAGACCAGCCTCTTGCCATAGACCTGCAGCGACAGCGCCGGGAAATCGGCGCGCACGCGCTCCACGTCGTAGCTGCCGTTGGCGACTGCCGAATGCGTGCTCATGCGCGGGACTCCAACCAATGTTGTGCGGCGTCGATGACGCGTTCCCGCAAGCTCTCGTCCTCGATCGCCTCAATCGCCTCGCCGACAAAGGCTTGAACCAGCAGCGCCTGGGCCTGCTTCTCGGGCAGGCCGCGCGCACGCAAGTAGAACAGCAGGCTCTCGTCCAGCGCACCCGAGGTCGCGCCATGGCCGCAGGAGACGTCGTCAGCAAAGATCTCGAGCTCGGGCTTGTTGTCCGCCTCGGCCTCGTCGGACAACAAGAGCGCCCGCGTCATCATCTTGCCGTCGGTCTTCCGCGCGTCGGGGCGAACGATGATGCGGCCCTGGAACACCGAATGCGCGCGATCGTCGAGCACGGCGCGGAAATTTTCGCGGCTGGTGCAGCCGGGAACGGCGTGGTCGACGACGAGCGTCGTGTCGCCATGCTGCTTGCCGCGCAGCAGGTTGACGCCGTTGACCGTGAGTTCGCTATCCTCGCCCGCAAGCGTGATGAAGCCCTGCAACCGGCTCACCGCGCCGCCGCTGGTCATGTTGAACAAATTGAGCTTGGACCTGGCCCCCACGGTGACGATGTTCGAGGTCACGTTGAAGGCGTCAGGGGCATCGCGCATCAGCCGGATATGCGACAGCTCGACCCCGTCGCCGATCCAGATCACGGCGGCGTCGTTGGCCTGATAGGCGTTGGCGCCCTCGGCCGCGACGCAGGTCTCGACCAGGGTCGCACGTGCGCCCTTCCCCACCTGCAGATGCGAGCGGGTGTAGCGCGACGTCTTTCCGGCGGTCGCAACGTGAATGATCTGCAGCGGCGCCGACAACTGCACGCCGTCGGCGATTCCGACCACCACGCCGTCGGTTGCCAGAGCCGCGTTCAGCGAGATCATCGCGTCGGTCGAGGTCGTCAGCAGCAGATCGCCACGCGCCTCGTTGGACTCGTTCTCCAGCACGTCGCGCAGCGTTCGAACGCTGACACCGGCCTGGATGCCGTCTGACAATTCGGCCGCGAACATGCCATCGACCAGCACCAGCCTGGTCGCGCCGTCGATCGTAACGGACGGCAGCGCCGCCTTGGCACGCGCCAGGGCCGCCGCGTCAGGCGCAGCGGCCTGCGGCAGCAGCTCGCGCATCAGCGCGCGCAGATCGGTGTATTTCCATTCCTCGACGCGCCGATGCGGCAGGCCGGCGCGTTCGAACGCCGCGAAGGCCTCTCGCCTGAGATCGGCGACCCTGCCCTTCCCGGGCAGCCGGCCGGCCGCGGCAGCAAAGATGCCGTTCGCCGCCGTGCCAGTGTCGTTCTTGACCAAAGCAACCGTCATCACAGATCCATTCGCGCGTTTTACGCCGCGTCTTCGAACTGGGTGTAGCCCGAAGCCTCGAGCTCCAGCGCCAATTCCTTGTTGCCGGTCTTCACGACGCGGCCCTTCGACATCACATGCACGACATCAGGCACGATGTAGTTGAGCAAGCGCTGATAGTGGGTGATGACGATCATCGCGCGCTCGGGCGAACGCAGCGCATTGACGCCGTCGGCAGCGATGCGCAGCGCGTCGATGTCGAGACCGGAATCCATCTCATCGAGGATGCACAGGCTCGGCTCGAACAGCGCCATCTGCAGCACCTCGTTGCGCTTCTTCTCGCCGCCGGAAAAGCCGACATTGACGCCGCGCCGGAGCATGTCCTGCGGGATGTTCAGCGATTTGGCGACCTCGCGCACCTTCTTCAGGAAATCGGGTGTCGAATATTCGTCCTCGCCGCGCGCCTTGCGCTGCGCATTCAAGGCCGTGCGCAGGAAGGTCATGGTGGCGACGCCGGGAATCTCGACCGGATATTGGAACGCCAGGAACACGCCCTTGGCGGCGCGCTCATCCGGCTCCATCTCCAACAGGTTTTCCCCCTTGAACAGGATCTCACCGCCGGTGACCTCGTAGCCGGGCTTGCCGGCGATGACGTGGGACAGCGTCGACTTGCCGGAACCGTTCGGTCCCATGATCGCGTGGATCTCGCCTTCGTTCACGGTCAGCGAGAGCCCGTGGAGAATTTCGCGCTCCTCGACGCGCACCTGCAGATTCTTGATTTCGAGTAGTGCCATTGTTTCTCTTCCG
>NZ_CAFK01000205.1 GCF_000239815.1 Bradyrhizobium sp. STM 3843 | reverse complement strand
TGCATAAAAGGCGTAGCAGCGCACGCCGCTCCGCCCTCATCTCCCGCTAATCCTTGACGTCGACGCCATAGAAGGTGTGCCGCCCGAATGGCGACAGCTTGAAGTCGACCACTCGCTTGCGGATAGGCTTCAATTGCACCGCGTGCGCGATGGTGAACCAGGGCGCCTGCTCCTTGAAGACCACCTGGGCCTGCGCGTAGAGTTTAGCCCGCTCGGCCTGGTCGCTGATGGTCTTGGCCTTCATGACAAGGTCATCGTACGGCTTGTAGCAGAACTTGGCGATATTCGATCCCGATGCCGATTGCGCCGAGGCGCAGCCGAGCAGGGTATGCAGGAAATTATCCGGGTCCCCGTTGTCACCGGTCCAGCCATACATGCCCATCTGATGTTCGCCGGCCTGCAACCGCTTGCGGTATTCGCCCCACTCGAACGTCTTGATCTCGGCCTTGACGCCGATCTTGGCGAGATCGGCCTGCATCAATTCGGCAATGCGCTTGGCATTCGGATTGTAGGGCCGCTGCACCGGCATGGCCCACAAATCTGTTTCGAAGCCGTTCGGCAATCCCGCGTCGGCGAGAAGCTTCTTGGCCGCCTCGGGATCATAGGGGTCGTCCTTGACGTCGTCGTTGTACGACCACATCGAGGGCGGGATCGGGTTCTTGGCGGCGATTCCGGTCGACAGATAGACGGCGTCGATGATCGCCTTCTTGTCGATCGCCATACTGATGGCCTTGCGCACGCGCACATCATCGAACGGCTTCTTTTGCGTGTTGAAGGCCAGATAGCCAACGTTGAGGCCCGGCTGTTCCAGGACCGTGACGTCCGGATCTTTTTTGATCGTGTCGATGTCGGCCGGATTCGGATAGGGCATCACGTCGCATTCGCCCTTCTGGAGTTTGGCCCAGCGAACCGATGCATCCGGTGTGATCGAATAGACGAGGTCGTCGATCTTCGCCTTGCCGCCCCAATATTGGGGGAACGCCTTGTACCGGATCACGGCGTCCTTTTGATACTGCACCAGATAGAAGGGGCCGGTGCCGATCGGATCCTGGTCGATCTTTTCGGGCGTGCCGGCCTTCAGCATTGCGTCGGCATATTCCTTCGACTGGATCGCCGCGAAAGGCATCGCGAGATCGGCGAGGAAAGGGGCTTCCGGCTGATTGAGCGTGACCTTGATCGTGTAGTCATCGATCTTCTCGACCGACTTCAACAGTTTCGGCAAACCCATGTCGCCGAAATAGGAATGGTTCGCGCTCGTCACCTTGAAATATGGATTGTCTTCCTTCCATTGCCGCTCGATAGAGAAGATGATGTCATCGGCATTGAAATCGCGCGTCGGCTTAAACGACTTGGACGAATGCCACTTCACGCCCTTGCGCAAGCTGAACGTATAGGTGGTGCCATCCGGCGAGATCGTCCATTTTTCGGCGAGGCCCGGCACCACTTGCGTGCTGCCGCGCTCGAACTCGACGATGCGGTTGTAGATCGGCTCATTGCCATCGAACGACGTTCCGGTCGTGTTGACGCCAGGATAGAAATTCTCCGGGCTGCCTTCCGAGCAGAAGATCAAAGTCTTGGCGGAAGCGGCCGGAGCGGCCACCAGCGTCGAAGCGCAGATGGCAGCAAGCAGGATTGATCTGTCCACAGCTGGAACTCCCGGTGAATTCTGTTGAGGCGGTTGACACAGGCGCGCCAATGATGCCTGCACGACCTTGCTATCGGGTGTTACGGCTGTCAATGGTGTCAGGGTAGCGCATCATCGAAGTTCGATGCAGATGATCTGGTGACACCTCGCATCGCCAAATACAATCCAACCTCTCCCCGCAAATAGCGGAGAGAGGTCGGGAATACGCTGTTCGTCCGCTACTTTCCAGGCAGCTTGTCGTCGACGCCTTTCACGTAGAAGTTCATGCTCAGGATCTGGCTGTCGTCGAGGTGATCGCCGCCCTTGCACTCCACTTCCTTGCCGTCCTGTCCGAGGACCGGGCATTTGAACGGATGCAGCTTGCCGGCGGTGATGGCGGCCTGGGTATCTTCCGCCAGCTTTTTCACGTCGTCAGGCATATTGGTATAGGGCGCCATCTCGAACATCTTGGAATCGAGCCCACCCCAGGTGTTCTCTTCCTTCCAGGTGCCGTCGAGCTCGGCCTTGACGCGCGCGATGTAGTAGGGCGCCCAGGTGTCGAGGATCGAGGTCAGCTGCGCCTTGGGACCAAACTTGATCATCTCCGAATCCTGGCCAAAGGCGAGCTTGCCGCGCTCCTCGGCCACCTGCATTGCCGCCGGGCTGTCGGTGTGCTGCATGATGATGTCGGCGCCCTGGTCGAGCAGCGCCTTGGCCGCATCGGCCTCCTTGCCGGGATCAAACCAGGTGTTCACCCAGATGATCTTGACCTTGATGTTCGGATTGATCGACTGCGCCCCGAGCATGGTGGCATTGATGCCGGAGATGACCTCGGGAATCGGGAACGAGCCGATATAGCCGAGCACGCCCGCCTTCGACATCTTCGCCGCGATCTGGCCCTGGATGTAGCGGCCCTGATACCAGCGGGCCGAATAGGTCGACATGTTCTTGTCGCGCTTGTAGCCGGTGGCGTGCTCGAAATGCACGTTGGGATATTTCTTGGCGACCTTCAAGGTCGGGTCCATGTAGCCAAACGACGTCGTGAAGATCAGCTTGTTGCCAGCGCGGACCAACTGCTCGATGGCGCGCTCGGCGTCCGGGCCTTCCGGCACATTCTCGAGATAGGTGGTCTCGATCTTGTCGCCGAATTCCTTCACCAGCGCCTGGCGCGCCAATTCGTGCTGATAGGTCCAGCCGAGATCGCCGATCGGGCCGAGATAAATGAAGCCGACCTTCAGCTTGTCGGCTGCAAGCGCCGTGCCGCCAACGGCAACGGAAAGGATAAGCGCGGCAGCCGCCGCCAAAAGTCTGTTCGCCATCATCGATCTCCCAAACGGTCGGGGTGGACTTGGAGAGCAACATGCAGCCCCGTTCGCATGCGCTCCGAATAGTGTTTATCGATCCGGCACGAACACGGTTCCCAGCGCAGCCGGCGCGGTCGAGCCGCCGGTCCGCGTCCGCGACAGCAGCACCAGCACGATGACGGTCGCGAGATAGGGCAGGGCCGACATGAATTGCGACGGAATGCCGATTCCGGCGCCCTGTGCATGCAGCTGCAGGATCGTGACCGCGCCGAACAGATAGGCGCCGATCACCAGGCGCGCCGGCCGCCAGGACGAGAACACGACGAGCGCGAGCGCGATCCAGCCGCGGCCGGCGGTCATGCCCGGGATGAAGAACGGCGTGTAGGCGAGCGGCAGATAGGCACCGGCAAGGCCGGCGCAGGCGCCGCCGAACAGCACCGCTAACAGCCGGATGCGCAGCACGGGATAGCCGAGCGCGTGCGCCGAGACATGATTGTCGCCGCAGGCGCGCAAGACCAGGCCCGCGCGCGTCCGGTACAGAAACCACCAGACACCGATGATCAGAGCGATCGACAAATAGACGAAGGCATCCTCGCCGAACAGGATCCGGCCGACCAGCGGGATATCGCTGAGGCCGGGAATGTGGAGATGTGGCGCGGTCGAGATGCGCTCGCCGACAAAACGCGCGCCAATCAGGCCCGACAATCCGATCCCGAGAATGGTGAGCGCGAGCCCCGTCGCGACCTGATTGACCGCGAGCCCCAAGGTCATCAGCGCGAAGATCAGCGACAATGCGGCTCCCGCAAGAATGCCGCAGAGGGCGCCCACGATGATCGAACCGGACAGCCAGGCGCCACCGAAGCCGCAGGCGGCACCGACGATCATCATCCCCTCGACGCCGAGGTTGAGCACGCCGGAGCGCTCGGTTACCAGCTCGCCGGTGGCCGCGATCAGAAGCGGCGTCGATGCCGCCAGCACCGAGAGGATGATCGCCTCAACCAGCTCCACGGTGCACCTGTCGTGACGCGGAGATGAGCCGGAAGCGATAGAGGATCAGGGAATCGCAGGCGAGCACGTAGAACAGCAGGATGCCCTGGAATACCTTGGTCACATCAAGTGGGATCTTCATGGTGATCTGGGCCTGCTCGCCCCCGATGAAAGTCAAAGCGAGAAACAATCCTGCAATTAATATTCCAACCGGGTTGAGCCGTCCCAGGAACGCAACGATGATTGCGGTGAAGCCGTAGCCCGGTGAAATGCCAGGCTGGAGGTGCCCGACAGGTCCGGCCACTTCGATGATGCCGGCGAGGCCGGCAAGGGCGCCGGAGACCGCGAAGGTCAGAAGGATCAACTGGTCCGCATTGAAGCCGCCGAACCGCGCCGCCCGCGGCGCTGCGCCGACCACCCGGATTTCGAACCCCTTGATGGTCCGGCCCAGCACGATGAAGGCGCCAGCGACGACCAGAAGCGCGATGATGGCGCCGAGATGCAGGCGTCCGCCTTCGATCAGCACCGGCACCGTTGCTACAGGATCGAACTCGGCCGTGGTCGGGAAATTGAAGCCGGCCGGATCGCGCCAGGGGCCGCGCACGAGATAGTCAAGCAGGAGGTCCGCGACATAGACCAGCATCAGGCTGGTCAGGATCTCGCTAGCGCCGAACTTGACCCGGCACAGTGCTGGGATCAGGGCGTAGAGCGCACCCGCCGCGGCGCCCGCCAGCAGCATGGCCGGCAGCACCCAATGGCCGGCCTCGGTGCCTTGGGTCTTCACCGCGATCCAGCTGCCGGCCACCGCGCCAATCAGGAACTGCCCCTCGGCGCCGATATTCCAGGCGTTGGCGAGATAGCACAGCGACAGCCCGATCGCGATCATCACCAGCGGCGTCGCCTTGACCGCGATCTCCTGCAGCGAATAGCTGTCGGTGAGCGGCGCGATAGAATAGGCATCGAGCGCGGCAAGCGGATTCTTTCCAAGAATAACGAAAAGCAGGCTCATGGTCACGATGGTGAGCCCGATCGCGATCAGTGGCGAAATCAGCGCAATCGTCTGCGAGCGCTCGGCGCGCTTTTCAAGCACCAGCTGCATGCGCCGGGTCCTTCCCATCGATACTGCTGCCGCCCATCAACAGGCCGAGTCTTTCGCGGGTCGCCTCAGAGCGCGGCAAGGCCGCCGACAATTGGCCGTGAAACATCACTGCAATCCGATCCGCGATCTCCATCAGCTCGTCGAGGTCTTGGCTCGTGACGAGCAGCGCTGCGCCCTGATCGGCCAGATCGAGCAGAGCCTGGCGAATAATCGCCGCCGCGCCGGCATCGACGCCCCAGGTCGGCTGGTTGACCACGAGCACCGCCGGGTTGCGCAAGATTTCTCGCCCCACAACGAATTTCTGCAAGTTGCCGCCGGAGAGGCTGGCCGCCTCGGGATCGCGCTTGGCCTTCCGTACGTCGAACGCTTGCGTGGCGCGGTCGACCGTCTGCAGCGTGGCTGCGGCATTGACGAAGCCATGCCGCACCATGTCGCCTGCCGCGTGACCTGTCAGCAGCGCATTTTCAGAGAGTCTCATGCGCGGGGCGGTGCCATGGCCGAGTCGCTCCTCGGGCACGAACGCCGCGCCCAGCTTGCGGCGATGCGTGATCGAAAGATGCCCGCAGGCGATGCCGTCGATGATGATGTTCCCCGGCTCCTTCACCGGCCGCTCGCCGGAAAGGGCTGCAAACAACTCGTCCTGGCCGTTGCCGGCAACGCCGGCGATCCCCAGGATTTCGCCGCCCTTTAGCTCCAGGGAAATATGCTGCAGGCTCACGCCGTGGGGATCGTCGGGCGGAAGGTTCAGGTCGTTGACGACGAGGCGCGGCACCGTGATGCGGCGTTCGCCTCTCGGTTTGACCTCCTTGACCTCCGTGCCGACCATCATCCGGGCCAGTGACGCTGCCGTCTCGAGCTTGGGATTGCAGGTCGCGATCTTCCTGCCGCCCCGCAGGATCGTGGCGGTATCGCAGAGCCGCTTCACCTCCTCGAGCTTGTGGCTGATATAGAGAATGGCGCGGCCTTCCGCCTTCAAGCGCTCGAGCACCACGAACAGCTGGTCCGCTTCCTGCGGCGTCAGCACAGCCGTCGGCTCGTCCAGGATCAAGAATTTCGGGTTCTGCATCAAGGCGCGTACGATTTCGATTCGCTGGCGTTCGCCGACCGAGAGCTGCCAGACCTCGCGCTTGGGATCGAGCGGCAGGCCATAGTCCCGCGCGACCTGTGCGAGGCGGGCTGAGATCGCCTTGAACGATTCCTTGCCGTCGAGGCCGAGCGCGACATTCTCGGCGACGGTGAGGTTGTCGAACAACGAGAAATGCTGGAACACCATGCCGATGCCAAGGTCGCGAGCCTGCGCCGGGCCGGACAGTGCGATTGCCTGGCCTTGCCAGCGCAACTCACCGGCGCTGGGCTGGATCAGGCCGTAGATGGTCTTGACCAGGGTCGACTTGCCTGCGCCGTTCTCGCCGAGCAGGGCGTGAATCTGGCCTGGCCAGATCTCGAGGTCGATGGAGTCATTGGCAACAAAGTCGCCGTAGCGCTTGGTCAAACCGACCGTCTGCAGGAGCGGGGTCCCGCGCACGGGTGAAACGACAGGCGGCACGTCAGACATTCTCTGGCACGGCTTGATCAAGAGGCTTGCCTCAATTGTGGGCTAATTTGTCCGCGCACGTAAGAGGTGAAAAGCGGCACTTCGTGCTTAACTTGTGCTCAGCTCATACTTTGGACCGATCGCGATCGGCCGCGTCGATCGATCGCACGGTGCGAGGCGGATCGCGGCCGGAATGTTGCAAATTTGCGACAGGCCTCGGAAATCAACTTGCTGCAGCAGGGCTGCTTGTTGGATGAGCAGCATCATCCAACGCGCAAGTTCGACAAATCGGAACATCGTCATGTCGAATTTCATGCGCTCCAGGCCGATGACGACGCGCGCAGAAATCCCAATAATGTGAACTACCAAGCAGCAGGTGCGATGCGACTCCGGTTGAGTTTCTCAATGCTGCTGACAGCTCATTAGTTGCATACAAGCCGATGCTATCCAGGCGCCATGGTGATGAAACCTGCAGCAGCGCCTGAAAAAAGATGAGGCTTCTCCCACCGGGCATATCGGCGCAACTCTCCGCTTAACAAATGTGATTGCTTCTTAACTCGGGGGTGCTGCTCATGACGTTTCGTCAAACAATCCTTGCGGCGGTAACATTGGCCGCTAGCGCGATAAGCGCGATCGGTACCGCTGCTGCGGCCGATCTACCAGTGAAGGCCGCCAAGAAGGCACCTGACCTGCCATTCTTCCTGGTCGTCGATGACCGGGTGACGTTCTCTTATATCTTTAACGCCAGCCAGCCGGGTGCCTGGACCGCGAACGGCAATGGCACGTTCAACGCCAAGACGACCAAGCAAGTTTACTCCTTTACCCATTTCGATATCTGGGCCTACGGTACGAACTTCTTTACGATCTCGCTGTTCAAATCGGACCATAACGATCCGGCCGGACCGTGCACCCAGACCGGCGGTATCGTGTCGCCCGCGGCCGGCTTCGCGTTCACTCCGGCGAGCTGCGCCGGCGCCACCGAAATTTACGGCCTGTTCCGCTCGACGTTCGGCTGGAATGAGATTTTCAATACCAAGGCCTTCACGATGGGGCCGCTGCACAACATCTCCTTCGAAGTTGGTATGGATGCCAACACCGAGAACCGGTATTTCGGGGCGGCCAAGCGTGACGTGGTCGCCGGTCTGCAATTCGCGTTCGACTTGCCCTACAAGGGATACTTCGACCTTGCTCCCTTGGTGTACTGGGAGTTCTACAACCATAACGGGTTCTCGCAGTGCGGCGCCGGCTGGATGAACCCCTGTCTCGCCGACGGCAACACCAAGTTCAAGCCGACCTGGGCGATCGAGACCAACTACTACATGGATCTCGGCTTCCTTCCCGAAAACATGCAGTTCTTCTCGATCTCCGGTCGCGCCGGCTGGTATGGCAAGAAGGGCAGCGACACCGAGCCGCTTCCGGTCAGCGTGGCCAATGGCGTCTACCCCACCAAGGTCGAGTTCAACTCCGAGCCGATCCGCCTGACCCTCGACGCTTCCAAGGCGATGTGGGGAGCGAAGTACAGCCACTTCGTCGACGTCTGGGTGGCCTATCGCTACTGGCAGAACAAGTTCGGCCTGGACCACAACAACGCGGTCGGATGCTCGGTTGCCGGTGGTGGCGGAACGCGCATCAGTACGGGCGCCTGCACGGAGTCCTCGCTGTACTCCGGTATCACGGTGAAGTTCTGATCGCCTGATCTCGCCGGTTCAAATAATGGCGCCGCGGTCATCCGCGGCGCCATCGTATATGAAGGCAAGATGCAATCGCGCTCAGCTCTGCCAGACTCCGGCGTGCACGGCTTCGGCTTCGTCCTCGAGCAGCGGTCCGATGATGTCCGTCGGCCGTTGCCCGCTCGCGAAGACCTCGCGGCAGGGCAGATCGAGCGTGGGGTTTTCCGGATGGTTGCCGGTGAGCGCGCGCAATCGGCGCTCGCTCAATCCATAGACCACGCGCCCGATGCCGGCCCAGTAGATGGCGCCGGCGCACATCGCGCAGGGTTCGGCTGACGAGTAGAGTGTCGCTTTCGCTCTGACGGAATCGGTCAGCGTGGTGCAGGCCTCGGTGGCAACGAGCCGCTCCGCATGCGCCGTTGCGTCACGCGCGGGCATGTAGCCGTTTTCCTTCTCGATCAGGACTCGGCCGTGCTCGTCGACCAGGATGGCCGCAAACGGATGGTTGCCGTGCGTGAGCGAGCTGCGGGCGACCGCATAGGAACGCCGCAAGAAATGTTCATCGCGCTCCAGCGACCCGGGCGAGCCGATGCCGGCTCGCGTGCCTCCATCCGCGTGTTGCTCCTCCATCGATCTCTCCGCTGCGGCATGACAAACTAATGTTGCGCTCCTTCTGATCGCACCGCAAGCCCGCGCCGCCCGGATCGAAGGCGAGCCCGCGAGGCGCAACTACCTAGTCGAATAAGGACCGGAGGCAGGGCGGCAAGCGCGAGCCGTCGGATCGATAGGCAACGTCAAGCGCTCACGCGATCCGCAGTGTGAGCTCGCTCGCTTCTGTCTCGGCAAAGCCGGCTTGGAGGACCTCTTCGCGCTTATGCCGGAGATGCGTCCGCAGGATGTGGGAGAGGCTGACGCCGTCGCGCCTCTGGAGCGCGTTCAGGATCGCTTCGTGCTCCTGGACGGCCAGGGCCCAGCGTTGCGGCGTCATCGGCGTGACATAGCGCGCGCGTCGAATGCGCGCGGTCACGGAGGCGTAGAGTCCTGCGAGCGTGGGATTGCGGGCGCCAGTGACGATGGCCTCGTGAATGGCGCGGTTGCCGCGGTAGTACTGGATCAGATCGCCCTCGCGGAAATGCTGCACCATTGCCGCATGCGTTGCGGCAATCTGCTCGATCTCGCTGTCCGTGATGCGCTCGCAGGCGAGCTCGCCGGCGAGTGCCTCCAAGCCCTGGCAGACCTCGAACAGGTCGCGCACGTCCTTGTCCGTCAGCTTCGCCGCACGAGAGCCGCGATGAGGCAGCAGCTGCACCAGGCCCTCGGCGGCGAGCACCTTGAGCGCTTCGCGCAGCGGTGTGCGCGAGATCTGCAGCCGCTCACACAGGTCGCGCTCGGGAATTCGGGCACCCGGGGTGATTTCGCCGTCGAGCAGAATGGTA